>DATEOC010000017.1:0-103621 GCA_035274425.1 Chloroflexia bacterium
TGGTTGCCACCTTTGTTGTTCAGACCTGCTTTGACCACACAACGGCTCTGCCCGCAGTACGGGCAAGCTGGCTCTGTTAGACTTGGTGCTTCTTCCATTCCACCATTTTATTCCTTGGCTGTTCTTTTCGCCACTCCCCGATCTAGCTCGCCATTGACTCAGTAAAGATTCTCTGTTAGAATAGGGCTTGCCTGGACCCCAGAGGTCTTGCGTATTCTGCACGGGCTTAAGATTCTGCCTAATTCGTTCACACCCATACGCCACTCTATCGAATCGAAGGGGAGTCTATTTACCCAGGCACAGCTTTACTCTTTCGCATACCGGTCTGTAATCGGGGGCGTACCATCACGTCCGGTGGCGAGCGGAGTCGTTATTGGAGGGGAAAAAGGAAGGAGCAGATTTCGATGTCGTTCAAATCACGAGGTAAGCAGAGACTAGGGACCCTGGCAATAATGCTCGTCCTATTGATAGGAGTGGTGGTTCCGGCGGGCGGGGCGCTCGCGGGCCTGCCCACCGGCAATAACTCTTCGCCGAAACAGAATCAAGCGCAGAGTTATAGTGGGCAGGGGAATATGGCTCTTCCGGTGTCCCAGACCGGGCAGGGTAAAACGGAACTGCCGGGAGACCCCACTTCCCTTCACGCCAGTAGCTTGAGCGACCGTCCTGCCGCCCCAGGCGTGTGCGACACGGCGGGGCCGATTGAGGTCGAGTCGAGCACGGGCACGCTCGCCGGCGTTCCGACGGCGTATGCGTCACTTAACCTGGCCTTCACCGCAATCAATGGCGGGACGTTGCACACAGGGGTTATTACCATTGACGTTTGTGGCGACACAGCAGAGACAGCCTCCGCAATTCTGAACGCAAGTGGCACGGGGCCGAGCTATACCTCCATAACTATCTCCCCGGTAGGAGGGGCACGAACGATTACAGGCTCCATCGTCGGTGCCATCATAAAGCTGAATGGCGCGGACAATGTGACGATTGACGGGCGCATCGCGGGCACGGGACGTAACCTGAGCGTTATCAACAGCAACACATCGACAGCGACTGCCGCCATCTGGCTGGCAAGTGTGGCGGCGGGTAACGGCGCGAGCAATAACGTCATCCGCAACCTTGAGCTCGCTTGCGGAGCCAATCCGAATACCACCACCGTGTCGACTTTCGGCATCATTATGAGTGGCACGACAATTAGTACCACCTCAAATGGCGTTGACAACGATAACAACTCGTTTATCGCCAATCGTATCATAAGGTCGCGTTATGGAATCGTGACGAGAGGCACAACGACCGACCTCAACATCGCTCCAATTATCACCGACAACATAATCGGCCCAGCTGCGTTTGGCGCGGATACGATCGGCAAGACAGGCATACTCTTGCAGGCCGACACGGGCGCGACCGTCAGCCGTAACACCATACAGTTCGTAGGTTGCGTCATAGCGCAGAGCTGCGTAAGCGGTGCGGACCGTGTAGGTATCGGTATCGGCAGCGAAACGTGGGGTACGACTGATACTACAACTATCACCTCAAACACCTACTCTGTGACGAAAAATGTTATTCACGATATCGTTGAAGAGCAAACATTCTCCGTGGTCGCAATCAAATTAGCCACGACAGGCAGTGGTGTTGCGACCAATAACGTCGTCGCCAACAACTTTATCTATAACATTCGCGGCAACGGAACTTCGGGCGACCAACTCGTCGGCATCGGTATCGCAGGCGGCAATACGGACAAGATCGTTTTCAACTCAATCAGCATCACTGGTGATATGGACCCCGGCACTGCCGCGTCATCAACAACCTACGGCAATGCCATACGTATTCCGGGATTAAACGGCACAAACAACGCCAACTTCACGGTGATGGACAATAGCATCTACCTGGATGTGAACTCCAACACTGCGGCTAACCACTACTACGCGATTACCCTCAACTCTGCGGCCTACCTGTTCGGCACAGGCGGGTTGAATTACAACAACTACTACATCAATGCGGGCAACGCGCAGTTGAGAACGGGAGGGTTGGGCACCGGAACAGGAAATACACCAGGCACCGAGTTTGCTGCGCTGGCGAACTGGAAGCTCGCGCTCACCACTCCACAGGATGCCAATTCAATCCAGGCAGACCCGCAGTATCTCTCTGCTACCGACCTGCACATTCAGACTACATCGCCAAATGAGAGTGCGGGGGTCACGGTTGCGGGCGTCGCTGACGACATTGACGCTCAGGCGCGCCCAGGCGTTCCCGATATCGGTGCGGACGAAGTAACGCCTGTGGGGCCTGGAGTTTTGCAGTTTAGTTCTGCAACTTACAGCGCCTCCGAAACGGCGGGCACTGCCACAATCAATGTGACCCGTGCGGGCGGCGTCAACGGCGCAGTTACGGTTGACTACGCGACCGTCGCGGGCGGTACAGCGACAGGTGGAGCATCTTGCACGGCGGGCGTTGATTACGTTCCCACCTCCGGTACGCTAATGTGGGCTGACCTGGACGGTACGGCGAAGTCCTTCACCGTTACGCTTTGCACCGACGGGGTCTTTGAAGGTAACGAGACCGTCAACCTCGCGCTGTCAAACCCGACCGGCGGCGCGACGCTCGGGACTCCGAGCAGTGCGGTCCTGACCATTGTAGACGCGGGGAACACTTTCTCCGGTGCTTATAGTGTGGGCACAGGCCAAACTGCTACCTCCCTGACCAATCCGGGTGGCATGTTTGAGGCCCTCAACAATGGCACGGTGGCCGGTAATATCACCCTCAACATCACTTCTGATTTGGCTGGAGAGACTGGAACCGTCGCACTAAATCAATATGCCGCGGGATTCAGCGTAACTATCAAGCCGAGCGGCGCGCCGCGCACGATAACAGGTTCATCGGCCAGCTACATGATCCCGTTCTTCGGGGCTGATATGGTTACGATTGACGGCTCGCTGGTGGGTGGTACCGACCGCAGCCTGACCGTGACCAACACCGGCGGTGGTGGCGGCATCGGCTTCATGACAGGCACGAACGGCGCACAGAACAACACAGTCAAGAATGTCAATATCTGGGGCGGTTCTGCAACGGCGACCATCATCGGCCTCGCCTTCGGTGGCAACACCTTTGGCACCGCCGGCGCTGACAACGACAATAACCGCGTCGAGAATTGCGACCTGCGCTCCTCGATCTATGGTATCTACTCGGTTGGAGTGAGCGCCCTCAACAAGAACACCGGCGTAGTAATCACCCGTAACGTGATGACCGCAACGGGCGCGAGCCGCATCGGTCGCGTCGGTATCTTCGTCGGCTTCGACGACGGGATACAAATTACGGAGAACAACATCTCCGGTATCAGTTCAGCCGAGTCCGCCGACGCTATCGGCATCGGTGCCGGAACGCAAGCTCTCGGCACGACTCTTTCCACCCCCATAGACCTCACTAATGCGTTCATCTCAAGGAACACTATCGGCGTAGTCCAGCAAACCAATACCTTCTCGGCAGCCGGTATTGCTCTGGAGTCGGGCACGAGCGGGACCAACACGGTAGTCAACAACATGATCTCCGGCGTTATCGCCAACTCTAACTTGGGAGACATCGTGGCGGGCATCTACGCCGTCCCGATTGCAGGCTCGACGCAGAACATCTACCACAACTCGGTCTCGATGACCGGCGATAGGGGTGCGACCGCCACTCAGTACGGAAGTTTCGGCCTCGCTATCGGCGGCACGGACCAGCCCATCAACGTTATAAATAACATTCTGATGAACACGCAGACGCAGTCAGGCGGCGGCGCGGGCGGCAGAAGCTATGCCATCGGCGTGGGTTACACAACCTTCGCCAATCTCACCTCAAATTACAACGACCTGTATGTAAATGGAGCGCAGGCTACCCTTGGCCTTACTGGCGCTTTGCTAAATACCGCCGGAGGTGGAACCGGGACTGACCGTGTTGACCTCGCGGCATGGCAGGCTGGGACGGGCAAGGATGCCAACTCTATCTCTGCTGACCCGCTCTTTGTCTCGACGACGGATCTGCACATAACTCCTCCATCTCCTGCTAACAACACGGGCACGCCTATAGGGACCGTCACTACCGACTTCGACGGGCAGACGCGTAGCGCCACTGCGCCCGAAATCGGTGCCGACGAAATTGTCCTGGAGACTCCAACTCCAACAGCGACCGAAACGGCTACAGCCACCGCAACAGCTACGGAGACTGCCACCTCCACCTCTACCTCTACCGCCACTGACACGAGCACGGCAACCACTACATCCACCAGCACCAACACAGCAGTGCCACCCACAGCAACTTCCACCGCCGTCACGTCCGGCCTCATCATCAACGAGCTTGATGCCGATCAAGTCGGCACCGACGCCATGGAATTCGTGGAGCTATATGATGGCGGAGTGGGCAACACTTCCCTCACCGGGAAGGTGGTAGTCTTCTATAACGGCGCGGTCGATACTTCGTATGCCGCTTTTGACCTCGATACCTTCAGCACGAACGGTGCGGGATACTTCACCCTCGGCAATGCAGGCGTGCCTGGCGTGGATCTGGTGTTCGCCGGTGACTTCTTGCAGAACGGTCAAGATGCGGTGGCTCTCTACAACGGTGATGCTACAAGCTTCCCGAATGGGACCGCCGTGACTACAGCCAACCTCATTGACGCCATCGTCTATGACACCGCCGACCCTGACGACCCGGGACTGCTCGTCCTACTCAACGCAGGCCAGCCCCAGGTAGATGAGAACGGTGGCGGCAACGGCACCGGACACTCGAACCAGCGTTGCCCCAACGGCTCAGGCGGAGCGCGCAACACCAACACATACTTGCAGGCTGCGCCTAATCCTGATGGCTTCAACACTTGTGGAGCCGGAGCAACGGCAACCCCTACGGTCTTCTTCTCTCCCACATCCACCAACACGCCCGGCGGCGCAACGGCGACTGCAACTCAGACTCCTATTCGCATCCGCCAGATTCAGGCCTCTCAGCATCGCTCTCCATTCGAGGGCCAGGCCGTAGCGAACGTGCCGGGTATAGTCACAGCGCTGGCTCCCAATGGTTTCTACATGCAAGACCCCACAAGTGATGCGGATGACGCCACCTCAGAGGGCATCTTCGTCTTCACATCGACAAGTCCTACAGGCACGGTCGCCGTTGGAGACATGGTCGCGGTGAGTGGTACGGTAACCGAATTCCGCGCAGGCGGGGCGAGCAGTACCAACCTGACCATTACCGAAATCGGCTCGCCGGTCATCGCGGTCCAGTCAACGGGCAATACGTTGCCGACCCCGGTTGTCCTAGGCACGGGCGGGCGCATACCACCCAACACCATAATCGAAGATGACGCTACGGGAGACGTTGAGACCAGCGGCGTATTCGACGTAACCCAGGACGGCATTGACTTCTACGAGAGCCTCGAGGCGATGCGCGTGCAGGTCAACAACCCTGTGGCGGTTGGCCCGCGCAACAGCTTCGGTGAGATTCCCGTGCTGGGCGACGACGGCGCGAACGGCGGCGTACGCACCACTCGCGGCGGCGTCATAATCCAGCCCAACGACTTCAACCCTGAGCGCATCATTCTCAACGACGTTATCCTGACGACCCCCGCGGTCAATGTGGGCGACCACTTCAGCGGCCCCGCCGTAGGGGTAATGAACTATGACTTTGGCAACTTCAAGCTTGAAATCACCCAGGCGCTGAGTGGGGTTTCGAGCGGCCTCACACGGGAAGTCGCCGCGACCCCTGGCCCCAACCAAATCGTGATAGGCAACTTCAACGTCGAAAACCTCGATCCGAACGACCCGCCATCCCAGTTCAGCAACCTGGCGGGCCTGATCGTCAACAACATGAAGTCGCCCGACATCATCTCCATCGAGGAGATACAGGACAACGACGGTACTGTTGGCGGCACGGGCAGCACGGTGGTTGATGCATCAACGACCTGGAACATGCTGATCTCCGCCATCCAGAGCGCGGGTGGACCTACATACCAGTTCCGCAACGTCAACCCGGTGGACGACCAGGATGGTGGCGAGCCGGGTGGAAATATCCGCCAGGGCTTCCTCTTCCGCACCGACAGGGGAGTGGCGTTCATTGACCGCCCAGGCGGCTGCTCGACCTGCGCCAATAGCGTAGTGAGCGGGCCGGGCGGGCCGGAGCTTGCCTTCAGCCCTGGCCGCGTTGATCCTACCAACACCGCCTTCAATGCGAGCCGCAAGCCGCTGGCAGGTGAGTTCACCTACAACGGCCACAAGCTCTTCATCATCGGCAACCACCTCAACTCGAAGGGTGGCGACCACCCGCTCTTCGGGCGCTTCCAGCCGCCGGTCCGCTCGTCTGAAGTGCAGCGCAACCAGCAGGCCCAGATCATCAACAACTTCGTCGATAGCATCCTGGCCGTGAATGCCAATGCGAACGTAGTCGTGCTTGGCGACATGAACGACTTCTACTTCTCAGCGACGATAAACATAATCGAGGGAGACACGCCCTCGGGTAGCCCAAGCAGCCCACTCGGTGGAGGCGTGCTCCAGAATCTCATGGAGACGCTTGCCCTGCCTGAGAGGTACAGCTATGTCTTCGACGGCAACTCGCAGGACCTCGATAACACACTCGTGAGTAGCAATCTTCTCGCTGCCCTGGCCGAGTTCGATCCGCTACACGTCAACTCTGAGTTCGCGAACCAGGACAGTGACCACGATCCACAGGTTTCGCGTTACACTCTTGTAGGCGCCACGCCAACACCCACAGGCACCAGCCTTCCCGCAACTTCCACGAACACAGCAGTACCATCAACAGCTACCAATACGGCCGTGGCTGCTAGCGCTACTTCTACAAATACGGCAGTAGCACCTAGCGCTACCACTACCCGTACCAGCACTGCCACCAACACGGCAGTGCCAGCCACCGGCACCAATACAGCAGTAGTACCTAGCGCTACCACTACTCGTACCAGCACTGCTACCAACACGGTGATAGCAGCCAGCGCTACAGCGACAGTCTGCACGTCCAGTGGGCCGGTAACGTTCACAGGCTCTATAGATGGGAGTGAGCCTACGCACAACAGCGTGCTCGGCGCTACTTCCTCCTGTGGCTCTACCACTCCTTGCCCCGGGCAACTAACGGGTACGTTCCACTATGATACATACACTCTGGTGAACAATACAGGCGCACCCGTGTGTGTCACCGTCACCTTGAGCGACTCTGCCTGCGTCTACTCCGAGGTATACTCGGCTGTACCTACCCCCGGCAATTCCTGCACCTCATACGTGGCAGACAGCAACCTGGGGTCTAGCTACCAACTGACAATCCCCGCGAACACTACCTACTACCTGGTGGTCGAGGAGTTCACGGAGAACGCAGGTTGTCCATCGTACACAGCCACGGTAACAGGTCTACCTGGCGGTGCTTGTGTAACCGCTACACCTACCGGTACGGCAGTAGCAGCCAGCGCGACTGCAACGCGTACCAACACGGCAGTGGCTGCCAGCGCTACTTCTACAAATACCACTGTAGCGGCCAGTGCAACTACAACGCGTACCAACACGCCAGTGGTTGCAAGTGCTACCTCTACAAATACGGTCGCCGTACCTTCTGTTACCAGCACTGCGATAGCACCCACAGCTACCACAATAATCTCTACCAATACCGTAGTGCCAGCGACAGCGACCAATACCATCGTACCTCCCAGCATTACGCCTGTGCCTCCTACCGTCACCACTATACCTTCTTCTACAGCAGTGCCTACTTCTACCACCGCAGCTACTTCAGTGCCTCCTACATCTACAGCTACCACTCCGCCGACTGCTACAACAGTGCCGAGCAGCACACCAACTGCTTGTGTGATGCCGTTCACAGACGTTGACCAGTACAATCCGTTCTACGTCTACATCAAGTGCCTCTACTGTAGGGGGGTCATCTCTGGGTATGGCGATGGCACATTCCGTCCATATGCTGAAATCACCAGGGGGCAGATGTCTAAGGTCGTGTCCAATTCTGCGGGCTTCAATGAGCCAGTGAGCGGGCAGGTTTACACAGACGTGCCACCCGCGCACCCCTTCTATATGTGGATCATGCGGCTGAGCAACCGCGGGATAGCTACCGGCTACAACACAGCTGGTCAGTGTCCTACGGGAGTGCCATGCTTCAGGCCGGAGAACAGTCTGACGAGAGGGCAGATGGCAAAGATAGACTCTAACGCTGCCGGCTTCTCAGATACCCCGCCCGCAGGCACTCTCACCTTCGCGGATGTGCCTCCTTCTAACCCGTTCTATATATGGATCGAGCGTCTGTCGAGGAGAGGTATCATCAATGGCTACGATTGTGGTGTGAACCCGATGGAGCCGTGCGACGGCCAGAACAGGCCATACTACCGGCCATACACGGACATCACGAGAGGGCAGGCAGCGAAGATAGTGTCGAACACCTTCTTCCCTGTAGACTGCACCCCCGGCATACCCCCTATCCTCCCAGGGAGGTAAGGGGGTGGGGCCAGGCAGTAGCTGCCGGACGCCCTCTGAGCAGTAACCTATCGCTACAGCACGAAGGTTCGGTCTTCCTTTCACTTGAGCATTACACGCTGAGTGAGAGGAGGGCCGGACCTTCGGCCTCAGTGTAAGGAGAAACGTAAGATGGCTGTTGTGTCGAAAACGCGGTTCTCTCGCCCCTTGAGCGTAGTTACAGGGGCTATGGTTGCATTGGCCCTGGTCCTGGCGGGGAGCTCGCCTGCCGGCAGGGTTACGGGCGCGAGCGCTGCTCTGCCTGTGGGAGAGTGGAGCGCCCAAAGTCCGCACTCGACTACTGTGGTGATCAGCGAGTTTCGCACTCGTGGTCCGGCGGGTGCCAGCGATGAGTTCGTTGAGCTGTTCAACCTTTCCGCGAGTCCGGTTGACATAAGCGGGTGGCTGATCAGAGGCTCGAACGGTGGTGGCGCTGTCAGCACGCGCGTGACAATATCAAGTTCGACCATTCTACAGCCAGGCCAGCACTACCTCGCCGTCAACGCGGCGTACACAGGCTCCGTCGCTGGCGACCCCCCAAGCTACAGCACCGGTATCACCGACGATGGCGGTATAGCTATATTCAACGGTGCTACGATTATCGACCAGGTTGGAATGAGTACAGGCTCTGCTTATCTTGAAGGCACAGTTTTGCCTCCATTCGGCAGTGCTAATACGGACCGTAGCTACCGTCGCATCAACGAATGCGTAGATAGCGACGATAACGTCACAGACTTTGGCAACCAGACCGTGTCGCCCAGCACACCGCAGAATAGAGCCTCCGCGCTAACTCCCTGCGGTGCCGCGACTGCCACGGCTACCAGTAACATCACAAACACTCCAGCGCTCTTTACCCCTACATCAACAAACACAACATTTCCGGCCAGCGCAACGAATACAACCGTGCCTCCTACAGCTAGCAATACATCTACGTCGGGACCAACCAACACTCCTGGGGCCGGAGGTGGTGGGCTGATTATCAGCCAGGTGTACGGCGGCGGTGGCAATTCAGGCGCGCCCTGGCGGAATGACTTTATCGAGATTTTCAATCGTGGAAGCAGCACTGTTACGGTCAACAACTGGTCGGTGCAATACACATCCACAAATGGCAATACATGGCAGCAGACTGCGTTCTCGGCCACAATCCCGCCTGGCAGCTATTACCTGATCCAGGAGGTATCGGGCGGTGCCAATGGGAATCCCCTGCCAACCCCCGACGCCACCGGCACAATAGCGATGTCGGCCACTGCCGGTAAGATCGCTCTCGTGAATTCGATTACGCTGCTGACCGGGACGTGCCCACTGGGTGCGAACGTTGTGGACTTCGTTGGCTATGGAACAGGCACTAACTGCTTCGAGGGGGGCGGTGTTGCGCCTACGATAAGCAACACGACTTCGGATATTCGCAACGGCGCTGGCTGTGTGGACACCGATAATAACAATTCCGATTTCATGGTCACGTCGGCTATTGTCCCTCGAAACAGCGCATCGGATACCAACGATTGTGGCGACGGCACCCCTTCACCTACCCCCAGCCCCGGCCCAAGCAATACACCTGGGCCTACCAACACTCCCATCCCGCAGTCGAATGTGCTCCTTTACATGCTCTATTATAAGACTTATGCGACAGGGCAGAGCGACGAGGCCGTACGCCTCATCAATATGGGAGCGAGTCCCGCCCCCGTAGGCTCGTGGAGCATCGTAGGCGCGACGGGCGCGATAACGCTGCCAGTAGGAGCGAGCATCCCCGGCAACAGCAAAATATGGGTAGCGAATAACGCCGTCAGCTTCCGTATCCTCTTTGGCTTCTCGCCCAATTTTGAGTACGGGACCGACAGCGACCCTGGCGTGCCCCAGGCATCAGCTTCAGCGGGCTTCAACTTCCCGGATGCGGGTGATGCTCTCCGCCTGCGTAATGACACTGCCGGGAACGTGGATACCCTTGTTTACAAGAACGGCAGCACTGGCACTACCGGGTGGGTAGGCACCTCTGTGCAGCCGTACCTCCCGACAGGGCAACCTAGCTTCAAAGAGGATGGGCAGATACTCTATCGTAAGCTTGACGAGGTCACGGGCAGGCCTTTCCTCGACACCAATACGAACGATGACTGGGCGCAGGACAACGACCCCACCGGCTCAGGCACGCCTACGCCGGGTGGGCGTGAGTATGACGACATCAACGGCAAGAAGACCCTCCGCCCAGGCTGGCCCATCACTGACCCCTCGCTCGAAGACATGTTTTTCACCAAAACGTACACCGAGACCAACGTCACCACCAAGTTCCTGGTAGCCCCGGACAACACCTACGACGCGGTGGTTGGTCTGATACGGTCCGCTCAGACATCTTTGACGATAGAAACGTATGAATGGCATAATGCGCCGCTCGTCACGGAGATCATCGACGCCAAGAACAGGGGTATAAGCATCACTATCGCCATCGAAGGGAACCCGTGTTGCTTCAGCCCTCCCAGGCCGGACGACGACACCCTTTGGGCCGCGCAGCAGTGGGAGGCGGCTGGTATCCCCGTCTATTTCTTCAGTGGCTACCCGGGTACGATAGACGACCAGTACAGGTATAACAACGTCCACGCCAAAATCATGATAGTCGATAACGCCTGGGTGCTGACGGGCAGCGAGAACTTCGCCCTATCGGGCATGCCCAACGACCCTAAAGGGAACGGGACCGCAGGCAATCGCGGCTCGATGATAATAACAAACGCTCCCAATGTAGTCGCCTACACGCGCCGGATGGTGGACACCGACTTCGCACTCGGCAGGTACGCCGACCTGGTGCGATACCCCGGCCTGGGCACGCCCCCTCCCGACTATACACCGACGCCCTTCCCCGACCAGACTGGCTATACCGTGCTGAAGCCAACGCCCCTCGTAGTCACAGAGACCCAGCGCATAGAGATTGTGCAGGCCCCCGATAATGCGCTCAGGGACGTTGATAGCCTCCTCGGACTCGTCAATCGCGCGGGTGCGGGCGACGAGGTAATGGTTGAGCAACAATATGAGCGCAAGTACTGGCAGTCCAGCACTCTCGATGGTCCGAACCCGCGTCTTGAGGCGTACATACGCGCCGCTCAGCGTGGCGCGACCGTCCGCATCCTGCTCGATGCGGCGTTCGACGACTGCGGCAGCACGCATAACTCAGCTACCGTGCAGTACCTCAGCAGCTTCGGCCTGGCAAATCTCCAGGGGAGGATCGGCCAGCCTAGTAACGGCCCCATACACAACAAGGAAGTTTTAGTGCGCATCGGGTCGCAGGGGTACATCCACTCCTCCAGTATCAATGGCTCGGCCAACAGCTCCAAGAACAATCGGGAGTACGGCTTACAGATAGCGTCGAACGCCGGCTACCAATATTACAAGGAAGTGTTCGATTATGACTGGAGCGTAGGGTACGTAGGCACCTGCTTCGCCACGCCCACACCTACGGTCACGGGCACCACGACACCGCCTACGGCCACCCCTACCATTCCACCCCTCCCCTGCAACGCCCTCGCCAACCCCGGCTTCGAGACGGGCAACCTTTCTCCCTGGGTCACAACCACGCCTGGAGTTACCGCTGCTGTGGATAGCTCAAATCCTCATTCTGGCATCTACTCTGTGGCTGTGACCCATTCGTTTACCGCGACCTCCGGCGGCTCACAGGGTATCTACCAGGACATTCCGGGCACCGTCGTCGCGGCACAGACCTACCAGGTGCAGGGATACGTCTATAGGCCGGACAACAACATCCAGTCGGCGCGGGTGCGGGTCGCCTGGTATAACTGCGCCGACTTCAGTTGCGGGCAGGCGAGCACCAGTGACGTATTCGCGGGGGACAGGGGAGTCGCCGGGTGGCAGTTCTTTAGCGGTGGAGTGACACCACCTGCCGGGGCCATCGCCGCGCGCTACCGCCTGATCTTCTACAACGAAAACGCCACAGCCTCGACAATACGCTTCGATGACGTCGCGTTTGAATGCTTCATACAAGGTACGGCTACCACCGTACCGTCCTTTACACCCACTCCGGTTGTGAACCCGTCTATGACTGCCACAGCTACTGTGGTTGTGGGCGGGTCTGCGACTGCCACAGTTACCGCGGTCGTGGGTGCATCATCGACCGCTACGGTCACTGCGACTGTGAGTGGGTCTATGACCCCTACCGCTACTTCGGTTGTGAGTGGGTCTGCGACTGCCACAATCACTGCGATTGCAAGTGGGTCTATGACCGCAACTGCTACTGTGGTTGTGAGCGGGTCTAGCACCGCCACACGAACGCCTACCCAACAACAGGCGACAGGCACCTCTACTTCACTTGTGGTAACTGCGACCAGCACAGCGATCGTACTTACCACGCCGACCCCGTGTTCTCTACAATTCACCGACGTGCCCGCGAACAATACCTTCTACACGCAGGTGCGATGCCTGACGTGCAGGGGTATAATGTCCGGTTACGCCTGCGGCGGGGAGGGGGAGCCGTGCGACGAAGACAGTAACCCGTACTTCCGTCCCAACGTTGACATTACGAGGGGGCAGATAGCCAAGATCGTCTCGAACTCTGCTGGCTTCAACGAGGAAGCCGGAGAGCAGATTTACGAAGACGTGCCGCCCGCAAGCACATTCTACGCCTGGATAAATCGCCTCAGCATGAGAGGGCACATGGGTGGCTACCCGTGCGGCACCGACCCGAACGAGCCGTGCGAGCCTCCCAATAATCGCCCGTACTTCCGCCCCAACTCCAACGCCACACGCGGGCAGTTATCGAAGATAGTCTCCAATGCGGCGGGCTACGGGGACACTCCTCCCGGCCAAATCTTCGAGGACGTGCCGGATACCAACATATTCTACCTGTGGATACAGCGCCTGGCCTCCAGGGGGATCATGGGAGGCTACCCCTGCGGCGGAGAGGGAGAGCCATGCGTAGTGCCGGACAACAGACCGTACTTCCGCTGGGGCGCACGCGTCACGCGAGGCCAGGCCTCTAAGATAGTCGCAAACACCTTCTTCCCGAACTGCCAGACTCCGAGCCGGTAGCCGACGGACGACGGACGACGGACGACGGACGAGGGTCTAAACGCAGAGACGCAAAGACGCAGAGGACGCACAGAGATTATTAAGAATATGTATTAACCAATAATAATCTCTGTGTTACCTTTGTGCTCTCTGTGTCTCTGCGTGTAATCGGTCATCTGTCGTCACCGATACGTTCTCCCTTTCCAGCGGACGCCTTTGCCTGAGAGGACGCGGTACATGGAGAAGAGGAGCATGGCGTTGCCTACAGCTACGCCGAGGGGATAGGTGAGGGCGTAACGAGGGGGCACCCCCATCTGGCGGCATACGGCCAGGCGAACGGCCAGCATGGGGAGCATCTGCATGGCCCCATGCGCTAAAATGGTCTCACGACTAGTTGATCGTTTTGCCAGCGAGATAGCGATTACGAGAGGTGGCGTGAGCGCGTACAGGCTGAGGGCTGCTATTACACCTAGCGCCCTGAGCGTGTTGTGCCCGCTGGCCCAGAAGAGGGTCTTGGCATAGCCGTTCCACATATCCCGCAAAGATGAGTAGACGCGGGCGCTGGCAAGGTTGCGGCCATATTCGAGCCGGACATTATAGCCTCTCTCCTTCAGAGCCTGGGCGAGCGCGCGGTCCTCGGCTACGTCGCCTCTCACCTCCTCGCTGGCACCTAATGCGCCGAAGAGTTGCCGCCTGACCAACATACATTGCCCGTTCGCGGCAGCGCCTTTGCGCCCACGCTCATTCACCTGGTCCATCGTGCCCACCAGCAGCGTGTAAAGCTCCCCGACCTGGGGCACCAATACGCGCTCCCAGAAGGACTCCATCTGGACATTGATCACAAGGCTGAGGAGGTCGGCACTAGTGCATAACGTGCCATGCACTACGGAAGGAAGCATCAAGGGCGAGTGTCGCGTGTCGGCATCCACGAAGAGGAGCCAGTCTACTTCGTCGGGAGTTGCGAGATAACCGGCGTACATCGCATTGGCCTTCCCAGTCCAGCCGTTTGGGAGCGGTGGCGCTGCTATGACGCTCAACTCATGGCGCTGGGAATCCATCTCGCTTGCTATCTTCTTAGTCGCATCTGTAGATGCGTCGTCAACCAGAAGGACGCCCCATCTGCCGCGCGGGTAATGCTGGGCGAGTAGGGAAGATAGCAGGGGAGCGACATTATCCTCTTCATTTCTTGCGGGGGCGATGATCTGCACGAAAGGTGCGTCTTTGCCTTCCGGCCATTCATACTGCGTAAGGTTGCGGTTCCTGCGCCGGTTCATTGCGAGACCGGTAGCGACCGCGATTGTTATAATGTTGGTGATGATAGTCCTCAGCCAATTGAAATCGACCCGTGCAAGTTTCATACGAGCAGTGTAATGGCGCATCACATCATGCGCAAGGAGACCGATGCCTCCAATTGACAAAGCCGAGCGCCGCGAGATCAAGCGCAAAAAGCTACGTGACGCTAAATTCCAGAATGTCCGCTATCGCACCCTGCGGGCTGGAGAGTCTCTGGTCGCCTTCGAGACGGAGCGCAAGACTACCATAGAGGGCAAGCCCATTAAACCTCGCAAGCGTCGTAAGTAGAGTGCAATAGACATAGTTACCCATTGCATTAACCGAACATCTGTGCTATAGTTTTATCATCTGAGACTTCTTAGAAATGGGGTACACTATGAGCAGCGCAGATGATTTTTCGGCAGATCAGGAGCTGGTCCCACAGGATGGGGCAACGCTTGCGCTCCAGGGCGAGAAGCAGCGTCTCTTTGTGCAGACGCTCGATGAGGCACAGGTCGATTTCCTTTTGCAGCGCACTCCCAGGCAAGAGATAAAGATGCGCCAGGGGCGGGGCGGTTTGCAGTTTGCCTACGTCGAGCACGGCTATGTAACCGAGCGCCTCAACATGGTCTTCGGCTTCAACTGGGACTTCGAAATTATTGACAAGCAAATCCTGGAAGACGAAGTTATAGTCGAAGCTAAGTTGACGGTGCGCACGCCGAAGGGGCAGACTATCGTCAAGACCCAGTTCGGGGGAGCGGATATCAAGCGCCACGCCTCCGGCCCCAAAATGGGTCGCCCCCTTTCGATAGCGGACGACTACAAGGCGGCGGGTAGCGACGCCTTGAAGAAGTGCGCCTCGCTCCTGGGCATCGGTCTGGACCTTTACGGGCGTGACCGCATAGATGAGGACTCTCCCAAGCCCGCCGAACAACCCACTCCTGTACACGTTCCTGAACCACTCAAGCGTGATGCCGCCAATATTACGCCTCTCAACGCGCCCGCAGCCGGGTCGAGCACCTCTTCTCAGATACAGGAGATAGGCAGGCTGGCGCGACAGTGCGGCATGCCCATTTCCGAGCTATGCGCAACCCTCGGTGTATCCGACCTCTCCGAGCTTACCGAGGCGCGCTCAGAGAGGGTAATCAAGCGGCTTCGCCAGCGCGCTTCCGAAGCATCCTCTGGGCGAGCGGGGTAGAGGGGCGCTTCGCTTGACGACGGACGACGGACGACGGACGATAGATGATGGGTTGGAAAATAGTCAATTCCGGTGTAGAAATGTACTCTCAGAACCTAACCTGACATAGAGATTCGTTAACATGTCAGGTTAGGTTTGGGCCACCTGATCGCCATCCAGTAAGCCTATTGCCGCTTAGAAGCAAAAAAGCGTACCGCTCATCTTAAGAAGGTCTATGTACGCTTCGCTTTTGGAGCGCTTGGTAATCACCCTCTATCGTCTATCATCTATCATTTATCGTCCGTCGTCCGTCGTCCGTCGTCCGTCAGTAGGGATTGACACTGCCATCCAAATACAGTATCATAGCGTGTGCGTGCTTATCTAGCGTGCCGTGCTATTGTCTCTGGGCGCACCAGGGCAAACGGCGTCGGGGTAAACCCGAACCAACCTGCCAACATGCCATCCTTCGAGCCAGAGGTGGCTCGTCCTGGGCGAAGAAAGGGGTTTTGAATGCCGCGACGTCACATGCTCAAGCCGAACTTACAGACAGTTCTTTTGGGGATCACGCTATTGCTGGTCTCAGGTAGTCTTGCGTCTCTACAGACCGCACAGGCCGGTCCTAATAATGCGCTTCCTCCCGCGGCCTTCAGCCCTAATGGCCTGGTCATAAACGAGATATATGATAGCACTACGGGCACCAACGAGTACTTCGAGCTTTTCAACAACAGCTCGGTTGCTATCGACCTCTCTACTTATCGTATTTATAACCGCGACGACTCCATACCGTTGTCAAATCTTGCCAATCCCACAATCACCGCCGGGCAGTATCGCGCAATAGGCTCCGCACAGCTTGGTGACTGGTTCACCGGCTCGACGGGTCTGGACCGCAATGGAGACTTCCTGGGGCTGGTAAACACCAATCCAACCGATACCATCATAGATGTAGTCAACTTCGGCAGCTCTCCCAATCCCAACTGGCCCAATTATGAGCGGTTCCAGGACCACTTTTTTACTTCCAACATACCTCAGCTTCCGCCCTTTGACGGCACACGCGCACTCCAACGATGGCCTGACGGTCAGGACAGTGATCAGGGGAGCGATTTCGATTCCATACCTAGTTCGCCAAGTTCAGCCTCGTGCGGTGACCCATATGAGGACGATAACGCACCAACGTCGACTACAACGCATCCAATCGGAACCACCAGGTTGCACCGCTTGTGTCCCGCAGGTGATCAGGACTGGATCCCCCTCCAGCTGAACAGTTCCAGCACCTATACCCTGCGCGCTACTGCCCAGGGGTCGACCGTCGATACTGTGATGAGGCTGTATGAGTCCACTAATCTTATTGTAGAGGATAACAACCCTAACACGCGCGACAGTGTAATCAACTTCAGGCCAACGACCAGCGGCCTCTTCCGTGTTCAGATAACGGACGCGAACGGCCAGGGTGGATCGGGACCAAACTTCCTCTACAATTTCCGAGCCGATTCTACTCTGGTCCCTACGTCTACACCCACGGTATTCGCCAGCGCGACTGCTGTCACGGTCACACCTACGCCCATTCCGTGTGCGGACGCTTACGAGCCTGATGACAGCCGCGACAATCCCAGGGACATCGCGCTCTTCGCCCCTCAGCGCCATTCACTCTGCCCGGCAGGTGATCAGGACTGGGTGCAATTCCAGGCAGGTGGTGATAAGGTCTATTCACTCTTTACCTCCGCCCTGACCGGGCCTGTGGATACGGTCATTACTCTGTATGACTCGGGAGGCCGGTTCCTCGCTGAAAACGACGATGCTCAGCCCGGACAGGGTCTCGCATCTCGTCTAGATTACACATTCTATGGTAGCGGCAACGCTCTCTATTTTCTACGCGTGCGGGAAAGGACCGGCAGCGGCGGCGTTGGCTATGAATACACTCTCAACTTCCAGTCGCAGGGTGGCCTCCCACCGACCTCTACCACAACCCCTACACCCACTTTCAACCCCAATAGCCCCACGCCGACATCAGGGCCGTGCGGTGACTCTTATGAGACCGATGGCCTGCCATCCGAGGCGAAAGATATACTTATCGGCACCACACAGCGCCATAGCATCTGCCCGGCGTCTGACGCCGACTGGGTGAAGTTCTATGCGCGCTCCGGTAAGGTGTATACCATTCGCACCGCCAACCTGGGACCGGGCCTCGATACCTATATGTACCTCTTCGACACCAATGGCACCACCGTACTCGCCCAGAACGACGATGGAGGTGACGGGATCGCATCGCGCCTGGACTTCTACCCGCTACGTGACGACTTCTATTACGTACAGGTGAAGAACGCAGGCGATATAGGCGGCTCGCTGCAAACTTACGACCTGGTACTGGCAGTAGCGCCTGGTGTTCCGCAGCCGCCTGGCACGGCCACCGCAGGACCTCCGCCTCCATCTGGTAACACGCCAACCACGGTGGTGCAACCGACCCGCCCGCCTGCACCTTCGCCCACAGCCGGGAGCATACCGCCGACGCCACCTGCACAGCAGACGGTAGCCGTGCCTCCGCAGCCCGTTTCCACTTCCCAGCCGGGTGGTGGAGGGTTACCGCCGCCCCAGCCAACAGGGCAGCTCCCGCCTGCGCCGACGCTACCTGTTCCGTCTGAGCCGGAGTCGACGATGATTCCCAACATACCTCGCACGGGCCACCCGGCCGAGGTACCTGCTAAGCCTATAATTGTTCTGCCTGAGAAACCTGCCCTTCCGGGGAGCAGCGTCGATTACCTGCCCGTATCGTTCAGGCTCTTTTATGATCGCAATCACAATAACCTGTTCAATGCAGGGGAGGGCATCAGGGGTGTAAGTGTCTACTTCATGCAGGGGAAGGGTAACAGCACTGCGATGGGGAGCCTGACCACCTCTCACGAGGGATTTGGCGTCTCCCGACTGCTCAAGGATAATTACAGAGTTGTCATCCCCTACTTTGGATTGGATATGCCGCTCAAGGACTTCCCTGGGCGCGATATGCACAGTATATGGCTGCCATCCTTGACCTTACCGGACCGCGTGCCCTAAGATAGAGGAGTGGGCGGTCTAGCGGGACCGCCCAACCGCCGGACAGGGGCGCAAAGCCTGATTCACATAGCTGAGGCAAGACCGAATGACAGACGATCACACTCGCGGCGATTCTCCTCAAGAGGGACCCGCTGACCGGGGCGCAGCCGGTGACGTATCAACTACCGGGCACTCCGGGCGCGAGACCGGCGGCTTCTCGACCGAAACCTCGAAGGCAGGTCCAACTACGGGACACGCCGCGCACGTGCCTGATCCTCACCAGCACGGCGCACATGATGACCTAGAAGGCGACCACGACGACCACGGCCACAGTGGTGGGGGGCATGGGGGACATGATGACGATGCTGCTGATGTTCCCACCATCGTCCCTACAACCTGGCGACAGCTCATATTTCCCGCGTTGATACTGCTCCTGGTCGCGATACTGGTCGCTGGGCCAATTACGAATGCCTTCCAGTCCCGGCCAGCACCCGCAACTATAGAGCACAACGGCACTGAGCCGGGCACGGGGCCAACGAGCGAGCCGCAGGCAACCCCTGAGAGTCACGGTTCCCTGCAAACTCCGGCTGTAGCCTCTACACCTTCCGATTTGTCGCCTGTAGCGGTCGCCCCTACTGCGCCGCCGACGCCCTCGTACGACGCCGCAGCCACCAAGACGGCTGTCGCCTTGGCCGCCACGCAGGGTACGGTAGCAAGAGCGCCCGTGCAGTTGCAGTTTGGGGGCACCAGCTTCGTCGTCAAGGCTGGGGACACGCTCCTCCCAGATTGGAGACCGCCCCAGGACCAGGGCATCGCTACGTGGCTCCAGGGGAGCGTCGCCAACCATATCATGTATCTCCCTTACTCCCCCGAGAACGCCGCCCTCTTCCAGGAAGGCAGGAAGGGCGACAAGCTTACGCTGCTGATGAACACAGGCCAGCTCTTCGAGTTTGAGATTACGCGTTCCGAGCGTGCGTTCAATGGACCGACTACCGAGCAGGGACAGTTCACCGTGACCACCGCGATGGCACAGGACCATGCGGGCGTTACTCTCTTCCTCATAGGTGAATCTACCAAAGACCGCGCCGTAGTGCAGGCCGATTTTACGGGCAACATCCAGTGACGCAATCTGGGATTTTTACTCTCAGAGTTCGGATATAGCCGCCAATCCTGTGCCAGAAGCTTCCGGCCCGCGCCTCTCACCCGGAGAGGCGGTCATGTTTTTGGGCGACCAAACCTCCCCTGATGATCCCGGATTCGTTCGCGTCATCTCCGATGTGCTGAGTCGCTTTCACCCACAGTTGCGACTAAACCTTATCAGCGCGGGCGCGCCTGGGCAGACTGCCGGGGGGTTGAAGTCCCGCACTTTGCTGGACCTGCTCTCCTCGTCGCGCCCTGATTGGCTGGTCATCAACCTGGCGCTGGCTGACGCGACCCGCGAGCCTCCCCTGGTGGGTTTGCTCCACCAGTACAGGGCGCGCATGGCTACGCTGGAGAGTGACTTCGATGAGACCCTGGGGCCGTTACACAGGATAGGCGAAGACGCCTTCGGTACTCGCGCAGACAGTGGCAAGCTGCCGGAGATTGAGTGGCATCGCTTGCCCGTATTTCGATCCGCCCTGGGAGAGGCCATTGGGGAGCTTAGAAGCGCCGGTGTGCGGTCTGTTTTGATGACACCTGTGGCGGTAAGCCACGACCTGAACCACCCGCTCAATCTTGCGCTACGCGCTTACAGCCGCGCAATACGTGAGGTTGCCGGTGTTGAGGCTGCGCCCCTGGTCGACGTGGACCGTGCCTTCCGTGCCGTGCTGGAGCGCGCCACCAACTATAAGCAGAAGGTGTCACTTGCGGACGAATCAGGAGTGGCAAACCCACAAGGAGTTGCGCTCATCGCCCGCACCTTCCTAAATGCCTTTGGCCTCTTGCCTCAGCCAGGCTTCAGGCCGCTACGCTAAAGTATGCGAAGTGGTCAGACAATATATTCTTCATACATGAAAATGTGCGCCGCGGCGCACATTTTCATGTATGAAGAATTATTCAATGCTCCTGGCTGCCAGGCTCACGTCCTGAAGAAGATGATGTAGATCAGGAAGGCTATCACCATGAGGGTGATGACCCCGAACCAGGGGAAGGTCACAGGTCCGGTGGTGCCCAGTCCTTTGCCGAGCAGGTGGGGGATGTCGGCGACGACGGTGTTGGGGCGGAAGAGGAGCCTCGCTTTCAATCTAAAGGCACTCTGATTGTGAAGGAGGTACTCCCACGGTTTGGCGGGTATAACTTCGGGGAGTATGACCGTGATTGTATCGTCAGGGTGTTGCTGGTCCAGCGCATCTATGTATGCCAGTAGAGGGCCTATCAGGGAGCGATATGGAGACTCGATTATCACGAGCTGGATATCTGTATCAGGGAGCCGCTCACGCCATTGCCTGTTGAATTCCTCCGCTTCTTCAGACTCTTCCCCTTCGACGATGTGTACTGCTGTGACGTTGGAAGAGAGTGACCGAGCGTAAGAGAGTGCCCGTAACGCCACCGAGTTTAGACCCGCCACAGGCACGATGAAAGTATGCTTGAACGTTTCTACCATGCCAGTGTCGGCCGCTGCCATCTCGCGTTTGACCCGTTCGTAGTGACGGTTCACCGCGAGGAAGATTGCCATCATAATCGGAATCAGAATGATTACCAGCCAGGTACCCTCATCGAGCTTGGTCAACGTCGCTACCAGGAAGACCATCAGAGTCACGAGCGCGCCGACCCCGTTTAGTACGAGGCCCCCTCTCCAACCTTGTGGCCGCTTGCGCCACCATCGCGCTACCATTCCCGCCTGCGAGAAGGTGAATGCTCCCATGACGCCGATAGCGTACAGTGGGATGAGCGCCGACGTATCGCCATTGTAGACCACGACCAGCACGCATGCCAGCACGGCCAACGTTACGATACCCCACGAGAAAGCCAGTTTGTCGCCCCGGAAGGCATACTGGTGTGGCATGAAGCGGTCGCGCGCAAGAAAATAGCCAAGCCTCGGGAAGTCGGAGAAGGCTGTGTTTGCTGCCAGCACGAGGATGAGCGCTGTCACTATCTGGATGAAGAACCAGAGGGGATGGGCTCCAAATACGCTGGGCAAGATGTTTCGGGCGATCTGCGAAACTACAGTCTCCTGCTCGCTGGGGTGCACGCCCAGGGACGTAGCCAGATAGGTGATGCCGCCAAACATGGCGATAGAAATAACACCCATCCAAAGGAGCGTCTTACGCGCATTGTCGGCCTCAGGCGGCTTGAATGCAGGCACACCATCCGCTATTGCCTCAACACCGGTGAGGGCCGCTGAGCCTTGTGTGAACGCCCTGAGCAAGACAAGTATCAGCGCCAGGCCCACAGGCTCCACACCTGGTGGCACAATCTCGCCTGGCGCGCCTACGAACCTGGCCGGCAGGTCCGGCTCAGTTAATAGTCTGAAGATACCCAAGAATATCATGCCCAGAATTCCCAGGATGAAGAGGTAGGTAGGGACGGCGAAGATGTTGCCCGCTTCGCGCAGACCCCTGAGATTGGCTATCGTTATGAAGACGATTAGTCCTATGGCGATCTCGACCCGACGGTCCTGCAACGCTGGGAAGATCGAGTACAGCGCCGCTACCCCAGCCGCTACGCTCACAGCAACCGTGAGGATGTAACCTATCAATATGGAGGATGCGGCGGCCAGTCCGGGGAGCGTGCCCAGGTTGTCCTTGGCGACTATGTAGGTGCCGCCACCTCGTGGATACGCTGCTATCGTCTGGCGGTATGATGTTACCACTATCGCCATGAGGACGATTACCGCCAATGCAATGGGCATCCCCGTCCAGAGAGCTACACCGCCGAGCACCAGGACGTGCAATATTTCCTCTGTGGCGTAAGCCACGGACGAGAGGGCGTCGGAAGAGAGCACTGCGAGCGCCTTGACGTTGGTGAGGCGTTCGTGCATCGATTGCTCTGTGCTGAGGGGCTTGCCGATGAGCACTCGCTTGATGTTGCCGAAGAGGCGGCCCCAGGGAGTGCGAGGTACTTCCGCTTCCAGTGAGGCCGACAGCACGTTTCGCCCCATGCGCTTGAATGGCCCTGATCTGCGGCTGTAGCGGATGAAGGTGTCTCCAGGGTGGCTGCCCTTGTGCACCTCTTCACTTCGGAGGTCCGATTTGACTTTGTGGTCTTCCGAACGCGGTGCCTTGGCTGCGGCGGGAGGTGTGCTCTCTGGTTGGGCAGCAGGAGCAGGTGTCGCGTTCTGCCCCATGACGCGTACCTGCCTGGGTGAGCGCTCTGTATCGCCCGGACGCGCGTCAGTGGGGGCAGCAGGGGGTTGGCCGTCTAGTGGGCGCGCGCTATCGGCGTTCACCGGGGAGTTTTGAGCTTCCGAGGGGCTTGAAGCCTCTTGTGGTTTATCCATACTGGACTTGCCTTGACCCCCTAGCCCTTGAAGAGATTGCTGACTACAAAGACCACATTCGCCGGGCGCTCCGCCAGCCTTCGCATGAAGTACGGGTACCATTCATGGCCGTAAGGCACATACACTCGCATATTGTAGCCCTGACTCGCCAGCTCGATTTGCTCTTTGCGGCGCACGCCATATAGCATCTGGAACTCGAACCTGGCTCGCTCTATGCCGCGCTTTTCGGCAAACCGCTTCGTATATTCGATCAGGCGACTGTCGTGTGTGGCGATGCCCGGGTAATTGCCCTCAGTGAGGAGCAGCTTTGTCAGCTTCGCATAGTTGGCGTCCACGTCCGCCTTCTTGGGGAAGGCTACCGACTCCGGCTCGTTGTACGCACCCTTGCACAAGCGCACCCTCGCGCCGAGTGAGTTCATCTCCTTGACATCGTTCACGGTGCGATAGAGATATGCTTGAAGAACGACACCTACATTTCTATAGCCCGATTCGTGCCACAGTTTTCGGAAGATGCCCAGCGTGCGGTCCGTATAGGCTGAGCTTTCCATATCGATGCGAACGAAGTTGTTCAAATCGCGGGCGCGCTCGCAAATCCGCGCCACGTTCTGGAAGCAAAGCTCTTCATCAATGTCGAGGCCCATCTGCGTCAGCTTGAGCGATACGTTGGAATTTATACGACTGGAAACTATGCGCTTCAACACCTCTATATACGAATCGGCAGCGGCCCTCGCTTCAGCTTCGGTATTGATGTTCTCTCCCAGGTGGTCGAAGGTAGCGGTGATACCCTTCTGATTAAGGGCTGCTATGGCTTCGACAGCCTGGTCGAGGGTCTCCCCCGCGACGAAGCGCAGGGCGAATTTGCGCGCCGCGCCGTTGTGGAGCGCGATGTTCTGAAGCTCCCGGCTGTTCGACATACTGAGGAATGCTTGTCTGAGCACAGGGTTGTCTCCTTCTTGGTGGGAATATTGAAGTCCGAAGCGGCGTGATCTGGTCTGTAGCTGTTGAACTTAAACAAAAGAACGCCCGGACACATTAGTTGTGCCGGGCGCATGTCAGGTTAGGGTGTGCTAGGGCGTAGAGCTATCTGCTCTATTCGTGCGGCTGGGGTCGGTTCCGGCTCCCTACAGTCGTTATCCGCCCAGAGATGGTCAGGTACTATCTCATATTTGTATTTGTTCTCATTACCTGGCTGCCAATCGCCTATCTCTGCGGCGTAGATAGGATAGGGTGCGCTCTTTTGGCCGTATTCAACATTGGCAACGCTCCCGTAGCCCACCCCGGCTAATTCCCGCTGCCCCTGTTCATTGATTTTATAATAGACAACCTTCAGGTCTACGCTACATAGCTTCACCGGCCCTGCGCTAGGTGGAGGCGCGCCCGGTATTGGTATACCTTCGCGCGGTAGAGCTATATTCAGGTTGTTGCTTACCGTTACGGTCAGGATAAGCTGAGTATTGTCATTGGGGTCGCGCACCGGCTGTCCCACAGCTTCGACTTTGAGGCCGGCAGCCAGGATTGCTTGCGGCGTAGGTCCTATGAAACTAGGCTCGCGCGGCGACTCCTTTGGAGGCCAGATGCCGAACAGCACGAGACCGAGTATACCAAGGGTCCCAGCAGTGATCAGCAACGCTAACACTATGGTTAGGCGAGATAGCTTTTTCTTGACTATCGGCTCTGCCTGGTCCGCCTTCTTGGCGGTGCCGGCACCTTTACTCTGGCCTGTTGCGCTCTGCAAGGCTATCCCCTCCTGGCGAGATTTGCGGGCCACTTTTGCTTCTATGCGCGCTGTGTGCTGCTCCGCATTCCGGCCCCATTATAGCACCGCGCGTGCGCGGGGGCAATAGTCCAAATGAATATACCGGTCTTGACCGCAAAATGTGACGCGCACCCTGATATTTTCAAGTATTTTTAATATAGGCCGACTACCTGGCCGTTCTCGTCTATATCCATGTGTGCTCCAGCGGGGTCCGAGGGGAGGCCGGGCATTGTGAGCATGTTGCCGCAGAGTGGGTAGACGAAACCCGCACCTGCCGAAAGGCGCACGTCACGGACCGGTAGCGTGAAGCCGGTTGGCCTCCCTTTCAGCTTCGGATCGTGTGAGAGAGAAAGGTGACTCTTTGCCATACAAATCGGCAGGTTGCCGTAGCCCATCTCTGTGTATGACTCGATTTTGGCCTCGGCTACCTGTGTGTATTCGACACCGCTAGCGCCGTAGCACTGAGTGGCAATGGTGTCTATTTTCTCCTTGAGGCTCTTATCGAGAGGATATAGGAATTCGAAGTTTGCAGGTGTGGAAGTGGCTGTAACGACTGCATGTGCAAGGTCGGCTGCCCCAGCACCGCCGTTCGCGAAGTGGGTAGCAGGCACAGCGGATACGGCCCCGGCCTCAAGCGCGGCCCGCTCGATGAGTCTCCACTCGGCCTCGGTATCGGTAGGGAAGGCGTTTATTGCTACGACCGCCGGGAGGCCCATTCGCCTCACGATCTCTATATGCGCGATGAGGTTGGGGATGCCCTCTTCCAGCGAGCCGAGGTCTTCTCGCGTCAGGCCGGGATCGAGAGGCTTGCCTGCGACCACCTTGTAGCGCCCAGAATGCATCTTGAGGGCGCGCACCGTTGCCACGATTACAGCGGCGTCCGGCTTCAGCCCGCTGACGCGGCACTTGATGTCGCAGAACTTCTCGAAGCCCATGTCCGCTCCGAAGCCTGCTTCGGTGATGAGAAACTCGGTGGACTTGATGCCTATGTAATCGGCGAGTATGGAGGAATTGCCGTGCGCGATGTTGGCGAACGGGCCGCAATGTACCAGCGCGGGTGTCCCTTCGAGCGTCTGCATCAGGTTGGGCTTGATCGCCTCTCGCAGAAGCACGGTCATGGCCCCCGCAGCTCTCAATTGTTCGGAAGTTACAGGCTCTCCCTGGTGGTTATAGGCGACGATTATCTTGCCCAGGCGCTCGCGCAGGTCGCGTAACGATTTGCAGAGCGCCAGTATAGCCATCACCTCGGACGCGACTGATATATCGAAGCCGCTCTCGCGTGGCTGGCCGTTCGATTCTGGGTCACCCAGCCCCTGCATGATGTGGCGTAACGACCTGTCGAGCATGTCTATTACGTGCCTTAGCTCGATGCGGGTCGTATCTATACCCAGCTCATTACCGTGGAAGATATGCGCGTCCATGAATGCGGAGAGGAGATCGTGCGCCGTCGTCACTGCATGGATGTCGCCAGTAAGGTGGAGGTTGATCTCCTCCATTGGCACCACCTGGCTGCGCCCACCCCCTGAGCCGCCTCCCTTGATGCCGAAGACGGGGCCGAGTGAGGGTTGGCGCAAGGCGACTATGGCATTCCTGCCTATATGGTGCATACCCTGGGCCAGGCCGATGGAAGTAGTAGTTTTCCCCTCGCCAAGTGGAGTTGGTGTGATTGCCGTCACGACTACGTACTTCGCATCTGATTGAGTAGCGAGGCGGTCCAGGACTCCGAGTTTTATCTTCGCCTTGCTGCTGCCATATAACTCTATCTCATCAGAGTTGAGGCCCATCATCGCGGCCACTTCGGATATCGGTTTGAGCTTAGCCGACTGGGCTATCGAGAGCGCATCTGCCTTGGTTGGGTGTGCGGTCATTCACGTTCCTTGTGCTTCACCCTGTCATTCTGAGCGAAGCGAAGAATCTAAAGCTGCCTCCACACGTCCAAGCTCGGAGATTCCTCACTCCGTTCGGAATGACAGGGAAAAGGGTACTTCGTTATTCGAGGGTGTTAGTCATTAGTCCCCTTATGCCGTCGAATGAGGGCTTCAGTCTATGCTCGAAGCGCTCGCCTGATCGCCTTCACGGTGTTGCGGAGGAGCATCGCGCTGGTGACGGGGCCGGTGCCGCCTGGTACGGGCGTGATGGCACCGACGACTTTGACAGCTTCATCAAAATCAACGTCGCCGCGCATCTGGCCGTCAACCATGCTAGCTCCGAAGTCCAGAACGGCAGCGTCCGGCTTCAACCACTCTCCCCTTATGAAGCCGGCCTTGCCGATAGCGCATGCTACTATATCAGCCTCATGTACCAGTTGCGGAAGATTACGGCTGCGGGAATGGGCAATAGTAACAGTCGCGTTGCGTGCCAATAGGAGCTGCGCCATAGGCTTTCCAACTACGTCACTTCGCCCGATTACGAGCGCGCTCTTGCCCGCAATCGGGATGCCATAGTGGTCGAGCAAGGCTATACCGCCCGATGGAGTGGCGGGCGCGTAAGAGTCGAGGCCCAGCACCAACCGCCCGGCATTCAGAGGGTGTATCCCATCAACATCCTTCTCAGGGTCGAGCACGTCTATGACATCCTTGAGGGCGATCTGCTGGGGTAGAGGCATCTGCATGATGATACCTGCTATTTCGGGCAGGGCGCTGAACCTGGCAAGCTCGGCCTGGAGCATGGCGCGTAAGGCATTCGGTGGGAGGGACTCTACCGTAACGGTCAACCCAGCAGCGGAGAAGGACTGCGTTATACGCTCCGCATAATGGAGGGAGGCAGGGTCGTCACCTACCCTTACTACTGCCAGCCCTGGCAATATGCTAAAACGCTCACTAAGCGCGGCTATCTCTTCATTACATCGCTTGCGTATGATGTTAGCTACCGGACGCCCGGCCATCAACAGGGCAGACTCGCTCTCATACGTTTCTGATTGTGGCTCCGAGGCCAGTGCGACTGTCATTGTGTCGAATACTTTCTGCTTTTTGGGCCGTAACAAAGAGGGTAGGTTGCTTGATCCTGGGCGGTTCCCGAACCGCCCCGACAGAGGTCTTGTGCCATCCACAGAAGGGCAACTCTGACTCTATTATACTGCAAACTCGGCTGCGGCTTTGCCTGTGCGCCCTGTGGATAACGGATCTATAACGCTGGGAAGATCGGTATGTCCAGGGAGGTGCTCGATAGAGTTGAAGAAGAGCATACGATGAGTCAAGCTCGTGTGAGAAATCGCTATCGCGGTTACGCCGGTGTTCGACATCCGCGCCCGGCGCGTGTCCCAGGTCTCTTGCAGGTCCCAGACGTTAGTTGCGGCAATGTATGCGGAGAGGGCAGCTCCATGCGAAACGACAATGATAGCTTCACCACGATGCGCTTTGATCGTATCGTCCAGGTAGCCGTTGATGCGGCGCTGCACGTCGGGTATGCTCTCCCCGCCTGGGAGGGTGTAACCGCATATATCCTCGCGCCAGCGCTGTAACTCTCCAGGGTACTTCTCCTCCACCTTTTCCACGGTCAGTCCCTGCCACTCGCCACAATTCAATTCCCTCAGTTCCGCACTGTAAGATGGCTCGATCCTGAGGCGAGCAGAGATGGGCCGCACCGTAGCTCTCGCCCGGTGCAGGTCGCTGCTGTAGATGGCCGTGAATCGTACGGGCTGGCTCGCAATCCAGTTCGCAACCTGCTCTGCTTGCTCTTCACCCATACTGTTGAGTTGAACATCGAATTGCCCCTGGAAGCGGCGCTCGACGTTCCACGCCGTCTCCGCGTGGCGCACCAAGTAGAGGAGGGTCTCGTCCTGACTTATCTGGAGATCGCTACGCCCATCATGGTGGCCGCTATTCATCCTGGCGGCTCGTGGTGTCGCGTGGGCAAGAGGGTCTTCCAGTAATGGTCGGTCCGGTGAACGGGATACCAGCCCATCTTTTCGTAGAGAGCGCGCGCAGGCTTGTTGCTGTCCTCAACGAACAGCGTGGCGCTGTCCATCCCCTGGCTCGCGATGAATAGAAGGGTCTGGCGCATGAGCGCCTCGGCGATACCTCTACCCCTGTACTCAGGAAGCACGCCGACGGTGCCGATATAGCCAACCGGCATGCCGCCTATGCTGTCGCGCCGGGCGCGGCTAGTGCCGATTTCCTCTCCCGTGGCGCTGTCCACTGCGTAAAAATAGCCGTTGGGACCGCTCTCTGGATCAGATACCTGCGCAAGTATCATCTCTGGAGTGGCGTGCTCGCCGAAAGCGGCGGTGACGAGATGTGCCCATTTTACCGCATCGTCATGCTCGTTCCTGAAGACCCTGCACTCTATTCCCTCAGGCCAGTGCGGCGGCCCGACCTGGCTGATCTGGTCAATACGCAGCCGCCAGTACGCTGAATTACACTTGAAGCCCCGCTTTTCGAGGAAGTGGATGGTAGCGCTCTTGTCAGTCCCTGGGGACATAAACACGGTCGAAGTCAGGTGCGTCGCTCGCAACTCATGGGAGCGGGACTCTATCAAGTCGTACAGAGCCGAACCGATGCCAAGACGCTGGTGCCTGGGGTGAACGGCGATTTCCATGCCGATGCGAAGGGGGTCCCGTCTGGAAACGGCCGATTGGGAGAAGGCTATGAGGCCATCGTCAGGCCCAGGTAGAACACTGACGTCCTGCTCCGGCTTCAAGTCCCAGTGCCGCCACCTGTTCAACAGGTCTTGCGGCGTGGGTGGGTATGGCGGCCACGCATCAGCAGCACCCAACAGTTGGGCCAGCCCTTCGATGTCACTCGCCGTGTAGGGACGCAGCCCCTGGAGAAGCTTATTCATAAGGCGTGTCAATAGGAGTCAGGAATCAGGAAGGAGGAGTTTGAATGGGGCTTGCGAGTTGCCCTATTACCTGACTCCTTGTTCAAAACCGCCTCTGTACCACAAAGTCGGCAAGGTCAGCGAGCAACTTGCGAGCGGGGATGTCCTGGAAGCCTGCGAGCGAGGCCTTGGCTTCGTCCACGAAGCGTTGGGCAATCGCATGGCCGCGCTCAGGCGCGTCGGACGCGACTATGCGCTCGATAGTGGCCTCCGCCAGATCCTCTCGGCCATCGGCCCTTTCGACCACACGGCGAACGGCCTCGCGCTCCTCCGCCCCGGCTCGCTCCAGGTACAATATGGTGGGAAGGGTGACGTTACCATGTAGGAGGTCGCTCCCTGCCGGTTTCCCAAGCTCCTCCGAGGTTGCTCGCACGTCGAGAATATCATCCACGATCTGGAAGGCCATACCAATCTGGCGGCCATAATGTCGCAGGCGCTGCACGTCATCTTCGGGCGCGTCCGATAGCACGGCACCTATCTCCCCGGCGGCGGCGAAAAGCACAGCCGTCTTCGCGTAGATGCGCGAGAAATATTGCTCGATAGATATATCGAGGTGGTGTGTCGCGAATTTCTGCTCTATCTCCCCCTCGGAGATGGTCACCAGCGACTCGGCGAATATGCGCGTGGCCCTTTGAACGCCACCCATCGTGCTGAGCACAGCGGACTTCGCGAAAAGGTAATCACCTACAAGCACCGTTGTGCCGGGGTCGATCATAGAGTTGAGGGTTGGGAGGCCGCGCCTGGTGAGCGCCTGGTCTATCGTGTCGTCGTGGATAAGGGAGGCGGTATGCAGCAGCTCAATGGCGGCGGCGAGCGGGAGAAGCCGGTCCAGGTCATAGCGGTGAAACTTGGCAACGAGAAAGAGTATAGCCGGGCGCAACCTCTTACCGCCCGCTGCGATAATCGCTTCAACCGCCTGGCGTAATATTGGGTGCTCCAGGGTGGTGACAGAGCGCAGGATGTCGTCTATCCTGGCTATATCATCGCTGACCGGCGCTATGATAGCCTTTGCAGAGAGGCCCGTTTGTGGAGTGGTGTGAGTCGTCATTTTGTCAGTCCTGCGCCGGTTCCCGCATTCTTCCCATTTTGAGTATAGCAATGCCCCAAAAGATTGTCAAGATTATCACAAACTTTTGTCTTAAGCTGAAGAGCGCATATAATGGAGGTGTTGTCCTTTACTCTGATAATACGCAAGAGAAGTGCCGCCAGTTCAAATTATGGCAATGCAAGTGACAGTAAAAGCAGAGAGTACGAGCCGGAGCGCCTGCTATGATTGGCGCAAAGAGCAGGTTGGCCTCTATCTGCACGTGCCATTTTGCGAGTCGAAGTGCATCTACTGCGACTTCAACTCTTATGCGCGGATGGAGGACAAATACGGCCCGTTTGTGGAGGCCATCTGCGCTGACATAAGGAGGGGAGTGTCGTGGGACCTGGAAGGAGCGGTTGATTGTGAGGGGGCCAAGGTGTCTACCATCTTCTTTGGTGGCGGTACCCCCAGCGTATTGCAACCCGCCCAGATTGATGCCATTTTGCGGGCCGCTCATGGCAGGTACGCTATAAAGCCTGGCGCGGAGATCAGTATGGAAGCTAACCCAGGCACAATCAGCCTGGAGAATTTCGAGGGGTATTTGCGTGCCGGTGTCAACAGGTTGAGTATGGGCGTGCAGGTGCTCGATGATGCCATGCTGAAGAAGCTGGGCCGCATCCACAGCACGGAGGGCGCGCTCGAGTCATACCGGCTGGCGCGGGAGGCGGGCTTCGACAATGTAAACCTGGACTTCATATTCGGGCTGCCCGGTCAGGACGTAGCGCACCTGGATAGCATGCTTGAGCGCCTTCTTGCGCTGCCCTCCTTGCCGGACCATCTCTCATTCTACTCATTGATTGTCGAAGAGCACACGCCCTTATATGTGGGGGTCATGCGCGGGCTGATAGAGGTGCCGGGCGAAGACGAAGTCGCCGATATGTACGAGCTGATCTGTGAGCGCCTGGGGCGTGCAGGGTACGAGCAGTACGAAATCTCTAACTGGACGCTAGGCAAGCCATGCGCACATAACCTGGTCTACTGGCACGATGAGCGCTATCTTGCCTTCGGGCCGGGGGCGAGCGGCTACTGGGAGAATATGCGCTACACCACCGTGCTTGGCCCGGCGGATTACATAGAGCGCGTCGCCCAGGGAAGGAGCGTCATCGCGGACCGCGCCGAAATCTCGGCCACAGAGGGGATGAACGAATTCATGATGCTCGGCCTACGCCTGAACGCGGGTGTCAGTCGCGATGACTTCTCCAGGCGATTCGGTAGGCCAGTGGACTCGATCTTCGCGGTAGAGCTAGATGAATTGCACCGCTCCGGCCTGCTTGAGTCGGTGGATGGTTACGTAAGGCTGACCACGCGTGGCCGCTTGCTGGGGAACGAAGCGTTCGCTCGGTTTGTGGAATGACGCCTTAGAACCTGTGTACCAACGGCATGCCGAGACTTACGAGCTTGAATGACGAAGCACTCCTCGGCCTGTCATTCTGAGCGAAGCGAAGAATCTAAAGATGATGGGATCAAGAGAGCTTCGGGTAAACATCACAGGTGGGTTAGATTTTTAGATTCTTCACTTCGTTCAGAATGACACACTATCTTGGTCTTCTTACTCGAACTTGCAAGATGCACCACTCAGAACGACAGGGTATCGAGTATGCTTTTTGGATACCCCCTCAGAATGAAATAGAGCGGGGTCGAGTGCTAAAACAGCCTTTAGCGCGGCAAATATCTCTGAGTGGGCATTAGAGATATTGGTGCATACAGAAATTGCAGTAGCCGCCCTCGGGTCGGGGAAGGACATCCACCTGAAAGGCGGTGAGCGCGGTTTGTACAGCGCACAACGGTAGGCCGATCACAGTGGTAACGCACCCCTCGACGTGCTCGATTAGCCTCCCACCCAGCCCCTGAAGTGCGTAAGCGCCAGCCTTATCGCTATGCTCCCCAGTAGCTACATATCCCTCAAGCTCTTTGGCACCGAACTGGCGCATAATTACTCTGGTCAGAACGGCCTGCGAGTGAAGAGTTCGTGGGGTAGTGCCTTCAGCGCGTACCAGCACGAATCCGGTAGCCACATAATGTGCCTGACCTCGGAGTAATGTCAGCATACGCAAAGCGTCGGTGGTGTCCACGGGCTTGCCCAGCAGCTCCCCAGGCGCGATAACCACCGTATCCGCAGCGAGCACAATCGCGTCTGCCGACTGCTCAAGGGAAAGGGTAGAGAGGGCATCAACAGCCTTGCGCCAGGCCCACAGGCGAGGGTCAGATGTATGGGGCACGCTGAAGGGGGCGGGCAAAGCGAGTGGCTCTAGTTCCCATTCAGGGTACGTCTCTGATCCCACTTCCTCTACTGTGCTTACTACGGTCGAAAATGAGGGAACGAGCCGCCGTATAAGCTCCTGTCGCCTGGGAGATGCGGAAGCGAGAATTACCTGGGGCATTTCGGACTTTGGACTTCGGACTTCGGACTTCGGTTTATCGCCCAAGCCGCTTGAGGGCGAACATTATCATCTCCTCTGTGCCCATTTCGCTATCTTTGGGGAGGGCTGAGAGGGCGGCCTGAATCTCGGCGGGATTGTAGCCCAGGCTGCTGAGGGCCTCTACTACTTCGCCCGTGGCGACGGTGGCGGGGGTAGCCCCTGCAAGCGCGTTCGCGTCAATCTTCCCTTTCAGCTCCAGGACGAGGCGAGCCGCCGACTTGCGTCCGATGCCCGGTATGCGGGTAAGGAGCTCTATGTTGCCCGACGCGATAGCCCCTTCGAGGGCGTCAACAGGCATAGTGCCCATGATAGCGAGCGCGGCTTTGGGTCCAATGCCTGACACCCCCAGGAGCGTCTCGAATAGCCTGATTTGCCTCTCTTCAGGAGCGCCGTAGAGGGCTAGCTGGTCTTCGCGCACGTAGAGGTAGGTGTGCAGGCGCGCCGTGTCACCGATCTTGCCTATGCCCCCAACCAGGGAGCCTGGCATCGCTACACGGTAGAAGACTCCTCCAACGTTGAGCACGGCATAATCGGGGCCGAGCGCGCTGATCTTCCCTTCCAGTCCGGCAATCATCGTTAGCGCGTCCCCGTTCTGAATTGCGGCGTGGTCTCTTCACTTTTGGAAGTTCGTGTAGATGCTGCCCTGCCTCTAGCTGGACTTCCTTTGGCTGTGCTCACTTTTTCGGGCGCGTTGCCCAACTCAGAATTGCTGCCATTCCCGGCAGACGGGTTCGCGATGCGCGGGAAGTAGCCTGCGCCCCGCAACTCCTTTAGCAGACGTTGGGCAGGACTTTCGCGTCCGGACTCCGAAGCGGGTGGCAGGGCGGCAATCGCGATGGTAGGGGTGAGGCGGCGCGTAATGTAGCGCTTGGTCTTGCGCGACGCCATCAATTCATCCAGCACGGTGGGGTCCGCGACCTCAACGATTGTAACCTCTACGATGTCGAGGCGCTTTATCAGGCGCTCCCAGTCAGCAATTGAATGGGCGACGTTCTGAGGGAGGGCCTTGCCGGTGTTGGCCTCCAGAAAGCCCTTTATTTCCTCCCCCGTAAGCCCCGACTCGACGGCTCGTACCACGCTCTCCTTGTTGATGGTATAGACGCTAACGCGGTCATGGCGCACCAGGTCGGACATGCGGAGGAGGTTCCACACCACCGCGCTCTCCGGGTGTAGCACCAGCACCTCGAAGTTAGGCTGTACCATCAGGCCCATGCTATTTTGGATTTTGGATTTTGGATTTTGGATTTGGGGTGTAGCTTGGGCGGCCTCTTCTCCCTTTTGGCTGCTGCCTTCAGCCTTGTGGCCGTTGGCTGGGGCGAATAAGGCCTGGCCCTCCGGGGTGACGCGGAAGGAGATGAAGCGCCTCTGCTTGTCACGCCCGATCTCTACAGCACCCAGCCAGTTGAGCATCGTCCTCAGCATATCGGCGATAATGCGGCCCTCTATCTCGAACCAATGGCTCCTGAAGCCCTGCAAGGCGCGCAAGCCAAATCTCTTCACCAGCTCGTCCTGGCTCCATATCAAGAAGGGGTCTATCAGTTGAATGCGCCTTAAAAAACCGTCCAGGTTGATCCACTCGCCTGCGGTGAGGCCGAGGAGGTGCTTCGCGAGGCGCTTGCGCGCGCCTGTGAGGTCGCTATTCCACCAATAGATAGTGCCGTACGTGGCCGGCTCGGCCCACTTGCGGTCCTCCTGCCAGAGGCCATACAGGCGGCGGCGTTGCGCCTCGAAGGAGAGCTTCGACCACTCTTCCGCCTTGGGGGCGAGAGCGAGCGTCACCTGCTCGCCCTGTTGCTCGACAAGCAACCCCAGGGAGCGGGCCAGATGGACTACCATATCTATATATTCGCTCTCGCTCTTGATGTCAGCAGGGTGGAGGAAGGCGTCGTTTATTCGCTTCGCGACGCGCTTCGTAATTCGGGAGTCCTGGAGGGTCAATTGAAGCTCGCCTTGCAGGCCCGTCGCCAGGAGGGTCAGCATGTCCCAGGGCATCTCATAGGGGAGGCGGCTTTCGATAGTGTGCGGCGCGGGCGCGACGAGCTTAGGCTGCATGATAGGGGCGGTCTCGTTACCGCCTGAGGAGCGATTCAGCAAGTCCTGGGGCACGAAGAGGAAGCGCTTTTCTCCGACCAATACATCCCACACGAGCGCCCTTTGCACCAGGGGCGCTACGGCTGCGCGCATCTCACGGTCGTCCCAGTGGAAGTGGCGGCGCGCCTCGGCAGCCCTGACCGCTCCACCCCCTTTCTCTACGTGTTCGAGCAGCTTCTGGGAGCTTAGCGAGAGGGTAGAGATGAGTAGCTGGCGACCCTGCCCGGCGGCAAGGAACTCGCTCATGACCCCGATCAATTCTGATTTGTAATAGCGAGTAGTTTCGGGCAGTTTCCATGTGGCGGCGATGCGCTGTATCTCTTCCTGGTCGAGGCCCTCAAGGAGGGCGGCGAACGGCTCATCGAAGGGCGGGGGGCGCTTGCTCTCATCGATAATGTCCCGGAGGATCTTTGCCTCTTCCGCCGCGATAGAGACCACGCGGCGCTTGACCGCCTCAGCCTGGTTCTTGGGCGCCCAGGCGTAGAGATTATCGCCGGAGGAGACGACGCGCGTCCCGCGCACCATCACCTCGTCAACGTCTACCAGGCCGAGGCGTCTCGTCCAATCGAGGATGGGGGTGACCTCTTCTTCGGGGCGGGCGAATTGCGCGGGTAGGTCGTCCACGAGCGCCAGCATGTTGCGCTGGTTGAGGAGCCAACCGAGGAAAGCGCGTGCGTCAGGCTCCAGGTTCTCCCAGATGTTGCGCGTCGCGGACCGCTCCACCATCGTATGGTAGACCGCTATCGCCAGGTCGTTATGCGTGGGGTTCTGGTCGCGGTTGATAGTGCCCCATGCGTTGGCAATTACCTTTAATTCTTCAAAGGGCCGGCTCATCAGCCGCCCAAGAAGGTTCTTCAAATTGCAGCCTCCGACAAAACGGGATTCGCGGACATTACCTTAGACTATAACTAAAGAGGTGCCTGGTGTCAAATGCTGTTGGGGACGACGGAGGACGGACGATAGACTGATTAAACGCCAAGACGCCAAGATGACGAAGGACGCCAAGATTATTTATGGGTATTCACCGCAGAGACGCAGAGGTCTTATGGGGAGTGGTCTTGGTGGTGTTGGTGGGTGCGGGGGTAAGGGCATGGCGACGCCATGCCCCTACGGGCGCGTTGGGTTGTTGGGTTGGGTGCCCCTGTGCCGCAACTGGTTCCTGGTGATTTATCTCGGTGCCTGGGGTGCCTCTAAATACACCACCAGGGGTGAGCTTTGGGCATGGCGCTCCTACCAGGTGAGGATTGACCTGCGCTGTGCCGTTGTGTCGAATGTGGAGTAGCGAGTGGAGTGTGGAGCGTGAAACGTGAAACGTGAAACGTGAGTGTAGATGTACTCGGTACTCGATATTCTGGGCTGAGACCTCCTTTTCGGGGGTGACGAGGGAGAGTGTAACTCCCTTGATGATAGGGACACCAGCGGGACCCTTTGGGTTGGACCTCGACTGCGGACGGCGAGGTCGGAAATGCATCTCTATTAACTTAATCCCCTTTCGGGGGTAAAATGGGACAGCTTTTTGGGCCAATTTCCCAAATTGGTCCGAAATTGGTGGTTTTGAGGGCGTTTGGGAGGGCGATAGACGATAGACGATAGACGATAGACGACAGACGACAGACGACAGACGACGAAGGACGAAGGACGAATTGGTCATCAGCTACTCGCTACTCGCTACTCGCTACTCATTACTCCCGGTTGTTGCACTCCGGAACCTTATCACGTATATTGTGCAACTAGATAAGGGAACAATTCAGGGGGAATGAGGGGGCTGACTGCGCGTGGAGTTTGAAGAATATAAGATAATGTACGAGGCGGAGGATACGCACTGGTGGTATCGCGGGCTGCGAGGCGCTATTTTCACTATGCTGCGCCTAGACCGCCTCAAGAGCCGAAACCCTGCTATCCTCGATGCGGGGTGCGGCACGGGCGGTATGCTTGTGTCGTTGCGAGACGCCGGTTTCTCGAACGTCGAGGGGTTCGACTTCAGTGAGGCGGCGCTACACTTCTGCCGGGAGCGCGGGTTGGAGAACGTGAGGCAGGGGTCGATCACTGAAATCCCCTTCCCCAGCGACGCCTACGATATAGCAATCTCGTGTGACGTGTTGAACGATGCGGGCATCCCGGATGACAACGTTGCCGTACAGGAGCTATACCGCGTGCTGAAACCAGGAGGTAGACTCTTCCTGAACCTCCCGGCGCTCAGGCTCTTGAGTAGCGAGCATGACCGGGCAACGTCTATCATAAGACGCTATACCAGGGACGACATCAGCCAGAAGCTGGAAGCGGCAGGCTTCGAGGTCCGCCGGGCTACGTACAGGAACATGCTCCTCTTCCCGCTAATACTCGCGGTGCGGCTGCGGAGGCGAGAGAAGCCAGAGGACCTGGAGAAGCCTGCCCGCTCAGATATCGTGGTGCCGCCCGCGCCTATCAACGCGGTCCTTTCCCTGGTAGTGGGGCTTGAACGGCTAATCCTGACCAGGCTAAACCTTCCTATTGGCTCGTCTGTGTCGGTGGTCGCGGTCAAGCCGAAGAATGCGGACCGCAAACTGATCTACCAATAGACTTCTCTTAATATGGGAAGATTTGTACGGCCCATTTAGATGCGTTTACCCATCTCTCGAGGCACGGTTTGCTTGACAGTGGAAAGAGGGTCTGCTATACTTATGGCGAGTTGAAGATTGCGGAAGTGGCGCAGCGGTAGCGCGTCTCCTTGCCAAGGAGAAGGTCGCGAGTTCGAATCTCGTCTTCCGCTCCGAAGGGAAGCCTAATCGCTTCCCTTTTTGTTTGGGACGTTCTTATGCGAACAGATATTGATGCTGAAAAAGAGAAAATCATAGAACAGCTACGGAATGGTGTGCCACAGGCCGCGATTTGCTCTCAATTCCACTGTAAGCCCGAAACACTACGAAGGAGATTACAAGCCTGGGGTGTCAGCCATCTCAAAAATGAGCCAGGGCGTGGCAGACCTAGACCCTGGTCATGGAAATCTTCAACTGAGTACCTTAAGGCAGATATTAAGACCAACATTTGGCGACTGAAGCATAAGTTATGGCGTGAGGGTTTGAAGCCCATGCAATGTGAAGAGTGCGGCTGGGCCAGACGTGCTGTGGATGGTAGATTGCCTTTAGAATTGCACCATATGAACGGGAACAGATATGATAACAGACTAGAGAATCTTATTGTCTTGTGCCCGAACTGTCATTCGCTGAAGGATAACCACAGGGGATTGAATAAAGGCAATTATAGACAGAGACTGGATCAAGAATAGATATTTATTCATGACATTTACGCCGGAGTGGCGAAACGGCAGACGCAAGGCACTTAAAATGCCTCGAGCGCAAGCTCATGCGGGTTCGAGTCCCGCCTCCGGCACCTATAAGAAAGATGTTCTGAAATCACGCACAAAAATGGAGGCTAAATAGCCTCCATTAGCTTTTTTATCACCATTTTATCACCGCGCACTAAGAAATATCCTCCAACAGCTTATCTAATCGGCTTGCAGCTTCCTTCTGCATATCCATAGTGACATGACTGTAGCGGTTGAGGGTCATGCTCACATCCGAGTGCCCTAGTCGCTCTTGGACTATCTTGGGGTGTTCCCCGTTTGCAAGCATCAGGGTGGCACTGGTGTGTCGAAGGTCGTGAAATCTTAGCATTGGTAGTCCGGCCTCAGCTATCAGCCTTTTGAACCGGAGCATAAGCGAGTTAGGCAGTGTGGGCGTACCGAGTGCAGTGGCGAATACAAGCCCCTGGTCTACGTAGGCTGTGCCGATGGCAAGGCGAGCTTCAAGTTGCCGTATGCGGTGCTTGTGCAGAGCCTGCACGACTGAACGGGACAGAGCTATAGCGCGCTTCCCTGCTGCTGACTTTGGCTGGCTAAACTCGAAGCCCTTGCCCGCGCTCCTGATTAGCGCACGCTTCACGGCCAGCACGCTCCGCTCGAAGTCTACATCTTCCCACTTCAGCCCTAAGATTTCGCCGCGTCTCATGCCAGTGAGCAGGGCGAGCCTCCACAGTGCTCCTAGCTCATCCTTATCAGACACAGCCAGGAAGGTGCTCACCTGGGTCTGGTTCCAGGTCACATAGTTCGGTGTAATCCGTCTAGGGCGATCTACAGCCTCGGTGACGTTGCGGGTGAGCAGCCCCCACCGCACTGCTTGTTTCAGTGCTTTGTGAAGAATAGTGTGTATCTGGGCGACTGTGGTAGGGGATAAGCGTGCGACCTCCATCCTATCGGAGTAAAGGCGCTGCACATCGAGTGGTGCGAGCTTCGCCAGCTTGATACCGCCTATGAAGGGCATAACATGTTGGCGCATAAGGTCTCCATAGCGTCGGTGGGTTGTAGCGCGGGTACTCTGCTTAGAAGACTCCAGCCACTTCTTGAGGTAATCAGTAACGGTGAGCTTCTTTGCATCTGCTTCTGCAAAGCCGCCCGCGCCGATGGACGCACGTAACTGCATTGCCTTATCCTCAACCTCACGCTTAGTGGCCGCGCTGAGTAGCTTCTGGCGGCGCTTGCCGGTTATTGGGTCGCGTGGTAGCTCTACGGTGAATTGCCACGTTATGCCCCTCGCACCTACTCTCTTCTCTGCTTTTCCGCTCACTTTCTTTCTCCTCTCGTCCTCTGCGCCCGCCTGAGTTTGTTGGCGGGTATCATTTTGGCTTCTTGCTCAATGCGTCTTGCTTTCAAGTACCTGTCTATCTCTGCGGCTTCTACCCGCTTGTTGCGGCCTGTAGGTGGTATGCCTATTATCTTTATGCGGCCCGCTAATGCCTCTTTGCGGAGAGTGAACCTGCTGATTGAGAGTAGGCGGCACGTTTCCTTGATGGTATAGGCCAGACGTGCGGGCGCTTCATCATTGGTAATCGCTGACTTCATTTTCTCTTCGTTATTCATTTTCTACTCCATGCTGATCCGCCTCGTGACCTTGATACCAAACTAACATCTTTCAGACATGGCGGAGCCGTCGCGTCTCTTTGGGGTATTAGGGTATCCTGTTCATATGCTCGGCCAGCCATACACCCGCGTCAACTTCGTCTGCCACACCTATGGCTTCAAAAGTCGCTATCACTTTGTCAGTGTCCTCGGCGCGATCATAGCTTGTGAGCAGTTCCCTTGTGTAGTGCCAGGGAGTAGGGCCACGTCTGCGCCCGTAGCGCGTTTTCTTCCCTATCGTTGCCATCAGCGCAATAGGGTCTAGCAGTTCCCTAAGCTGCATGATAACCGCCTCTATTCTGCTGGGGTCGTAACGCATCCAGCACCTCCCATGATATTGATAGCTTCCACGTTCTGTGCTTGCTTCTATGGCAACTCTTGCACAGCGTTGTAAGATTGTATAACCGATTATCACCCCCCTTACAAAGTGGTACTCTGTGGTGAACTTCAAGTTTGCAGTCAGTCTCATGGCAATCCTGACATGTATCGTTATCGCGCAGCAGAGCAGCTTCCCGCACAAAACGCCAACCCGCCCCTCTTGCGCTTCGGCGGCATCTGGTTGAGCAGAAGCCGTGCTGCGCATTCTTTGGCACGAATGTGTTAGTACATCCTTCCTTAGCACACGTGATAACGACTGTCTTTGTGGGTGTTGCCATGTGTGTACCTCCTACCTATCTGTTACTATTCTATCAGAAATGCAGTCAAAATGCAAGGCTCATATGTTCTGAAATTGCAAATTGACTGCAACTCGTTTAGAATTAGTTTGATGGTAGAGAAGTAGTTAGGCATCGCGGAGGTGACAAGGAAAGTTATGGCAGTAATGACATTGAAAACACATAGAGAGAGAGCATTTCTAACCACAAGAGAGCTAGCTGATAAGGCAGGGGTCACAACCTCAACACTTTGGCGAATTGAGAAGCGCCTACATAAACCACACATTAGCACGATGCGCCGGATCGCTGAGGTGCTGGGCGTCCACCCAACGGAGGTAGAAGAATTCGCGGTACGTCGAGAGAGAGACGACTCTGCTAAGTGAAGTGTCACATTTATGGCATTTCATGCTGAACGTGATATTTCACGATAGTATGTGCATCGGCCTCTACCCCCCCCCCATTTTGGTGCGCGACTTTTTGGGTTCGGCCTCTAAGCCACCCGGACAATTGCAGTATTTCTGCTGCCTAAACATAGTGGGCTATCATGGCTGGTGGGTGCTTTAGAGCAATAAGAATGAAGTAAAATTATCGGGTGAATATCTGCCGCCACTATTAAGGTATCAGCCGCCACAAATTAGGTATCTATAGGGCAATGAAGCTAAGGGAGTAGCGGGCCTTGTTGCTGCTTACTACCCTCGGAGTTGAACCTGTGTACGTGCGTGTAGGCAGTGAGTGTGGGATAACGGGGTAATATGGCGTCACGCACAAGCCGCCTATTGTTGGGTTATGTAAGTTACGGTAATAGGCTGTGACTAAACTAATCACGCCATTCGGTACTGCCTCGGCAGGGGATACCCTTGCACGTCAAGCATTGTTGGCCGGAGCGCCCACAGCGTAATCCTTTCCGCCAATCTATAGCATTGAGCCACTCTTGAAGTTCCCGCACCTCTTGGAGTGGAGGCTTGCCGCCTGGCAGTGTGGCCTTCGTCTCGTAGGCTTTCGCTATTGCCGCTTCGTCAATCTCTCGTAGAAAGCTAGGCCGCGCCTCTGCTTGGACTGCCCCATGCGGGGATAGGTAAATCATAAGCTCGGCCTTGTGCTCCTGTATCTGCTTCGCCAGCGCGGGAGTCATGGCGCTCTTCGGACCAGTCACTTTCAACCCACCATCCTCGACACTTACCGACAGACCCGCAGTTCTAAGCCCGTCAAGCACTGCGCTTAGAGTGTCGTCAGTCCTCAGAATGTCCATGTTTCGATAACCTCCTCTCCTGGGACCATTTTAGAATGACCCTGGATTTCGTCGTCATTGCCGTCATTCAGGCGTAAGGCATCGTCATTGCGGCCTATTTCACTGTCACCCTTTTGGATAACAGCGTCACTAACAGCATCGCTTTCGGGCGTGGGTATGACGGTAATGACGGGCGTGACGCTGTTTTGCACCTTCATTCTAAGAGAGATAGGACGCTTAGTACCGCTCCTATTCAAGAACTGAACATTCAAGCCAAGTTGCCGCAAATTGGGAGCGATACGTCGTAAGCAGCCGGAGAGGTCGTTTGGTCGTTTGGGCCAGCCATCCGGTGTTCGGGCATTCTCGCCGTGATTCGCAAAGGAGTTCAACGCGGCCAATAACTCGCTTGCAGAACCTACCCACTCGCCGCCGATAACCCCCGATACAAACTCCTGAAGTTTAGCCGCGATAGGTTCCGCCTCCAGTGCGAGGGTATTCGCTTCGGCGCGGTTGCCAGTGTAAGCTAGCATGAATGCACCTGCTCTTAGCCCCAATGCAGGCTCGGCAGCAGTGACCCACATCGCGAAGTCTGCCATGCGAGGTTTGCGTTTCAAGCGTACATTAGGGAGGTTCTTGATCGCCATGCACACAGCATCGAGCAGCACACCCAAGATGCGAGGTCGCACCGCCTCAAAGTTTGCCCATAAGCGACTCTCTTCCATACGTGCATCATCGGGTATTGGTTGAAGCAGCAGGATTACGCCTCGGTCCAACAGGTCGGGACGAGTTATCACATCCGTTATAGATGTGAGCATTACGGGACGCTGGGCCTCAAAGATAGTCTCTTCCGTACCTGAGTAAAGCTCACGGGTGGCGTAACCGCCGCCAGTGGAGAGCCTACAAAGTGCATCTGAGAGCCAGGCGGACATGTGCGAGAGATTATCAAATGTGGGCATCCATGCATTAGTAGCGGCAAGAATGAGGTCTTGTCCATTTCTAGGCTCTGCTCGTAGAGGTGTCTTGTTGGGGTCAACCAAACTGCGTATGATACGCGCCAACGTGCTTTTCGCAGTCCCTTGCTCACCACTTATTGCAGCCAGGGGATATGGGCCTTCTGGCTTGAATGCACCAATCAAAACCCCCAGGAAAAGTACCCATCCTTCTTCATTTGCGAAGTTCACGAAAGGCCGCAAGTCTTCTATGCTGCCGCCGCGTTCTGGAATGGGAAGATGTAGCATCCCTTTCGGGCGCTTGAAGCGCACCGGCGCGGCATCACCGTGTATGACTTGCCATCCGTCAGCCCGCAGTTCTACCACCTTCCAATCTTTTTGTGCCAGGTCCAGATAGATAATATCTCCATCGCGTGCTAATCTGACGTAAACCTCGCGCTCCTTACCTTGATAGGTTGCTTCACCTTCGAGTGAAATAATTGCATCTTGTAAGGCTTGAGCTCCTGGTACGCGCCCCGTCTCGTTATAGAAGCGTTGGGAGAGCCATGCCTTGAAAGCCCTCTCCCTGATAGGCCACGTCTCTTTATGCTCCTCTGTGGGAAGTGTTGCAAACGCCTCCTTTTCGGGTGTGTGCCAAAGCTCCACCCCTTCTACATGGACAAGCTCAACCAGGGTGCTTGATTGCGTCTTCGTCACAGCCGCAGGCGCATTGCTACTCTCTGCTGGTTCGTCTTCGCTGCCATTGGATGTAGGGCACTCTTCCGTGCTCTTACCGTATATTGGTCCGCCATAACCCCGTTTGTTCAACTCTGAGGCTGCTGCTGCGAAATCCCCCTTATGCTTAAGTTTCGTATAGACGCTGAACTTACTATAGCCGCGCTCCGGCTCGAACTCTGTTGATGTAGTGAAGGCGTAGAAAAGGTCAGAGCCTTTATAGTTGATGCTGGCGCTGATACCCTCGCGCTTGCCTGGCCGTCTTAGATACGTGATTCCTCCCGACTCATAGACGCGCTGCCAACCTTCGGTATACAAGCCTGTATCTTCCCATGAGGCAAGGCGATTGAAGGCGTCACCGGGGCGCGCAACGCCGTTCCCATCTGCACCTGCATTCTGCTTGCCGCTACTTTGTTCATGCGCCTCTTCCCTCGGCATCTGGTCGAATGAGCGGGCCAATTCCCACAGTAACTCTTGCTCTTCCGGTGTGATGACTACTAACGTTGAGATGCCGCCCTGTAAGAGTTCATATGGTCGCCCAGAAGGGTGTACCTTACCACCCGAAGGCGCTACTATCATGTACCCACCCTCGCCCCGCGTTTCAATTAGCACTTGAATCTTATCGCTTGGGTGCTTCATCTCATCGGGCTGCTTAGGTCGCCTTGCCAGCTTGGTATTACCTAGTGCGTTGGAGCATCTGTAAAGCCAATGGATACCGCCGCCAGGGGTACGCTCTAAGTATCCATCCTCAATCTTCCCAATCAAGCCTCCCAGGCCGACCTCAAGCGCCAATTGCTTATACTGCCCATAAGCCTGATAGTCATCGAACTCAAGCAACGTGAGGCCACCACTCACCAGTCCGCCTATGAAGCCCACCCCACATCGCCCATCAGCATACCATTCAAGTACCTTATCGCGTGGTGGCCGGGCCGACTGGTACTGTTTCCATTCACCCTCCGGCTGCTTGGAACCATCCTCTAGAGGCGGCACGATACAAATGCCTGCTTTGTATGCCTCTTTGACGGTTGCCTGGATCGCCTGAATAGTAGGAGTTGCGGCGCTCATAGACACAAATCCCCCAACTCGCCTTTGCACTGCGCCTGGCCCCAAATAGCTCCCTTGCATCTGTTGTTGGTGCTGTATGACATTAGCGCGCACCCCCTACTTCCCACTTCGAGGCGGTCTCAGGATGTTCAACCTGCGAAACCACCGCACTTTGTTCTGCAAGCCCTGCCAGTAATGTAGGTGTGTGAAATCTCAATAGTTTGCCGAGCCGCACTTGACCTGGTAGGCCTCCGTTAGTGCGGGCAAGCTCATACATCTTAGACCTGCCTACGTGCAATAGGTTCGCAGCCTCAGTTGCGTCTATGAATAACGGCAATTCTTCTACACTACCGTTGCGCAATGTTCTCATTGTCTGTACCTCCAATCTCTTTAGTCTTTGCCTGCACACCCTGGTTATTACCATCAGTTAACAGCCCGCGTCGCATGGCCTCCAAGCGTAGAAGGAAGCGTAACTGCTCTTCTGGATGACGGCACTCCCTATCTGCCATTTCGATTAGGGCTTCCATCTCCGTTAGGTCTAGCGGGACTTTGACCCTTTGAATTTCCATAGTTACACCTCCACAAATAAAAAGCTGTACTCAGACTTGCGTCTCTGAATACAGCATAGAGGATATGAATTTCGGCGGGAAGCGTTACGTCGGTTTCGTCGGTTTCGGCGGTCTTAATGACATGGCTTAGCCACTTTCGTCTCCCTCGATAGGCTCTTTTGCAGCCCTGCGGTCCATCGCCTTATTGAATATATCCTTTAAATCTCCCGGCCTTCGACGCCTAAACCTTGCATCTCCCTCCTTTTCTCTAAGAGCAAGCTTCCACCATTCAAACACCTTGTCGTAACTTATACCTCTCCGCCAACGCTTGTATGCCTCGTCATGGACTAGCTTTGGTGGGGCACCAGGAATTCCTGGCGGAAATACAACGGTTGATTCTTGCTCTCCTGCAACATCCACTGTGTTGTGCTTGCCTGCAACCTGTGACATATGCGCTTCCACAACTGGTGTGGCAGGCTCGTCCGGCGTTTGCTCGCCCCAACGCCCGCGCATTATTTTACACAGTGACATGAAGGCATTAACCGCAGATGGGCGGCAGCACCTAGCATCTATTTCAATACTATATTCACTTGACTCAATATCCATGTCTGGAGTTCGGATTCTGAACTCAATGAGCGGTATAGGAACAAGCCAGGCCTTACGTGCCCGCTCAAATTCGGCATCGGGGAATGAGGTAGGGTCTCGTCTGCCGGTAAGCATGAGCAACCAAGTATCAGAAGCTATCTCGGTTAGCGGAGGCACTTCCGTGTTGAAAGAGAAACCACTATTCTTTGTGGTCATATATACCAGAGGCATATTCTCCAGCCAGTATTTTATATGGCTCACGGTTGTGTACAAGGTAAAGTTCTCGACTTGGTGGCGCGTCCACTTCTCATAGGCCTCCGGCCCCACCCACTCCCTTTCCCATTTCTCGACCTTTTCAAATTCTTGGCCATCCATAATACCTACCTCAAAGTGAAAACCCGTACCTGATTGTGGGGGCAATCAAGCACGGGCTTCCTTGCTGGCATTATACTCTTTCTCGTGGTTGTAGATGCCCCCACACCGCAAATCACTGACCTTATTGTACCACTTAGTATGGTTGTGGAAGGGTTCTCGCCTCAGACTGTGCAATTCATACAGGCATCTATGATATGGGCCACCCTGGTATCGCCTCGTCTATCGCCTCCATAAGCCTCATTGTCTATTGCAGAGGAGCAAGCACGCGACTGTTGTGGTAGAGATCGTCAAACGTCAGTGTGCGGACCTTGCGGTCTTTCAGCCACTTTTCTGCTACATGGTAGCCGCCGATGTGGAAGTCCCACACCTGTGGTGACACGTCCTCGAAGTATTGCGTCTTGTTGATAGGGATATGGACCGGCTGATTACCTTGTGGCGATATGTACGACCTCATCGAAGCTGTCTCTTACCCACCGCGCCTGCACATCTACCCTGACCACATCCGACTTGGATCTATCGGCTAGAACGGCCAAATGTCGGCGAAAGATCGTAGTCGGCATGCGATATGGTAAGCCCTATCGAGGGAAATACCCGAATCTGTGGCAATTGTTGCCTCGTTTGTGTAGACGTGTCCACTCCGGAACCATCACAAGCAGGTTACATCTGTTGAGCACGCTGCGAGCATTGACAATTAGCGCGAACTAGTGTAACATCCACGCGGTTTACCTCGAAACTCGCCTCAAATAGCTTATTTGGATTTTTGACTATTGTGGGAACAACAAAAACTCGACAGGTGCTGGGTGCCCAGATGAAGCGCTATCGTAGATTATTGCGACTTTCCCAACAAGACCTGTCCAAACTGTCTGGCCTTAATCGAAGCTATCTGGGAAGCGTTGAACGTGGTGAGCGTAATATTGGGATAGATAACCTAGAGGAAGTTGCTAAAGCACTAGGAATTGAAGCCTGGCAACTTCTGCGCGAGGAATGATCCCCACATCTATAGGTCCGGTTTTCGCAGTACAAGTATTCCATCCTTCTTGCCTGCTCCATTTCCATGATAGTCGGCGCGGGCAGTGTATGCATATTTTCCGACGCCAAAATGAGTTGTTCGATAAATTATCTGCGTAAGTTCAAAACCAATACTAATCGCTATCTCAGAACACATCGCCAGTACAGGCACTAGCTCTCCGTGGATTGTAGCATCACCTAGAACAACACAGCAGTAACAGCCGGGTTGGAGCACAGTGAGCGCCTGCAAAAGCATTTGGCGCTGGTTGTCGAAGTACGATTGGTATATCTCCTTCTTTGTGGCTGGCCAAGCACGAATTTCTAAGCTACGAAGTGTTTCCAAGTCATATTGTCCCCAGAGTTCGGGGAAACCCTTTGCCCATTGAAACTCAAGGTTATAAGCCGGAAAGTAATCAAAGGAATTAAGATAAGGTGGATGTGCGATTATCAAACCTATCGGCTCTTCCTTCGTGACAGGTAGCCGGGACAATTCGCGATTGTCTGCTAGCTCGGCCACCGCTGACACATTAGTACGCGTGCGCAAATTCCATTCCATCTCCCGGTCTATCATCTCTCGTACCTTCTTAGCATAAGCCTTCCATACAGGACGTGGCCTTTTGTCCTTATTTATGTGAGGTCGGATTTCACCGTCATAGGCATTGGATACACGACGAATGATAGCAAAATACGCTAGTGTAAAGAACTCACGATATTCGTCTTCCTGGAGTTGAAGAATGCATGATTTGAGTATAGCAAGACTGTTTCTTGATAACTCACTGAACCATTTGTCAACGCTAGGCGTGTTTGGAAGATATTGTTTAGCAATATCGAGGGATGCGTTGTACGTATATTTTGACCTATTTGTTATCAGATCCTCGCTGCTTAGTAGCAATGAGTAATGTTCTTCCAGCAACGCACTTAAGTCTTGCCAGCGCCTATTTAGCTCAACTACCGAGTAGTTACGGCACTTTACGCGACATGCAAGAATAGCAAAAGGATTAACATCTACACCAATCGAGTTATAACCGGCTAGTTTAGCTTCAACCAGTGTTGTACCTGACCCGGCATAGTTGTCGAGTATGGTCATATTGGGGCGAGCGAATTCATCAATGAGTTTCTTCGCTACTAGAGAAGGGAACTTACCGTAGTACCTGAAGAAGTTGTGAGTGAGGTAGGCAAGCTCTGAAATTGACTCCGAGATGTCCCAAGTTTGCGTGGGTACATTAGCAACCTCGTCAAATAGCGTAGGCATGATTGCTCCTTATAAGTATCAGCTTCATATTGAGTTCATCATACCTAATCTGTGGGGACGAGTCAACAGTTATGCACATCAATCATAAGTACTGCGATCTACACAAGGAGGCTATTCGATGGACTACACTGAGGGGGACATAGAGACGGAGGCACTTCCTGGGCAAAGAACAACACAGGAGGGCATCTCGAAAATATTCTACTTTTTTGAGCGCTACACAACATTATCTAGTGGCCGCACAATCGGTCGGAAAATCGGTGTGGTCCAGGAGATTGTAGTTCGTAGCTATTTGTTACAGTATGGACGTTTGGCTGATGCTGTGATCTTCGAGCCGCAACTTCCTGGTTACTCTGGAGCAACCCACAAAGTAGAGTTCGTGTTTTGTCAGCCGATCAAAGTAGTAGAATTTGGTCTAGGATGTTCTAGTCCAATTGGATCCTGCCAATTTACGCTGTTGTCGATAGATACGGAAAAGATGCGGGCGACATTCTCAGTAACGAACGGAGAAAGAGAACAAAAAGCAACCTTGATACCCTTTCAAGTGCTGGATAGCGCAAAAGGGAATAAGGGTAAAGGTGTACTCTCATTCGGAGCAACTGTCAAGATAAGCACTCTCACCGATGATCGGGTCAGGCTTGTCGTTCTTGACCGCGCAGACGTAAGAGCGTCCGTTGAGAGCAAACGGGTTGGAGCACAGCGTTTTTCTGGCTCTGATAAGCTCGGTGCAGGTATTCAGACTATCGAAAAGGCAAAGCAAGCTTCTTTGGTGGCCATTGATGCCGACCTCCTGTTTAATGGACAGCTAAAAGTACTTTCAGTACCTGGGGCAACTAGGCGCTACATTTCTGTGGTTGTTCTAGGTAACGGTGTTCACTGGACCGAGAAAGACTTGAGCGTGCTAAAGACTTATGTAGACTTTACATTCCTAATTCCTGACGACTCTATCATTCGGTACGCGGAACATGTACTCCAACTCGCAACAGAAGCTGGCCACCCCTTCATTGATTTCTTTCAATCGTATTTTGAGGGAATGACCAAAGCGGTTCCCGATGGATTTACTGTAGGCGAGGGGGACTTTCAGGTTCTAAGGCCGGAAACAGAGACGCGAACACTGTCGGATATTCTCGATTCGCAACTGGACACTTACCCAATAGTTGAAGCATAGCAATAAGCTCAAAATAGAGATGAACCGTAGTGTTGACAGCAGCCCTTCAACGCATAAGGTAGGCATATCTTCTTAGTCACAAATTTATCACACCATATGCATAATCAACCCATCTCAACGATCACCAAGTAACATAGTAGGCAAATCCACAGGCACAAACCCCACTACTCATCTATCCCCAACCATCACCACTCTCTCGAATCTCGCCTTCGGCACAAATATAAAGTCTTCTCTAATAAGCAGATAGAAGTTTGACTTCATCTGCAATCACGACCGGGTGCATCTTCAAAGCTATAGTATCGCTGTGCCTCAGATCATCAGGTGGCTGCACTCCTACCCCGCGACCCTTCCCGCTTACTTGGACACGTCCCGTAATTATGAAGGGACCGTGCCCACCGTTGACTAACACTTTCCCATTGCCCTGGTAGGCATCGGAAAATAGCACCACCTCTATAAGTCCGTCTCGGTCCTGTATGGATAGGAAGAGCATCCACTTGCCATCTTTACCCCTATGCCTGCGACCTGCCACCGCAATTCCTGCCACCTTCACATTATGGTCTGCATATCGGTGTAGCTCGCTCGATGGAATAGCGCCCGGCACTTCCAGCCACTCCATCTCATTGTGACTCAAGGTAAACCCTAACGCCTCTTGCTCCAACTTCAGTTTTTCGGTTGGTGTATAGTCATCCAACTGTGGCACGTCAATGTGTAGCGTATTCCTGCCTAATATCTTAGGGTTGCCAATGCCCCCACCTGCACCACGATCTGCACTAGGATGAATGAAGTCCCCACCTATAGCTATTTGCAACCCCATGCCTTTGCCATCCGAGCCTGTAGCGAATAGTCTATCTGCGATTGACTGGCGACTTGTACTCCTCACTGTAAGGCTACGTGTTGACAGGAGAGCTGGCAAGAGCCTCATCATCTGCTTGCGGTTTAGGTCCATTATAGGCTCATATACAGCCTCTATCGTTTCGCCCATGCTTCCACGTATTGACGCAATCGAGGGTATGCTTGCATCTCCTCCCAGGTTATCGCAAGCTCCCACCTTCACCAGTGCTGTTATCTCCTGCGGACCCATTTCTACCCTCGCCATCAAATCAAGTAGAGAGTGAAACCGCCCGCCGTTGCGCCGCTCATTGAGTATAGCCGCTACCGTCTTCTCTGATAGACCTTTCACGAACTGCAAGCCGAAGCGGATGCTACGCTGTTCGCCTGAGCCTGTAGGCACTTCGCACCATGAGCCACTTTCGTTTACGTGGGGCACAAGTAGCTTTATGCGTAAGCGTCGAGCGTCTTCGACGTAGACGGATGGCCCATAATAACCCCCGCCGTTGTTGATTTGCGCGGCCAGGAACATAGCCGGGTAGTGCGCCTTCATATAGGCCGAACGGTAGGCAGTAAGGGCGTAGGAGTGAGCATGAGCCGCGCAGAAGCCGAAGCCCGTATAGCCCGCTATTATCTCCCATACCTTCTGAGCCTGTAACTGGTCTATGCCCCGTTCTATCGCCCCCGCTACAAACTGACTTCCCATTTGGGTGCGCTCATCCGCCGAGCGCGTCTTGCCCAACGCTTTGCGTAGCTTCTCAGCTTCGCCCAGGTTCAGCCCTGCCAGCTTATGCACCAGTTTTAGGAACTGCTCCTGGAACAGTATCACTCCTTTAGTGTTCCTCAGTATCTCCTCCATAGAAGGGTGCAGGTAGCTTATCTCCTCTTGCCCTACGTGCCGCCGCACGAAGGCTTCCAGAAAGCCTCCCTCTAATGGCCCCGGCCTGAATAGAGAAATCGCCACCGCTACATCGTCCAGGTTGCGTGGTCTGAGCCACTTCAATAATCCGCGCATACCCGGACTCTCCAACTGGAAGCAGCCGAGGGTATCCCCTTCGGCCATCATGCGATAGGTGCGCTCATCATCTATTGGGATAGCTTGCAGCCATTTTTCTAGTTCACCACCCTTACCACCCTTACCACCTTTGCCAGTTGCCATACCTGATGCTTGCACAGCATCCACCAGCGTTGTAAGCGCCCGGCTGCCGAGTATATCCATCTTTACCAGGCCCAGCACCTCTATGGCATCTTTGTCGTATTGGGTGATAGCCATTGAGGGGTCGCGTGCTGCCCTTTGCAAAGGAACCAGATTAGCCAAAGGGTCGGGCGTTATGACCACCGCAGCGCAGTGCATACCAGCGTGGCGGGGCAAGCCTTCGATAGCGTGCGCCAGGGCAAAGGCGGTGCGCTCATTGTCATCTCGCAGCTTTGGAGTCGGGGCGGTATCATTCTCCTCATCATGGGCATCGGATAATGCCTCATATTCCAGCGCCTCTTCCATAGCCTCTATATCACCTGAGCCATCTGGATCGCCTGTGCTATCTGAGTCATCTCCATAATCGAAAGCATGGGGAAGGCGGTTAGCCATATAGCTGATGCGGTCTGCCCTTACACCCATGACTTTAGCCATCTCTCGCCACGCCGAGCGCAAACGAAATGTGATATGAGTGCCCACCGTCGCCACATGGTCGCGTCCATAACGCTCATATATGTAGTGCAATACCTGGTCTCGCCCGCGCCAGCACACATCGAGGTCTATGTCCGGCATCTCAAACTCTGCACGTGCAGGGTTCAAGAACCGCTCAAAGAGGAGGTCTTTCTGAATAGGGTCTACCTGGGTAATACCAAGCACGTATGCCACCAGGCTGTTAGCGGCGGAACCACGCGCCATGATGGGGATGTCTTTCGATTGGGCAAAACGCACTATGTCATATACGACAAGAAAGTAGGCAGAGAAGCCTAGCGCCTCTATAATCTCTAGCTCATGCTTCAGGCGGGCTAGAACCTGCTCAGTAAGAGGGCGATAACGGCTAGTGGCTCCGGCAAAACATAGCTTCCAAAGTTTGGAGAACGGGGTCTCACCACTCGGCAAATCCACGCCTGGAAAGAGAGGTTTGTAAAGAGGGAGTTCAAGATTGCACTGTTCGGCTATGAAGTGAGTATTGGCTATGGCCTGTGGGTAGTCAGCAAAGAGGTGGGCCATCTCATCCGCCGACTTGAAGTAGCGTTCGGTCCCTACTTCCTCTTGTAGAGCTGCATCGCCTCTTAGCTCACCTATAGCCTGCGTATGCGCACTGTATTTGCGCCTGATACCTTTGCGAGCAGAGGCTAGAGCACGGGCGGTAGCTGCATCTTTGTCGGCAAGGTAAAGCACATCGTTTGTCGCTACGATGGGCACTCCCATGTCATTCGCCAGACTGATCAGGGCGGGCAGAGTGGCAGCATCCTTATCGTCAAGCAACTGCAATTCGATAAAGACGTTCCCCTCGCCGAAGGCCGTTATGAGAGTGCCTATAGACCTTGCCGCTTGCTCCATCTTGCCTCGCCTGACCAGTGAATTGACAAGCCCATGCCGTCCACCAGATAAGGCTATCAGCCCTCTGGCATGGCGACCCGATAACAATAGCTCGCGGGGTAGAAGCGGCTCTTTTTGTAGTCGTAGCGAAGGCGAAGCTGCGAGCTTGGATTTCTTCGGCTTATCGGTAAAGCCGAACACTGGCACACCCCACACCCCATCCTCCCAAAATGGCGCTTCTTCCTCTTCATTATAGCCCGGTGGCTCTAAGGCTTGGGGGTCGGCGTTGAGTCGGAGGACGGTTGCCAACTGGCAGAGGTTGCGATAGCCGTCCATGTTCCGGGCCAATAGCACTAGACTTGATGATTGCACCTCGCCCGCTTCGTCAAGGTCAATCTCCATGCCCACTATCGGCTTGATACCTGATTTCTGAGCCTGGACATAGAAAGAGACTGCCCCATATAGGCTATTGTGGTCCGTGAGCGCCAGCGCGCTCATGCCTTGCTTTTTGGCTGTGCTGATGAGGTTCTGAGGCGTGGCCGTGCCTTCTAGGAGGGAGTAACCGGAATGGCAATGGAGATGCACAAACCCCATGACAGACCTACTTCATTAGTCCAACAGCATGAATGTAACGTCGTTCTAATTACATACATATCACAGAACTAATGTTCTAGTCAAGAGGATTGGCTATTATTGGTGCAAATCTGCTGATAGATATGCTATAATCCCTTTACGGTGACGTAATCTCAGTTTGATAAAATGACATATTAAGTGCGCGGTCAGGCACCATTTTTTATCACCAGTTTATCACGGCCTGCTTATAACAACCTATCCCGAACCATCACTAAGCATCACTGCTCACGCACAAATAGGTACGGAGGCATACAATCTAACGCCAACTAACACCTACTTGTGTAATCCCGCCTCCGGCACCTTCCCCGTCTCTATGTTCACTTCCACTTGCAGTGATATTCTAAAACTAGGCATAAAAAGAGATACAAAACGGACCTCTTTTTCTTTTCGCTCACAAATCGCTCATTTAACTACATATTACTCCACCTGACAGCATATCCTGTTACTTTATCCCGCAATTTAGCCAATTCTGGTGATGCGGCCTCTTACTTCATAGCTTAAGATAGAGCTTACTTCCACCTTTTCTGCGGTTCGTGTCTACTCCCTATTGACCAGAAGGTGCTGCTGAGTGGTATAATTGGTCGCATAATTTCTGCGGTCTAATAGTCTATTGCCGGAGGTTGGGCAGTGCGTACCCAAGATCGTCTAGCAACTACGTCATCCGCGTCGTCTACATTCCTACACAACCTGGGCAAGCCTGCGACGGGGGAAGGGTCCGAGACCCACTCCTACGATCACCTCTCCCTTGCCCAACGGCGTATATGGGCATTGGACCAGTTGGTCCCAGGCAGCCCACAACATAACTCTTATATTGCCCTCCACCTCGCCGGACCGCTTGATCCACAAAGGCTGGAACGGTGCCTCAAAAAGGTCGGAGAACGGCATGATATTTTGCGGACTGCTTTCCCCCTGATTGATGGGCAGCCGGTCCAGATAGTAGCAGACCTCCCTTTCACTTTGCCCTTGCCCTTGTCCGACCTCAGTGGCCTGCCTGAGGCGGAGAAGGGCGACGCAGTAAAGCGTCTGGCGAGGGAAGAAGCGCAATACCCCTTCGACCTGGCGCAAGGCCGGTTGATACGGGCCGCACTGCTGCGCCTGGGCAACGATGAGCACCTACTGCTGCTGACGGCGCATGGGATTGTATGCGACGATCTCTCCATCAGGGTACTATGTGAGGAGTTGGCCGCGCTCTACGCCGCCTCGTCCACGGAAGAGCATTCGCCCCTCCCTCAGCCGCCGATGCAGTATGTCGACTATGCAGCTCGGCAGGAGGAGTGGCTGAAAGGGGAGGAGGCACAGGCCCAGATTGCATACTGGAAGGGGCAATTGGGCGGCAACCCTCCCGTGCTCGAATTACCTGCTGACCGGCCACGACCTCCGGTGCAGACGCATTACGGCGCTCGCCAACCTCTGCTCTTACCCTCCGAATTGGTGGAGGCGGTCAAGAGATTGAGTCAGCAGGAAGGGGTGTCGTTGTTCCTGACGATGCTATCGGCGTTCGAGACATTGCTCTATCGTTACACGGGACAGAGCGACATTGTGCTCGGTACGGAGACCGCTGGCCGCACCTCACCTGAGGGAGCAGGCTCTATAGGTCCACTTGCCAACATGCTGGCGTTGCGCACCAGCCTGGAAGGAGATCCCAGCTTCCGCGAGTTGCTGAAACGGGTGGGGCAGGTAGTTGCTGATGCGCACGCCAATGGAGACGTGCCTTTCGAGAAGCTGGTAGAAGAGTTACAGCCTGAGCGCGATCTGAGCCGCGCACCCTTCTTTGGGCTGACCTTTGCTTTTCAAGACGCTCCGCCCCAACTGGAGTTTCCGGGTCTAATCGGCTCTATCCTCGACCTTGATCCGGGCATCGCGAAGTATGACCTCTCTCTGTCTATTGTAGACACGGAGGGTGACCTGAGTGGATGGGCCGAGTACAACAGTGATCTCTTTGACGCCTCGACCATCCGCAGGATGCTTGGGCATTTTCAGATGCTGTTGGGAAGTATCGTGTCTGACCCTGGCCTTGTAATTTCAAAGCTGCCTATGCTGACCGATGCCGAGCGCCAGCAGTTGCTTGTCGGGTGGAACAGCACCGGCACGGGCTACCCACAGAGCGCGTGTATACACGAGTTGTTTGAGAGACAGGTGGAGAAGACGCCAGATGCGCCGGCTATCAGTTTCAAGGGTAAACGTCTGACGTACCGGCAACTCAACAGCAAAGCTAACAAGCTGGCTCACCACCTGCGGGCGCTTGGGGTGGGTCCTGAGAAGCCGGTCGGGGTCTGCATGGAGCGCTCGCTCAACCTGGTGGCCGCTATGATGGGGGTGCTGAAAGCGGGCGGGGCCTATGTGCCCCTCGACCCAGCTTACCCGCACGACCGTCTCTCCTTTATGCTCGCGGACTCGCAGGCCCCAGTGTTGCTTACGCAGAGAGGGCTGTATGCGGAGCTTGCAACGCTGGGGGAGCATGGGGCGAAGGTGGTCTACCTCGATGATGGGTGGGAGGAGGCCATCGCGGGTGAGGAAGGGAATCCCGCGCCCATTTCCAACTCAGATAACCTGGCCTACATCCTCTATACCTCTGGCTCGACCGGACGCCCAAAGGGAGTGAGCATCGAGCATAGGAGTGGCATTGCGCTCATAGAATGGGCGAAAGAGACGTATACGGAGGAAGAGCTTTCCAGGGTGTTGGCCTCGACCTCGATCTCGTTCGACCTCTCGGTGTTCGAGTTATTCGTCACATTGAGCGGTGGGGGTATGGTCGTCCTCGTAGAGAACGCGCTTCACCTGCCCACCCTCGGCCCTGAGGAACAAGTCACGCTGGTAAACACCGTCCCTTCGGCGATTGCCGAGCTACTGCGCACTGGAGGCGTGCCCACTTCGGTGCGCGTGGTCAACCTCGCCGGAGAGCCGTTGCAGCAAACGCTAGTCCAGCAGCTTTACGCACAGGTGCCGACCTGCCGGGTGTTCAACCTTTACGGCCCGACCGAGGACACCACTTACTCCACCTTCGCGCTCATGGAGAAGGGGAGTACGACGTTGCCGACCATCGGGCGGCCAATCGCCAACAGCCAGGTCTACCTGCTCGACCGGCACGGAGAGCCGGTGCCGGTGGGCGTGCCAGGCGAGTTGTACATGGGCGGGGCAGGACTCGCCAGGGGCTACCTAAACCGCCCCGACCTCACTGCTGAGCGGTTCGTACCAAACCCCTTTTCTGATTTTGGATTTTGGATTTTGGATTTTGGAGTGGACCCTGATAATCCAAAATCCAAAATCCAAAATCCAAAATCAGGAGGGCGGCTGTACAGGACGGGCGACCTGGCGTCTTACCTGCCGGACGGCAACATCCGGTTTCATGGGCGGCTGGACCACCAGGTGAAACTCCGGGGGTTCCGCATCGAGCTTGGTGAGATCGAGGCGGTGCTGAGGCAGTACCCTGCCTTGCAGGATGTGGTGCTGATGGTGAGGGAAGATGTCGCGGGTGACAAGAGGTTGGTGGCTTACGTAGTCCCCAGCCCAGACTCCTCACTCGTCAGCTCTCAGCTGCGCGATTATCTGAGGGAGAGGCTGCCGGAATACATGGTCCCGTCGGCTTTTGTGGTGCTGGAGAAGCTCCCCCTCACACCAAATGGCAAGGTGGACCGCCGCTCTCTGCCCGCCCCTGAACTGGATAGGATGGAGGGCGGCGCTGAGTATGCCGCGCCGCGAAGCCCTGTAGAGGAAGCGCTTGCCGGTATCTGGGCCTCGGTGCTCGGCATCGAGCGTGTGGGGATACATGACAACTTCTTCGACCTGGGAGGGCACTCGCTACTAGCGACTCAGGTGATCTCCAGGGTGCGGGAGGTGTTACATGCAGAGTTGCCGCTACGCCGCTTCTTCGAGACGCCTACCGTGGCCGGTCTGGGTGAGAGTATCGAAGCAGCCCTTAAGGGAGGTTCAGTTGCTCCTGCCCCGTCCCTCCATCGCCTGCCCAGGAGAGAGAATTTACCCCTGTCGTTCGCGCAGCAGAGGCTCTGGTTCCTCGACCAGTGGCAGCCCGCTAGTGCCGCCTATAACATACCGGTTGTCATGCGCCTGGACGGGTCGCTCCAGGAGGAGGCGCTTCGGAAGAGCATCAACGCGATAGTCGAGAGGCATGAAGCTCTGCGCACAACCTTCTCGGTAGCAGGAGATCGGCCCGTGCAGGTGATCGCTCCTGCCCTGGACGTTCCCCTGCCCGTTGTGGACCTGGGCAGTGTGCCCGACGAAAAGAGGGAAGCGGAGGCCCAACGGCTGGTCAAGGAGGAAGCACGACGCCCGTTCGACCTGGCTCGGGGACCCTTGTTGCGTGCTCGCTTGCTGCGCCTGGACGAGGAGAGACACCAACTCGTGTTGGTCATGCACCACATCATCTCGGATGGGTGGTCTATGGGCGTGCTGGCGCAGGAGCTGGCGGAGCTTTATAGGGCGTTCGCTGCCGGGGAGGCTCCGTCCCTTCGCGACCTGCCGGTACAATATGCCGATTACACCATCTGGCAGCGAGAGTGGCTGCAAGGCGAGGCGCTCCAGGGCCAGCTCGATTATTGGAAGGGGCAACTGGCCGGCGCACCCGCCGCTCTCGAGATGCCAACAGATCGCCCTCGCCCCGCTATGCTCACTTATCGCGGGGCAAAGCAGCCATACCGTCTTACCGGAGACCTTGCCCAGGAGTTGAAGGGAATGGTCCGGCGCGAAGGGGTGACGATGTACATGGCGCTCCTTTCGGCTTTCACGGCGCTCCTCCACCGATACACGGGGCAGACCGACATCGTGGTAGGCTCGCCCATAGCCAACCGTACCAGGCCTGAGATCGAGGGGCTGATCGGCTTCTTCGTCAACATGCTGGCGTTACGGACCGACCTTTCAGGCGACCCGACCTTCCGGGAGTTGCTGGGCCGGGTGCGAGAGGCGTCGCTGGGGGCGTATGGCCACCAGGACTTGCCGTTCGACAGGCTGGTGGAGGAGATGCAGCATGAGCGCAATCTGGCCTACCATCCCATCTTCCAGGTAGCCTTCGTCCTCCAGAATGCGCCTACGGTAGCCCTGCAACTGCCAGGCTTGAGTATCGCCAACCTTGAGGTTGATAAGGTTGACATGGGCACGGCGCGGTTTGACCTGATGTTTATCATCGAGGAAAGAGAGGAGGGGCTGTCGGTTGAGGTCGAATACAGCACCGACCTGTTTGATGCTTCAACGATTACCCGCATGTTGGAGCACTACAGGGTCCTGTTGGAAGGAGTTGTCGCACAACCGGATCAGCGGGTATCAGAGCTGCCCCTGCTCACAGACGAGGAGCGGCAGCAGTTGCTCGTGGAGTGGAACAGCACGCATACCGACTACCCGCGAGACGAGTGCATTCACCCCCTCTTTGAGCGACAGGCGCAGCAGACGCCCGACGCAGTTGCGCTCATCTTCGGGGAAAAGCGCCTCACTTACCAGGAGTTGGACCAACGCGCTAACCGGTTAGCTCGCCACCTGAGAGATATGGGTATAGGCCGGGAAACGCTGGTAGGGGTCTGCATGGAGCGCTCTATAGAGATGGTGGTGGCGCTTTTGGGAGTGCTGAAAGCGGGTGGGGCGTATGTGCCTCTCGACCCCTCCTACCCGGAGGAGCGCCTGCGCTTCATGATGGAAGACACGCAAATTTCTGTGTTGTTGACTCAAGCGGTGCTGGCGGAGAAGCTCCCCGCTCATGTGGCGCGGGTAGTGCGCTTAGATACCGACTGGAGCGATATTGCCCGACAAAGCAGTGAGCCACTAGAGAGCGAGACGACGGCAGAGAACCTGGCATACGTGATGTACACCTCCGGCTCCACCGGGCAGCCGAAGGGGATCGGCGTGCCGCACCGGGGAGTGGTCCGGCTGGTCAAGAATACCAATTATGCTGACCTTTCCGACGACCAGGTATTACTCCAGTTCGCGCCTATCTCATTCGATGCGTCCACGCTCGAAATCTGGGGCAGCCTGCTCAACGGAGCGCGCCTGGTGATTTACCCAACCACCGATGTGCCCCTCCTGGAAGAGCTGGCCCAGGTTATTGAAGAGTACGGCGTCACCACGCTATGGCTGACGGCGGGGCTGTTCCACCACATGGTAGAAGGCGGCCACCTGCGAGGGCTGACTAGCTTGCGCCAGCTGCTGGCTGGTGGGGACGTTCTATCGGCCCCTCACGTCAGGAAGGCTATCCAACAACTGGGAAGTGGCTGCACGCTGATAAACGGCTACGGCCCCACAGAGAACACAACCTTCACCTGCTGCTACCCTATGACCCAGTCGGCGCAGGTAGGCGACTCGGTGAGCATAGGCAGACCTATCGCCAACACGCAGGTCTATCTGCTCGACCGGCATTTGCAGCCCGTGCCGGTAGGGGTGGCAGGGGAGCTTTATATAGGTGGAGACGGCCTGGCGAGGGGTTACCTGAACCGCCCCAACCTCACGGCGGAGCGCTTCGTGCCCAACCCCTTCTTGAGTGCGGAATTCGGAGTGCGGAGTGCGGAATGGGACGAAGAGGCAAAAGAAGGTAGTAAGCAGAAGGCAGAAGGCAGTAATTACAATCCGCACTCCGCAGGTTCTTGGGCTATGCCCAATTCAGGCACTCCGCATTTAGAGGGGCGGCTCTACAGGACTGGCGACCTGGCTCGCTATCTGCCTGACGGGAGGATAGAGTTCCTGGGGCGCATAGACCAGCAGGTGAAGGTGCGTGGGTTCCGCATCGAGCTTGGCGAGATCGAGGCTGTGCTGGCCCAGCACCCGTCTGTGCAAGATGTCGTCGTCACGGCGCGAGAGCGGGACGATGCGCCCGGCGATAAGCGTCTGGTGGCCTATGTAGTGGGCGACTCTGGGCAAGGTCAGCCTTCCACACCCTCTGAGTTGCGCCAATACTTGAAAGAGAGGCTGCCGGAGTACATGGTCCCGTCGGCGTTCGTACAGATGGAGAAGCTGCCCCTCACGGCTAACGGCAAGGTGGACCGCCGTGCGCTCCCCGCGCCTGAGCTGGGGCGGGCAGAAGGAGACGCGGAGTACGTAGCGCCGCGCAATCCTGTAGAGGAGACGGTAGCGGCGATTTGGGTCTCGGTGCTGGGCATCGAGCGCGTGGGCGTTCACGACAGCTTCTTCGAGGTGGGCGGGCACTCGCTTGCAGCTACGCAGGTGGTATCGAGGGTGCGCGAGGCGTTACGTGTAGAGCTGCCGCTACGCCGCCTCTTCGAGACGCCTACCATAGAAGGCCTGGCAGAGGCAATCACCGAGATACAGAGCGATGTGTCAGCAGAGATACCGGCCATAAGCAGGGCAAGTGCGGAAGAGTGGGGAGAGTTTCCGGACATCGAGGGGCTATCGGACGAGGAAGTGGATGCGCTCTTGCGAGAGATGATGGCAGACAGGTAAGGTTGATGCAATGAGCACTATGGACAGACCACTGGCAGACCTCTCACCCAAGGAGAAGCGCGCCCTCCTCGCGGAGCAGGTCAGGCAGAGAGCTGCGCAGACTGACGCTCCCAGGCATTTCCCCCTGTCGTTTGCCCAGATGCGTCTGTGGTTCCTCGACCGCATGGAAGGGGGCAGCCCCTTTTACAACGTCTCGTTTGCCACGCGCCTGACGGGGCCGCTCCATCTGGAGGCGTTGAGGCGTAGCATCAGCGAGATCGTGCGTCGCCATGACACATTGCGGAGCAGCTTCGTGACGGCGGACGAGGATCCTGTGCAGGTTGCCGCGTCGTACGCGGATGTGCCCCTGCCGGTCCAGGATGTGCGACATCTACCTGCGCAGGAGCGCGAACGGGAGGCCCACTCGCTCCTAACCGAGGAAGCGCAGCGCCCCTTCGACCTGGCGCAAGCTCCCCTGGTACGCACGTTGATAATACGGCTGGATGAGGAAGAGCACCTCCTCCTGGTGACGATGCACCACATCATCGCGGATGGGTGGTCGTTCCATCTTTTCCACGGTGAATTGCAGACTTTGTATTCGGCCTTCGTCGCCGGCAATCCATCTCCACTACCTGAATTGCCTATCCAGTACGGCGATTACGCTGTCTGGCAGCGAAAGCGGCTGCAAGGCGAGATTCTACAAGCTCAGCTTGAATACTGGATGAGGCAGATCAGAGGCGCGCCGCCCTTGCTGGAACTGCCCGCTGACCGGCCACGCCCAGCCAGGCAGACCTACAGGGGAGCCACCCAATCTATCACTTTGCCGCCGGAACTGGTCCACGAACTGGAGCACCTGAGCAAGCAGGAGGGTGTCACCTTCTTCATGACGTTGTTGGCGGCATTCGATGCACTGATCTACCGCTATACAGGCCAGACCGACGTCGTGGTGGGCGCGCCGATAGCGGGGCGCACGCGCAGGGAGGTAGAAGGGTTAATAGGTTTCTTCGCCAACACCCTACTCTTTAGGGCCGACCTGGGAGGTGAGCCTACTTTCCGCGAGCTTTTGGCCAGGGTCAAGGAAGTGGCGTTGGGCGCATACGACCACCAGGACCTGCAGTTCGAGCGGCTTGTAGAAGAAGCTCAACCTGAGCGCAACCTGAGCTACAATCCGCTCTTCCAGGTGATGTTTGGACTGGAGAACACGCCCCGCGAAATTCGGGAGCAATCGGGCCTGGTGTTCGACACTGCCCTCTTCGAAAGCGGCACATCCATCGTTGATCTGTCTCTCACGATCATCGACACTCCACAGGGTACCCAGGCGCAGGCTGAATACAGTACAGATTTGTTCGATAGAGACACGATTACCAGGTTGCTGGGGCACTACCGCACGCTGTTGGAGGCAGTGGCCCGCGACCCCCAGACTCCGGTCTCCCAACTGCCGATCCTGACCGAGAGTGAGCGGCGCACACTCTTGGTCGAATGGAACGATACCCGTAATGACTACCCACGAGAGTTATGCGTCCACCAGTTATTCGCGGCGCAGGCGAACCGCACGCCCGACAAGGTTGCCCTGGTGTATGGCAAGCAGAAGCTGACGTACCGGGAACTGAGTGAGCGCGCAAACAAGCTGGCCCATTACCTGCGGACGCTTGGGGTAGGCCCTGACACCCTGGTGGGCATATGCGTGGAGCGCTCGATAGAGATGGTGGTAGGTGTGCTCGGAGTGCTGAAGGCAGGTGGGGCATACGTGCCACTAGACCCTACATACCCGAAGGAGCGGCTGGCCTACATGGTAGAGGATTCGGGGGCCGGAGTGCTGCTCTCTCAAGAGGAGTTAGCCGGGCTTGCTCAAGACCTGGCCGGACAGCGCGCCCACAGGGTGCTCCTCGACCGCGATTGGAAGGGGATAGAGCCCCAGCCCGCAGGCGATCCGGCCCCAGAGGGTGGCCCCGACAACCTGGCCTACGTTATTTATACCTCCGGCTCTACAGGCAGGCCCAAGGGGGTGCAGGTCCCCCACCGTGCCCTAACTAACCACTTATGGTCCATGAAAGCTAAGCCTGGGCTGGCGGAGGATGATGTGCTGTTGGCCGTCACTTCCCTCTCGTTCGATATAGCCGCCTTAGAGTTGTACCTGCCCCTCGTCACCGGTGCTACGCTGGTGCTGGCTAGCAAGGATATCGCCTCCGATGGCATTCTCCTGGGAAGGGAAATAGCCGAGAGGGGAGCGACTGTAATGCAGGGCACGCCCGCGTCGTGGCGGCTGCTGTTCATAGCCGATGCCTGGCCTGCCCGGGCAACAGGTACCCTGAAGGCGCTGTGCGGTGGTGAGGCGCTCCCTGTTTCGTTGGCTTATGACCTGTCGTGCAGGGCAGTCGCCGTGTGGAACATGTACGGCCCTACCGAAACGTGCATCTGGTCTACCATCCACAAGGTGGAGATAGGGGAACAGAAAGGTCCCAACTCCTCCGTAACCAGTATAGGCAGGCCCATTGCCAACACGCAGGTGTACCTTCTGGATCGCCACATGCAGCCTGTGCCAATAGGGGTGGCAGGGGAGCTTTATATAGGCGGTGATGGCCTGGCGCGAGGCTACCTGGGCAGGCCAGACCTGACTGCCGAGCGTTTCGTACCCAACCCCTTTTCGAATGCGGAATTCGGAGTGCGGAATGCGGAATCAGCTTCTAATCCGTACTCCGCAGGTTCTTGGGCTACGCCCAATTCAGGCACTCCGCACTCAGGAGAGAGGCTGTACAAGACGGGGGACCTGGCTCGCTATCTGCCTGACGGAAGGATAGAGTTCCTGGGGCGGATAGACCAGCAGGTGAAGGTGCGTGGGTTCCGCATCGAGCTTGGCGAGATTGAGGCTGTGCTGGGCCAGCACCCTGCTCTGCGTGAAGCGGTCGTAAGCGTGCGGGGTAGAGAGAGTGACGACAAACGGTTGGTAGCTTACGTTGTGGCGCACCCCGGTCAGGCTCCATCTTCAACAGAGCTGCGCAACCTCCTGCGAGCCAGGCTGCCAGAATATATGATCCCCTCGACATTCGTCCTCTTGGATAAGATGCCGCTCACACCCAACGGTAAGGTAGACCGCAAGGCGCTCCCTGAGCCTGAAGGCTGCGAGGAGTGCAGGGGCGACTTGTATGTCGTGCCACGCACGCCCCTGGAAGCGCAACTGGCAGCAGTGTGGGCGGGCGTTCTGAAAAAGGAGCGCTTCGGCGTAACCGATAACTTCTTCGACCTCGGCGGCCATTCGCTCTCTGCTATGCGGATGGTGTCCAGGGTGCGTACCGCGCTCAGCATTGACGTAGCTTTGCGCACTCTGTTTGAAGCTCCAACAATAGAGGGCCTGGCCCTTGCGATAATGCGGGCGCAAGGAGGTGCCGGGACAACGTTAGTTGCGCCGCGTATAGTCCATCTCATTCCTGAGCCGGATGAAGAAGAAGCACCCCTGAACATAGGCGAGCTTTCCGCCGAGGAGATAGATTCGCTCCTTAAGACTTTATAACTGGATGATAGACGATAATCACGCATCACTTATTAACTGCATAAGGTGAGTAACACAACATATGAACAGAGATACTAGCCCTACGCCAACGGCAGAACTTACCCTTGAGCAGAAGCGCGCCCTTCTCGCGCAACAGCTAGCCAAGCGGCAGAAGCCTCGTGCGTTCTCTACATCGTTTGCTCAGCAACGGCTCTGGCTCGTTGACCAACTTGAGCCTGGCAATGCATTCTACAACGTACCTATCGCCACCCGCCTGACCGGGCCACTCGACGTTGCAACACTGGAGCGGAGCCTCGCTGAGGTAGTGCGCCGCCACGATGACCTGCGCACTACCTTCTCGGTTGTGGAAGGCCAGCCTATGCAGGTTGTCGCCTCGATGGTCAAGGTGCCTTTACAGGGCGTGGACCTGCGACATCTGCCTGAGGAAGCGCGGGAGGCAGAGGCCAAACGCATCACCGAAGAGGAGGCGCGCAGGCCGTTTGACCTAGTGCAGGGTCCACTTATACGAACCATCCTCCTGCGAACGGGTGAGGAGGAGCACCTGCTGATGCTGACGATGCACCATATCGTCTCTGACGGTTGGTCCATGCAGATTTTCTACGAGGAATTGGAGGCGCTCTACAACGCCTTCACGGAGGGGAAGCCATCGCCGCTCCCTGAGTTGCCGGTACAGTACGCCGATTACGCGGTGTGGCAGCGAAACTGGCTACAGGGCGACGTTCTGCAAGCGCAGCTTGACTACTGGAAGAAGCAGCTAGAAGGCGCGCCTCCCCTGCTGGAACTGCCGACTGACCGCCCACGCCCTCCCGCACAGACCTTCAAGGGCGACCACGAGTCTATAGTGCTGCCTACGAGCCTGGCACAACAGTTGGAAGCGCTGGGGAGAAGAGAGGGGGCCACCCTCTTCATGACCTTACTCGCGGCGTTCGGGACGCTGCTCCACCGCTACACAGGGCAGGCAGACATCGTCATAGGCTCTCCCATCGCGGGCCGCACCCACGAGGAGCTTGAGGGACTGATCGGATTCTTCGTCAATACGCTGGTGTTGCGATCAAACTTTGCGGGGGACCCTACCTTCCGTGAATTGCTCAAGAGGGTGAGGGAGACCGCGTTGGGGGCATATGCTCACCAGGATGTACCTTTCGAGAAGCTGGTCGAGGAGCTGCAACCTGGGCGCGACATGAGCCGGACCCCTTTCTTCCAGGTGATGTTCGTGCTACAGAACGCGCCCATCCCTGACCCCAAATTGAAGGGCCTTCAGGCCAAGACATTCATTGTGGACAGCGGCACGGCCAAGTTCGACCTGACGCTGGATATGCAGAACGAAGAGGATGGGCTGCACGGGGACCTGGAATACAACACTGACCTGTACGACGCATCAACCATCAGGCGTATGCTGGGACACTTCCAAACGCTCCTTGAGGGTATCGTCTCCGATCCTACACTTAGGGTATCGGAGCTACCATTGCTTAGCGGTGACGAACGGCAGCAGTTGCTGGTGGAGTGGAACAGCACATACAGGGAGTACCCGCACGATAGGTGCATACACCAGTTGTTCGAGGAGCAGGTAGAGAAGACACCTGACGCCGTAGCTGTAGTGTTCGGTGACGAGCAGTTGACTTGCGGGGAGTTGAACAGTAGAGCGAACAAGCTGGCACGACATCTGCGAAAATTGGGAGTAGGGCCGGAGGTGCTGGTAGGGCTGTGCGTGGAGCGCTCCATTGAGATGGTGGTAGGGCTGTTGGGGATACTGAAGGCAGGGGGGGCATACGTTCCCCTGGACCCTTCCTACCCCAAAGATAGGCTTGCGCACATACTGGAAGATAGTCGCGCTCCCGTGCTAGTCACGCAAAGTACGCTCAGCCTGGCGAGCGAACTATCTCATAAGGTGCAAACTGTCTATCTTGACAGGGACTGGACAGCTATCGAGGGTGAGAGTGGTGAGAACCTCGACCAGCAAGGGATAAGCGTAACGCCGGACAACATGGCGTATGCCATCTACACCTCCGGCTCTACCGGCCTGCCGAAGGGGGTGCTTGGCCTGCATCGCGGGGCCATCAATCGCTTCCGGTGGATGTGGGAGACCTACCCTTTCACAGAGGGCGAGGTCTGCTGCCAGAAGACCGCCCTGAGCTTCGTCGACTCGATCTGGGAGATATTCGGCCCATTGCTACAGAGCGTTTCGCTAGCTATCATCCCTGACGAGGTGTTGAAGGACCCACAGCTGTTCGTGGGTGCGCTCGCAAAAGCGGGAGTTACGCGTCTTGTGCTTGTGCCCTCTCTTCTTCGGGTGCTATTGGAAACTGATCACGATCTCGATGCCAAACTGCCCAGGTTGAAGGTGTGGGCGACCAGCGGCGAGGCGCTTTCGACGGATCTGGCGCACCGCTTCAAGATGATGCTCCCTGGCCGTACCCTGCTGAATATCTACGGCTCGTCGGAAGTGTCCGCCGACGTGACCTGGCACGACCTGAGCCGAGAGAGCGCCGACCTCACACGAGTACCCATTGGCCGCCCCATCGCCAATACCCAGGTGTACCTGCTTGACAGGCAGATGCAGCCCGTGCCTATAGGCGTGCCCGGTGAGGTGTACGTGGGCGGGGCCAACATGGCGCGAGGCTATGTTGGGAAGCCGGAGTTGACAGCCGAACGGTTCGTGCCCAACCCCTTTGGGAGTGCGGAATTCGGAGTGCGGAGTGCGGAGTTAGACGAAGGACGAAGGACGAAAGACGAATATTCAGAAGGCAGAGGGCAGAAGGCAGAAGGCAGTAATCATACTCCGCACTCCACACTCCACACTCCGCACTTGGAAGGGCGTCTGTACAAGATGGGCGACCTTGCCCGCTACCTCCCAGATGGCAGCATAGAGTACCTGGGTCGGGCCGATTACCAGACGAAGATACATGGCTTCCGCATCGAACCGGACGAGATCGCGGCCACTCTCGCGCAGCATGATGCCGTCCGAGAGTGCGTGGTTATCGTCCGAGAGGACGAGCCTGGCGACAGACGCCTGGTGGCTTACACCGTTTTAGGCGAGCCGGGGAGCGCGACGGTGGGGGACCTGCGGCTCTTCTTGAGGCAGAAGCTGCCCGACTACATGGTCCCTTCGTCATTTGTGTTCCTAGACGCATTGCCGCTGACGCCGAGCGGTAAGGTAGACCGCCGGGCGCTCCCCGCGCCTGGGCAGGAGGCGGTTGAAGAGGATAGCGGCTACGTGGCGCCACGCGACGCAATAGAGGAAGTGCTGGCCGATATGTGGGCCGAGATGCTGCGGCTGGAGCGGGTAGGCGTCTACAGCAACTTCTTCGACCTGCGCGGGCACTCCCTCCTGGCGATGCAGCTTGTCTCCCGGGTCCGCGATGCGTTCCGGGTGGAGCTTCCGCTGCGCAAGATGTTCGAGGACCCTACAGTCGCGGGCATGGCGGCTGCGCTGGTCGCGCAGGAGCCGAAGCCGGGGCGCACCCTGAAGGCCGCCCAGATTCTGCAACAACTCGAAGGTATGTCTGAGGCCGAGGTCCTCAGCACGCTCCGGGAGCAGCAAGCGAAGCGAGGTGCTCCTTGATGGATGACGTTGCCAACGCTGCCGAACTGGCTGCCAGGAAGCGCGAGTTGCTCGCGCTTCTCCTGGACGAGGATGAGGAGGATACTGCGGAGCCATATACCATTGTCAGGCAAGAGAGCCGCACCGACCTGCCCCTGTCGTTTGCCCAGCAGAGGCTCTGGTTTCTGGACCAGCTTGAGCCGGGCAACCCCTTCTACACCATCCCGGTTGCCATGCGCCTGTCGGGTCCTCTCGACGTAGACGCATTGGAGCGGAGCCTCACCGAGATTGTGCGCCGCCACGAGGTCTTCCGCACAACGTTCCCATCAAGGGACGGCCAGCCTGTGCAGATGATTGCCCCCTCCGCATCATTGTCTGTGCCCCTTGTGGACCTTCACGACCTGCCTGCCCATGAGCGAGAGAGCAAGGTCCAACGGATGGCTGAAGAGGAAGCGCGCAGGCCGTTCGACCTCGCTAAGGGTCCCATCGTGCGGGCGCACCTTTTTCGCCTGGACGAACGTGAGCACGTGCTGCTCCTCACGATGCACCACATAATGGCCGATGGCTGGTCTTACGGCGTGCTGCTTGGGGAGCTTGGGCCGCTCTACAACGCCTTCACGCGTGGTCAGCAATCGCCGCTCCCTGATCTGCCCGTGCAGTATGCCGATTACGCGGTGTGGCAGCGAGGCTGGCTGCAAGGTGAGACGCTGGACAACCAGCTTGACTATTGGAAAGGCCAATTGATGGGTGCTCCTCCTCTGCTGGAGCTGCCCACTGACCGCCCACGCCCTCCCGCACAGACGTACAGGGGCGCTCACGAGTCTGTGGTCCTGCCCAAGAGCCTGACGCGACAACTGGAAGGGTTAGGGAGGCAAGAAGGGGCCACCCTATTTATGACCTTGCTTGCGGCGTTCGGAGCGCTGCTCCACCGCTACACGGGGCAGAGCGACATAGTGATAGGCTCTCCCATCGCGGGGCGCACCAGGCCCGAAGTCGAAGGGTTGATCGGGCTGTTCGCCAACACGCTCGTCATGAGATTGGACGTGGGCGGGAATCCTACCTTCAGGGAGGCATTGAGCAGAGTCAGGGAAGTGGCGTTGGGCGCATACGACCACCAGGAGCTGCCGTTTGAGCGGCTCGTGGAGGAACTGCACCCGGAGCGCAACATGAGCTACCACCCGCTCTTCCAGGTGATGTTCGTGCTCCAAAACGCCCCGCTACCACCGTTGGACGTGGCGGGCCTCACCCTCAGCTACCTTGATGTGCATAGGGGAGCGTCGGCCTTCGACATCACGCTGATGATGGCCGACACAGGTGAGGGTCTGGAAGCGTTCATCGAGTACAACACTGATTTATTCGACAGCGGGACGATCGGGCGTATGTTGGGGCACTTCCAGACGCTGTTGAAGGGTATCGTCGCCAACCCCAATAGCCGGGTTGCCGAGCTACCTCTACTCACCCAACAGGAGCAGCAGCAAGTACTGGTTGAGTGGAACAACACCTACAGAGAGTTCCCACATGATAAATGCATACACCAGCTATTCGAGGAACAGGTAGAGAAGAGGCCCGATGCCGTTGCGCTCGTATTTGGACGGGAGCAACTTACGTACAGCGAGTTGAACAGTAGAGCGAACAAGCTGGCACGGCACCTACGAAAATTGGGAGTGGGGCCGGAGGTGCTGGTTGGGCTGTGTGTGGAGCGCTCCATCGAGATGGTGGTGGGGCTGATGGGGATAGTGAAGGCGGGTGGGGCATACGTCCCCCTCGACCCTTCATATCCAAAGGATAGACTTGCCTATATGCTCTCCGACTCGCAAGCGCCCGTGCTCGTCACGCAGGAGCGGGTGGCATCTGGGTTGTTCGAGGACGGGGCGGGCGAGCAGGGAACGCAGATAGTTTACCTCGATAAAGATTGGGACAGTATAGAGGTTGAGAGCGGAACAAACCTTGAGGGAGAAGAAACGGCTGTAGCGCCGGATAACCTGGCATATACCATCTACACCTCCGGCTCTACCGGCTGGCCTAAAGGGGTGCTGCTTGAGCACCGGGGGCTGTGCAACGTCATCACGGAGAAGATACGCACTTATGGCGTGCGGCCTGATAGCTGCGTGCTCCAGTTCGTGGCGTTCAGCTTCGACGTTTCGGTGGCCGAGATATTCATCGCCCTAGTTTCGGGGGCGCGGCTTTGCCTGGGCACGCCCGACGAGTTGCTGCCCGGACCCGCGCTGGTAGAGTTGATGCAGCGCCAGGGGGTCACCACGATACTGATGCCGCCCTCCGTTCTGACCGCACTGCCAGATGCCGATCTGCCAACACTCGAAAGTATCATCGTCGGCGGCGAGAACTGCTCTGCCGAAGTGGTAGCACGCTGGGCACCAGGCCGCCGCTTCTTCAACACCTACGGGCCTACTGAGGCCACCATCTGCAACACCATAATCAGGTGCGCCCCCGACGGCAGCAAGCCGCCCATAGGCCGCACCATCGCCAACACGCAGATATATATACTCGACCGCAACATGCAACCTCTCCCTGTCGGCATAGCGGGTGAGATGTACATCGGCGGGGTGGGCGTGGCGCGAGGCTACCACCACCGCCCCGAGCTGACCGCCGACCGGTTCGTGCCCAACCCCTTTGGGAGTGCGGAATTCGGAGTGCGGAGTGCGGAATGGGACGAAGGCCGAAGGACGAAGGACGAAGATTCAGTAGGTAGTAACCATACTCCGCACTCCGCACTCCGCACTCCGCACTTAGAGGGGCGGCTTTACAGGACGGGCGACCTGGCTCGCTACCTGCCTGACGGCAACATCGAGTTTGTTGGGCGGACCGACCACCAGGTGAAGATTCGCGGCTTCAGGGTCGAGATAGGGGAGATCGAAGTCGCTTTGGGCAAGCACCCGGGCGTGCGAGAGAGCGTGGTCATTGCTCGCGAGGACGTGCCTGGGAACAAGCGGCTGGTGGCTTACATGGTGCCGCAACCGGGCCAGGGATATACGGCCGGGGAATTACGCGCCCACCTGCGAGGCCAGTTGCCGGACTACATGGTTCCGAGCGCCTTCGTGACGTTAGAGACCCTACCCCTATCGCCAAATGGCAAGATAGACCTGAGGGCGCTGCCTGCACCCGACTCCATAACGTCTGATGGGGATGGGGAGTTCGTCGCTCCCGGCAGCCCTACGGAAGAAACTCTGGCGGAGATATGGGCTGAGGCGCTCAAACTGCCCCTGGAGCGGATCAGCATCCATAGCAACTTCTTTGACCTGGGTGGGCACTCTTTGCTCGTCACGCAGGTAGCCACGCGAATAAGTAATAGGTTAGGGGTCGATTTGCCCCTGCGCAGCCTCTTTGAAGAACCGACTGTAGCCGGTCTTGCTCGCATTATCGAACTGGCGCACGTTTCCGACCTCTCCAAAGTTACGGGTCCACAGCGAGTCGATTGGGACTCTGAGATAGCTCTGGACCCTGCGATTCGTCCCGACCTGGTGCCGCTGGGAAACGTAACCGAGCCGGAGGCGATATTCATAACGGGTGCGAGCGGGTTCCTGGGGGCATTCGTGCTGTACGAGCTGCTCAGGCAGACCGATGCCAGGGTCTACTGCCTGGTGCGCGCTCGCGACGAGGCCCAGGGCAAAGGGAAGATAAAGGCCAACCTTGAGAGCTACGGCCTCTGGCGGGAGGATCTGAGCAACCGGGTGCTTGCGGTCACGGGCGACCTGTCCGACCCGATGCTCGGCATGTCAGAAGAAGCGTATCGCCGGTTGGCAGCCGAGGTTGACGTTATTTACCACAACGGCGGGCTGGTCAACTTCGTCCAACCCTATACAGCGCTCAAGGCGGCCAATGTGGGCGGCACGCTGGAGGTGCTGAGGTTGGCGAGCGACACCAGGCGCAAAGCTGTGCATTTCGTTTCGACCTTATCGGTCTTCCTGTCCGAAGGTAAATCGGACGCAGACTTGATACACGAATGGGATGATACCGACGACATAGAGGGGATAGACGACGGCTACAGCCAGAGCAAATGGGTAGCCGAACGGCTCATCATGGCTGCCCGCGACCGTGGCCTGCCCGCCTGCATCTACAGGCCCGCCAGGATCACAGGCCACAGCGAGACTGGTTTGTGTAACGCGGGCGACCTCTTCTCCCGCTACATGAAGGGGTGCATCCAGCTCGGCAGCGCACCCGACCTTGACATCCCGGTAGACATGGCCCCGGTGGACTTCGTGAGCAAAGCAATCGTCTACCTGTCGCGGCAGCCGGAGCTATTGGGCAAGACCTTCCACATCATCAACACCGACCAGCTTTCGTGGGGTGAGTTCGTGGAGGGGGTGCGCCACTTTGGCTACCCGCTCAAGACGGTACCGTACGAGCGATGGCGCGTGGAGTTGCTGAACAGCGCCGTCAGCTCCGTAGAGAACGCCCTTGAGCCTATGCTGCCTATCTTCTACCAGGACAGAGAAGCGCCATCCAAGAAAAGGTTCCCGCGCTTCGACTGTCGAGAGACGTTCGAGGCGCTGGCAAGGGCCGGTATAAGCTGCCCGCCCGCAGACCTGAATCTGCTTGGTATCTACATCAGATACCTGATCGAGAGTGGATTCATGCCTGCTCCGCGGACGACGGACGACGGACGACAGCCGATTGATAGTAGATTGGCTGATAATTTACTCGGAACTCGAAATTAACACGAGGAGGCAACGATGAACAGGGAAGATACCGAAGACACTACCATATACAAAGTGGTCATGAACCACGAGGAGCAATACTCCATCTGGCCCGCCGACCGTGAGAACCCCCTCGGCTGGCAGGATGCGGGCAAGAGCGGGTTGAAAGCGGAATGCCTGGCCTACATCCAAGAAGTGTGGACAGACATGCGCCCGCTAAGCCTGCGCAAGCGCATGGAAGAGGAAGGCTCATCATAGAGGAACTTATGCCTGAAAATGATGCACCCATAGAGGGGTCCGCGACGCCGCCCGACCTGGCCCTCTTCCAGATGATATACGGCTTCATGGCTTCGCAGCTGATCTACGTGGCAGCGAGGCTCGGCATCGCGGACTACATGCAAGATGGAGTGGGCACCGGCGTGGAGCTTGCGGAGAAAATTGGGGCGAAAGAGGAAGCTCTGCGCCGGGTCATGCGCGGGCTGGTCAACATTGGCGTGCTCACCGAAGAGGAAGGCGGGCGCTTCGGTCTCACACCCCTGGGAGAGTACCTGCGCAGCGATACGCCCGGCTCTCTGCGCGAGCTGGCGATCCTGAGCGGTGAAGAGTTTTACCCCGCATGGGGCGCTCTCCTCAACACTGTAAAGAGCGGACAGACCGCCTTCGACCACGCCTTTGATACGGGCTTCTTCCAGCACCTGGGGCGCAACCAGGAGGCGGGTGAGCGCTTCAACAATTTCATGGTCAGCCTCACCACCGATACGGCGGCTGCCGTGCTGGACGCGTATGATTTTTCCCCTTACCGCACGGTTGTGGACGTTGGCGGCGGGTACGGCCCGCTCCTGGCGGCTATCCTTCGGGCCAATCCGGGTATGGAGGGAGTGCTATTCGACACGGAGGCTATCATCGAGGGGGCAAAGAGCTACCTTGAGGGCGCGGGGGTGCTGGAGCGTTGCTCCCTGGTAGCGGGGGACTTCTTTGAGGCCGTGCCAGGCGGTGGTGACCTGTACATGCTCTCCCAGATACTTCATGACTGGAACGACGAACGTTGTGTCAAGATACTCGAGAAGTGCCGCGCGGCAATGAGTCCAAATGGTAGGTTGCTGGTGCTGGAAGCGATCATGCCGGAGCGCGTGGCCGAGCCTACGCCTGTAGTCGATTCGGACCTGATCATGCTCGCGATAACGGGCGGGCGCGAGCGCACTGAGGCCGAATACCGTGAGTTACTCACCACGTCGGGCTTCACCTTGATGCGCATCGTCCCTACCCAGTCCCCTACGTGCATAATCGAAGCGGTCCCGGTCGAAGGGCGATGAGGCGCGGCCTGGACCCGTGGGTCGTATTTCATAGGCCAAATCCGCTGGCAAGCGTAAGGCTCTTTTGCCTGCCGTATGCCGGGGGGAGCGCCTCCATCTTTCGCTCGTGGCCTGCCGCTCTCAGCTCGGAGGTTGAGCTAGGGGCGATCCAGCTCCCTGGACGGGAGAGGAGGCTGGGCGAGCCTCCCATAAGTCATCTTCCAACTCTCGTGGAAGCTGTGGCGGGTAGCCTGCAAGGATACGCCGACATGCCCTTTGCTATTTACGGCCACAGCATGGGCGCGATGGTCGGCTTCGAGGTTGCCCGGCATCTGCGAAGGGAGGGCAAAGAGGGGCCTGTGTGCCTCTTCCTCTCCGGGTTCCGAGCGCCCCAGCGTACCAACCTGCACCCCCTGATCTACGACCTACCCGAAGATGAGTTCCTAGAAGGGCTGCGCAGGCTGGAAGGGACGCCTGAAGAGGTGCTGCAAAATCGCGAGCTATTGCAGATCATGATGCCCGCGCTCAGGGCCGACTTCACGATAGTCAATACTTACATCTACACCCACGAGCCGCCGCTCGACTGCCCCATATCTATCTTCGGCTCTTTGGAGGATAGCGAGGTGAGCCGGGAGGACTTCGAGGCGTGGCGTGAGCAGACGACCCGCGAGTTCAAGCTTCGCATGATGCCCGGCGGGCATTTCTTCCTGCACACTGCATACCCCGCTATCTTGCAGGCGTTAGGAGCTGATCTCTCTGCCATCTTGAAGTTTGGTAGGTGAGGCATTATGTCTGCTCATCCGTGTGTATGGAATCTGCCACCTACAGAGCTGAACCTGGGGGAGGGCGAAGTCCACATCTGGCGAGCATCCCTGGACCTGCCGCCAGATCACACTGCAATGCTCTCTGCAACTTTGCCGACTCAAGAGCAACAGCGTGCGGCTCGCTTCCACTTTGAGGATGATAGGAGGCGGTTTGTAGCGGGTAGAGGTCTCTTGCGGGCCATCCTGGGACGCTATTTGCGCCTGACGCCGGATGAATTGGAGTTCTCCGAAGGGGAATATGGCAAGCCTGCCCTGGTGGCAGATGTGGGCATTCGATTCAACCTGGCCCATTCAGACGGGCTTGCATTGTATGCCGTAGCCCACGCCGAGCTGGGGATAGACCTTGAGCTGGTCCGCTCTATCGCTGAGAGTGTGCAGATAGCGGAGCGATATTTCTCCCATAGGGAAAGGGCTGCATTCAACTACCCTTCGCGAGAGGAAGAGGGTGTGGCGTTTCTGCGTCAGTGGACGCGCAAAGAGGCGTACCTGAAGGCAAGAGGGAGTGGCTTGAGCCTGGAGCCGAGCGAGGTTGAAGTCTTGCCCAACCGGGATGGGTCTATGAGAGTGGAGATCGCGGCGGAGCCTGGCGAGGCGGAGCGCTGGTCGCTCGTAGATTTGACCGTCTCAGAGGGCTACGTAGCGGCGCTCGCGATTGAAGGGCATAATTGGAAACTCCGTTGCTTTCGTTGGGAAGACTAATGCGAAACGGGTAATGGCGCTACGTAAGTTTGCGTTGTGCGCGACCCTTTCTTAGGTTTTTCAGGTGTTATGCGCAGTTCTGGGTCTCCGGGAGCGGCAGGTTGTAGGCGCGGGCGGTCTCCTCTACCTCAGCCCTGATCCGCCTGGGGAGGTCAAGCCCGAACTGTTCGATGTATGAACTTACCCACTCAGGCTTTTTCTTCAGGAATGGGAAGTCGCTCGATACCATGTGGCGGATCGCCAGCAGGGGCACGCTCGTGCGGAGGGGGCGGAAGTTGGGGTTGCGCAGGCCAGGCTCGTCCGATACCATGTGGAACTGGCCTATCATCAGCCCTTTGGGTATGAACTCAGACTTGAGGGCCGCCTGGATGGTGTCGATGATGTCTGGGGCCACGTCTGCTGCCAGGTCAGGAAAGAGGATGAGGATGGCCTTGTACCGCGAGTCACGCCCCGCGACAGGAGCCAGTTCCAGGAACCATTCGCGGTACGCCATCACCGCCTCGCGCACTTCACCCATCGTGGGGGAGGGGCCGGGATAAATGGTGAGCCAATAGAGATTGCGCACGAGGGAAGGCTCTGTATAAGGGCATACCGAGCCTTCTCGCCCCAGGTCGGGGTGCGGGTGGCACAGGAAGTCCCTGGACCAGGAGACTATTTGCGTAAGTGGCCCTTTATAAGCTCCCAGCGCGGCAGGGAGAGACTCCCCGTCCACATCGGCGGGGTCCAACAGGTAGCGACTTGCGTCCGAAGGGTAAAAGCGCATGATGAGACTCCATAGCTTCACAAGGAGATAGTAAATTATATCACATCAGCGGACGGATGGAGAGAGGATGTCGTACTCAGAGGGTGTCCGAAAAGTGTAAGGCGAGGTGTAAATGTATGAGTGTCATTCTGAGCGAAGCGAAGAATCTAGGATTTTAGCCACAGTACAAGCCCAGAGATTTCTACATTCTTCGCTTCGCTCAGAATGACAGGCTAACTGTTGCACTTCTTGGACACCCTCTCAGTATTACCAGTAGAGATGAAATTACGTGCGTAATATGGTATATTACTGCCATCTTCTTCTGAGCATGAGTTCTAGAAGAGGCTGCACGTATGGTGTTAAGGCTATAAGCCAGATACGAAGAGAGTAAGGAACGAGGAACCTTATGCTGAAGGAAGTTGAGCAAGCCCCCAGTCCGCTGGACGACCCATCAATGCTTGAGAATCCCTACCCGCTATACCACCTGCTCCGGTCCACCGATCCGGTGCATTGGTGGGAGAGCCTGAAGGTCTGGGTGCTGACGCGCTACGCGGATGTGGTCTCCGCTCTACACGACCCGCAGATGTCTACGGAGCGTATCCTGCCGGAGCTGGAGATGCTGCCGCCGACTCAAAGGGAGGCGCAACGCCCGCAGTACGAAAGCCTCGCGAGGCAGATGGCGTTTGTTGACCCGCCGGAGCATACCCGCCTGCGCGGCCTGGTGAATAAAGCCTTCACCCCTCGCGCCGTCGAAGCTCTGCGCTCCCGCGTGCAGAGGATCGTTGACGATCTCCTCGATGCCGTCCAGGAGCAGGGGGAGATGGACGTGATACGTGACCTGGCATACCCACTGCCGACTACCGTGATCGCCAGCATGTTCGGCTGCCCCCCGGAGGACCATCTGCGGCTCAAGAAGTGGTCCAACGACTTCGCCCAACTGTTCGACGTGCGGGAGCTTACGCCTGAGGAGTCGGCGGAGCGGATGCGCAACCTCGATGAGTTTACCGACTATTTTCGCTACCATGCCAGCGAGCGCCGGAAGAATCCGAAGGATGATATTATGAGCGCGCTGGTCGCCGCCGAAGAGGAGGGGCAAAGGCTCAACGCTGAGGAGCTGTACGCCAATTGCGTGCTAATCGTCTTCGCCGGACATGAGACGACCACCAACCTGATCGGCAACGGGTTGCTCGCGCTCCTGCGCCACCCTGAGCAGATGCAGATGCTCAAAGACGATTCTTCGCTGATCCCAGGCGCGGTGGAAGAGATGCTGCGCTACGACAGCCCCGTGCAGTTCGCCGGACGTATGGCAAAGGAAGATATGGAGCTTGGCGGCAAGCGCATCCTCAAAGGGCAGAATATCTTGCAGGTGCTGGGGGCCGCCAACCGCGACCCGGCCCGCTTCCCCGACCCAGACAGGTTCGACATCACCCGCAAGGACAACAGGCACCTGGCATTCGGCTACTCCGCGCACTTCTGCCTCGGCGCGCCGCTCGCTCGCCAGGAGGGGCAGATAGCCTTCACCACGATGCTGCGCAGAATGCCTGACCTGCGGCTCCTGGTAGAGAACCCGCCCAGGAGGGAGAACCTCTCCCTGCGCGGCCTCCAATCGCTGCCGGTGGCGTTCTAGGTAATTACGAATTATGAGTTGGGGAATTGCTAGTTCTTAGTGCCGAATAGTTCGGAGAAGCGTGTGAGTATACGTTCGACTCTCTATAGCATGCGCGTTTTCCTGCTGATCTGGTTTGGGCAGCTTATTTCGCTTGTTGGGTCGGAACTGACCGGCTTCGCGCTTGGTGTGTGGGTATACCAGCGCACAGGCTCCGCCACGCAGTTTGCCCTGATCGCGGTATTTACGACGCTGCCTGGTATCGCGCTCTCGCCGCTCGCGGGCGCGATTGTCGACCGGGTGGACCGTCGCCTCGTAATGATACTCAGCGACACAGGCTCTGCGCTCAGCACCCTCGCTATCGCGCTCCTGCTCATGGTCGGGCAACTCGAAATCTGGCAGATATATGTCGCGATGGGCATAAGCTCCTCCTTCAGAGCATTCCAATTCCCCGCGTACAGCGCCTCTATCAGCCTGCTCGTGCCCAAGCAGCATTATGGCCGCGCCGGTGGGATGATAGAATTCGGGCAGGCCACCGCGCAGACGGTATCGCCTATCATCGCGGGACTCTTGATCGTGTCGGTAGGCCTGGTGGGGGTCGTGCTGATTGACTTTGCGACATTCCTCTTCGCGGTGACCACTCTATTCCTGGTACGCATTCCGAAGCCCCCGAAGAGCGAGGAGGTGGCTGAGGCCGGATCGTTCTGGGAAGACGTAGGGTATGGGTGGAAGTACGTAGTCGCAAGACCAGGCCTCCTGGCGCTGCTAATCTTCTTCGCCTCCGTGAACTTCAGCGCGGCTATGATAGGCGTGCTCATCCCGCCCCTGGTGTTGAGTTTTACCACCCCCGAAGTGCTAGGCACCGTGCTGTCGGTGGCATTCGTAGGAATGCTGCTGGGCAGTATCGCTATGAGCACGTGGGGCGGCCCAAAGCCCAGGCGGCGCGTACAGGCGATACTTGTGCTTGCCTTCTTTCAGGGCGTGCTGATAATCATAGACGGGCTTCAGCCTAGCGCCTTCCTCATTACGGCAGTAGGCTTCTTCTACCTGTTCGTAAGCCCAATCATCACGGGGAGTGACCAGGCTATCTGGTTGAGCAAGGTTCCACCCAGCGTGCAGGGGCGGGTCTTCGCCACGCAACGGATGTTGAGTTGGTCGACCGTTCCCTTGGCATTCCTTCTCGCGGGTCCGCTGGCCGACAACGTCTTCGAGCCTATGATGGTCGAGGGGGGTGTGCTGGCAGGGAGCGTGGGGCAGATCATCGGGGTTGGGCCAGGGAGGGGTATCGCCCTGCTCTTCATCGTGATGGGCGCGCTGATGGTGCTGGTGACGCTCAGAGCATCTCTGTACCCGCGCCTCCGGAAGCTAGAAGATGAATTGCCCGATGCGGTAGGCGAGGAAGCCCCCGCAAGTGCGAATCAAGCGGCGGCCAGTCAGGCGGCAAATACGGCCTAATATATGTTCAAAAGGAGGAACAATATGGCTAAGCCGACTCATGAAGATGCTATGCTCTTGCTCCATTTCGCCCAGTGGCAGGGGATGCCGGAAGCGGTGGCATGGATATGGTCCGAACATTTCACTCCGAGCTATGACGAGCTTGTAAAGAAGTACCCCTTCGGCAGCGAAGAACGGCTCAAAATAGATAAGGTCTGTGGTTACTTTGAGCTACTCGGCCTATATTACAAGCACGACTTGCTCAACGGAGAGCTAATCTTCGACTGGTACGCGATAGACACACTGTGGGATAAAGTCAAGGGGTATGTGTACGGCTTGAGGCAGGAGAGTGGTGACCGGCGTTTATTCGAGCACTTTGAAGCCCTTGCCGTGGCGGATGCCGCATGGGAAGCAAGTAAGCGGTAGAAGAGGGTAGCTTGCCACGTAGCGGCTGTTGAACTGAATTATCACCTGTTGATTCGGCTAGAAGAGATACGCGACGTTTTCTCGACGCTAGCCTCTGAGGCGTCGGGAGCAGAGGCGGCGATGAAGCCTGCTTATATCTTTCTGGTAATGTTGCAACCTTTTGAGACCTCTACTCGTTTAGACAGTTAGCCGCGACAACTGCTGTCTATGTCGCGGGTTCTCCGAACCGTATTATGAGTGTGAGGGGGGATTCTTATGAGAATACAGAGGTTAGCTGCCAGTCGCAAGGATGCAGTTCGTAAGCGCTTATTGTTGCATCAATCGAGATCAGGTGGCTTCGTGGCTGCGTCCCTGGATGCGGCTATGCCGCTCACAGGGGCTGGGCAGGCTGCCGTAGAAGATGAGCGCTCCGGTGTGGACACCTCAGGTGTCAGGTCTGCGGCCCGTGTATTCCTTACGGCGCTCGCGCTCGGCTGGAGTGCCGACTTTCTCTTTTATGGTAAGAGCCTGGGAGTGTCGGTGCCCATATTCACTGCGCTGTTGCTGGCCGCTCTCTTTACCCTGACGAGGCTATCTGGGGTTCGAACGGTGCCAACAAACCTCTGGCTCATTGCGCCTATTGCTTTCTTCTCGGTGATGGTCTTTGTGCGGGCGAACGCGATGTTGACCTTTCTGAACGTCGTTGCGCTGCTGGTCCTCCTCTCCCTGTTGGTCTTCTTTCTCGCGGGCGGGCGCATAGAGCGGCTGGGCTTGCTAGGCTATCCTGCCGTCGCCGCACGGGTGGGCTTGCGCTCGCTCATCGAAGCTATATATGGCCTTCAGACTGTAGGGAGCATCGCGGGCCGCCGTAGGTCGCGTGGTGTACGGATCGCTCTGCCGGTTTTGCGCGGTATCGTCGTGGCGCTTCCCATACTTATCATCTTTGGGGCGCTACTTGCTTCCGCCGACCAGGTGTTCAGGCAGTTCCTTACCGACCTTTTTCAGCTCAAGTCGTTTGAAGACCTTCCTGAGACAATGACGCACCTGCTACTCATCCTGGTGGTGGCATGGGTTGTGGCAGGTGGGTTACTGATAGCAATCAGCCGGGGGAGGATGCGCAGTACCGAATCTACTCAAGCGGACGCGCTGCCTGGGACCCTTGCCAATCGTCCCCGCTTTGGCTTCGTCGAGGGGGCGACCATTCTTGTCATGGTCAACTTGCTCTTCGCAGTCTTTGCCTGGATACAGTTCGCAAACATATTCTTTGGGCAGCCCACTAACATGCCATTTGAGGAGTACCGAAACTACGTCAGGCAGGGATTCGGGGAAGTGCTGATGGTGTGCGTGCTAACAATAGCCCTGATACTGGGTGTGCGCCTCTTCGCTCGCCTCGAAAGCCCTAGGCAAGGTGTCTTACTACAGCTACTAAGCACCTTTATGGTTGTGCTCGTATTCGTGATGCTTGTTTCAGCGTACTGGCGCATGGATGCCTGGGAGGAAGTGCAGTTCTACATCAACACGCAGGTGCGCATCTATGTGCGCGCATTTATCGTGTGGCTCGGCATCGTCTTTGGCTGGCTGACTATTACCATGTGGTTCCGGCGAGACAGATTTGCCATAGGCGCGTTCGTTGCCGCCCTCGGCTTCCTGGTAACAATCAACCTGGCAAACCCCGATGCCGACGTGGCTGCGTACAACCTCAAGCGAAACGACGAGCTATCCATAAGGTACTTAAATCTTCTTTCAGATGACGCTGTGCCGGTTCTCGTCGCGGGCCTCGAACAAACTGACGATGAGGTCATTCGCGCCAGCTTGCGCTACGAACTCTTGCATCGCTTTCTGATCCTCGATAGCGACCTTAACCGACATAAGTGGCAATCGTTCCATCTTGCGCGCTCACAGGCCTACGAAATGCTGAGCGAGTTGCAACGGGCGGGTAAATTGGCGGTGAGTCCTTAAGATTTCGCTGAGTATCTATGAAAGTTGAAAAAAATGTGCTATACTCCATTTACTTATGACGCCAGGCAGCCTTGAGGAAGCATTTCTTGAGCGGCACCCTATCTTATTGATGGGAATCCAAGCTCATCCAGGGGAGATTCATTTGGATACAATACCCGCCTCCGCTAACGGCAGCGTAGCCGTGCACGAGGATACCGAGCTGGTCAGGCGCATCCAACGCGGCGATATGGCCGCCTTCGAGCTACTATTCCTGAAGTACCAGGGCCCCATCTACAGAACGGCGCTCGCCGTGACACGAGATGCAGGCTCTGCCGAGGAAGTCTTGCAAGACTGTTTCTACAAGACCTATCTCAATATCATGAATATCACGGGTGAAGGCTCCCTGTCTCCCTGGCTGCACCGCGTCGCAGTGAACCTCAGCTGTAACGCCATCAAGAAGAGGCGAGTACGCTTTGAAGCCCTGGACGACGTGGCAGAAAACATCATAGCATCCGACCCGCACCAGTCGCCGGAGACGGTTGTGGAACAGGCTGAGCTGCGCATGAAGATGCGCGATGCCATCAACGCGCTCCCGCTCAAGCATCGCGTCGTGGTCGCACTCCACTATTTGCAGGACTTTTCCCTGCCTGAGATTTCCTACATACTTGACCTGCCGGTAGGCACCGTAAAGTCGCGCCTGCACCATGCCCGTAAAGCCCTACGTGACAGGCTGGGCGCGCAGGAAGCACCATCGCGGGAGGCGATCTATGGTCCGGCGTATTAAGGCACTCGCGGCAGCGTCAGGCGCGCTCCTGGATGGGTTACGCCAGGGTCTGTCAAGCGCGCCTCAAGCACCGGAGGATGACGGTGTTCAGCCAATAGACGTGCTGGTGAGAAATGCTTTGCAGAACGATTTACCTGCTGAAGCAGATGTGTCACGCGTGTGGGCCGAGCTGAGCAGTCGCGTGCTTGGGCCTTTTGGCATGCTCGCGCTGGAAGGGCCCGTTTTCGCTTACTCTGATGGGCCGAGACTACAGTCACCTGTGCAATCGCGTGAGGGATCAGAACTTTCGGTAGATCATTCAGCCCCGTTGCCCTACGCTGAGGTCCACTCTGCCGCCGTGTTTCGAGGCTCGGACTGCCACCTGATGAACCTCCGTTAGCTCTATGGTGTAATTAGGTTAATAGGCGAGACGTTCTAGAATTGCGGGCGCTCAGCGTCCGTGATTTTTTGTGTCAGGATGACTTTCCCCTGCCAAAATTGTTATAATGAGCTAATTGAACGACATTGCTGCGTACAAAATTGAGACATGAAAGTTATATGATGAGGTACAAATGACCGTTACGGTAAATGATGAAGCTAATACAGGCAGCCCGGTAGCCAGTCCGATAGGGCAGTCGGCTGGACCGGTTGGAGATGACGTACAGGTAATTGACGTTCGCGGTATCGCCGCACGGCTCGCTGAGAATGTCGAGCGCGTCATCGTAGGGAAGCACCAGGAGGTGCAACAGACGCTGGTGGCGCTGTTGTGCCAGGGCCACGTGCTCGTAGAGGACGTTCCGGGCGTCGGCAAGACGATGCTGGCGAAAGCCATCGCACGCTCGATTGGCTGCTCATTCAAGCGTATACAGTTCACGCCTGACCTGCTGCCGAGCGACGTTACGGGCGTCTCCATTTACAACCAGAAGGAGAGCGAGTTCGAGTACCGGCCTGGCCCTATCATGGCGCAGATAGTGCTCGCTGACGAAGTGAACCGCGCCACACCCAAGACGCAGTCAGCTCTACTGGAAGCGATGGAGGAGCGGCAGGTGACGGTAGATGGGGTAACCTACCCACTCCCGCGCCCCTTCATAGTGCTCGCTACACAGAACCCGATAGAATACGAGGGGACTTTCCCCCTGCCCGAAGCGCAGCTTGACCGTTTCCTCATGCGCGTTTCCCTGGGCTACCCGAGCCGAAATGAGGAAATAGAGATATTGAGCCGCCAGCAGCAGACTCACCCCCTCAGCTACCTTGAGCAGGTGATAGAAGTGTCGGAGCTGGTGGCCGCGCAGCAAGCCATCCGGAGCGTACACGTAGACCGCCTTATCAAGGAGTACATAGTGATTCTCGTGGAGGCCACTCGCCGCCATGACGACGTCTACCTCGGCGCAAGTCCGCGAGGGTCGCTGGCACTTCAGATAGCGTCTCAGGCGAGGGCAGCGATCTTTGGGCGCGATTATGTGATCCCAGATGACGTAAAGGCGCTGGCAGAGACGACGCTGGCCCACCGCCTTATCCTTAGCCCCTCGGCCCGCGTGCGTAACGCCGACTCTCGTGCCGTGATTGCCGACATCGTCCGCTCTACTGCGGTTCCGGGTACGATACCGACTGCCCAGAGGCGGTGATGGGTAATAACTCCAACGCCTACAGGCTTCTCTTCTTTACGATCCTTATCTATGTCGTCGCCCTCACAATCGGGTCGTCACTCATCTTCTATCTCGCATACGTTTTCGCCGGAGTGCTCGCCTCTGCATTCGTCTGGTCCCATCTCAACAGGCGGCGGCTGACGATACATCGCCAGGTGCGACCTCAGCAGTCACAGGTTGGTCAGACCGTCGAAGAGACAATAGAGATAACCAACGACTCGCTCGTGAGGAAGCTGTGGCTTGAGGTCCGCGACCATTCGACCTTGCAGGGCCATCACTTCGGCTCCGTCGTGACGCTGCCGGGGAAGTCTACCAAGAAGTGGCGCATCAGGACGAGGTGCAACCGCCGGGGTCTGTACCGCATCGGCCCGACAGCCGTAACTACGGGCGACCCCTTTGGGCTTTTCCAATCCTTTCGCCTCTACAGGGATGAAACAGAGCTAATCGTTTACCCTGCTACCGTGCCCCTCGACTCCTTTGGGATCACCTCAAGTGAGTTGCCTGGCGGGAGCAAGACTGCTCGCCGTGCCCAACACTCTACTCCGAGCGCGGCAGGAATCCGGGAATATTACCCTGGCGATCCGATGAATCGCATACATTGGCCCGCGACGGCGCGCACCCAGCAGTTGATGGTGAAGGAGTTCGAGCTGGACCCCACCGCCGACGTATGGATCGTGCTCGACCTGGACAGGACGGTGCATGTGATCGATCACGCGATGATGCGCGCCACGCATTCTGGGGTAGAGTGGCGTCCTTCCAGGAACAACATTAGCCGGTTCGCCGACGGCGGCCCTCACCGGCCTGGCTGGGCGCAGAAGAACGACCCTATATATATAGAGCCTTCTACTGAGGAATATGGCGTAACTATCGCGGCGTCGGTCGCTGCTTACTTCATCTCACAGGGCCGCTCCGTCGGTTTCACGGCCTGGGGGCAGCATCGCGTGGTGCTTCCCGCAGACCGGGGTGGCCGGCAGCTTGTGAAGACGTTACGTGCGCTCGCCGTACTTCGTGCTGAGGGGCGTACCTCCCTGGATGAGGTGCTGACCGCCGAAAGCCGTCTATTCTCCAGGCAGGATACGGTGGTAGTGATTACGCCCTCACTCAACGAGAAGTGGGTAGCGGCCCTGGAAGTGCAGAAGTACAAGGGCATCCAGGCGCTCGGCGTGATAATCGAGCCTGGCACGTTCGGTGGCCGTGGCAATCCCCTGGTGCTCGTCAGCGCCCTCTCGTCCATCAATGTTCCCTCGTACCTCGTCAAGCGGGACGACTCGCTAGACATCGCCCTCGGGCAACAATTTGGCAGGGCAGGAGCACGCAATCTGCGTTAGAGACGACGGACGACGGACGACGGACGACGGATTTTACCGCAGAGACGCAGAGGCGCAGAGGTTTATTGAGGATTCACGCATCACGTTTCACTCTATCGTCCGTCGTCCGTCGTCCGTCGTCTAATTGGAACCTCAGGTAACCTCCGAGCGTTAATAGTGGTAGAGGGCATGCGTTATCCGGTATAATCTAAGTACGGCAAGGTATCATCTCTACTATTTCCTTTCTTCCCCTAGTAAAACTCTATGTCTAGAATTCTCAAGTTGCAAGAGGGCTGGCTCACGGTTTCGCTGCTCGCCCTCGTTCTCTTCAGCGTTACCTTCTCCATACAGCAAGCTAAATGGGCCGAGGGCCTGAATATCCTCACTACTATCACATTAGTGGGGTTGTTCACCGGGTTGGTCCTCTCCAAGGTGCGGGGCGTGCCCAGGATTCTGCTCGACCTGGTGGGCCTACTGATGGGTTTCCTAACGGTGATGCTCTCTGTGGCAAGCATCATCCGAGATCCACGCCTTTCTACCCTCCAAGAGCGCGTGCGAGACCTGCTGGAGCGCACCGTCACGTGGATCAACGTAGCAGTGCGCCAGGACATGAGTGATGACCTGGTGGTGTTCATCCTGTCGTTAGCGGTTGTCTGCTGGGTACTGGCGTATAGCAGCTCCTATTTCATCTTCAGGGCGCGCCAGCTATGGTGGGCGCTGGTCCCCAATGGCGTTGCACTCCTCATCAATATCTCATACGCTCCGGTCGATCTAAAGGCGTATATGATCATCTTCATGATCAGCGCACTCCTCTTGATGATACGCTTCAATCTCCTGGTGAAAGAGGAGCGCTGGCAGAGCGAAGGGGTAACATACTCGCCTGGCCTTTCATCAACATTCTTGTGGACCGGCAGCCTCGTCGCGGGCACGTTAGCTCTCGCTATGGCGTACGTCCCGGCCTCATCGGTGAACAGCACCCTCAACAGCGTGTGGGAGAAGATCAACCAGCCCTGGCTCGACTTCCAGGCGAATATGAGCCGGCTCTGGTCCCAGGTCCCCGGCAACCAGGCCATAGGTGGCTACTCAGCTTTCAACAAGTCATTCACGATGGGGGGTGCGCTCAGCCTCTCCGATGCTACCGCGCTCATCGTTGAATCTACCGAGCGCAGGTACTGGCGCGCTACCACCTACGACGAATATACGGGTATGGGCTGGAGGAACACATCCGCCAATACCTTTCACGTGCCCAACTTAAGCTCGATGCTCGCCCTGGAGGCGAACCAGGAGCTTACCTCGAAGGACGCGTCCAGGCGCGAGGTCTCTTACACGGTGCAGGTGGTCAACCCTAAAGGAGATATTATCTTTGCATCGCTAAGGCCGCAGAGTCTGACCAAGCAGAGCAGGCTCGATGTATCGTGGCAGTGGATCGACGCGGATTACAATATTGACGATCTGTACGACCCGAACAATGAAGAGTCGTTGAGCAACACACCCCTTGAGTTACGCACATTGTTCAGTTACCTGCATGATGCGCAAGAGGAGCTGCGTATCGAAAGGCAGTTTACATTTTTTGATACGGACGCCCGGCAGCTATTGTACTCAACACGCAAAGGTCGGGAGATCAGAAGGCAGGAAGAAGAGCTGAACAGACGTGGGGTAAACGTATACTTCAGTATGGCGCCGATAGTGGCCGACTTACCGCTGGACCAGCAGGAGGGGCTATCTGTGCATGTATCGGGCGAATTCCCGGTATACGATGACATCTCCTCCCTGCACGCGATTGAGCCGCTGGCGCGCAATGAGCAGTACACGGTAGTGTCTCTCTTCTCCGACGCGACCGATGAAGAGCTTCGGGCCGCGCCATTTGGCTTACCGGCGTACGAGCAGTGGCTTATAGACCGCTATCTAAAACTGCCTGCGTCGATAAGCCAGCGCGTCCGCAACCTGGCGGCAGAAATAGTGCAGAACGCGGGGGCCACTAATCCATACGATCAGGCTAAGGCCATCGAGACCTACCTGCGCGAAAATTATAAATACAACACGCAGATTGCCCAGCCTGAGCCGGGTGTAGACCGCGCCGACTGGTTCCTCTTTGAGGGTAAAGAGGGCTACTGCGAATATTACTCGACGGCTATGGTGGTCATGCTGCGAACTCTAAAGGTGCCCGCAAGAGTTGCGACGGGCTACGCGCCTGGAGATTATGACAGCGCCACGCATACTTTCACCGTGAAAGAGTCAGCCGCACATGCCTGGCCGGAGGTCTACTTCCCTGGGTACGGCTGGATAGAGTTCGAGCCGACGCCGTCTCAGGCAGTCATCACGCACGACCCCCTCACCGGTACGGACGGTGGCTTGCCGACGCCCGAACCAACCGTTGACGCGTCCACGCCAACCCCGGTGATAGACGACAATGAGCGCCCTAAACCAGCTACGCCTACACCGGTTGGAGCTACGGGCGCGGGCACCACAGGCGGATCGGGCGGGTGGACTGCACCGATAATTCTCGGTGCGGTAGTGGTGCTTGGAGGGCTGGTAATCTTCCTCTCTTACCGGCGCAGGCGTACTCCCTCAACCGCCAGCTCCTATTACGGCAAGATGCTATCGTGGGCGCGATGGCTGCGTATTCGCCCCGTCGCTCACCAGACCCCTTACGAGTTTACCGAATCGCTCGCCCGCGAGGTGCCTGGCACCTCGTTGCTTGCCCGGCGTATCACGCGCGCTTACGTCAAAGAGCGCTACTCCCGGCCCGCCGACGACCTGTCCGAGAGATCGAATGCCGATTCAGCGTGGCGCTCTCTCAAACCGAGGCTGCTGAGGTACGTGCCTGTACGGCAGTTGCGATTGTCACGCCGTAGACGCCGACGCCATGAATAAAACGCGCCAGGGTGATTAGCCTCATTGTCTGCACTGCAAACTAAACGGATATATAAGCTGACCGCATCTGGCGGCAAGTGGCGGCCATCCTCTCGTAGAGCGGGTCGTGCCCGCTCTCTTCTTATGGCTACGCAAGCCCCCGCGCCTCCAGCATCTGCCACCAGCACCCGCCTGGTAGCTTCGACACGGCCACTGCGCCTTGTTGATGCCGAAACGCCGGGTAAAGTCAAGATCACCACTCCTCTCCGGCAGGATAATAGCAGAGTCGTGGGCGGCAAGCCGTGGACCGCCTGGCGCGTCATTAGATGGCTAGGGCTGGCGCTGTTGGTGGGAGTGGTAGGTTATGGGGTATGGATATGGATGGCCTTCAAGAACTTCCAGGAAGGGATTCAGGTTGCTCTAGTCGCATCCCCAACCCCCAATCCCGTGTGGGCCGTAGGCACTGCTACCGCGTTGAGTTACGCAGGCGTTACCGCGACTCCTACGACAGACCCTTACGCAAATCTTCCGGCAGGGCGTATCAATATACTGGTGCTGGGCAGCGACAAGAGACCTGAGCATCTTGGCTTATCGCCGCGTAGCGATACGCTGATACTTCTGAACCTCGACACGCAAACGCGGGTGGTACGCATGCTCACCATCCCTCGCGACCTCGCCGTGGAGATACCTGGCTACAGAGGCTTGCAAAAGATCAATGCCGCCTACTTCCTCGGAGAACAGGAGCGCGGCAACGGAGGGGGGCAGTCGCTAGCCGTCGAGACGGTCAGCGAGCTATTTGACGTGCCGATTGATTACTACGTGATGATAAACTTCGAGGGGTTCCGCACGCTCGTTGACACGCTGGGCGGCGTAGACGTAGATGTCCCTACGGAACTGGACGACCGGCATTATCCCAGCGAAAACCCGAACGATCCCTTCGCCGAGATTCACGTGCATTTTGATGAAGGGTGGCAGCATATGGACGGGGTCGAGGCGTTGCGATATGCGCGCACGCGTCACGCCGACAACGATTTCATGCGCAGCAAGCGCCAGCTGCAAATAATCATGGCTATGAAGGAAAAAGCGACGTCACTTGACATAATCACAAAGATACCGGGCGTGCTCGACCAGCTCGCGGGGATGCTGGAGACGAACATCCCGCCCGACCAGCAACTCTCACTTATCCAGGCTGGATATGATCTCGACCCATCACATATATTGACGACGACCATAGGCGCAGAGCTCATCACTCCTATTCGATTGCCGGACCGCTCAGAGGGGCTTAGTCTCAATTGGAAGAAAGCCAAGCCGGTCATCGACCGGTTCTTCGGGAGGGGGCCGACTGCTACGCCGACCAGGCCCTCAGCCCGTCGGACGCCCACGCCGTCTAAGCGAAGTGTTCCTACGAAAACCCCAACCCCACGCGTCATGCCAAAGGTGACGGTGACTCCCCGCGCAGACAGCAGGTGAAATCAAATTTATTCTTTCCAATAGTTAGCCCTTGCGGGGCCAACAATTAGAAAGAAAAGAAGGATCTCTTCTCTCAGTTAAGGTGATATTCATCTTCCGCGTCTTGACGCTGCCTGGGGGCGATGGTAATATCAATGGAATAGGGTGAGTAATAAGTATGGCCCACCGCGCTTCTCCAGCGACAAGACAGACAGCCCCCATTCCGGCCCGTAACGCGCTGCCCAGGGCAGAGGCTCGCAAGCGCCCGCAGCGTGACATTGTTGAGGCCATATGGAGCCTCTTTTGCTCTATACGCTTCGCTATCGTGCTGAATGTCGCGCTCGCGCTTGCCGCCATGCTGGGGACCGTTATCCCCCAGATGCAGCCAGGCATCCAGAACTTCGAGCCGGAGCTTAACTCATTTCTCACGGACGCAGCCGGGCGGTACGGCGATTTTTCAAACGTGCTCTACTGGGCCGGATTTTACGACCTCTATAACTCTCTCTGGTTTCGCCTCCTGGTGGCGCTCACGGTGTTTGGCATCATTATTTGCACGCTGAACCGCTGGCAGCCGATCATGCGCCTCATCAGGCACCCGCAAGTGCGAGTCAGCGACTCGTTCATGGCGGGAATGTCGGAGAAGGCGCAATTCAGGTCGGTGCCCCTGACGCAGGGAGATGCGGAGCGCATGGTGACGGCTGCGTTGCGCAAGAGCCGCTACAGGGTCCTTTCGGAGCCTCTCGCGGACGGGGGTGGGCTGCATATATATGCCGACCACGACAGGTGGTCGAAGCTGGTAACGTTCGTGAGCCATGCCGCGCTCGTGCTGCTGATACTGACGGCTGCGGGCGTGGCGAACATGGGCTGGCGCGAGCAGTCGGTCTTCTTCTACCCAGGGCAGCCTGTGAACGTGGGGCACGACACCGACTTCTCCGTCCGCAACGACGGCTTCAGCATCGAGTACTATGAGGACGGTAAGACCGTCAAGGAATACAGGCACGATCTCGCGGTTATAGAAGATGGCAAGGTCGTGCTGACGAAGACGATCATCGTGAATGACCCGCTCAATTACAAGGGGATCAACTTTTTCCTGGTCAGCTACCAACCCGTCGTCTATGTCCAGGCGAAGGGACCTCAGGGTGAGAGCGTCACTTTCAAAGAGATGGGCGCTGCCGGTCCAATCACCGCGACCACTACCAATGGGGCCGTGCTGGTGGCGTTCGATGACGGAGTCGAGGATAATCTCTCGGTTGGCTACTTGCAGTTCTCCGTTCCTGACCACATTATTACGTTGAAGATGAAGTATTACCAGGACGTGGCAAGGTTGGATGCAGAGAACCCACCCGTATACGTCCAGGCGTACGTAGATAAGAACTTCGAAACTCCAATCTTTGATGCCTTCCTGCCCCGTATAGGCAACCTCAAGCTGCCTGGTTACGAGCAATACGCGCTGAGCTTCAGTAGGAATACGGCAACGGTGCTTGAGATTGCGAAAGACCCCGGCCTGGGTTTTCTGGCCTTCTTTTTCATGGTCATGGCGGGTGGGTTCACGCTGTCGCTCTACACCTCGTTCACCCGTTGCTGGGTGAAGATAGCGCCGAACGGAGAGGACCCGAAGAGCGTGAACATATCGGTAGCGGGCCTCGCCGAGAAGAACAAGGTGAGCTTCGAGCGCGATTTCGAGCGTCTCGCGGGGCGAATCCGGGACAACCTGGCTTCAGGTACTAAGGCCGAGCGAGCAACGTAACCTAGCAACTTATGTGCGCTGTAAAGCAACTACAGGGATAATAGGAGGGGAACGCCATGGATTTTGATTCGCACGTTTTGGGGTTCAACGAGCCGACCATGACGAAGCTGGCATATATCTGCTATATGCTGGCGTTCCTCATGTATGCAGGCTACCTGATGACGATGAACGCGCGTGCTTTGCGGGTGCGCTCAGCCAGTGGCAGTGTAGCCCTGGCAGGCGCTGGTGCGAGCGGCACAGTGGATGTTAACACACAGGGCGAGGAGCGTCCAAGACTCTCCTACTCACCCGTGCTGGGGAGGATAGCGAGTAGCTTTGTCGTGCTGGCGTGGCTCTCCCTGACCAGCGCGCTTGCCATGCGCTGGGTCAGCGCGGGGCATCCACCCTGGGTTACGCTGTACGAGGTGCTGACGACTCTCACCTGGGGCACGACCACTATCTACCTCGTGCTCTTTGAAGGTGTGCTGAAGACACGTGCGGCCGGGGCGTTCTCGGTCCTGCTCATATTCGCCTTGCAGAGTTACACAATATGGGTGATACCGGCGGACTTGAAGGAGTCGATACCGCTCGTGCCTGCTCTCCGCTCGTACTGGCTGCTGATACACGTCTCGATGGCAATCATAGCGTACAGCGCCTTCGCGACGGCGGCGGGGGCGGGGCTGACCTTCATGGCGAAGCACCACCTGAAGGGGCGGATCAGCAAAGCGCTCCCCTCGGAGGCGGCTATCGAGGAGTTCATGTTCCGCGCGGTGGCCGTAGGGTTCCCCTTCCAGACGCTTCTGCTCATCACGGGCGCGATCTGGGCGCAGGAGGCATGGACCAAGGCGTGGAGCTGGGACCCTAAAGAGACCTGGGCGCTGGTAACGTGGCTCATGTACGCGGCGTACCTGCACGTTCGAGTGCAGCGCGGCGTGCGCGGCATCACTATGGCGTGGTTGTCGTTGATTGGCTTCTCGGTGGTGCTGTTCACCCTGGCGGGCGTGAACTATCTGGTGAAATGGTTCGGCCTCACGTCGATGCACAGCTACAACGTTGACAACAGCAATGGCAATCCGGGTGTAGATGTCACCGGCATTCTTATGATAGCTGTATCGATAGGGCTGATGGTGCTGGCTGTCGTAAGCTGGCTGCGCGTGCGGACGCCCGCCGCCAAGACGCAGGGTGAGGAATAGTTTGAAGGGATAAAAATAGAGGTTCGGCGCAGCCGAACCTCTATTTTTATCCCTTCTCCAGGTTGTCGGTTTCAGGTGTGGGGCGAATTGCTCACTTTGGCTATGCGGCAGGCCTGCTACTGTGAAACTTTGACTTGCGTCTGATTTCCCTGAGCGCCCTGCTGTTGCGGTAGGTCGTGATGACTATGTTATCGTTAGATATTATCATCACCACACCCTCCAGTCTCGCCAGGCGCGGCTCGGCACTTCTGTACTTCTCCACTTCTCGTTTGCGCATGAAGTAGAACCGGACACCTGTGCGGTGCTCGAGGACACCGTACCGGCGAACGAGCTCAACGTCCTGCGCGCACAAGTTGCTTTGCGCACTTCGCTGCTTCGCGTGCCTGCTAAACCTCGCTTCAGCCTCTGCGAACATTGCTCCACCCCCTGGTTGCGATTGAAAGGAAGCCCCTCAATCGATACCCCCGCCAACTCGGAGCAACGGGATAGGGTGACAATACTCTCTTCGGCTGGCCCTGTCAATTTGTGGAAAATGTGTGGAAATGCCCCAATGATACCAATTCACCTTCAGCTATACCTACAGGGCAAATGCGTAGTTAGAGACAGTACGCATAAATCAGGACAAGAGTCTTCTACGTGTCATCCTGAATCAGGATGACACGTAGAAGACTCTTGTCCTGGCGTACACGTGCTGTGTCTACTGCATCAGCCTTGAGTGACTATCGATTGACGGGCCGCCCGCCTCTCGAAGTCGGTCTGTATTGCATAGCGGTGAAGGAATCATCGCCTGCCGGTAATGGGGTGAGGCGGACGCGGTCCACGCGAATGCCACCGCTCTTGCCTGGGCCTGCGGGATCGAGGCGCAGGCGGGTAAGGTTGCCTCGCCAGGCGGGGTTCGCGCTGAAATCCGCCCTATATGTCGTAAGTTGCCCGTCTGCCTCCGCCTTTATCTTGAAGGACTTATCCTCTGAGAAGGCCGGCTGTGCGTCGGTGGCGAAGTAGACCTGGATGGTTGGGTCGGTAACGGGGATGCCTATCGCCATCTCGATCTCCACCCCGCTATATGCTGCGAGGGGCACGTCAAGCTCAGGGCTGACGATCTGTGGGTCGTTGCTCGCGGCGGTCAATGGATAATACCAGCCAGGGCCGCCCATGTAGCCTTCGCCCAGGTCGTGCGCGGTCCAGCCTGACGCTCCACTGGCGAAGCCCCAGGTGGTGCGCGTATCTTTCACGGTGTGGATGAAGCTCATCCCCTTCATGATAGGATAGGTGCGGGTGTGGACTTTGCCACAGGTTGAGCTGTCGTAGCGGCAATCGGCGTCATCCATCTGGCTGGTGATATAGCTACCGTCATCAAGCACTTGCTCTACGATTGCGACGTGGCCATTGGACGGCGCGCCGTATACGTTCGGCTCAAAAACCGCGACGTCGCCTTTTCGTGGGTATGGCCCGACCGGCCAGCCCTGCGCGAGCGCGTTATCGTTCCATGCAACAGCCTCACCGAGATCGCCGGGGAGGTCGGGCCGGTTCTGCCACGCCCAGTATGTGGCCTTCGGGTATGGGTATGGGTTCATGCCTGGGATCGGGCTTGCTGCTACGTTAGATGCGGAATGCCAGGTGCTCCCAATGATAATGGCGGCAGTCGTGAGCAGCAATAGGGGGCGTATGCTGATTGCAGTGGTCAATCTCTTCATATCTTTCCTCACATCTCAAAAAACCTCAAAGTATCAGAACATAAGTTCTGTAGACATAATAACGTGGTCTCATACGCCTGTCAATAGGGTTTTCCACATATTTTAGAACGAATTTTCCAAGAATACGCATGATATGGTAAGATGATACAGGCCCAGGCGCTATTTCCACGCCTTTTCCACATCCCCGGTGACAGGGCAAGTCTGATACAATGGGCCGAACCACTGAGCAGACCACACAGATGCACTCCGCAGCGCGCCATCGGCCTGCAATATTGAGCTTCGTCAGGGATATTCACTAAAGAAAGTGAGACTAGAGAGTTGGCAGAGATAACGTGGTACGGACACGCCTGCTTCCGGTTGAAGGGGAAGGACGCCACCATAATTACCGACCCTTACGACAGGAGCCTCGGCCTGGGGACGCTAGGCCAGAAGGCAGACATCGTTACGATCAGCCACGACCACCCCCACCACAATGCCATCTCAGCAGTTAAAGGCGAGCCGTTCGTGACGCGCGGGCCTGGGGAATACGAGGTCCGGGGTATGTTCATTACAGGTGTCTGGTCTTATGCAGACGACCAAAAAGGCAAGGTGCGGGGTCGAAACACCATATTCTTGTTCCATTTGGGTGATCTGGTGGTATGCCATCTTGGCTCATTGGGCCATACGCTCAATTCACAACAAGTTGAAGCAATTGGAGATGTGGATGTGCTCCTCGTCCCCATTGGCGAGAACACCACGCTCACAACCACCAAAGCGATAGAGGTAATCACCCAGATAGAGCCAAAAATAGTGGTCCCAATGCATTATGAGAAGAGTGCGAACGGTAATGGCGGTGGTGGAGATGCGGATGCCCTGGCGAAGTTTGCCAAAGAGATGGGCTTGAAAGATTGGCAGGTACAGGACAAGCTGAGTGTCAAAGGTTCGGACCTGCCTGAGACTACTCACGTCGTGGTATTGGAAGCGAAAAGCTAGTTTTGGCTCAGGGTTCAATGGGGTGCGTTTGAGCTACGAGCTGCGGATTTCGCGGTTTTAGTAAATGGAGGAGCAGGATGAACGAGCTACGCATAGTTCCCGGCGCGGACGTGGATGGGCTGGCAGCGGTCTCAACCAAGCCGGTCGTTACCCCACAGATGGTGCATATAGATATGGAGGATGAGAGGATACAGGACGTAATAGGGCGCGTCCAGCGCGCCATCCAGGGTGCGTATCCCGACGCCGAGTTCGTCAGCTACATCGGCACGAATCCCCTTGGAATCTACGTCGAGACATATACCACCGAAGACCACTTTGTTGGTATACTAAAGCTGCTGGACGACAAGTTGGGCAATCTGCACATAGCCGCGGGGGTCGATATATGCGTAGTTCCGAGGCGAAAGGCAAAGGCGCAAGCAGCATGAACGAATTATGAATTCTAAATTTTGAATTGAAGCGACTAATTCAAAATTTAGAATTCATAATTCAAAATTCCCGATAGGAGGGGGAAGCATGGCAAAGTACATCTTCGTGACGGGTGGAGTGGTATCGAGCGTCGGGAAGGGTATCACCGTCGCTTCCATAGGGCGGGTGCTGAAGAGCCGGGGTATCTCCGTCTCCCTCCAGAAGCTGGACCCCTACATCAACGTAGACCCGGGCACGATGTCCCCATACCAGCATGGCGAGGTGTTCGTCACCGACGATGGCGCTGAGACCGACCTCGACCTGGGACACTACGAGCGTTTCATAGACGAGAACCTCACCCAGGCGTCCAACGTCACCACTGGCCGCATTTACTCCTCCGTCATCGCCAGGGAGCGCAGGGGCGATTTCCTGGGGGCGACGGTGCAGGTTATCCCCCATATCACCAACGAGATAAAGTCGCGCATCGCGGCTGTGGCACGCACCGGCGCGCCGGACGTGGTCATAGTCGAGGTGGGCGGCACGGTGGGCGACATCGAGGGGTTGCCCTTCTTAGAGGCTATCCGCCAGATGCGCCGTGACGCCGGCCGCGAAAACGTGCTTTACCTGCATCTCACCCTCCTCCCGCAGGTCAGCGCGACCGATGAGCTGAAGACTAAGCCCACACAGCACTCGGTCAAGGAGCTTCGTTCCATTGGCATCAACCCCGATATGATCCTGTGTCGCTCCGACCAGCCGGTAGGTGAGGACATCATCTCTAAGATAGCCCTTTTCTGCGACGTAGAGCCGCGTGCGGTCATACCTCTGCCCACCGTCAAGAACATCTACCAGGTACCTCTGTGGCTGGAGGAGCGTGGGCTGGGCGACTTCATCGTGGAGAGACTCAGCCTGGGTGGGCACGCGCCTGATCTCGCAGGGTGGAAGAGGGTCATCGAGAGAATGGACTCCGCCTCCGAGTGTGTTACAGTTGCCCTCTGCGGCAAGTACACTGAGCTGCACGATGCCTACATTAGTGTGGCCGAGGCGTTACGCCATGCTGGGACATCCAACGACGTACGAGTGAACATCCGATGGGTCAATACCGAGGCATTGGAGCACGAAGGGCCGAGGGAGCTGCTTGCTGGAGTAGATGGTATTCTCGTGCCTGGCGGCTTTGGCGACCGAGGGGTGTTGGGCAAAGTTGTGGCCGCGCAGTATGCCCGCGAGCATAACGTGCCCTACCTGGGACTATGTTATGGCCTGCAAATGGCTGTAATCGAGTTCGCGCGTAACGTACTTGGCCTGCCTGGAGCGTTCACTACTGAGATAGACCAGCGTTGCGCCGACCCCGTGATTGACATAATGCCCGACCAGCGCGACATCGCCGATATGGGCGGCACTATGCGCCTCGGATCGTATCCATGCAATCTCGTGCCGGGCACGAAGGCTGCGCGCGCCTATGGCGAGCCGGTCGTGTACGAACGCCACCGCCACCGCTTCGAGTTCAATAATGCTTACCGAGAACGCATGCAGGAGGAGGGACTCATCCTGAGCGGCCTCTCACCTGACGGCAGACTCGTTGAAGTGATCGAGCTTCGAGACCACCCCTGGTTCGTAGCGACGCAGGCCCACCCTGAGCTGAAGAGTCGCCCCACGAGGCCGCACCCACTCTTCCGCGATTTCGTGCGGGCTGTTCGGTCGTATGCCAACCATGAGTCGCGGCAAAATGGGCATGTGAGCGCAGTGGATGTTATCCAGGACCAGGTGGCCGCGAACTAATCGAAGAAGGGTTCTTTCTTTACTCATCAAAATGAGCGCCCGCGGGCGCTCATTTTGATGAGTAAAGAAGATTATTGGAGCTTGGTTAAGGCCACGTCCACCCGCGCCAACACTTCCTCCTTGCCCAGGACTTCCATGCTCTCAAACAAGGGTGGCGATACGCTGCTGCCTGTCACGGCAACGCGTAACACCATGAAGACATCTCCCGCCTTCATACCCATATCGGCGGCTAGCTGCCTCATGCCGCTCTCCCACTCTTCGTGAGTCCACGGTTCTGGGAGGCTTCCGAGCAGGCTCCTGACCTGTACCAATACCTCTCTAGCCTGCTCAGCTGTGCCTTTCTTGGGGACGAGAGCGGCTGCCTCATAGTCGGGTACGGGGCCGAAGAAGAAGGAGGTCAACTCCATGAACTCTCCCAGGCGCGTCAGGCGATCCTTGATGACGGGCACGACTTTGCGCACGCGCTCCTGGTCCAAGCCTTCGGGGAGGTAAGGCTGTAGCCTGTCATATAGCTCGTCGTCAGAGAGCATACGGATGTGCTTGCCGTTGATGTTTGTGAGCTTCACCAGGTCGAATACCGGAGCGCCTGGTGTGACACGCTCAAGGGTGAACTCGCGCTCCACATCCTCGTAGAAGAATATCTCCCGCCCGTCGGGCATGGACCAGCCCATGAGCGCGAGGAAGTTGATCATCGCCTCAGGCAGAAAGCCCTGCTCCTTGTACCACCTCAAGGAGGTGTTGTTCTTGCGCTTTCCAATCTTTGAGTGGTCGGCGTTACGCAGGAGGGGCATGTGCGCGAACACGGGCAGGGGCCAACCGAACGCCTCGAATAGCAGTACATGAATCGGCGTACTGCTGATCCACTCCTCAGCGCGAATGATGTGGCTGACCTTCATGTAGTGGTCGTCCACAACGACCGCAAGGTGGTACACCGGAAGCCCGTCGGACTTGAGCAGGATAGGGTCGTCAAGCAAAGCATTCTCGAAGCTAATCTCGCCTCGCACGATGTCCTGGAAGGTGGTCTTGCCTTCATCGGGCATTTTGAAGCGGATGGTATAGGGGACGCCCTCCGCCAGGTTGCGCTCTACCTCTTCGGGAGAGAGGCGCAGGCAGAGGCGGTCGTAGCCAGGGGGCTGCTTGCGCGCCTGCTGCTCGCGGCGCATCTCGGCGAGGCGTTCGGGCGTGCAGAAGCAGCGATACGCCATGCCCATCTCCACCAGCTTATGTGCGTGCTCGATGTAGAGGTCCCCGCGCTCGGTTTGGATGTATGGTCCGTAGTTGCCGCCGATAATTGGCCCCTCGTCGGGAGCAAGGCCGAGCCAGCTCAGGCTATCTATGATTGCTTCGATGGACCCCTCTTTGTAGCGTGCCTGGTCGGTATCCTCTATGCGTAAGATGAACTTGCCGCCGTGCTTGTGGGCGAAGGCTCTATCGAAGAGCGAGACGTAAGCTGTGCCTACGTGCGGGTCGCCCGTGGGGGAGGGGGCGGCGCGGGTGCGTACTTCCTCTGTCATATTATGCTTATCTCCTGGTCTACTCTTCTGCTTTGAAAATGTGTTTCAAGCTCTCACAGAACTCTTTTATCGTGTTTCTAGGAACTCCTTCTTCATCCGTAACCTTAAGCATACGAAATATTCCGGGACCGCGCAATTCGTCCGGCAGGTCACGCGGTTTAGGGATTACGTGGAAGTGGATATGGTTGAAGTGAGCGGCCTCACCGAAGCACGCCACATACTCCTTCTCGCAGTCCAACATCTGGTGCAAGATAATTGCGACTCGGTGCTGAAGCTTTCCTAGCTCCCTGGATTCCTCTAGACTCAGTTCGTGAAGAGCTTCAGCATGCCTCTTCAGGATGATCACCAGCCATCCAACCATCCCACATGGGTAGGCGTGTTCGACGAGCCAATATTCGCCTTCATGGATGGTGGGCCCCGGTGAGATGCGCTTCTCGCCGGAGATGGATTTGCAGGAATAGCAATCCATAAGACACCGCTGTATAGCTGGCTTACTCACCAGCCAACTGTAAGACGTGAGAGTATAGGCTCTTATCTATATGGAATCCAGCGTTGAAAACCAGATCATTAAGAATGGGCTCAATCTTCGGTAATAGCCCTGCTTGCTTGGCATCAATCAGCGTACCTAAGACACCTATGCAAGCGAGACCCTTTTTCGCAGCTTCTTTTCTTCCTAGTTTTTCGTCTATTAACAGCAGGTCCGCATTCACCTCTACGGCAAGGACAATAGCTTCTGCTTCGCCCTGTCCTAAGAAGCTTTTCAATGCGCTTACCTCTTTATGATCACTCACTTCCTGTACTTGTATCCAGTCCTCACTTTGCACTTCGTTAGTGCCAGGTCTTCCAGATCCTGATGTAACTGCTTCTTTGTAAACCGCCCTGGGTACTATAATCCTATCGTAAGGATGCCTCAACAGATGTAACTGCCCTATATGAGCTAGACTGATTATCGGCGATGTATTGCTTACGACAATCACAACCGCCCCAGCTTCTTTAGCGTGTCGAGGTCATGCTCCAAATCCTCTCTATCGTAATTGACAGGGATTTCCCGACTTGCTAATAGCTGCTGGAAACGCAAGCGGTCCATTCTAGCCACTTCCGCAGCTTTTCCCAGGCTCAACTTCTCCGTCTGGAAAAGCACGATAGCTATTTCTTGCAATAGTTCTTCGGCAGTCATATCTGCTGCCTGGAGCAACTCATCTGAAATCACTAGGCTCACATCTTCCCCCTCTACTGTACAGTCTGAGACATACTACCACTACCAAATTATACACCCCGTGTGTCTAACCAATCCATCACGGCACCAGGGAGATTAGAGGTCGGGCCGCGCTTGATGCTGCATTCGGGTAACGATTCGAGGAACGCCTGGCCGTACCGCTTGGAGACTATGCGGCGGTCGAGCAGAGCCACCACACCACGGTCGCCTCGGCTCCTGATGAGGCGGCCAAAACCCTGCTTGAAGCGTAGGATCGCATTGGGCACCGAGTACTGGCTGAAAGAATCTTCGAAGCCTTCGGCGCGGGCGGCGAAGACAGGGTCGCTTGGCACCGCGAACGGCAGCTTGGCTATCACGAGCACCGATAGAGCGTCACCCACGACATCTATCCCTTCCCAGAAGGAAGATGTGCCGAGCAATACGGTGCGTGGGTTGTTCTTGAAGCGCTCCAGGAGCTGCTTGCGCGAGCCGTCTATGTTGTGCCCCAGCACCATAATGCCCGCGTCCTCTAATGGCCTCTGTATCGCCCTGTATGTGGTGCGCACCGCGCTGTGGGAGGTAAAGAGTATGAGCGCCCGCCCCTGCGATGCCTTACAGAGGTCTATGACTGCCTGCTCAAGGGCGCGCTGGTAGCCTGCGGTGTTAGGCTCTGGCATGTCGGTAGGAACGTAAATGAGCGCTGCCTGGCTGTAATCGAACGGTGAGGAAAGCTGCAAGTCTTTGCCGCTGTTCAGCCCGAGGCGCTCGCGAACGTAGGAGAAATCGTTGTCGGTGGAGAGGGTCGCGGACGTTAGGATCACCGTCTTCTTCGCTGAGAAGAGGTGCTGGTCGAGGAGCGGCCCGACGTGCAAAGGTGCACACCGTACTGCTACATCTCCGCCTTTGACCCGCGCTTCAAGCCAATAGACGGCCCCTTCGTCCGGATTCGTGATGGCGGCGTTTGCGTCGGTGCGAATCTTCTGCACGTCGGTGCAATAACCACGCAACTCGATCAGCATGTCCATGTAAGAGGGCGCGTCGAGCGTCTCTGAAGAAGATGGCATGTAGTCCCAGTCAACGTCACCTAGTGTGTTGCTGATACGCGATAGCCCTTCCTCGATAGATTTCAGCTGTAGGCCGAGGTTGTCCCATATTATCTCTATCTGCCCCCAGGAGGGGTGGCGGCGCACCCCATCCGTTATGCGCAGGCGCAGGTCGTAGATGTTCTGCTCGTCCTGGTACACCTCAAGGAGGCCAGTAAGATTGGTGAAAAGCTCAATGGCCGACTGGCGGGCGCGCTCGATAGATGGCCTGGTCCGCGCGATTACTTCGTCCACCGCCACGACCGCGTTGCGCCCTATCTTCTTCAGGTTCGACTTCCCTTCCTGCTGCTTCGATAGCTCCTGGACGAGCGCGCTGTGCAACGACCCGAGGAAGTCCTCCACTCGACCATCATCTCTCGATGAGACGCTTAGCGCATTGAGCAGTTTCATCATCATCGGGCGGTCGACCGTGAAGCCGAGGGCATCGGTAGCTTCGTCCTCAAGGTTGTGGGCCTCGTCAATCACAAGGTGGTTGTACTCAGGCAGCACCCCACCACCCATAGCAAGGTCGGCCAGGAGCAGAGCATGGTTTACCACAAGCACGTGGGCAACGTGGGCCTGCCGCCGTGCACGGTCGAAGAAGCATAATCCCTTCTGGCGGTAGCGGCACTCATAGAGGGGACAACCCTCTTCGCTAACGCTTACGTGCCTCCACACGTCATTCTCGTCGTTGAGTAGCAGCAGCTCATTGCGGTCCCCACTCGCAGTTTGAGGCAGCCATATAAGCACCTTCACCATCACGCGCATCTGTTCTATCGATGAGGGAGTACCACGCCGGAAGAGGTACCACCTGCGCAGGCAGAGGTAATTGCTCTTCCCTTTGAGGAGCGCGGTCTTGAATGAAGGAATGATTTTGGATTTTGGATTTTGGATTTTGGATTTCCGATTGCTTGCCTCATGCCCATTGCCCCTCGCCTGCCCTCCGTCGTCCGTCGTCCGTCGTCCGTCGTCCAACACGCGATGGAGGAGAGGGAGGTCTTTGGTGAAGAGCTGGTCCTGGAGATTGATGGTGCTGGTGGAGACCACGACGGTGGAGCCTGTGCGGACGGCGTAGAGGATCGCGGGGAGGAGGTAACCGACACTTTTGCCCGTACCTGTGCCTGCCTCCACGACCAGGTGGTGTCCTTTGTTCAGGGCGTCGGCAACGGCCTGGGCCATCTCGACCTGTTGGGGGCGGTATTCGTATTGCTCGAACTCGCGTGATAATGGGCCGCCAGGCTCAAGCACTGCTTTGATCTCGGCTGGGTCTATCGGGTGCCTGCCCGTGAACCCGGTAGCTGGCTCAACATCTGGCTCGTCATCGGGTGCGCGCAGCAGCCCCAGGTCAAGCTCGGCATCTGACCGCCCTTTCGACGCAAGCTGCGAGCGTATGGAGGAGCCGAGGCCAGATGAGAAGGCGTTGCGCGCCTTCTCGTGCTCTACTTCGCTGAAGAGGTGCCGTAGGGGCCAGTCGCTGCGGGAGGTCGCCCTTGTGATGTCGGCCAGCACCTCCATCGGGATGTCCTCTATGCGCTCGCGTAATGCCTCGAAGACGCGCATGGTCAGTTCTGCGTCTGCCAGGGCGCGATGAGCGCGCTCGGTCTCAGGGTCTACGCCGAGCTTCTTAGCTACAGAGCGCAGGTTGTACACTGCGGCCTCCGGCACAAGCAAGGTTGCCAGCTCAAAGGTGTCCCAGAGCACGTTCTTGAGCCGTATACCAGCGCGGGCCAGCATCGCCATGTCAAGCTCGACCGACTGCCCGATGATTGGGGAATCGCCTACGAAGCGTATGAAGGCGGGCGCTATTTCGCTGACCCTCGGCGCGCGTGAAACGTCACTGGTGCGGATGCCGGTCAGTTGCGTGACTTTGTAGGGGACGGGCTGTTGCGGGCGCACAAAGCTCTCCCAGCGCCCCAGCACCTGGCCGTCGCTGAACTTTACTGCTCCTATCTCTATAACCTCGTCTCGCTCCGGCTGCATGCCGGTCGCTTCGAGGTCGAGGGCGATGTAGGTTCTTGACATAATGAGTGGTTAGGGGTCGGGGGCTGGGGGTC
>DATEOC010000018.1:0-73645 GCA_035274425.1 Chloroflexia bacterium
GACCCCCAACCCCCAACCCCCGACCTGGAACAGCGCTTATCTGAGGCAATCGCGCCCTGGCTTTCGCATATGACCTGGCGCAAGGACTTCGCGGCGTGGCGTGAGCGACGCATCTGGCAAGAGCTGCACCAGGGCGACAACCTTCGGGACGTGCGGCAGGCGCTCGGTGACCGCATCGCGGGCAAGGTCCTGCTTGACCTGGGCGCGGGGATGGGTGGATTGTCGGTCGCGCTCATGCGCGAGCTTGGCCCGGCAGGGTTGCGCTTGCAGGCGCTCGACTACAACCCCGATTACTGTAAAATTGCTTCTCTGCGAGCGGAGCGGTACTCGCTGACGCTCCCTATCGTGGTAGGTGCCGGTGAGCACCTGCCATATCCCGCTGCGTCGTTCGATGTAGTAGTGTGCATGGACGTGCTTGAGCATGTGGCCGACGCCCCGGCGGTGCTGAAAGCGATACATCGTGTGCTCAAGCCAGGCGGGATTTCTCTCACGACCATACCAAACCGCCATGCGTTCCGCGACCCACATTACCATCTCCCCTTCATAAACTGGCTGCCTCGTCCGGCTGCCGAGCGAATAGTGAGGGTGGCCGGGCGGTCAAAGGAGGGCGGGCCGTTGCAAGACCGCCAGGAGCTTTCCGAATTGAATACTTATAGCTGGGGTGGCTTCAAGCACGAGGCCGAGAGGGTGGGCTTCAAGGTCCGCGACCAGGTGTATGCTCGCATCAGGTCCGGCGAGATACGGCAGCTTCGCGGTTGGAGGCGGCGCGTGTTGGGACTATTGAGCAAGGTGGGCCTCACCTCGCTAATTTATAGAGCATACAGGTATGGCTGGCAGGGCACCTACCAGATTATGCTCCAGAAACCGCATTGAAGATTGCGCTGTACAACCTGACGACTACCACGCGCTGGGGCGGCGTGGAGACGTTTGTGTGGGAGGTCGCAGCTCAGATGGCGCAGCGCGGGCATAGCGTGGAGATATTTGGGGGGCGAGGTTCCGGTGAGCGTAGGCAAATAGCAGGAGTGCGCATCCGCCTCTTCCCGTACGTAGATAGAGACATCTGGCGCAAGGTCCCGCTCCTCGGCAGGCAGTACACACTTACGAAGCTGCTTGAGCGGTTGAGCATGGCACCAGCGTCGCTCCCCGCCCTCTTGCGAGGTAAGTTCGACGTAGTGCATATCCAGAAGCCTTATGATCTGCCTGTGGGCGCGCTGGCGAAGCTGAGCGGCGCGAAGCTCCTCTTCGGCTGCCACGGTAAGGATTTCTGGCTGGGAGATAGGCGATTCGTGCGCTTTGCCGACGGCTCGGTATCGGCCAGCCGTTACAACGCCTCGCAGGTGAAAGAGCGATACGGAATAGAGCCGGTAGTTGTCTACAATGGGGTGGACCTTGCTCGCTTCACACCTGAAGATAAAGGTGACGCGACTATCCTCGCGAAGTACAATCTCCAGGAATCGACCCCCGAAGCGCCTGCTTTGCTCTACGCGGGTCGCCTTATACGTTGGAAGGGAGTCGAGTACCTGTTGAAGGCCATGCCCCATATTCACCCTGGGAATACGAGGTTATGGATTGCGGGCGAAGGCACATACCGTGACATCCTGGAGAAGCTGGCGAGTGACCTGGGCATATCTGACCGCGTGACGTTTCTCGGCAAGGTAGAACAGGACGACCTGGCGGCGCTTTATCGATCGTGTGCGATGCTGGTGGCGACCTCGTTCGTCAATGAGACGTTTGGTATGGCCTTATGCGAGGCGATGGCTTGCGGGGCCGCTGTCGTCGCGAGCAGATTTGGTGGGTTCCGCGAGGTGGTGGTGGACGGTGTGACTGGCTTGATGGCCCGGCCCCAGGATCCGCTTGACCTGGCGGCGAAGATCAACACCCTACTGGCCGACCCGGAGATGGTGAAGAGGATGGGTGCGGCTGGGCGCAAGCGGGTGCTGGACGAGTTTAGCTGGCAGGCGGTAGCTAATAGGCTGGAGGAGGTCTACAGGTGCCTCGCGCCTTGAGACGGCGGCGTACCGGGGTAGGGTCATATCGTGCCGGAAGGTGGGATAAATCGCCCGGACGCTGGCGTCCTCCATCCGTAGAGGTGCGACTTGCTCGCCGGGCCTCGCGGCGTGCCACTCGACTGCTCTTCTATGTTGCCTACCCTATGCGCCTGGACCTCGGCGCGGCCAACGCGATACAGACATATAGCACAGTGCGGGAGCTAAAGCGAGTGCTGTCCGGCACGCAATTGGCGGTGCCGCGCTGGCTGCGCGAGCGTAGCGCCTTTGATGAGATCGGGGCGATGCACCTGCCGCGTCCTGCCATAAACAAGCTCTCGAGAATAATATCCTGGGCAGGTTGGTCATACATCGAGCGCACCCTTTATGCGTTGATGCTCGTTCTACTCTTAGTTCGTTGGAGGGTGAGGAGGAGGGGCTACCGGGTGCTGTACGTCAGAGACAGCGTATGTGCGGCGTGGCTCTCTCTATTGAAAGGTCTTCACGGCGCGAAGGTAATCTACGAGGTGCATGACCTTGAGGCCTCGCACCCAAGCAAAGCATCGAAATGGCCCAGACCCTTCTGGTCCCGTTTCCTGCCGTGGCTGGACCGCGCTGCACTCACGAGATCGGATAGACTGGTGTCGCTCACTGAAACGTTTAGACATTGGGTAGCTACCCAGCACCTGCATCCAGAATCTGAAGTAGTTGTAATACCTGATGCATTCGACCCTGCTCTATATTACCCGCAGGATAAGATGGGAGCGCGCGCGGTTCTCGGCCTCCCCACAGATGCGTATATCATAGGCTACGCGGGTCTTACATTCGCATACAGGCGACTCGATCTGCTGGTGGAGGCATTCGCATCTCTCACTAAAGCGTTCCCGGAGATGGTCCTGCTTCTTGTTGGAGGGCGACCCGATGAAGTAACGGAGCTACGGACTCTCTCGGAGAAGTTGGGCATAGAGCCTGACCGCCTGGTTATGCCAGGGCAGGTACCTCAGGACAGGACGGCGCTCTACCTGAACGCTTCTGACGTGCTTGTGATACCTGACACGGTGACGGCGATGACTGCGTCTCCACTCAAGCTTTTCGAGTACATGGCAACTGGAAAGCCAATCGTGTGCAAAGATATGCCTGCCTTACGTGAGATTTTGGATGACACATCGGCGCGCTTCTTCGAGTCGGGTGATGGAGAGGCATTGGCAGACGCCATCAGTAGAATGAAGTTGCACCCTGACGAGTCTACGGAATTGGGTGCGGAGGCGTTAAGACGCTCGGCCTGTTATACTTACCAAGCACGCGCGCTGCAAATAGTAGAGGTAGTCAAGAGTTGTCTGTGAGTAGTGAACAGGTGGGGAAGCCAATCAAGAAGCGCTGGTGGCACGACCGTGCTCTGCTTGCCCTTGTGGCTCTCTTCGTTGCGTTGGCCCCTCTCGTCACGCACCGTATCTACGCCAGTGATGAAATCCAATATTTCGCCTATACACACTCGCTCTTCTTCGATGGCGACCTTGATTTCAGCAACCAATATCTACACTTCTACAACTCGGACCCGGTAAAGTTCAAGGACATTTACGAAGACCTCTACCTCAAGCACGAGCCTCTGACAGACCTCCCCCTCAACGTCGCGCCTATAGGCACAGGGCTGATGTGGATGCCATCATTCGCTATAGCTCACCTGTTCGCGTCGGCGGCTCATGCGCTCGGTTTCAATGTAGAGGCTACTGGCTACTCGGGTCCGTATATATTCGCTATCTGCATGACCTCCTATATCTTCGGCTGCATCGCGCTCCTCCTGTGTTATCACATAGCGAAGCGACTCTTCGGACGACGGGTATCAGCGATTGCTGTCGCGGTGATGTGGCTCGCTACCCCACTGATCTTCTATACCGTGATCGCGCCCCCCTGGTCGCACGCCACGTCCTTCCTGGCTGTGACCCTTTTCCTCTGGTACTGGATGCGGACTCGCCGAGACGAGGGAAGGGGACTAAGAGAGTGGGTGATCCTGGGAGCGCTTGCCGGGTTGATGATGCTTGTCCGGGAGCAAGATGCGCTCTTCCTGGTTGTGCCTCTGATCGAGGGAGTGGCAGCCCTGGCTTCGCGCTGGCATGATGCCCCTGAGAGGTTACAGAGGGTGAGGCGTTGGTTCGTTGGCCTTCTCGCGATGGGGGTGGCGGCAGGCGTCGTTTTCATACCGCAGTTGGTCGCCTACCAGGTTATTACGGGCCAACTTGGGCCGTCGAAGGTAGTGACCGGCAAGTTCACTTGGACCTCACCTAACGCGCTGAACGTGCTGTTCTCGCCGGAGCACGGGTTGATACCGTGGACGCCAATAATAGTGCTCTCCCTTGCCGGGTTGGTCTTATTGTGGCAGAGGGACCGCGTACTCACGCTGGCACTGGCTACGGCCTTCTTACTACAGGTCTATATCGCGGGGTCGTTTCTGACGTGGCAGAGCGCGGGGTCGTTCGGGCAAAGGCGGTTCATCAATAGCACGCTCATCTGGGTGCTGGGGTTCGCGATGCTGGTGTCGTGGGCGGTCTCGCGTGGCGTTCCGAAGTGGCTTATTGGAGGGGTCGCGGCGCTCTTTGTGGCGTGGAACGGGGGTCTGCTAATGCAATACGCTTTGTTGTGCTCGCCCCAGCGCCAGGGCCTCGATTGGGCAACGGTGCTGAAGGGACAGCTGGAGATACCCTTCAAAGCGACCAGCTTGCTGTGGGATTACCTGACCAACCGCGAGCGCTTCTACAGGCGCACCAGGTGTTGACGCCTACAAGATGCCGATGTTAGAATCGGCGGGTGTGAGATTCTGTGGTACAGCCATGTTGTAGGGGCGTGACGACGCCACGCCCCTACGGGCTACACACTCCATCATACTGATTGGGAAGTAGATTAGGAAGATGATTTGATTTCTGAACGCTTGATTGCGTCGCTGGTATGTACTATGCCGGAGTGCCGCTCTGTTCATGGCTGCACCCGATTAGTGGAAACTGATGATACTGGCCTGAGATGCCCTTCGTGCGGCACGCATTACCCACGTCGTGCGGGTTACGTAGACCTCATGCTCGCGACAACCGAGGGTAATGTCCCTTCTGAGCAGTCCCACACATCGCTCTACGTCTCGCAGGAGAGCGAATTCGCGGAGACGTTGGACTATAAGCGGATAGGGATGCCGTTGCTGGGGGCTGGAGTGCGCCAGCGTGCCATCCGGCGCATGCTCCACCTGACGAAACAGGACCGGCTCGTCGAGTTGGGCTGCGGCAATGGCAAGTTCGTCTACTGGAACCGCAAGCAGGTAGATTGGGCGGTCGGGATTGACCCCGCGCCCCTCTTCGCGGTTGAGGCATTGGAAACGGTGGACCTCTGCCGCGCCGATGCTCGCACGCTCCCCTTTGAGGATGGCGCGTTCACGGCGGCTATGTCTATTGACGTTTTAGAGCATCTCCCCCTTGCCGATATAGAGGCGTATCTGCGAGAAGCACGCCGTGTGCTAGAAGTGGGTGGGCGGGTCTTCATCTATTCGAATACGCGGGAAGGGTCTCGCCTTGATTTTGCCGTGCGAGGGGCACGGCTGCTGTCGGCATGGCTTGGCAGGCGTGGACTGATTGATAATAGCAGGGACACCCTCCGCAAATCGGACCATGTAAAGGCCCTCGCCACCTACCCAGAGCTTGAGGCCACCTTGCGACGTTGTGGCTTCCGGGTGCGTGAGGTGATCTTCTGGAACGGTCTATTCCAGAGCGCGATAGAGAATCTGCTTGTAAAGATAGCGGAGTCCGCCCTGCGCAGATTGAATAAAAAGGCCAAGAGCCCACAGGCTGAAGTAGGGGAGGATAAGGTACGCTCCAGAATGCGGGGGCGCATAGCGCGGCGTGGCGTAACGTATCGGGCTATGCGTCTGCTAACGGAGTTGATGTGGCTCGACCTGGCGCTATTCGGCAGGTGGCGGGCGGGTCCGTACTTCCTGCTGGCCGAGCGCGAGGACGCGGCTTGAGAGTGCTCTACGTAGCTAGCGCCATCGAGGCTGACGGCTCTTCGGGCGGGGCTACCCACGTGTCCGAAGTAGCGTGTGGCCTCGGAAGATTGGGCCACGACGTTCGCGTCATCTCCAGGGCAAATAGCAAATCTACGAGCACGTTAGAGTGCGGCGTGCCACTTCGGGTATCGCTATGGCGCAAAGAATTGGCTCTGCTTGGGTTGAGGCAAGTTTCGCGGGAGATGCGCACCTTCAAGCCAGATGTGGTGATGGAGCGCTTCTACAACTTCGCGGGTGCGGGTGTGCTGGCCGCGCACCGGAGGCGCATCCCCACCTTGCTGGAAGTGAATGCACCAATGACCGACCCGCCTGGCAGCCTCAAGAGCCGCCTCGATAAAGTTGCACTGGGTGCGATGAGGCGTTGGGCCGTTCGCCAGGCGCGATGGAGCGCGGCCATAGTCACTCCGCTGGCGACGACCGTGCCTCCAGAAGTGCCACGGCGCAAGATACATGAGCTGCCCTGGGGCGCGAACGTTGAGCGGTTCGACCCGGCTATAAGGATGACACAGACACCAGAACTGGAAAGGCTAGCCAGTAAGCTGGGACTCAAGCGAGGCATGCCTGTCGTGGCATTCCTGGGGAGCTTCCGGGCGTGGCACGGTGCCAACCATTTCGCGGAGGCAGCGCGAAAGCTGTTGGAGGCGGGGGAGGAGGTGGCCTTTCTCGCAATCGGCGGTGGACCAGAGCTTGTGCCTCTTAAGGAGCGGGTTGATTCGTGGGGTCTGGAGCCTGGGCGCTTTGTCTTCACGGGCATTCAGCCGCACGAAGAGATACCTTATTTGCTAGCACTTGCCGATGTAGGTGTTGCCCCGTTCGACGTGGCAGCGCACGCACCTCTCACCACATTTGGTTTCTACTGGTCGCCTCTCAAGGTCTTCGAGTATATGGCGATGGCCCTCCCTGTGGTAACTATCGACATCCCGCCTCTCAACGATATAGTCAGGCGCGGCTGCGAGGGAGAATTATATCCCCCTGGAGACATTGAGGCTCTTGCCGCCGCGATCCGACGCCTCACCAACGACAGAGTGCTTCGCACCGCCGAAGGCTCGTCTGCTCGCGAGCGCGTCACAAAATACTACAGCTGGCAGGCACATTGCCAGGCGCTCGACGCGCTGCTGAGGCATATCGTGAAACGTGATGCGTGACTTGTGATGGCAAACTCAAAACTCAAAACCATGCCCTTGACCGAAGGGAAGGGTCAAAACTCAAGATTGAGCGTGTGGCTAATCACCGATGTGTTCCCGCCGGCGAGCGGGGGCAGCGGGTGGAGCACATATTACCTCGGTAAGGCGCTTGTAGAGCGAGGCCATAGTGTGAGGGTAGTGCGCCCCAGGTATGGGGAATCCGTTGTCCGGCCCACGCGGCGTGTAGTAGAATACGAAGGTCTCCCAGTCGAAGAAGTGTTGGTCCCGGCAGCCCCAAGCTGGGCGACTCGATTGGGTATGGGCAAGGCATGGGAGGAGCGGCGTGCCGTGCGATTGCTCACACGATATGTATCAGACGCCGCCATCAGAGGAGAAGTTGACATAATACACGGGCAGCATATAGTATCGGTTATAGCTTCGTCGCAGGCGGCTCGATTGGCGCGCAGGCAAGGCGGCAGGGTGCGAGCAGTCGGAACCGTGCGTGATTACTGGCCTCTTTGTCCGGTCAGCACTCGCCTCTTTACCAACTCAGATGGCTCATCATTCGAGTGCGAGGAATGTCACCGCCTCCCCGCTTATATGGAGTGTGTAGGGCAGAGCAAAGGGCGTAAAGTGTCGAGTCTTCCGGTGGCGCTGCTACGCTGGGTAAAGAGCGCTCGTGCTGGCCGTGCGCTAGGGCGCTGTGACGCTGTTATTGCTGTGAGCGATTATGTGCGGGGAGAGTTAGAGAGGAGTAAGCGCGTAAATGGCGGAAAGCTGGTTACTCTCCCCAACATGGTAGACCTTGCCAGTGTAGATAACGCTCTGCTCAGTAAATGGCCCCTGACCGACATTGCTCCTGGCGATAGATTTCTCCTATTTGTGGGAAAGTGGGACCTGAACAAGGGCGCGCAGATGCTGCCGGAAGTGGTAAAGCGATCAGGCATCAAGCTACCTGTGGTGCTGGCGGGAGAGGGACTGTTGCGGGACTTCATTCAGACCGAAGCCGCACAATTGGACCTGGACTTCCGCTTCTATGATTGGCTTGACAACGATGCAGCAATCTTGCTTATGCGGCACGCCACCGCTCTACTCTTCCCTTCGGCGTGGCAGGAGCCTCTGAGTAGGGTGCTGCTGGAAGGGTGCGCGGCGGGGGCGGCTATCGTGGTGCTCGACACCGGGGGCACGAGGGATGTCATTTCGCATGGCGAGAGTGGCTGGCTCGCGCACGATATGAGCAGCTTCGCGGAAGGCATTCGTGCTGTGGTGGACAATGCCGAACTGAGCCAGGCTCTTAGAACCGGTGCGCGACATTGTGCTGAAGAGAAGTTCGCCTCCGACCACGTCTCTGCGCGGGTGGAGACATTATACAGGCGGTTGCTCGCTTGAAGCTGGATTTCCTGGGCTTTGAACCTTAGATTGGCTTTCTGTGTCCGCGCGCTCTTCCCTCAGCATGGGTACGGGGGATTGGAGCGTGCCGCGAGCGCGCAGGTTCGGCACCTGCTGGCCCGAGGGGTTGATGTCTCTTTGTACACCCAGCCGTTGCCTGTGGGCCAGCCCTTTACCGTGCCGGAAGGGTCTCCAGGGCACCTTACGGTGAGGACCGTAAGATACAATCGCTTCCCTCTCAGGGCAAACGGCATACCCTCGCGCCTTACAAATTACCGCGCGTTCGCCGCCTCTATGGGTGAGCGGGTGGAGCGCGTTGCGCGTATGGGGAAGATAGACTGCATTTATGCGCATGGTTTATGCGCCTGGGGGGTGCGAAGTGCTGCTGAATGGGGCGTACCCTTGGTAGCCAACCCGCATGGACTTGAGGAGTTCAAGGTGCGCGACCCGCTGAAGAGGCTGGCTTATGCCCCCTTCAGGGCATGGGTGCGCGAGGGTTGCCGCGCCGCGGACCGAGTATTAGCCACTGACCATGCTATGCGTGGCGAGGTCGCCTCTCTCTTGAAGATACCAAAGGGGAAGGTCGTGGTCATCCCGAACGGAGTAGACATATCCCTGATAGCTACGTTGGTGAGTGAGGCGGCGAAGGGACAACTAATAGAGCGTTGGCCTGCTCTCGCGGCTGACCCGGCTGCGCTGCATGGCATTAGCGTGGGGCGGCTGGAGGAGAATAAAGGCTTCGAGGTCTTGCTGAGAGCGTTGGCGTCCGTGCGAGATGAGTTAGGGGAGAACTGGTCCTGGGTGTTGATAGGAGAGGGTACGTTGCGAAGCCACCTTAAGAGTGTTGCCGCCGCGCTCGGCTTGAGCGATCACGTCATCTTCGCGGGGGCGCTGGGCGACCAGGAGCTTCATACCCTCTACAGTATGAGCAACCTCTTCGCGCACCCGGCGTTATATGAGGGAAGCTCTCTCGTGACACTTGAGGCGATGGTACACGCTCTGCCGGTTGTCGTGAGCGCGGTGGGGGGCATCCCTGATAAGGTGGTAGAAGGAGAGACAGGTTCCCTCGTGCAACCTGGAGAGCCTGGGGAGTTAGGCGCTAAAATAGCATGGCTTGCGAGCCGCCCTGATATTCGCCGCCAGATGGGAGAGCGCGGGGCGAGGCTGGCTGCCGAGCGATTCAGCATGGAGCGCGTAACTGCATTGCTGAAAGGACTATTTATGGAGATCATAAGCGAAAAGAGTCCCTGTCGCGATGAGGAGAGCGTGCAGTCGCCGTGCTAGATGTGTTGCGCGCCATAATAGGGCTGCCCCTACTTGTGCTGTTGCTGTACGTGCCTGGGGCCGCGCTCCTCAACTCTCTGATGTCGAGGGCGCGTTACAGGCCTGCATTCTCCGACACCACAGAATGGCTCTTTACGGCGGTGCTCGTGAGCGTGCTTGTGACTGGCGGCTTGGGGTTCTTGCTGGCGGAGGTTGGTCTATTTTCGGTGTGGCTGCTGCTGGCGCTGGTGCTCCTATTTTCACTGGCGCTTGCACTTATCCTGGGTCACTTTCCATTCAGCGTCGCTTTGATCAGGTTGGCACTGGCGCTACCCGGAGCTTACGCACAGCGCGAGACCGAGCGGCGCAACGCTCGGATCGAGCGCGCAGCTCTGCTTGTAATCGTCGTCGTGGCAGCCGCGCTCTTCGTACGACCTGCGGAGATGGTGCGCGGCGCGCTCGACTCCGGGGTCTACATAAATACGGGGGTGGCCCTCGCTCGCACGGGGGCGGTCCTTCAGCGCGACGTGCTGATGCGCCAGCTGAACGACGACATCGGTGAGGGGCGCGAGCTTATGCAGCCTCAGCGCCTCGACCGTTACAGCCTCGACCGCCTGCGCATGCCCGGTTTCTACGTGTTCGACAAGAAGGCCTCGCTCGTCATTCCCCAATTCTACTGGCTCTTCCCCGTGTGGATAGGGATTATGTACTCCCTTATCGGTATATGGGGCGCGCTCTATACCACTTCGCTCCTTGCATTATTGTGTGTGCTGGCCGTCTACTTCTTCGCACGGCGTATGCTGACCCCAGGCGCGGCACTCGTAGCGCTGGGGCTGCTGGTCCTCTGCCCCGTCACGATATGGTTCGCGCGCTACCCCATAGCCGAGGTGTTGATGGGGTTGCTGGCGTTTGGTGGTTTCTTCGCCTTCCTCCGCATGGTGCATCTCGCGGGCGATCGGCGACCCAGGTCCCCCGATGAAGAGGCTAAGGCGCTTGATACCTCTTCGTGGGAGGCGCGCCGCGCCTGGGCCTGCTTCTGGGGGCTCATCGCGGGGGTGTCGTTTGGCGAGCTTGCCCTCGCCAGGCCGGACTTTATATTTTACCTCGCGCCCGTGCCAGCGTACCTTCTATACTGGCGGCTCACGCGGAGATGGCAGCGTCCGCATACCTGGTTCGCGGCGAGCCTGGCGATAATGCTAGCGCTCTACTCTATCTTCTTCTTTTTCTACGGTTTTGCGTATACCACCGACCTGTACTTCAACAAGATTCAGGACGTGCGCCGCCTGTGGGGGCCTTTACTGCTGGCGTTGTATCTGGGCCTGCTCCTCCTCTTCGTTGTTGACAGGTTGTATCCTCGGTTGAAGCCATTCTGGGTACGCCTTGAGTCGTGGGTTGGGCGGCGCAGGGGGATATGGGCAGGATTGATAGTGGTAGGGCTGGGGGCATACGCACTCTACCTTTATGCGATTGCCCCCTGGCAGCCTAATGTGCGCTTCAACAACGCCGGACAGCCCATCCCTCAGGATATAGCTACAACCTGGGAGAGCTATATAGGCGCGCCCGTTGACGAAGGAGGGCGCTACAACCTGTTGAGGATCGGGTGGTATCTCTCCCCTGTCGGGTTGCTGGTTGGTGTGGCTGGGCTGCTCAGGTGGGTGTGGAGCAGGTTGAACGCGGCTACGGGGCTTTTCTTCGGGGCGCTTATCGTGTTGAGCTTCGTCTTCATCACGGAGACTTACACTGACGCTCACTATATCTACACCATGCGGCGTTACATTTCGCTCATCTTGCCCGCCCTCATTATCGGTTTCGCCTGGGCATGCCAGTTCCTGTGGTCGCGGATGCGCCCGCGCGCAGTGGGATTGGCGATAGGCGGAGGGCTGGCGTTGGCCCTTGCTGTGTTCTTTGGATACACGGCGCGTGTGGTGGTGGCTAATGTTGAAGAGAGTGGGGCTGTAGGCCAGTTGACCGAGCTAGCTGAGAGGTTCGCGGGAACAAAGTCGGTGCTGCTCTTCAGCAACGAGCGCGACGAGCCATTTATTGTCGCCACTCCCTTGCAGTACATTTTCGGCATAGACAGCTTCGTGGTGAACCGCAACTACCCTGATATACGTAACAACGTTATCGAGGGGATAGTCGCCAGGTGGCAGAAGCAGGGTTACAAAGTATGGGTCATCATGGGATCGAATGGCGGAAAGCTCCACTTCGCCAACCTGTCTCTGAAAGAGGAGGGGAGCTGGACCTACGACGTGCGGGAGTTCCAGCAATTGTATATCCAGAAGCCAAGCAACTTCTATTCGGTGACGCTGCCCTGGGGCATCTACTCGGTGCAGCCCACCGCGCCGCCCCCTTCGTTGCCCTTTGCCATAGACATTGGGGGCATGGACTACCCGTCGCTGGTGGCGGGTTTCTATAGGCAGGAGAAGGCGGATGAGGAGGCACAATACTGGCGTTGGACGGGCGAGCACGCCATCCTGAGAGTGCCCTGGCCGGCCAGCGACGACGGCAAGACATTGCGAGGGGGGTCGCTAAAGCTGCGCTTGCGCTCGCAAACGCCGATCAAGAATGAGCCGCCTCGCCGCGATGGGCCTGTGAACGTCAGCCTTTCCCTGGACGATAGCTATATAGGTGACGTCCGGGTGTCGAACGTTGGCGACTTCGCAGAGTACACAATAACCGTCCCAGAGGGCCTCACCACATCGGGCAGGGAACCGGGATACGCCCTGTTGCATATCGAGACGCCCAAGCTGCCTGGACCAAAGGTCGGGACGAGCGACGACCCACGAGTGTTGGGGATACAGGTGGACGGCGTTGAGGTGTTGCCGTGAGGGTCACAGGTTTGCCTCCAGACCGTGCGGCGTATACAATAGACTCCTGTGACCGGTACTAAACAAGACAACCCGACTCCCCTCGCTCGCTATGGCGTGCGCGATGCTGATGAGGAGCGCGACCTGCGGGCAAAGCTGCGCGATTTCTATGAGCGCACACTTACAGAGGGGCAGGGGGCGTACTTCAACCTTGAGGACGGCAAGCTCGTCCCGACGCGCATGGGCCGCCACTGGCTGGCCGAGCATATACGTCTCTTTACTCGCCTGTTCGATTTGCAGAAGACAGACCGCTTTCTCGACGTGGGCTGTGGAGAGGGATATTACACGATGGCCCTGGCGAAGCGGGCGGGCATTACTGTTGGCATAGACCTGTCGAGCAGCGTGTTGCGAGTCTTTCGGGGCTTGCGTGGTTTCCCGTCTGATAAGATATGGCTCGTGAATAGCGACGTCGAGCGCCTACCCTTTGAGGACGCCAGCTTCGACAAGGCGCTCTGCTCGCACGTCCTGGAGCACGTGCTGGATGACCGCGCCGTGCTGTCGGAGATTTACCGGGTGTTGAGAGAGGGAGGGCGCGCAATACTGGCCGTGCCTCTCAAGTACACACCCCAGCATAAGGCAATATACTGGGCGATTGGGGTGGGCCGAGCAATTCTGAAGCCGGGAAAGAAGGGCACGCCGATGCCCCCACCGGGCGCTCTAAATAAGGCCCTCGTTGGAAAGCAGGCGCACATTCGTCACCATTCGCTCAGGAGCTTCGTGGAATTGGTGGAGAGTGAGGGATTCAAGGTCGAAGCTGTGAAGGGTGTGTGGTTCCACGACCCTCGCAACTGGCTCGTTCGCAAGACGCAGCCGCTTGGCTTGACATACAAGATAGGGACCGCCATCTCAAAGCTGTTGCCCGGTACAGGCGCGGGTCTGGTAGTGGTGGTCAGGAAGTGAGCGCGCATCGGCCACTTGTCGAGCGTGCGGGTTGGGCGGCGTTCTGGAATGCAGCCTTCTTCCCAGTCAAGGTGCTGATAGGCTTTGCCTCCAGTATCATCGTGGTGCGCTTGCTACGCATCGAGAACTTCTACCTCTATACAGTCACGACCGCACTACTTACCACCCTGGGCATGCTCTCCGATCTGGGCATTGAGCGCGCCTTGCAACGTCTCTACCCTGAAATTGAGATGCGGTATGGCCGCCGCGGAGTGGTGCGCTTCCTATTGTGGATCACCGCTATCAAAGGAGGCGTGCTGCTCGCATTCATAGCCGCGCTTGTGGTAGCACCAGGCTTCTGGATAGGGACATTCAACCTCGGCCCGAATGGGGGTTGGCTACTCCTCTTCGTGAGCGTATTGCTATTGCTGGGCGCAGCTTCCGACGTGTCGGTGCAGTTTATTTACACGCATTTCCGACAGAAAGCCACAAACGCGCTGAGTGTGCTTGCCGCTGTGGTGAATCCGACTCTCACCTCGATCTTCGTGCTGCTGGGGTGGGGGGTGATGGGCGCGTTGCTGGCGCTGCTCATCACTACTTTCATATCAGTCTCCATCTCGCTCGTTCTGGCATGGAGGCTGCTGGCTGGCCTCTCTGATGAGCCTCACCCCAAAGCCGCCGAGATGAAGCGCCCCGCCAACCGCTCGCTAAGGGCCAGGTTTGTCTCTATCGCTGGCCTCGACTACATGATCAACTGGACGGTCTACCTGTACGATTTGCCTTTCGTAGCCCTGGTCATAGCGCTAATCATCGCCGTGCCGGACCAGGCGAAAGTACAGGTCGCAATAATAAGTTTGGCATACAAGTTCACTCGGCAGTTGTTGGGCGCTCTCGTCGTGCCGCTCACGGGGGTGCAGACGCCCCTATTCGCTCGCCTTTACGCGGAGGGGCGTATAGACGGCTTGAAAACCGCCTACGCGACGATAACCAAATTCCTCCTGTTGGCCCTATTGCCCGCCTCCCTGGGTTTGATAATACTGTCGCGTAATCTCTTGCAGATATTTTACGGGCAGATTGGGCGGGATGCGGTGGTGACCGCGCTCACTATTCATGAAGCGGTGGCGTGCGTGGTAATCCTGGCCGTCGGTTTATTTGGGGAGGCGATGATAAGCGTAGCGCTCAACGTGCTCATGGTGTACGAGAAATACCGTGCGGTGGCGGTCACGCGGCTACTCGCCCTGGTGAGCGTGCCATTGTTATTCTTGCTCGTACCGCCTTATGGTGCGATTGGCGCGGCTATCGCTGCCTCGACGGGGGCACTCCTATCGAGGGCTGCCGCGCTCATCTACGCGGTTCAGACGCTCCAGCTCCCATTTCCATCCAGGTTCTTCGTGCGGGTTGGCATGGCTTCGATAGTCATGGGCCTCACCTTGCTGCCGGTGCTTGCTTATTTTCCGCCCACTTTGCTACCGACGCTCTTCATGCTGGGTATGGGAGTGGTGGTCTTCCTGGGGACCTTCAAGCTCCTCGGTGGTATGGACGACGCCGACAAGAAGCGCCTCCAGGACCTCCGCGTCCCCTTCATGAAGCTGGCGCTGAGGTTCTTCTAATTTTGGATTTTGGATTTTGGATTTTGGATTTATTTCTGTATTTACCTCCTGAGATGCTTAAGTTGAGGGTTACTTACGAATGAGTTTTTATAACCAGCAAAATCCAAAATCCAAAATCCAAAATCCAAAATCGCGTGTTGCGATAGTTACGACGGCGGGCGTGACGCAGCAGTTTCGGCAGTGGCCGGAAGCGATACTGGGGCGGGCGCTGGTGGCGCGTGGGCACAAGGTTGCAGCCTTTACTCTTCTCGAAGAAGGCTCGGACATCACGGGGCAGGAGCGCGAGGACGTTGATGGTATAGCAGTTCAGAGGGTGCGAGTGAACAAGGCGTGGATCGCGCCTGGCCTCTTGCCTGCCATGTTGCGCTTCCGGCCTCAGGTTATTCACCTCTTCCATTTGCGAAACGCGCTCAACTGGCAGGCGACTATGATCGCGAGGATGCTCACGGTGCCTGTGGTCTTTACGGTGGTCGGACCCTTCCACGACCCCTACCTCGTTGATGACCGCGAGCGTCCTTACATGGGCAAGATGTACCCTCAAAGGCTTATCTACACGCTCCCCCAGCTTGTCAGGAGGTTCGCCAGGACACGATTGCATAAGCCTCTGAGCACCTGGCAGAACTGGTGCGTGCATTACCCCTTGAGAGAGGTTGATAGGTTGATCGCGCTCTCACGCCATGAGGTCGGCGTGTTGCGCAGGATGGGGATAGAGAGCCGGAGGATAGCCCGCATTCCATTATGGATAGATGTGCCTTATATAGAATCGGTGCCTTTCGCTCCCTCGATTGCCTCCGAATATCCCTCGCCGCACGTGCTCTTCCTTGGGCAGCTAAAGGAGCGCAAGGGGTATGACACGCTCGCAGAATCGATGCCGATGGTGCTAGAGCGGTGCCCGACGACCACCTTCCTCTTCGCAGGGCAGAACCCGGCCAAAGCCACCCACCTTACCGAGCTATGCTCTCGGAATGGGACCCTTGACCATCTGGTGTTGCTGGGAAAGGTGAGCGAGGAGGACAAGGTACGTCTCATGCGTAGCGCCGACTGCCTGATCTATCCGACGCGCTATGAGAGTTTCGGTCTCCCCCCACTCGAAGCGATGGCGGCAGGCTGCCCTGTGGTGGCTACCCGCATCCCTGTGGTAAGCGAGATGATCCAATCTGGTGAGAACGGCGTCCTGGTCAATCGTGAAGACCCCGCAGACCTTGCCAGGGGGATAGTGCGCGTCCTCACAGACCCGGCCTTGCGCACTTCACTCGTGGCGGGCGGCAAGCGTACCCTGCATCGCTACTCGGAGGAGACCATAATGGACCGGATGGAGGGACTTTATGGCGAAGTAGTAGCACATTTATCCTATGGGGATAAAGACCTTTAGCTCTATCGGTTCGCGCACCGATTTTGGTACAATTTGGGAAGCCGCAGAAGAGAGCGGCTCTCATCTGTTATCAAAAACGGCATATATAGAAAAAGAGGAACAATATCATGCGCCGGAACCGGAATATGAGCTTCAAGAAAAGTATCGCCGTAGGCTGGCTATTGCTGGCCCTCCTGGCCCTGGCGGCTCCAGCCAAAGAGAATGCGGCGGGCGCGCCCCTCGACACTATCACCCTCACCGCTCCCAATAACGTCACCATCGCGGAATCGGACGATTATGCTACTCAGCAATTGGCCGACCCCTGGGATATGAACAACATCCAGGATATAGACATCCCTATGGGCTATAGTTTGCCCAATGTGAGCAACGGCATCTGGAGCGCGACCAGCGAAACGATTGATGCTCTTCTGCACCTTCAGTTCCAGAGCTTTTCAGGTGGCGGCATCTACAATTACCTCGGTGAGAAAAACGGCGTAAATTACCCGATAGACACCACAAAATATACTCACCTTCAAGCGCGCATCTACGTCGAGAACGTTGGCGCGCTGCGGAGTGTCATCTGGTATTTCATGCCTCATAGCGATGCGCCGGCGGGCAACTCCAACTTCCTTGACGTGCGCCCAGGTTGGAATATCTATGACCTCAACCTGGGAGCGGGAGGTGATGGGGGGTCGGGCAACTGGCAGCAACTTAACGGAGTTGGCGGCCTGCGATTCGATATCGCCCCTGCTGTCATAGGCAACGACATACAGATAGATTGGGTGCGGCTCGTGCCCGCTACCAACCAGACCGTCCGAATCACCTGGAACCATACAGGGACCAGCAACCCTGACGTCAATCTCTATCTCAGCACCACTCCCGACGCTAACAGCGGCAACGAAATGCTGATCGCGACGGTGCCCGCGAGCAACGGGTCATACTCCTGGAGCGGCACCGGCATGGCTCCCGGCACGTATTTTATACACGCCGAGATGAACGGGGCGCGCAGCTCCAGCGGACCCCTGTATGTAAACACCGCGCCCATTGCGCGTCTCGACTCCCCCAGCCCCAACAGTGGAGAAGATTATGCACAGGCCGTGCTTGGGACCTCCTGGGAGGGCGGCAACTCAAGCCAGTTCCAGGACGTGCGTAATGTCGGCAATATCAGCTACCAGCCTGACTACCTGCAAGGCTCGGCCCAGAATAACGACCCGCAGGTGTCCTGGCTCTTCCGCGACGGCACGCACGCGATAGACACGTCGCGCTACCGCTATATGAGCATGAGACTGTGGATACAGGCTCCAAGCGAGAGGCCGACCTCACCGTGGAATGCAGGCCCGCGCATGACGTGGGCGCGTAACAACTCCATGAACTGGCAGCAGACAGACGCGGTCATAGCTTATTACAACCAGTGGATGCCCCTGGCCCTCGACCTCTCGGATATTGGCCTGGTAACCGGCACCGAGGGGTGGACGGGCACGGAGAGCAATCTTCGTTTTGACGTTCATGAGGAAGATGACGCTAACCTCGGCAGCCCGATCTTGCCGGACTTCTTCAGGATAGATAAAGCCCATCTCACTTCGCGCCCGCTCAGCGGCCGCGGGAGCGATACCGGCACCCGCGCAGGCACACTCGTCAGGTGGACTCCGCTTCAGGGTTCCGGCCAGGTGGACCTCTACTGGGACAGCAATAACTCAGGCTTCAACGGCACTCTGATAGCAAGCAATATCTCCATGAGCGGCGGCGTCTACCCCTGGGACACCTCCGGTATGCCGAACGGCACGTACTGGGTGTACCTGGTCGCGCATGATAGCTACAATTCAAATGGCTGGTACAGTCTCGTGCCCCTCGTGGTCGATTCGTCGTCGCCCAGCACCATATTCAACGATGTGCCCACGAACTACTTTGCTGTCGACTGGATCAACGACCTGGCTATGCGCCAGTTGATCAACGGCTACAACCAGAATGATGGTACTGTTCTCTTCCGTCCCGGCAATACCGCGACGCGGGCGCAGCTCTCCAAGATAGTAGTGCTGGGGGCGGGGTGGTCGCTCGTAACCCCCACCAACCCGACCTTCGCGGACCTTAATAGTAGCAATGCACTCTACTCCTTTGTAGAGACCGCCGTTCAGCACGGCGTGGTGAGTGGATACCAGTGCGGCGGTCCAGGCGAGCCGTGCGACGGGCAGAACCGCCCCTACTTCCGCCCAGGCAACAACGTGACACGCGCCCAGAGCGCGAAGATGATCGTGGTATCTCGTGGATGGAGTCTCTCCACTCCCGCATCGCCGACCTTCGCCGATATCCCTTCGAGCAATAGCCTTTACAGCTACGTAGAGACGGCTGTGGAACATGGTATCCTGTCGGGCTACCCGTGTGGCGGGACGAATGAGCCGTGTGATGGGCAGAACCGCCCCTACTTCCGCCCAGGCAACAACGTAACACGCGCGCAGATATCGAAGATGCTCTCGCTCGCCTTGCGTTAGTCTATCATCAAACGGTGCCCTAACGGGAAGTTTGAAAAAGAACAAAAATAAAGGTTCGGCGCAGCCGAACCTTTATTTTTGTTCTTTTTCAAGAAGTTATATGAGTGTTTGCCCGTCTGGTGATAGTTCGAGATGCCTCATGTTTATCGGGCAAGAAGAACCGTAATTATACTGGTATAATGGGCGCATTATGAATGTGCCTGTTACCTCCGGCGGGCGAGAGCGTCGCCTCCGAGTACTCTATTTCATCGGCTCCTATGGCCCGGACGCCATGGGGAGCGCCAGCCACGAACAGACTATCCTTGCTCTGCGAGAGCGGGGGTATCATGTGGATGTATTTACCCAGATTACCGATCCAGCTAAGCCACGTTATTCGAGGGTAGAGTATTCAGGTGTGACGGTATTCCGGGTCAACCTGGCTGCGAAGGGGGGACGCCTGTCGCACACGGCTCGTGCCCTCTCCGGCAGGCTGTTCAAGTACGATTATCTCTTCCCTTTACTCTCCGCCTACCGCAGGCATTTACGACGGCATCGCTACGATCTTGTACACGCCGAGGGTGCGTACCCATTCGGGTTCATCGCGGCGCTGGGGCGCGGGCAGACGCCCTACCTTGCGAACGTGCAGGGCGCGGACGTAATTGATCTGCCGGAAGCCGATTATGGCTACCGACGGTTCAGGCTGCCTCGCGCAGCAGTAAAGTTGGCATTGAGCCGTGCCGCGCTTATCAGGGTCATTTCGCCGTTACTACTCGATTACCTTGAGGAGCAGGGTTTGGCGACGGCAAACAGGGTAGAAGTTGTGCTCCGTGCCCTGGAAGATGATGCTTACCCACCTGCGGGCATGTCGCTCGCCCAACTCCGGGAGGAGGGGCGAAGGCTGCTTGCGGAGAAGCATGGCATAGGCCTGGCGCGCCCGGTGATACTTGCTCTCAGCAGGCTACATCCCTTCAAAGGTCTGGAGTACCTCATCGATGCTATGCCTTCCATCGTTTCCGCTCAAAAGAAGGAGGGGAAGCCGGCTCCCTGGTTCGTCATCTGCGGCCCGTCACGCAGCACGGAGCATTATGGTGATTACCGGGAGTTCCTTATGAAGCGGGCCGAGAGCCTGGGAATGGCCTCGCATCTCATCTTCACGGGGCAGGTGCCCCATGAGGAGGTAAGGAGTTACCTGGCCGGGACCGACATCCTGGTCTGCCCCTCAATAATCGAAGCGCAAAACAAGGTGGTTCCAGAGGCGTGCGCGGTTGGCACACCATCGGTAGCTACCGACACTACTGGCATAACTAAGTATCTTGTCCCGAAAGATGCCTGCGTATCCGTGCCGCCACGCTCAGCCCAGGCCATAGCGGATGCGGTGCTTCGTCTCCTCAGTGATCAAGACTATTATCAGCGTATCAGCCGGAATGCTCTGCGCATGGCCGAGACTCTAAGGGCTGATGCAATAGCGCCCCAGCTTGAGGCCGTCTGGCAGCGCGCTGCGCGCTAAACTAAACAATCATTCAAATCATCTACAATGATTTGGATGATTGTTTATAGAATAGTTGACGAGCAAGACCCTTATTCTGTAGCGCCGGGGACTTCTGCCGGGAGGTCGGTAGGCTTATATGCCTCCGGCTTCAACACGCCTATGAATGGGAGGTTGCGGTAAATCTGGTCGTAATCGAGGCCATAGCCAACTACGAAGGCGTCGGGTATCTGGAAGCAGAGGTAGTCTACAGGTACTTCCACCTGCCGCCGCTCCGGCTTGCTCAGGAGAGCGCACACGCGCACGCTAGCCGGGTTGCGCGTGCGCAACGTCTCCAGGATGTAGGTGAGTGTGAGGCCGCTGTCTATGATGTCCTCAACGACGAGAACATGCTTTCCCTCGATGGAGCTATCGAGGTCTTTGAGTATGCGTACGATGCCGCTCGTCTTCGTTGAAGCGCCGTATGAGGCCACCGCCATGAAATCTATAGTCAGCGGCAGGTCAATGGCACGTGCCAGGTCCACGATGAACATGATAGCGCCCCTGAGCACGCCGACCAGGAGGAGTTCTTTCCCTGCATAGTCAATAGAGAGGGTGCGTCCCATCTCAGCAATTGCTGCTTTGATCTGGTCTTCAGTTACGAGTATCTCCGCGATGTCATCCCGAATGTAATGCCCTGCGGGGCGCTCCTCAAGAATGTTCACTGCACGCTCCTTGTAGAGAATTACGAGTTATGGATAGTCAATTTCCTATAAGCTTCACGAATGTACCCCCGTTCAAGAATCGCGTTCGAGAATTACTCGAAGCACTCTCTTGGTTTCCGGCACTAACGCTGCCTGCGCCGATCTTCGCCCGCCGGGGCCTGGCACCCACAGCACTTCGCTCCTCTGGTCGAGGGCCAGTACCGGCAGATAGTCGCGTAGCGCCCTGGGGATTTTAGCATCTACGTATAAGTCCTGCAAGCTCTTATGGCCCCCCATACCGAGAGGCTGGATATGATCGCCATGCCTGCGCGTCCGAAGGACCAATGTGCCAAGCTCATGGAGCGTATCCTCGTCGAAGTGGGCTACAAGCTCGCCGGGCGACCCTGGAAGCTCGTCTGCGCGCAGGGTGTCGCACTCGACACGCCAGCTACCCTCCAGCGCCAATACGTCGCCTGGGCCCAGTGGCAACTCAGAGTCGGGTTGCATGACGGGCCACCTCTCTATGAAGTCCGACGGGCGGTTGACGCTCTCACTCGCGGTGCGCCTGGCGATTATCCCACCACCCGCGACCCGCTCCACAGTTACCTCATGGGGTAGGTGTAGGCGTAGCGCGCTCCCCGGCACTCCAGCGAGGGTACGGATAGCGTCTGTTATGTGAGAAAAAGTGATCTCTTCAAGCGTCCCCACCAGCGTCCTGATGGCTCGCCTGGCGATGCGGCGCTGCATCGCCACATGGAGGGCTCCGAAGCGCCTTGCCTCTATCACGATGCGATCTGCCGCCGTTTCGTGGGCAGCGATGCTGCGCCATACTTCGCCCACATAGCTCTCCAACAGGCTATCTTCACCGGAGGCGATCTCAGCCAGGATGTGCAGATGCTCCTTGATGGCCGGACTGTAGCGCTTTTGCAGATAAGGCAGGAGATCGTGCCGGATGCGGTTGCGGAGATAGATAGCCTCGGTGTTCGTGGAATCGGTGCGGGGGCTAAGCCCCTGCTCGATGCAGTACCGCTCGACTTCGGCTCGCCAGATGGAGAGGAGGGGGCGAAACACCTGGGCCGTGACCGGACTGAGTGTTGCGGCACTATCAAGCGCGTCATCGAGCGGGGTTACGCGCACGTCGCCCAGGGCTTGCATACCGGCGATACCGGGCAGTCCTGATCCTCTCAGCATGTTCATCAACACCGTCTCTGCCTGGTCATTCGCCGTATGGGCAACTGTTATCGTTGCTCCCAACTCATGGGCCAGGGTAGCGAAGAATCCATAACGCGCTCTCCGGGCCGCCTCTTCACCAGAGAGGTGATATTTCTGCACGAGAGCGGGCACGTTCACAAAGCGGACGGTATATGGGAGGCCCAGCGCCGTGGCGACCTCGGCTACGAAGGCCGCATCTGCCTTGCCCTCTTCCCCACGAAAGCCATGCTCAAGGTGGGCTACATGTAGGGTCGCTCGTGCCTCTTCGCCCCGAAGAGCGTACAGGGCATAGAGGAGTGCGAGCGAGTCTGTCCCCCCGGAGACACCAACGACCAGGTTTCCTCGTAAGAGAAGCGACTCATGGCCGAGCCTCTGGGCTTCCTCCAGCATCTTCTGTGGAAGCGCGTTTCCGTTTGTTTGTTTGCGCTTGCTCATGGTCCAAGACGGCTAAATGAAGCAAGGTCCAACTCAAGAGAGATGGACCTGGGTGATAGTGCAAATCTACCCATGCACATTCGCCAGACCTTATTATATGCTTGCTTCTCCAATGCTGCAAGCCATGGGACTTTAGGGAGGGATCAGGATAATCACTGCCTACTCTTTTTATTACTCCCATGGTACTTCCACTTCTTGCTCTATTGCTGTATATTATGGAGGGACCATGCTTTGCTATGTTGAGACCTGGGCTATTACTTAGGTCTTATATTAGCAGTTTCTACATTTGGGCCTTGCGCTAAAGCAGCCCGCCGTGTCAGGGAGATAGCAGGACCATCTTCAGGTGCAACTCAGTCGGGTGAGTAGTACCAGTAGACCTGCAAAATTTCATACTCAAATTAGCCCAACCAATAATCGCGGGTATATCACGCCGACGCATCCCAGGTAGCAGATACAGGATACTACTTGCAATTCGGAGCCAATCCGAGTTTTATATCAACGTGCAACGATAACAAGACAGAGACCTGGCAAATAGGGTTATAGGGGATGCGCGGGCAGCCTTGCATACAAGCAGATAGAGGGGTAAAGGTTAGGGGGAAAACGAAAGTATGCAGATTTCCAATAATATAGTCAACGTTACTGATAGTACAGCCAACGCGCACGCAAAGGTCGTGACAAGAAACCGCATATCCGCCCGGCAAATTACGAGCTACATCAAGTCAGCGCTCCCCGAAGGGAGACCCTTGCCCGACGATGTATGGCAGCAACGCCACACAGGGATCGTCATCTTACTCTGGCTCCACGTCATTGGGATCGCCGCTTTCGCCGCCTTCACCGCTTCCGGATTGCTTGCCAACCTGGCAGAAGTTGGTCTGGTTGCCCTTACGGCAATACTGGCCGCTTCAAAGTTTCTCGGCCGTAAGTTACGCTCTGTAATTGCGAGCTTCGGGCTTATCACGTGCTCCGCGACGCTCGTACATCTCTCAGGCGGATATATCGAGTTCCACTTCCACTTCTTCATAATGGTGGCTATTATTGCACTATACCAGGACTGGCTCCCTTTTCTGCTGACAATCTGGTATGTGGTGCTCCACCATGGCGTAATAGGGGTCATAAACCCCTCCTCAGTTTACAATCACCCGGATGCTATTGCCAATCCCTGGAAGTGGGCGGCGATCCATGGCGGGTTCGTGCTCGGCATCAGCGCGGCGAGCATTATCAGCTGGCGACTGAATGAAGCTGCTCGTGCCAGGACCGAACTGGTGCTCTCTTCGGTGGGAGAAGGTCTCTACGGTGTCGATTTACGTGGCAAGATTACATTTGCCAATCCAGCCGCTACTGCATTGGTTGGGTGGAGCGAGAATGAACTGAACGGGCGGTCCATACATACTCTTCTCCACCACTCGAACCGCAGTGAGGGCGATACTGCATACCTCTCACCTCGCGATGACAGTTACCCTTCGGATGATCGCGATAGCCCTGTTGTAAATACGTTAGAGAAAGGAGTAGTTTGCCAGGGTACGGACGGACTATTTCACCGGAAGGATGGAACGACCTTCCCGGCTGATTACGTGAGCACACCTCTTCGACAACACAATCTCATCGTCGGCGCGGTCATCGCGTTCAAGGACAGCACGGAGCGCACCCGCTCGGAGGAGGTGTTGCGGGAGAGCGAAAAGAGCTTCCGCCTGATGTTCGCCAGCAACCCTCTCCCAATGTGGGTATACGACCTGGAGACGCTTCAATTCCTGGATGTAAACAATGCTGCCGTTAGCAAATATGGCTACAGCCGGGAAGAGTTCCTGGAGATGCGGATTACCGATATCGGACCACCGGAGGATGCGCCTCGCCTGCTGGAAAAGGCGAAAAAGGAGCGCAGTGACCTGGAGTATTCCGACCACTTGCGGCACCGCCGGAAAGATGGGCACGCCATTGACGTTCAGATCGTCTCACACAAGCTGGAAGTCGTTGGGCGTCCCGCGATGCTGGTTGTTGCGGAGGACATCACCGAGCGCAAGCGAGCCGAAGAGCAGGTAAAGCGCCAGGTCAGGCACCTCGCTGCACTGCGTGATATAGACACTGCTATCACCGCCAGCTTCGACCTCCGCGTCACCCTCAAGGTCCTCCTCGATCAGGTAACTACGCAGCTGAATGTAGATGCCGCCGACGTGCTGCGGCTCAACCCCCACACTCAGTTGCTCGAATATTCCGCAGGGTGCGGCTTCCGGTCAGCTATCCTCAACCGGCCTCGGCTGCGGCTGGGCGAAGGACACGCAGGACGTGCCGCCCTGGAACGCAGGACCATCAGAATATCGGGCCTCATAGATACAGGTGAATTGTTTCGCCCCCCTCTGGTGAAGGGGGAAGATTTCACCACCTATTATGCGGTGCCACTCGTAGCCAAAGGCCGTGTGAACGGCGTCCTGGAAGTCTTCAATCGAGCGCCAATAGAGGCAGACTCCGGGTGGGTTGACTTCCTGGAGACGCTGGCGGGCCAGACGGCAATCGCGATAGACAACGCAGAGTTGTTCAACGATCTCCAGCACTCTAACGTGGAGCTGGCGCTTGCCTACGATACTACGCTTGAAGGGTGGTCCAGCGCTCTCGACTTGCGGGACAAGGAGACCGAGGGGCATACGCAACGCGTCACGCAAGGGGCTATGCAGCTTGCGAGCGCAATGGGCATAGGCGGGGGTGAAATGGTGCATATAAGGCGTGGCGCGCTGTTGCACGATATTGGCAAGATGGGCATCCCGGACTCGATCCTGCTCAAACCTGGTCCCCTCACCGATGAAGAGTGGGAGATCATGCGTAAGCACCCGGCTTACGCTTACGAGTTGCTCTCGCCTATCTCCTTCCTGCGTCCTGCGCTCGACATCCCGTACTGCCACCACGAGAAGTGGGACGGCACGGGATATCCTCGTGGTCTGAAGGGGGAACAAATACCCCTCGCGGCACGCATATTCGCGGTAGTGGACGTGTGGGATGCTTTGCGCTCGGACCGTCCTTATCGTTCGGCCTGGCCCGAAGAGAGAGTGCGCGCGCATATTCGCGAATTGTCCGGTACGCATTTCGATCCGAACATCGTAGAGGCATTCTTGAAGATGGAGATGTAACAGGTTGGCGGCGAGGTGTATACTATCTGCACCTGCGTAGGTCGCCCATGAAAGGCCTATACCATATTATCCTCCGGCGGTTGACCTGAACGGCCCTATTCAGAATGACCACAGCATTTGTTACCTGAATGTCAAGAAAATAGCTCCTCTCGCGTGAGCGACGTGAAACGACCATTGCTCGCGAGACAAGTAGCACCCCTACGCCTGGCCTGGGCTTTACCCCCGCTGCTCTGGCTCGAAGGATTGAGTCTTGTTTTCGGGATCTTTTCCTGGGGCGGTTTAGCTGTTCGCTCACTGTTCGTCGCACTCCTCCTCCTTATTTGTTGGCTCATACAGCCATATCCGCACGCGGGACGCGAAGGGGTGAGGGAGTGGATATTGCCCTGGCCCCAACTGGCTGCGGGCGCTCTCTGCATACTCACCACAACTGTTGCTCTTTACTGGGACGATACTCAAGCAGGCTGGCTCGCCCTGGTCACGTGGTATGGCTTGCTACCGGGGGCCGGGAAGATCGTACTCTCCCACCGCAGACGCATGGCTCGTGGGGTAGGAGTAATGCTCCTCTCCCTGCTGTGGGGGCGACGCCTGCTGTCCTCGTGGCAGCCGCGGCAAACTTCGCTGAAGAGGAGTTCTATGTTGCCTTACTGGCCCTCGTGCTGGCAATATTCAGCCTGCTAGTGCTGCTGTCAGCCAGCCAAATCAAGGTAGGGCAACCGCCTGCGACGCTCCGTAAGGGTATGCGCGCCCGCGCCTCTTTTCTCGGTATGTCGATGGCGACCCTTTCGGCTATTGGAGCCTTGCTCACAATCCTGGGTTACCAGGATAGTTTCTATCCGGATACAGCGCCGTCCTATCAAGGTATCACTGATGCAACCCCTTTCTTGTGCGGCGATGCCCCCCCTGTTGCGCCTGGCGGTGTGGTCAATCCCGCCATCGACGGCGAGGAGGTCTTTCGACGCCTGTTGGCGCGCGTCGAGGCCAACCCCTTGAGAAGCACGCCTGAGTATGGGATGTTGGCTCTTGGGACAGGGGAGGCTCGCTGGGCTAAGGAGTTCCATAGCAGCTTGCTGGAAGAGGCGTCTGCACAACGCTTTACCGGCCCAACCAACAGCATCAAAGCAGTGCAGCATGAGGCCGCCCTGCGCGTCTACTACTATGCCCGCATGCGCGATGCATTCCCGAAGCTCTTCTCGCCGGAGGAGCAGCAGCGTGTCCGCTCCTGGTTCGCCGGTATCAACCGCCGCGCCATGACGGTTGAATGGGTCGATTGGTTTTATGGGGTTGCGTTTGGTAAGTGGCCTGAAGGCCCATACGAGAACCAGGACACGGGTGCGGCGCTGGTCGCCGCTCTCGAGAGCGAGGGGCTGGCAGCGCCGGAGCTGTCAGCGGCCAATCGCAGCTATCTAGCTCGCAACCAACGAGGCTGGGCCACCGGCTTCCGCAACAGCGACGACGACCTGGCTTACCAACCTGTATGGCTACAGAACGCGCTCTTGCAGAGCCGCTTCAGCGGCACAACGGATATGCAACACCAATCACAGTCGTTCGAGTGGTTTCTGATGCAATCGCTACCGGACGGCGCGCCCTGGGGCTTTGGTCGCCCTCCCAGCGTCTCCCCGGCAGGCACCGCCTACATGGGGGCGCTCATCCTGGAGGACCCACGCTACGTCTGGCTGGCGGACCGTGCTCTGGGAGTACTGGAGGCTAGAGGCGAACCGCTCTTCGCCCCGCTTGGCGTGGAGCACCCTATCGCTCTCGCGGGCCAGCGGCCCACACAAGGCTCGTGCTTGCTGTACGGCAATTCGGGCCTTCCAACCCAACAGGGCCCACTTGCTCCCGATAAGATCGTTCTCCGCGATGGCTGGTCCTCCGATGACGCATACCTCGCGCTAAACCTTCGCTTCACCGGCTGGCACCGCTACAAGGCTACGAATACTATCTCCCTTATTTACATAGACGGGCCGCTCGCCGTGGAGCAACTTGATGCTCCCTCATCTGACTGGCTACCAAGTGGTCGCAGCCTCTTTCGAGACAAGCGTATCCCACGCGAGAAGCTGAACGGCCTCGTTATCGCTCGTACCGGCATCGGGGCAGATATCTCCATTCTGACAGGCATGGGGGGCGAATGGGCACAGGACCCTCCCTTCTATGCTCATGTCGAGCATTTCGACACGTCGGCTGTTGTTGATGTTAGCACCACGACCATCGTAGAGTGGCATGGATGGCAGCATCGCCGGACGGTCGCCCTCTACCATGACGGGCCGATTATAGTGGTCGACCATGCCGAGGGTCCCAAGGGAGTCCAGGCAGCGATCCTCTGGCATCTTGCCTCTGCGGGCGTGAGCGGAATGAATCGGCTCGCAGAAAGGAGCGGTCCGTCTCAAGAGAGAGAAGGAGAGCGACTCACCTTGAGGGACAGGGCGCACCCGGCGGAGCTTCTGGTCCTTGCACCCTCGCCCCTGGAACAGTTACAACTAGAGGTCACTCCCCGTGGTGCCGAACGCGCGGATCTGCGGATCAGCTCTCGCGCCCCTGCTTCAGGCCAGCTCGATGTGCTCACTATATTCTTGACTGACGGCTGGATAGGGGCCACTGCGGCGGTCGCGACCACAAAGGATGGGACGGTGCTCAGCATCACTGGGACCGATGGGCAAATTGCCACTTTTCGTTTACCCTGATTCTCTATAGTGTTTATGGATATCTTTTCTACCTCCACATGGCTAAGCGTTATCCTTGCCGCGCTGGTGCTCACTCTGCCCGGCACTGCGCTCTATATGCTTGCCGCGCGAACCATGAAGGGCAGGGCTGAGGTGGGCGTGTGGCCAGCACTCTTGCCAGGTATCGGCTTGAGCGTCGCATTTTGGCCCCTCCTGCTCCTCTACGTCTCTTTACTCGGTCTGCGCCTCGATGCGTTTGCGGTTTGGCTTGTGCTTGGCCTGGCACTGGTCTCGATAGTGTGGCTCTCCTGGACCGATAAATCTCCGAAGCGCCCGACGATGGAGGAATTGCTGACGGGCGTCACGCTGGCGGGTATGACGCTTACAGCCCTGGTCTTCCGGCTCGGCGACGTGCAGGGTCTAGCGGTCCCGATGTTCGGCGATTCCCTGCACCACACGATGATTACCTCCATCATAGAGATCGCCGGGCGCGTGCCAGGCGGCTACCAGCCCTACCTTCCCGTGGATACTTTCACCTACCATTTTGGCTTCCACACCCTCGCCGCGATTACCGCCATGCTGACGGGTGTTGCACCATCTGGCGCTGTGCTCATCATGGGGCAGGTGCTCAACGTTGCCTCGCTGCCGGTAGCATATTTGCTCTCTCGAACCCTCTTTGACTCTCGGCTGGCAGGTCTCCTCAGCGCCCTCATCACAGGTTTTGTCTCGGTGATGCCCGCTTACTATGTCAATTGGGGCCGCTACACTCAGCTTGCGGGCCTGGTACTCCTGCCGGTGGCCATGGTGATGCTCGTGCGGATAGTCCGGCGTGACGCCAAAGGGTACGAAGTGGCGCTGGCGGCATTCTGCATAGCCGGGTTGGTCGTGGTGCATTACCGCATACTCATCTTCTACGCTCTCTTCATCGCGGCGCTTGCAGGCTGGTACCTGGTAAGCAACCTGCGCGAACGGGATGTACTGATAAAGGGCCTGGTCCGCGTCGGTCTCGCGGTCGGAGCTGCGCTCATCGCGACTGCGCCCTGGCTATGGAACCTCTACACGAACTACTTCTGGGGACTGGTCGATAGGCTCAGCAGCGTATCGCCTGAGTACATCGCCTCCTACAACGCATTTGAGAACTTCCAGTTCTACGCAGGTCGAGTGCTACCCCTGCTGGGTCTATCAGGTGTTCTGGTCGCTCTCGTGCATATCTTTCTGCGGATGCGCAGGCCTGTTGGGACAGCGAATGTAGGAGGGGAGAAGGATGGTCTTGCGCCCGCGCTTGCCGCATTGACTGTGGCAAGCTGGGCGGTACTTATCGTCGGAAGCATCTGGATAGTGCCTGGGGCTATCGGCAGCTTTGCTGCCGCGATCACCCTCTACCTCCCCCTGTCGGCACTGGGGGGGTATGCTATTGCCTGGCTCATCGAGAAAGTGGCACTGCGTCTGAAGGTAAGCTTACCGAGGCTCTCGCTGGCGCTTCTACTAGTCGCACCGCTGGCAGCCCTCGTTATGGGCACCTGGCACGTCTCGGACCCTGCACGCTTCAGCTACGTTCGAGATGAAGATATCAAGGCCTTTGAATGGATCAAAGAAAAGACGCCGCAGGAGAGCAAGTTCCTCATTTCATCGGAGATCAGCTACGCAGGGAGGGGCGTCACCGCCAGCGACGCCGGGATGTGGCTGCCCCTCCTCGCGGAGAGGCCGGTGAGTCTGCCCGCCCTCTCCTCGTGGTCTGAGCACCCGGTCGACCCGGAGCTTTTCACGAACGCAAGGCAGCTGGGGGCGTATACCCAACCGGGGAGCGACCCAGAGATACGCAGGCTGGTGGCGCTTGGTACCGTACCCGCGCCCCTGCCCCCTGACGATCCCGAACTACTGGCTCTGATGCAGCGGCTCGGTATCACGCACGTTTACTCAGGCACAGCCGGTGGAGCGAGCAAGCAAAGGCTGGATGTGGCAGCTATGCGACGCGACAGTTGCCACTACAACCTCCTCTACTCTGCTAGTGGCGTTTACGTTTTCCAGGTAATCTATAGCTGCAAATGAGTATTATCCCCGCCTCCTACTTGACATCGCGCTCGATCTATCTTATGCTCCGCGTCTGGCAGTTGGGGAAGAAGGTGTTCGCCACGATCTTACTGGCTTGCCCTCTTGTCACGTTGTTATAGGGGCGGAAGTATGGCCTGTTCTGGCCGTCGCAAGGCTCTCCCTCTCCGCCGCATGGGTAGCCGCTCATCACTCCTAGTTGTGTCAGACGCATTATCCAGATGTAGAAAGGATTATCTTCCAACACGTCGGCATAGAACTGTCCCGTAGGATTCCCTCCTACACCTGCTGCATTACTCACTATCTTCGCTAACTGCCCACGTGTAGCATTGGCCACAGGGCGGAAGTATGGGAGGTTGGCAGGAGGGTTGCAAGGCTCCCCTTCCCCTCCACACGGATAACCTCCCATGAACCCATGATTGGCCAGGCGATTAATCCACGTAAAGAAGGGATTTGAAGGATCCACATCCTCGAATATTTGCGGACCAGGGTCATCCTCGATGTTAGCAGCATTGGAGACCATTTTTGCAATTTGCCCCCTGGTTATTGCGTTCCCTGGGCGGAAGGTACAATCGGAGTAGCCGGAGATAATCCCCCTGTTTACAAGGCACGTGACGAACTGGTAGAAAGTGCTATCAGGTGGCACGTCACTGAAGCTGCCGGCTGTACAAGGCGTCGGGGTAACCGTAGGCGTTGGTGTGTCGGTCGGTAGAGGTGTGTTCGTTGGTTCCGGTGTAATGCACGTATCGCTGTAATGCGCGGCCAGCGTCTGCACATTGGATTGATAGACGTCGCCCTGCACCCCTACGGCCCATACACTGTTGGACCCAACAGTGTCAACCCCGTAAAGGCTTTCATCTACTAACTCTACATCCGGTCCGGCGAACAGGCTCCAGGTCGCCCCATCCCAGTGAAGGACGAGCGCCGCGTACGAGTAGAGCGTGCCGGGACTGTACGAACCCACTGCCCATACATCGTTCGATGCGAGTGCTGAGATTCCATATAGCTCATCCTCTACGGAGTCCGGCGGGAGCGGGTAAGTGACCATGCTCCACGCGCTGCCATCCCAGTGCTCAATCATCGTTCTACTTCGATCCGTACTCCGGTACGCACCTACAGCCCATATATCGTTAGCTGCAACACCATCAACAGCATTTAGATTGTTGGGCCTGTAGTCGCCCATGGGGGTAGTCGGGTTCTCAACGATAGCCCACGTGCTCCCATCCCAGTGTAACGTCAGGGGAAGGCTCGCATTGAGCACAGAGCCAACAGCCCAGGCATCGTTCGAGGAGAGGGCATGGACACCGTAGAGCTGGTTGGATACATTCCCTACGTTCGGGGTTGTAACTATGCTCCACGAAGCACCGTCCCAGTGTAAAGTCAGCGTTACGCTATTACCCGTGCTTGGACCCGACACCGCCGTATAATAGCCGACGGCCCAGATGTCGTTCGGCCCCACAGCCGAGACAGCAAAGAGCCTGCTGTCCGTTCCCGGTGTGGCTGGAACAGGAGAAACGCTCCATGTTGAGCCATCCCAGTGCTCGACCAGAACGCTAACCCCGCTCGTAGAAAAACTATAACCGACAGCCCAAACGTCATTAGATGCTACGGCGCTCACCCCAAGCAGCACGCCGACGCCATCAACATTAGGGCTGGATACTCTGGTCCAGGTGCTGCCATCCCAGTGTTCGGTCAGGGTCTGAGGGGTCTGGAACAGGTAGCCGGAATAGCCTACCGCCCAAATGTCGTCATCTGCAATGGCCGAGATGCCTCTAAGGGCGTTAGGACGACCCGACACATTTGCGCTCTCAACCACACGCCAGGCAGCCCCACATGTTGGCGATGCAGTCGGACCGCCTATTTCTCTCTCTTCATACCTGGGCGCACCCTCAGGGGTAGCAGAGGCGGGCACGGCGAAGATAGTGACGCACGACAAGACCGCAACGCCGGCAATCCAGGCCAGTGCTAATCTGCCTAAGCTCAGGTGCTGCCTCTTTTGAGCCACGAGACCGTCGGTTACTCTCATCTCTCCGTCCTTTCGCCGTTCCGCCGTCTAGGGCGTGCCTGAACGCCTGAATCTGGCTCCTATTACTGCCTGAAGCCCTGGTGCTATGGATTGATGCTGGGTTGGCAATTAGGGACGAAGGCAGTTAGGGAAGAAAGTATTTGCCACGATCTTACTCGCCTGGCCCCTTGTGACATTATTGTATGGCCTGAAATACGGCCGGTTCTCTCCGTCACAAGGCTCGTTCGGACTACCGCATGGATAACCGCTCATCACACCCAGCTCCGTTAGCCTCATTATCCAAGTATAGAATGGATTGTCTTCTGGTACATCAGCAAAGAACTGCCCTGTAGGTGTGCCTCCAATTCCTCCCGCATTGCTCACTATCTTGGAGAGTTGCCCTCGAGTAGCGTTAGCGAAGGGTCTGAAATAGGGCAGGTTATTGGAACCGCACGGCTCGCCCGGTCCGCCACATGGATACCCGCCCATGTAGCCGACATTGGCAAGACGGTTGACCCAGGTGTAGAAGGGGTTGGTGCTATCTACATCTTCGAAGACTTGAGGTCCGGGGTCCTCCTCGATGGCCGCAGCATTGGAGACCATCTTGGCTATCTGCCCCCTGGTTATCTCATTACCTGGCCTGAAGGTACAATCAGAATAGCCGGAGATAATTTCCCTGCTCACAAGGCACGTGACGAACTGGTAGAAAGTGCTGTCAGGCGGCACATCACTGAAGCTGCCAGGTGTACAGGGCGTTGGACTGGGCGGGGGCGTAGGTGTTGGCCCTGGGGACTGCTCATGCCATAGCCCGATGTAGTATGAGAGCTGCCCTCCCGCGCCTGTGAAATTGCCACCCACATACACATCGACGGCCTCACCAGAACGCCAGACCGCGACGTCATCGATATAGTCGTTTACGCCGGTGCCCAGGGTGTGCCACTGGCTGCCGTCCCACTTCGCTATATTGCTCGCGCTCACACCACCGGCGGTTGTGAAGTAACCCCCTGCGAACACATCTTGCCCGTTGATTGCAAGGCCACTGACTGAGCCTGGTGGGGTCGCGCCTGTGATACCACTTCCCAGAGGATACCACTGGCTGCCATCCCACCTCGCGATACTGTTCGCACTCACACCCGCGGCGCTCGTAAAGTCACCACCAACGTAAACGTCCGTGCCATCAAGCTTTATGTCAAAGACTCGGTCATTTGTGCCGTTGTTCGTCCACTCGCCCAGGAGGTTCCACTGTGTCCCATCCCATCTGGCGATATTCCTGGCGGGCACGTTGCCTGCATAGGTGAACGCTCCGCCCACATATACGTCACTTCCTGATACTGCTATTGCGTACGGAACGTTTTGAAGCCCATTTGTTGCTCCTGTCCCCAAAGATGACCACTGGCTCCCATCCCACCTGGCGATATAGTATGCAGTTGTGCTCCCCACACTTGTGAAGACACCCCCGGCATAGAGGTCACTCCCGCTCGCAGAAAGCGCATAGACGACGTTGTCCGGTCCATTAGGCAAGGCGTGCCACTGGCTCCCATCCCACCTGGCTATATACGGCGTAGCGAGGCCACCCGCGCTGTCGAAAGAGCCGCCAACATAGACATCGGTGCCGCTGATCGCTATTGCGCGCACAGTGACGCCACTCACGCCGTTAGTCGGCCCGCTTCCTAACGTATGCCAGGCGGTGCCGTCCCACCTGGCGATATGCCCTACGCTTATCCCACCCACCATCGTGAAATCGCCGCCAACATACACATCCGTTCCGCTGACGGCTATGGCCCTCACACGGCCATTAGTGCCGAGCGTCACGAATCTGCCGTCCCACCTCTCGTCGTCAGGAACTGAGCGCGTAACGGTCGGCGAGGGGGTGCGTGTAGGGGTGTTTGTGGCCGTCGAAGTCGCGGTGGCGGTGGCACACGGGCCGGTATAGTGCTCAATCAGCGTGCTCTCCACGGCGAATGTCGGGTGGTACGAGCCCACAGCCCATACTTCATTACCTGGCAGCGCAGCCGCGGAGTAAAGGTCCGCATCGTTACTACCTATGGCCTCCGTAGGGGCAATCTTCCAGAGGGTGCCATTCCAGTGCATGGCTAGCGTGCCATCATAACCGGTGGAACTGCCTGCGTATGAGCCTACCGCCCATACGTCGTTAGCGGACACAGCCGCCACTCCGTAGAGATGCGTGCTCTGGCCGACGTTGGGGCTGTCGACCCTCGTCCACGTGGAGCCATTCCAGTGCAGCGTTATCCCCAGCGAGCTATATGTCCCAACAGCCCAGACATCATCGCTTGAGATGGCGGTAACCGAGTAGAGGCGTACTTCAGTGAGAGCGGGGGTAGGCACTGCACTCCAGGACGTTCCATCCCAGTGCAGTATCAGGGGGTTATTTCCGCCATATCCCACTGCCCAGGCATCGTCGCTGGCGACAGCCTCCACGCCAAGCAATTCATTGTCCGCCGGTCCGACACTCGGACTTGGCACAACACTCCAGGATGTACCGTCCCAATGCAGAGTAAGAGTTCTCCTCACGTTATCTGCGATATCCTGGTAATATCCCACTGCCCATGCATCATCAGGCGCGAGAGCTGTAACGGCTGATAACTGCCTGGTATAAGTTCCAGGGCTTGGGCTGGGTACGATGGTCCACTGGCTGCCATCCCAGTGGATGATGAAGGTCTGGTTCCCCGAGGCGAAGAGATTACCCACCGCCCACACGTCATTGGGCGCGGTCGCGTCTACTCCGAACAGATAGCTGCTACCGCTGCCGACATCCGGTCCGGGCACTGCGACCCAGGTCGTTCCGTCCCAGTGCTCTATGAGGCTCCGCCCATCACCATTGGGCGCGCTATAATTGCCCACAGCCCAGACGTCGTTCGGAGCAATGGCAGTGACGGACCGGAGGACGTTGAAGGTGCTGCTGGGGTTCGGGCTTGAAACCACGCTCCAGCCCACACAACTTTCAGGCACGTCCGGCTGGATGTTCGCACCCTGGATGTATTCGGGTTGCCCTTCGTTCCCAGGCCTACTTTTTTCAGATGCACTGGCGCGCTGCAAGCTAATCCACGTTACCGTTGCAGCCAACACGAACAGTATCGCGGGCACGAGCCACGCGTACATTCGTCGCTCCGTGTGCGCCCTCGTAATTACCTTCTTACTGTCCATTAGCCCTCCCTTATCTTCTATGACGTATCTCGAAACTTATAAGCTGAGAGCCTTTTGATAGTACAGCCTGCAAAAAATGTACCAACACCACGATTCGAGACAAAACAAAGCACCGGGCGCATATAAGCTGCCACGGTTGCTTCTGCTTTATTCTCCGCCGGGCGCTGCCGGCAGAACGTCGTATTGTTTCTACTGGAGGGTGGCGAGGGGGAGATTTGAACTCCCGACCAAGGGCTTATGAGTCCCCTGCTCTACCACTGAGCTACCTCGCCACGAGAAAAAACAGGGCAGAGATAATTATACCAGGCGCGGGGCTGGCTGTCAATTTCTACCAGGAGTCAGGAATCAGTAACACACTGATTCCTGACTCCTGGCTCCTACGCAAGCAGCCTCTCCATCTCGTCGATACGCTCTCCGAAGACTTGAAGCGCCTGCGCTACGGTGCTGGGGGCGGTCATGTCTACGCCCGCGCCCTTGAGGAGGTCAATGGAGTAGTTACTGCTGCCGCCACTCAGGAAGCTTATGTAGCGCTTCACCGCAGGCTCGCCTTCATCCAGTATCTGCTTTGATAGAGCGATGGCTGCCGCCATGCCTGTCGAGTACTTATAAACGTAGAAGTTGCGGTAGAAGTGCGGGATGCGCGCCCATTCGATGGCTATCTCCGGGTCTACGGTCACGTCCGGCCCGTGATACTTCACATTCAGGCCGTAGTGTATGTCGGAGAGCGCCTCGGCGGTGAGAGCTTTGCCCGATTCGGCCCGCTCATGTGCAAGCTTTTCGAACTCCGCGAACATCGTCTGCCTGAAGAGAGTGGTCCTGAATTGCTCAAGGCTATAGTTTACGATAGCCAGCCTCATTGACTTGTCGTCGGTGCTCTTTAGCAGATGGTGGCTCAACAGCGCTTCGTTGAGCGTGGATGCTACCTCCGCTACGAAGAGTGTATAGTCGGAGTAGATGTACGGCTGCGTCTGGTGGGAGAAATAGGTATGGATTGAGTGCCCCATCTCATGGGCCAGGGTGAACATGTCGTTCAGAGTATCCTGGTAGTTGAGGAGCATGAACGGGTGAACGCCATAGACCGCCCAGCTATACGCGCCTGAACTCTTATTGGGGGTCTCGTACACGTCGGTCCAGCGCGACTCGAAGCCCTCTTGAACCGCGGCCAGGTACGTGTTCCCCATTGGAGCCAGAGATTCCATGACCGTCCTGGTGGCTTGGTCGTAAGGTATGACATTTTCGACGTCGGGCACGAGTGGCACGTACAGGTCGTACATGTGAAGCTCATCTACCTGTAAGACTCGCTTGCGAAGCTTCATGTAGCGGTGGAGCAGGTGCAGATTGTCGTTGACCGCGCCAACCAGCCCTTCGTATACGGAGACCGGGATGTTGTCAGGGGAGAGTGAGGCTTCTAGGGATGACCCATATTTGCGCGCTTTCGCGTAGAAGATGCTCTTCTTTACCTCAGTGGAGTAGCACGTGGCGATTGTGTTGCGGAACTTGTGATAGGTCCCCAGGAACTTGTGGAACGCCTCCGACCTCAAGCGACGGTCAGGAGATTGCATGAAGCGCAAATAGCGCCCGTGGGTCAGATCGGCCTCCTGCCCCTCCTCATCGGTGACCGTGCCATAAGTCATATCGGCTTCGGTCAGCATCTCGAAGATCAGGGTAGGGCCGGCAGCCATCTCGCCCGCGCCTGCCAGTAGCGCCTCCTCTCGCTCGCTAAGCATGTGCTCCTGCTCGCGGAAGAGGTCATCGAACATGTGAGTATATATCTTCAGCCCTTCCTCTTCCCGCAGGAAGGCGTCGATCTTTTCTCGACCAATGGCGAGCATCTCAGGATTGAAGAAGGAAGTCGCCTCCTGGGCGCGTGTGTAGAGGGCACGTGACTTGTCGTCCATCGCCTGGTAGTGTGCGATGGTGTTGTCCTCGTCGCGCCTCATGCGGGCGTAGCTGAAGAGGCGTCCGACACGCCTGCTAATCTCATAGCGGAGTTGCAGGGCCTCCAACAGCGTATGGGCGCTCTCGCTGAGCTTGCCCTGCATAGCGGCTACTCGCTCAAGCATCGGGCCGACCTCATCATGCTCGGCGTCCCACAGTTTATCCTCCGCGTATGCCCCTTCAAGGTTCCACTTGTACTGTATATCCACGTCGGCGCGGGCCGGCAGTGTCTTGGTTGGCATTATTCTCTCCTGTTTTAGTATATGGGGTTAGGGGTCAGGGGTCAGGAATTAAGGGCACGTTACTTCTTGTGCTCAGGTCCGTGACGCCTGGATTTCATTCTAACATAACAATAAGAAGGGCAACAAAAAGAGGCCCTTTCGGACCTCTTTCGTGGTAGCGGGGGTAGGATTCGAACCTACGACCTTTGGGTTATGCCTGCCACTACAGCTTTCGCTGCCTGGTCGAGCCAGTTTGTGGTCTGGACTTTCTCTTCACCCTCGACACGGATATACCGCCGTTAGGGTGCCTGCCGTCAAGTCTCTACACCTTCTTCAAGAGTTGTTCTTGAAGCTTGGCTCGGGATTACCCTGTTACGGGCTTCCCCGAATTTGACAGGTGATCGCACACCAGTTTCCCGGTGTGCCGCCCATTGCAAGACTAAATGCTAATCCTGCGGATTGAGCCCAACGAGCTGCCGCTGCTCCACCCCGCGTTGACTTTGCCATTATACTTGTTCCTCCCGCGCTTGTCAAGTTAGCTCCTAGCGTGGTATAGTCGAACGGCGAAATCGTGCGCATTCATCTCAGGAGGGAGACGTGGCTAGTGGCGTGAATATAGACCTATCAGGGAGGGGAGCGCTCGTTACGGGTGCCGGACGTGGCATCGGGCGGGCTACTGCGCTGAAGCTCGCGGCTGCCGGGGCGAAGGTGATCGTCAACTACAACTCCAGCCAGTCGGCTGCTGAGGAGGTGGTCGAAGCCATTACGTCGGCGGGTGGCGAGGCGCGGCTTTACCAGGCGGACGTGAGCAAGAGCGAAGAAGTGGACGCCATGATCAATGTGCTTGCCAAAGAGTGGGGCGCGGTGGACATCCTGGTGAACAACGCAGGCATCACCCGAGACAACCTGATGATGCGCATGTCTTCCGACGAGTGGGACGCGGTGATCGACACCAACCTCCGCTCGGTCTATTACTGCACGAGGGCGGTGCTTCGCACGATGCTTCGCAACAGGTGGGGCCGCATCATCAGCGTATCGAGCGTGGTAGGGTTGACTGGGAACGCGGGCCAGGCAAATTACGCCGCAGCCAAAGCTGGTATCATAGGTTTCACCAAGTCAATAGCGCGGGAGGTCGGCAGCCGCAACATCACCGCGAATGCTATCGCCCCAGGCTTCATTGAGACGGACATTACCGCGAGTCTCCCTGCTGAGGTCAAAGAGGCAATGCTGAAGGGCATCCCGATGGGGCACTACGGGCAGCCCGACGACGTTGCTAATATCGCCCTCTTCCTTGCCTCCGACCTCGCCTCCTATGTCACGGGTCAGGTCATAAACGCGGACGGTGGGATGGTTATGTATTAGAGGGTGAGTAAGAATGCTTATGGACGAAGGACGAAGGACGAAGGACGAATAGGGTTATCTATTGGTCTTATTGAGGGTTCTAAGGGAGATTAACTTGCAGGAGAGGTTGAACAACCGAAGAGTTGTGATTACAGGCATGGGCGCTGTAACGCCGATTGGCAATACGCTTGACGAGTTCTGGACGAATCTGATTGCGGGTAAGTCGGGCGTCGGCCCTATTACGCGCTTCGACGCGTCCGATAGCCCTGTCAAAATTGCCGCCGAGATCAAGGGCTTCGAGCCTGAGTTGTATATAGATGCCAAAGCCTCAAGGCGGATGGCCCCCTTCTCACGCCTCGCGGTGGCCGCTTCCAAGCAGGCCCTGGACGACTCCGGCTATGTGATTACAGAAGAGAATGCCGAGGATGTAGCAGTGGCTTTCGCCTCTGGAGGCGGCGGCTACGACATGCTCCAGGAGTCGAGCAACCTTATCCGGGACAAAGGGGCGCGCGGCATTCCCCCGTCTTACCTGCCTGCGCTGATTGTGAACATGGCTTCCTGCCAGGTCTCGATGACGTTCGGCGCGCTCGGCGCTGCCACTACCCAGGTAGCAGCTTGCGCCTCCGGTATCTTCTCGTTCGTGGACGCCTACCATTACATTATGCGTGGCGAGGCCGACATGGTTATTACCGGCGGTACCGAGTCCTTCATAACCGACCTTGCGATAGCTTGTATGGCGAATATGCAGGCGCTTTCCAAGAACACGGAGCGGCTCCCCGAAGAGGTCAGCCGTCCCTTCGACGCAAAGCGCGACGGTTTCGTCTACAGCGAGGGGGCAGCCGCCGCCATACTCGAAACGGCTGAAAGCGCCCTGGCAAGGGGAGCGAAGATTTATGCTGAGGTGCTCGGCGGCGCACTCACGGCTGATGCATATCACGTCACTGCACCTGCCCCTGGGGGTGCGGGTGCCGCACGCGCTATGGTGCGCGCCATGAAATACGGCGGCATCAGCCCCGAGGACGTAGACTATATCGCCGCGCATGGCACCTCAACCACTTTGAACGACGTCTCCGAAACAGCCGCTATCAAGAAGGCGTTTGGCGACAGGGCATACAATGTTGCCGTGTCGTCGAACAAGAGCATGATAGGGCACTCGCTGGGTGCTGCGGGGGCGATCTCAACGATAGCCGCCACCTGCGCCATCTACCACAACATCGCTCCGCCGACGATCAACTATGAGTATCCCGACCCGGAGTGCGACCTCGATTACGTGCCGAACGAGGCCCGCGCTATGAATATCCGAGCCGCTCTTGTGAACGGCTTCGGATTCGGCGGGCAGAACGGGGTGGTCGCGCTACGCGAATGGCGTGAATGATCTCATAATTTACGCGCACGAATGCCCAGGAAAAGGGGTATCTCCTGTCGTGCTCGGTGCGCGGCTTCGACGCGCGATGGGGACGCTTCGATTTTGTGGGCGGGGATTTCCGCCATCTGCTCCACCAGTAACCCCGCATCTGCCAGGCTATTGACGTACGCGCCGATGGGACGGTGGAAGCTGCGAGTCGCGGCTCTCGCCCTCCCTGGCAGGCTCTTCATCGGCACGGCGAGGGGCGTCAGGTAGCGATCTACCCTGCGGAAGTGGAGCTTGCGCCCCTCGTCCCAACCCCACCCGCTCTGGCGCGGTACGCGAAATGCCGGGTGCGTCAGCAGCAGCACGACCCGGCCTCCCAGCTTGAGCGCCCATGCCGCCGAGCGGAGCACTGCATCAAGTGGGTCCATATCCTGGATGCTCAGCAAGAATGTAACTGCATCGAACTCTCCGTGGTGCAGCTCACGTAGTGCTGTGAGGTTGCGTGCGTCACCCACTAGAAAGCGACCCTCCTTGCTGTGCCGCTGTCGCGCTAGCCTGATGAGGCGTGGGCTGGCGTCAACGCCGGTGTAATGTGCCCCTGCCTCCGCTATATATGTGGAGAGGACACCCTGGCCCGCACCGATGTCCAGGATGCGCTCCCCAGGCTTCGGGTCGAGCATCTCCATCAGTGCCGGGACAGCTACTTCCCGGTGGTGCTCGCTGCCTGTCGCACCTACCCAGCCGTCGTACCAGTGTGCTAACGCGTCCCAACTGGTGGGTACGTGCCCTCTCTGCGACCTACTCTGACCCGCGTCTGACTTCTTATTTGATGTCATAGCCTTGCTCCTTTCGCCCATATATCTGTCCCTGCCTTGCCATCTCCGGCAAACAAAAAACCATAACCGGGCTACCCGTAGGTACGCCGAGCTATGGCTTGAAGCGGCAAAGCTTGGTCCGCGCCCACCCTTGATCAGGGCCGGAGCGGATCTGTATGGAGCGGCTGGAGCTTTGCCGCTACTTTGTGCGTATGCGAATCATCATAATGATATGAGGCAAGGATTGTCCCTCGATTTGTCTGCCGGGCCGGCTCGCAGCCATCGCAGCGTATGTACTATACCACATCTCCTCGGTGAGAGTATCAGTCCAGGGGAGTATTCAAGCAAGGCATACACAAAGTCGCGGTCCCACTGTAACTGTTCACCTGTCATCCTGAACGAAGTGAAGGATGACAGGTGAACAGTTACAGCAACATCGAGACTTTGCATCAGCTTTGCTTGTGCAAGCACCGCAGCTTTACAAATGTTTGGGCTACATGCAGGGCCATCGCAACAGAGAGGCTAATACCTAAGAGGCCATCGCGGTATCCTTGATAGTCTATAAGTCTGCGCTTCAACTCGCGTAGAGGCTGGCCGACGATGCTCTTGAGGCTTGCGCGGCGCCCTGATTCGTACAGCGCCTGCGCTTCCAGGTCAGAGTAGGCGCGCTGCTTGGCGATGAACTGTCCCCAGGTATCATAGTTGTAATGGACCAGCTTCGCCTTTAGCGTCCCGATTTCGCCGTCTACGGTTGGCAGCTCATGCACGCGGCGCGACTCGTCGTAGCGGCAATGCTCGCGCTCAAGGAGACGTATCTGGTAGTCGGGGGACCAGCCTGTGTGCCGCACCTCATGACCGAAGAGGAAATTTCGGCGGGGCACGCGGTACGCGGCGCAATCTCCCCCATTGATTACCTGCGCGATCTCCTGGGCAAGGCGCGGAGTGCATCGCTCGTCCGGGTCTATGAAGAAGACCCAGCGGGAATTTGCGAGGTCGAGGGCGCGGTTGCGTTGCGCGGCGAAGTTATCGAAGTCGGCTATCACCACTCGGTCCGCGACTTCATGAGCTACCTTGAGCGTTGCATCGTCCCCGGCGCTGTCAAAAAGCACCAGCGTTTCTGCGCCCGTGAGGTCAACCAGCGTCTTGAGGCTCGCGAAGCAGGCGCGCAGGTGCTCCGTTTCGTTCCAGGCGAGCGCGACTATGGTCAAGCCCGAAGTGTGGTCGTGCGTCATCGTGTGAACACCAGGGTGATCGCTTTGAGCGCTCTGATCAATGCTCGTTTCGCTTCATCCCCTTCTATCTGTCGCAGCAAACGTTTGAAAGGCACGCTTATTATGTCCCTCAGTTGAGCTAGCACTAGCAGGAGGGAGAGCGCAAGCTGTCCAGCCAACGGGTAATGTTTTCGATACAGGTAGAGGCGGGAACGCCATAGATGCACAAACATCCTGTCGGGTATTTGACCGGTGCTCTGACCGCCGATGTGCACCACCTCAGCCTGGGGCACCTGCCAGCACTCCCAACCCGCTTTGAGATAGCGTAGAGCGAGGTCTATCTCCTCTGAATAGATGAAGAGTTTTGGGTCAAATCCGCCAACCTCCCGATATGCTTGCCTGCTGATTAGCATGCACGCCCCAAGTGGGTGGTCTATCCGGAATGGCAAGTCGCGCTTCCCCTCGTCAGGATAGCGTCCGTTGAGCCTTGAACTATACAGTCGCTGCCTGAGTCTGCCTGGAACGATATGGGGCAATGGAAAGAGGTCAATGGCAGCCATAGCTAGGGTAGGGAAGCTGAACGCGGATGCTTGCACCGAACGGTCTACGTTCAACAGCCTCGGAGCGACGATTCCCGCGCTGGGACACGATCTCTGGAACGCGACCAATCGCTCTATGCTGCCGGGGAGAGGTTCGGTATCTGGGTTCAGGACGAGGAGGTGCTTGCCTCGCGCCATCTTCATGCCAATATTGTTGGCTCTACCGTAACCAAGGTTGTGCTCACACCTGACTACATGCACATTCGGGAATGATGCAGCCACATCGGCGCTTCCATCGCTTGAGGCATTATCGACGACGATTATCTCTGTAACGAGGTCGCCTGTGGCCGCTCCTTGCGTGAGGAGCGATAGACATCGCTCCAGTAATGGCCTCACATTCCAGCTTACTATGATAATGCTGACATCGGGCGTGGGGCGGTGCTCGCCTTGAAGCGGGCTATCGCTTATGTTAGACTGGATCACAACTAAAGTTTAGCATGGCGTCCGGCGCACTTCAAGACGCGCAAATGGCACGCTACCCTCACTACTGACCCGAAGGGCCATCCCCACAGATGAATGTTTTTACAAACGAGGAATATTATGCCGCTCAGGTGCGCCGCTCGCGCTTGCTGAGGACGGGCGGCATCCTCTCGATTATCATATCGTTCACGCTCTCTTTGCTTGTGAATTACAATCCATACCTCGTATGTGTGGCTTATCCCTTCCTCTTTGCGGGATTCCCCATGTGGACGATTGGGCGCTCAATGCAGCGCAGGCTGACGACGCTGCCCAGGGCCGACAAGCTGCTCAACGAGGAGTTGAAGGGGCTAAGCAACAAATACAGCCTCCATCACTACCCTACGATTAACGGCAGGCAGGTGAAGCATCTACTGGTGATGCCTGCTGGCTTGCTGGTTATAGAGCCACGCGAAAGCCCCGGCCCTGTAGGTTGCAGGTCGGGCCGGAACGGGGATACCTGGAGGGCAAAGTCGGGCCTCCTTGACCGCATATCGGGCATGAACCCGGCCATAGGCAACCCGACCGCAGACCTCGCCGCCTCGATCAAGGCTGCCTCAAGCTCGTTAGTCGAAATTGGTAAGGAGGCCGTCCCCGTCATGGGCATGATCGTCTTCACCCGCAACCCTCAGATCAGCGTGGAAGATTGTACATACGCGGCGCTGCCTCTCAATGAGGTAAAAGATACCGTGCGCGACCTGCAATTTGAGCTTGGGGGAGAAAAGAGCGAGTCAGGAAAGGTAGATACGATCCTTACTACCGAGGACCGGCGCAAGCTCAATGCATTTCTAGAGCCACCCAAGCCGCCCGTGACTCCTGCACCGGCTACACGGAGGCCGGCGGACGATAGACGATAGACGACGGACGACAAGTGTAGCTGGAGTGCCCTGTCGCTGCCGGTCCATGCTCATCCTTTCTGACTTCCAATGAATACTCTAACACCATTTTCCCAAGAGATCGCATGGCCGGTGATCGGGCATGAGCGCGCCATCCAGATGCTACGGCGCTCAATCGTCAATGGACGGCTGTCGCATGCATACCTCTTCACCGGACCTCAGGGCACGGGCAAGCGTACACTTGCTATTTCCTTCGCGATGGCATTGAACTGCCAGGCGGGTGATCCGTTGGGTGATCAGCCGCCTGACGCGCCGTGTGGGCTTTGCTCGGCCTGCCAGCGTATCCTGCACGGCGCACACCCCGACGTTGTCGAGGTCAGCCTTGAGACCCAGGCACAGGCGCTGGCCCAGGCGGCGGGAAAAGGCAAGGTCGCAACTCCAAAAGAGCTGAAGATTGACACGATCCGCGAGATGCAAGCGACGGTGGGGTTGCGGCCCCACTCCGGCCGTTGGAAAGTGTACATCGTAGGAGATGCAGACCGGCTCAATGAGGAGGCGGCCAACTGTATGCTGAAGACGCTTGAGGAGCCGCCCCAGCACACGATTCTGGTGCTGCTCGCCTCAGACGAAGCTGCGGTGCTGCCCACAATATCGTCGCGCTGCATCCAGGTGCCTCTAAGGGCACTTGGAAGGGGCGCAGTCAAGGAGAGCCTCCTGAAGCAGTGGGGCGTGGACGACCCGGAGAAGGCGGACCTGCTCGCGGCCCTTTCGGGCGGGCGTCTTGGGTACGCCGTCAATCTCCTCCAGGATTCCAGCGCTCTTAGCGACAGACGTAGCTATTTGCAGGAATTAGCCCTGTTGAGTAAAGCCACCGTTGCGGACCGGATGGAGGCAGCAGCGCGCTACGCCAAGCAGTTCACGGACGCCCGTCCCGCGTTGTATGCAATGCTTGACACGTGGGAGTCCTGGTGGAGAGATGTGCTCATAGTGAGCGCGCAGGCGAGTGAGCTTGCCGCTAACGTAGACCAGTTGCAAACCCTGACTGCCTCCGCTGGACGAAACTCGCCTAAGCGTGCGTCGGAGGCGCTTGAGCTAATATCGCAGACGCGCCAACAGCTACAGGAGAATGTGAACCCGCGCCTCGCCCTGGAGTCGCTCGCGCTTGGGATGCCCTAGTAAGGAAGGTTTATTATTTATCCAAGAAAATGACCGCCTGGGGCGGTCATTTTCTTGGATAAATATAGATGAGATTAACCTTTCTTGAGCTTGTTTAGGAAGCTCTCGACCCTGTTCAGCGCTTCCTCGATATTAGAGAGGGAGGTTGCGTAGGATGCACGCACATGGCCCGCGCCCGACTTGCCGAAGGCGGTGCCAGGCACAACCGCCACTCTCTCCTCCGATAGGAGTCTCTCACAGAACTCCTCGTCGCTCAGGCCTGTTTCTTTGATGGAGGGGAAAGCGTAGAAAGCGCCACGTGGCTCAAAGCAGGAGAGACCAAGCCTGTTGAAGCCATCTACAATCGTGCGCCTGCGTCTGTCGTACTCCTGGCGCATTGCCTCGACATAAGGCTCGCCTGTCTTCAGCGCCTCAATGGCTGCTTCTTGCCCAGCGGTTGGCGCTGACATGATGATGTATTGGTGGACCTTGCGCATCGCGGCCAGCAACGCGGGAGGAGCGGCTGCATACCCTATTCGCCACCCGGTCATCGCATACGACTTCGAGAAGCCGCCGAGCAGGATAGTGCGCTCTCGCATGTCGGGGAGAGAAGCAAAGCAGGTATGCTCGATGCCGTATACCAGTCGGTCATAAATCTCATCCGCCACCACAAGGAGGTCGTGCTTCTCCGCCCACTCCGCGATCTCCACTAGCCTGGAGCGCTCCAGGACGGCACCAGTCGGGTTGTTCGGGTATCCGAGCAGCACCGCCTTGGTGCGTGGCGTGCGCGCCTTCTCAAGCTCATCTACCGTCACCTGGAAGTCCTGGTCAACGAAGGTGGGCACGGAGACTGGTTTACCACCCGCGAAAACCACAGTCGGTTGGTAGGCGACGAAGCATGGCTCCGGGACTATCACCTCGTCTCCCGGTTCAAGAGTAGCGAGCAACGCGAGCAATAACGCTTCGCTAACGCCCACCGTCACGAGCAACTCCGTTTCGGGGTCATACCGCAGGTTGTACAGGTTGTGTAGCTGGCCTGAGAGGCGCTCCCGCAGCTCAAGGATGCCGGAGTTGGAGGTGTAACCTGTATGCCCTTCTTCCAGCGACTTGACGCCCGCCTCGACAATCGGCTTCGGCGAGACGAAATCCGGCTCTCCTATACCGAGCGAAATCACATCTTTCATCGTGGCTACGATGTCGAAGAACCTGCGTATGCCAGACGGCGGCACGCCATTGATGCGCCCCGCTACGAACTCCTCGCCCGTCCCCTGACGATCAAGTGGCTTGGTAACGTCAACTGCCATGAGTGGTTTCTCCTTTGAAACGGACGAAAGACGAAAGACGTAAGTATGAAACGTAATGCGTGATGCGTGATGCGTGATTTCTAACTTCTAATCCTATCAATAAAACCTCAGCGTCCTCTGCGTCTCTGCGGTGAACCATAAAAAATCTTGGCGTTCTTGGTTATCTTGGCGTCTTGGCGTTTAGATAATCTTGGACTATAGGACGGCTTTGAGGGGAATGCGCCATTCTCCGCTCATCTTTTTGCCGGAGATTTTGCCCTGGCCGAGGAGCCTGCGGATCTCTTTTGGTTTGTAGCCGAGGAGGCGTGCTGCCTGGGATACGGACAGCATCGGCTTGTACAGGTCCAGCACTTCATTCTCAGGCAGAGTCGCCAGGACTGTGTCGAGCACCGTGTAGCGTTCGGAGGCCTTATCTATCGCTATGGGGTCGCGTACGGAGAGCGCTTCGTACCGCTCTCTGTTGAGCAGCGCCCTGATGTCGCCTACTCTCATGTGGTTTGCATTGACCGCCAACCTTCTCTACTCCCGATCCATTGCCCTCAGGTCGAGGGTGCACTTGAAATCCACACCAATTATATCATGCCGTCGCACTTCCGGACAATTTCATGTTATAACTTGGTCGGAGGTCTCTGTGCATGGCAACATCTGAGGAGGAGATAGGGCAGTTTCGGTATCCGAAAGGGCTGTTGCATCTTGAGTACACGCTCTCGAATGGGCAGATGTTTCGCTGGCGTCAAACCAATGATGGCTGGTGGGATGCCGTGTCCGGCGCGAGGTTGCTCAGGATCAGGCAGGTGGAGAGCGGTGATGAGCAGGAGGATGCGTTTGAGTTCCAGACATTCCCAGGCTCTCCAGATATTGATTTCGTCCGCCGCTTCTTGAGGCTGGACGTTGACCTCGATGCGCTCTATGCGTCCTGGCTGGCAGCCGATCCTTACCTGGGGGAGTTGGCTTCGCGGTTTCGCGGCCTTCGGATAGTGTTGCAAAGACCGGAAGAATGCCTCCTATCGTTCATCTGCTCTACCGCGAACTTCATACCGAACATAATGCGCTCTATCGCCGTGATCGCGCGGACCTGGGGAGAGCCTATCACTTCGCCGGATGGAAAGGATATAACTCACGTCTTCCCCAGCGCCGCCGTGCTGGCGGGGTTGGACCCGAATGAGCTTATCGAGAAGAGCGGCCTGGAGTGGCGCGGTGCGAACCTTGTGAAGGTGGCGCGGCAAGTGGCAGCGAAGCCGGCAGGGTGGTTAGAAGAGGTCGGCAAGCTCGATTACGCTTCGGCGCGTGGAGAGCTTATGCGCCTGGAAGGAGTCGGCCCCAAGATTGCGGACTGCGTATGCCTCTTCGCGATGGCTAAGGACCAGGCGGTGCCCGTCGACACGCACGTCTGGCAGCTTACGCGAGACCGCTACCTCCCCACGCTGAAAGGCAAAAGCCTCACGCCCGCCGGCTATGCCCAGGTGCTGAGCTTCTACCATTCCCACTTTGAGAAGGCAGGCTGGGCGCAGCAGTACCTCTTTTATGATCATCTTCTGGAGAGCAGGGCGAAGCGTGGGAGGCGGTGAGATAGTAGGGGTCGGGGATCAGGGATTAGGGGTCGGGGATCAGGGATCAGGGATCAGGGGCCAGGATTCTGAGGTTCTTAACTACTAATTCCTGACCCCTAATCCCTGATCCCCGACCCCTAACGACCTGCAATATTCTCGATGTGTATCTGACCTCTACCGGCGGGGGAAGTCTCTAGCTCTCGTTGCGTCAGCCTCATTCCTGTGCGGCCTATCCGGGCGTTTATGTATGCTTTGGCGAGCTTGCCTAGCTTGCGGACCCCCCCTCTACGGTCGTGCGACAGCTTGTGGACGGCTACCTCGTTTACCATCCATCTGGTTGCGAAGCCATAGAAGCGCTTGGAGCGCCTGCCTGCTACGGTGAGGTCGCGGTCCGTGCGCTCATGCCAGGGGATGGCCTCTATTACTCTGCTTTCGACCTCGTTGTAATATGGAGTGCCCTTTATTGGGTAAGCAACGGTTGTGAGGAACACATCGGGGTTTGATTTCTTCAGGTGGTCTACCGTGGCTTCGAGGTCGCTTATCTCTTCCCCCTCGTAGCCGAGCATGATGAACATACCCGTCTCGATTCCGGCGTCCCGAAGCATGTGTACTTTATCCTGCACGTCTTCTACCTTCGTGCGGCGATTCATCCCGTCGAGCACACGCTGGCTACCACTCTCTGAGCCTATCCACAACCTGGAGCACTTTATCTTTGCCAGGGCAGTGATTACCTCAGGGTCCAGCCTGTCGGCGCGAGAGATACACTCGAAGGGGCGCGCCAGGCCGCGCTCTACGACCATCCCGGCGAACTTGAGGAACCAGCTTCTGTGGATGGTCAGCACGTCGTCGGCGTACCAGAGCTGGTCGGGGTTGTAATGTTCGACAATCTCTTCTAGCTCAGCGATCACGTTTTCGGGCGAGCGGCGGCGGTGCGTGTTGCCGTAGACGGAGTGGCTGCACCACTTGCACGTGTAAGGGCAGCCACGCGCCGTGATGATCGATACGCAGCTTCGTCCATGATGGGTGCGCCACGTGTCGAGGTACTTTCCCAGGTCTATCGCGCCCCGGTCAGGGAAGGGAAGCTCGTCGAGGTTCTTCAACTGTGGGCGCACGGGGTTTCGGACCGTCTTGCCCTCTTCGTCGCGGAAGATGATGCCTGCGATGCCGTGCAGCCACTTGCTGCCGCCCTTCTGTAGAGCGGGTATTAATTCCTCAAGGGTCTGCTCGCCCTCGCCTATTACGACAACGTCTGCGCCCGCGTCCAGGAAGTTCTCAGCGTAATAGGGAGGCTCCGGCCCGCCTAGCACCACCTGCGCGCCCACCGACTTGCACCACTTTATCATCGGGAGGACGTTCAGCTTGGTCATCAGGTTGGTGTAGATGCCGACGATAGCTGGCCTGGCCTGCTCGATGTAGCGTTGCGTTTCCTCCTTGCTGGAGAAGGTCGTATCGTGAATGTCCACGCTGAAGCCACGCGACTTGAGGTACGAGGAAATATAGAGCACGCCCAGCGGAGGGTAGGGCTTCATAACCTTCTGCTCGTGAGGGTCTTCCGAAATGAAATATCCGTGTGTGAGGAGGATGTCCATAATCACGAGAGCTTCGGGGCTGGGTGCAGTCGCTCCATCAATTTCTGCTCGACGGGGAAATGGTAGAAGTCTCTCTGTAGACGCCATCTGGACAATGTCCTGAGGGGGCGGGCAAGGGGGTGAGCGTGCCTGCCATAGGCGTACTTCTGGTAGAACTTGAAGCGCTCGACGCGGCGATACTTCGATTCGCTTACCCAGGGGCCGGCTGAGCCTACATAGTCGAAGTTCGCCCATTCGTCTAACGTGCATGGGAACGGGTAGCGGTCTGCGGCCACGCGGTCGGCCAACTCGTTGCCGGGGTATGGCTTGTAAAAGAAAATCGCGGCCTCGAAATCGTCGCTCATAGCGCGAAGCCGCTTGGCGATTTGAAGAGTGGCCTCAAAGCTAACATCCGGCTCGTCAGGGAAGCCGACAATGAAGTTCCAGATTGCGCCGATGCGGTGGCGGACCAGCTTTTCGGCTGTGGTAAAGACCTGGGCTATAGTGATGTCTTTCTTGATGCGCTTGAGCATCTCGTCTGTGCCCGCCTCGACCCCTACCATCACCCTGCGCAATCCTGCCTGGCGGCAGAGGTCGAGCGTTTCATCTGGAAGCCTGTGCCCCTGGTCGGCCCGCATCGTCCCAGTCCACGCGAAATTGAGACCCTTTTCGAGGAAGGCGCGGCATATCTCCTCGACCCGCTCGCGCCGCGTGAAGAAGGTCTCATCCTGGAAGGCGACTTCATCGAACCTGTAGCGCCCCCTCAGCGCCGATAGTTCGGACCCCATGCGTTCGGCACTGAGGCCATACCAGGCGCGATTATAGACGAATGGATCGGCGCAAAAGGCGCACCTGAACCGGCAGCCTATGGACGATATGTAATCGAACTGCCTCTTCCCCTTCAGCTTGAAGTAAGCCTCGACGGGCACGAGATCGTAGTTGTGCGCGGGGAGCAGGTTCACGTCTTTTGTAGGACGAGGCGGGTTTTGGTGTACGATGCCACTCGCGTTGCGCCATGTCGCTCCAAGCACGCCATCCAGGCCGCGACCGTCGATGTAGCGCTCAACTATCTCGCTGAAGGTCTCTTCGCCCTGTGCGCTTACGGCCACATCCACGCTTGGCTCGTCCAGGCATTCGCGAGGGAAGAGAGAGGGATGCCACCCTCCCCACACTACAGGTAGGTCGGGACGCAGCTTCTTCGCGGCGCGACTTACCTTCATGGCGTCGCGTATCGGGTCGCCCGTCAGCACGCCCATGCCCAGGCAGAGCGCGTCCTTACACTCGGTCAAGACAGCGCCCACAGGGTCTTTCTCCAGTCGAGCGTCGATTATCTTGACCTCGTACCGTTCGGGGTCGAGCGCGGAGCCGACCGCTATCAGGCCGAGGGGCATCGTCCAGAAAACGGCGGCAGGGTTGTATAGGACTATCTTGTGGCGCTCAGGCATTATGGTCAATCGTTCTGCACGGTAGGCGTGGCAGCGGCCTCTGGGGTCATTATTTGCGGCAAGGCTATCATTTTTCCCCTGGATGTATGCGCCATATTCGCCAGCTTGCGGCGGGCCGCAGGGAGGGTCACTATATTGCCTGCCATCTTCGCCACATCCTTTAGTCTTGGGCGTCTATCTCCGATACCAACTGAGCGCCCGCGTAACTTGCGCCAGGTCTTGCGCGCCCGGAACTCCTTGTGCAGGACGGTATGGAGATAGCGGTAGAATTCGGTAGAGTAGGTGCCCCGGTACATCATCGCCAGGTCGGCGCTGTCGAGCCAGTTCTGCTTCACGCCCAGCTGTGCCCGCACGTTCTCGTAGAACTTGGTACCGGGAAGAGGGTAGGAGACGGACATCCCGATGTCATCAGGCTCACACTCGCGCACCATCTTTAGCGTTAGCTGGATGTCTTCCCATTCCTCGCCTGGGTAGCCGAATTGTAGGAAGAAGCCTATCTTGATGCCTGAGGCGTGGAGGTTGCGGGCGGCGGCGTAAATTTGCTCTACCTTTGTGCCCTTGTCCATAGCGTCGAGTATCTTTTGCGACCCCGATTCCGCGCCTACCCACACGATTTCGCAGCCCGCTCGACGCAGTGCCTCCGGAACGCCCGGCTTGATGAGGTCCACGCGTAACAGACATTTGAACGGGATGCGGGCGTCCAGCCGCTCTACCTCATTAGCGAACCGCTCTATCCATCCTGGCTTCAATCCGAAAATATCGTCCGCGAACCATATGTGGTCTGGCGTATAATGTTCCTTGAGCCAGCGAACTTCTTGCGCAACATTCTCAGGTGAACGCACGTTGTATCGCTGCCCGTAAATCGGCTTGGCGCACCAGTTGCAGTGGTAGGGGCACCCCCTGGTCGTGACCATGTTCATCGAATAGTAGTCGTGACGCTCATGCCAGATGCGCTTGTACTTGTCTATATCCACAAGATCCCATGCGGGGAAGGGAAAGGTGTCAAGCTCGCGCACATTGGCGCGGTGTGCAGGGTCTGGCGCATCAGGCCAGGCCACGCCTGCCAGCTCAATATGGGGTACGTCGGACCTTCCGCTCAATACATCAAGGGTCTCACCCAGGCCGACCTCGCCCTCGCCTATGATGATGGCGTCTGCTCCCTGCTCAAAATAACTTGCCCTGTGGTCGGTGGCGTCGGAACCTGAGATGATGACTTTGCAGCCTCGCTTCTTCGCCGCCTGCGACATGGTGAAGGCAGCCTGGCGCATACGCGTGAGGCACATCTTCGACAGGTAGTTGAAACCGTCCTCGTAAATCACGGCAAAGTCGGGGCGATGGGTGTCGAGCGCCTCCTCCCACTCGCTTTCCGAGTCGGCGAGCATGGCGTCGAATAGGCGCACGTCGTAGCCACGCTCACGCAGGTAGGAAGCTGCGTAGAGGGTGCCGAGGGGCGGGTAGGGCTTCATCCCTTCCCACAGCTTGGGATCAAAGCGCAGGTAATAGGATTGTCCGAGGAGGACTGTAGTCATGTTGGGTCCCGTTGGGCAGCCGCGCAGTCAGGTGACGTGTGAGCCATCACGATATACACCTTATTTTTTACGTGAAGCGTTACGAATACTTGAGGTTGATTTTAGTCGACCGTGCTAAGGGATGTCAACTTTCGTGCCAAGCACGTAGAGGCGAGGCATGCCTCGTTCTTACGTCTATAACGTGATTAGAGTGTGAAAAGTCGCTACCATGTCCCTACATCTCAATGCTGAATCTGGCTCAAGATCCGGAGCAACGCATTTGTCTGCATGGTCAGGTCATATTTCCGCTCGACCGCGGCGCGGGCATTCCGACCCCACTGCACCCTTACATCGGGTGGCAGGGCAATCATCTCCCTCATGGCATGGGCGAAAGCGCCTGCATCACGGCTTTCGACGCTTATGCCCGTTGGGGAAGCTTCTGTAGCTGAGGGCAAGTCTGCCAGAGACCCAACCCGTGGAGCGATCCAGGGTAAGCCGCAGGCCATAGCCTCAAGCGCCGCCATGCACTGCGCTTCATGCCATGACCCGATGACAAAACAATCGGCACGTCTGTAAACCTCCGGCAACTTATCGTGGGGGACCTCGCCGACGAAGTCCACATATCCCTCAAGCCCCAACTCTATGCTAAGTGAACGCAATTTCCGTTCAAGAGGACCTGAACCAACGATGAGTAAGCGGACGTGTTGAGTGCCGCTTTGTCTGAGATGCGCAAAACTCCGTAGCAGGAGGTCGTGCCCCTTCACTGGGATGAGGGAGCCTACACTTACAAAGGTGAAGGGTCTTGACTCGGTAGATTGACGTTCAGGTGGGGTAAATAACTGGAGGTGGACACCAAGGGACCATTCTCTCACGCGCCCTGGACGTGGCACGTTGCTCTTCACCAACGCTTGCCCTATTCCTGATGACGGAGAAGTGATAGCATCGGCGTTTCGCAATGAGCGTCTCACGAGTGTACCTGCAAGGCTTATCGGCCTGGTGCCGTACCCAATCTGAGGCAGCCAGACCAGCTCGCCTCCCGCGATGTGTACCAGAGATGGAATGCCCAGTTGCCTCGATGCTCTCGTCGCCAACCAACCCGATTCGGTTGCCCATATGCCCATAATCGCGTTGAAGGGTCGCTTGCTATGTACCGCTTCGATCTTCCGCAAGGTATCGCGCCACAGGTTGAGCAGACTTGCACCGAATAGCCGCTGTCCACGAAACGCCCCTCCACCGAGCGCATGTACCCACACCCTCCCTACACGATATGAGCCTCGCGTGTGTGGGTATCGGAGCGCGAATACGTGGGCAGAGGTGGTCCTGGCAAGCTCCCTCGCAAGGTTCGTGAAGGCTGGAATGCACCAGTCCTCTTCGTTAGCCTGGAAGCCGGGGATGACAATTGCCAGACGCATCGGGGTGTTTCCGGGGGTCGGGGGTTGGGGGTCGGAGGTTAGGAGGCGGGAAGGTTGATTGGCATTTTTGACTCCTGATCCCGATCCCCGACCCCCGACCCCTAACCTCCGACCCCGATCTCCTCTAAAGCCCCGCTTGCTCCGGGCGGGTGTAGGAGATGTATTTGAAGAAGGCGCGCAGTTCGTGCGGGCGGTCATAGACCTTCATGCGGTAGCGCCAGCTGCCTAGCGTTTGAAGCACTTTGCGGTGCCAGGGGCGTATCTTGAGGTCGGATACGGTTGGGTAGCGGGCATTCAGCACCGTCTCGAAGTTGTTTAGCTTCTTGAGATGGCTCTCCTTTACCCAGGGGGTGTGCGGATTCCTGCGCCTGGAAAAGCTCTCCCATTCGGGGCTGATCCAGCCGTCGAGTGTATCAGGGTAGCGGAAGCCTAGACGCTCCGCCTCCTCGAACATATGACCGCCCGGTGTCGGCGTGTATAGATAAAGGATAATCTCGCTGGCGGGGTTGATCTCCTTTATCTTGTAGATAAATTCGATGTTCTCATCTATATCGGCCTCCGGGTTGGGAGGGTTGCCCAGGACGAAGGAGAATTCCGGGATAATGCCATACTGGCGCGATTTTTCCGTCATCGCGAGGGTGGTCTCCGGGGTCAGAGGCCCCTTGCTCATGTGCTTCAGTGTGGTCGCTGAGGCGTTCTCCGCGCCCATGAAAATCATCTTACACCCCGAGTCGCGCATCAGCTCCCAGGTGCGGTCATCGTAGCGCATAATGGTGTCAATCGTGCCCTCCCCCCACCAGCCGATGCCAAGACCCATAATTCCTTCCGCGAAGGCGGCCACGCGCTTCTCTGCGGTGAAGAAGTTGCTGTCGTGGAACTCGATGCCGTTCACACCGTAGGTATGGTGCAGGTGGCGCACCGTCTCAATCGTGCGCTCCACCGACTCCGCCATCCAGCGCCCCGCGTAGTTCTTGGTCACCGAGCAGAAGGAGCAGGTAAATGGGCACCCTATACTCGAATGGTAAGAGGTTGTTCGGTTGCCCAGCACGGTGTTCTTCAGGTAGCGAGGCACCTCTATCTTGTCGTAAGGGAGGGTAGGGAAGGTATCTGGGTGCGCCAGCTTGCGCGCCCTGTTGTGCTTGATAGACCCCTCTTCGCGGTAGGAGAGGCCGTGAATGTTAGCCAGGGAGCCGCCGTTCTCAAGGGTATCAATCAACTCAAGTATGGTCTCTTCGCCCTGCGAGCGGACGACAAAATCAATAGCGCCGTCGGCAAGCACCACGTCTGAGTGGGAAGAGGGGAAATAGCCACCCCAGACTGTGGTAACGCCGGGAAACTTCGCCTTCACTGTCCGTGTATGGGGTACGGCACGCATGAGCTGCGGCCCAGGCATGACGGTGACCAGTAGATACTTGATGGAAGGGTCGCGCTCCAGGATACCTGAGATCGTCTTTTCCGCGTCGGCATCGATGTTGCCGTCCACAATTTGCCACGGGTACTTCCCCTCGAAGACGGCAGCGAGAGAGAGCACAGATATGGGCAGGCGGAACTTGAACTCGGTAGCACGTGGATTATAGAGGAGTATCATGTCTGTCAGTTCCAGCAATCAAGGGTTGGGCATTATGCGTGTCGCACGCGCCGAATCATTATAGCATATACGATGCCCCGTTACTTCCGCTCCCACACCATAGGGGCACGGCGCGCCGTGCCCCTACCAGGTAAAGACATTCTTCTTTATCTGTCAATAATCGGCCCTGCAAGGGCCGATTATTGACAGATAAAGAAATAAAAGGTTGAATGGCGCGCCTATACCCTGTAGGCTCTTATGTGGATTTGCACACATAGGCTGTGCTCAGCCTGATAAAATCAAATCCCCTTCCACGCGGTGAAGGGGCGTATCCGCCCGCCCCGCTCTTGCGCCGGCGTTCAACCGGAAGGTCATCTTTGTCCCAGGAAGAGGCAGCGTTGGATATACGCGAAGAGGTGCCCGCAGCGCGTGCCGGGGGCTTTCGCGTGTGGTTTCGTATGCAGTGGCATCGTTTCCAGGTGGGAGCGTTATTGGCGCACGTAGGGCTTTCGGTGCTATTCACCTGGCCGCTGGTGCTCAACTTTCTTCCTGGCTCTACCAACCTCGTGCCCGGCACACTTATCGTGGACCGCGACCAGAATCTATGGAACCTCTGGTGGGTGGGGCAGGCAGTTGGGGGCGCGCACAATCCATTCGTTACAGATTTTATTTGGTACCCGACGCCTGTGGGCCTTTATTATCACACGCTCAATCTTTTCAATGGGCTGCTGGCACTCCCATTCCTGGGGCTGCTCTCCCTTACGACTATCTACAACCTTATAGTGCTTTTCTCATTCGTGATGGCGGGGTATGGAGCGTTCCTGCTTGTCCATTACATCTGCGGCAACAGGTGGGCGGCGCTTGTAGGGAGCGTGGTCTTCGCTTATTCGGCGTACCATATCGCGACCATGCGCGGGCTGTTGCAACTCATCTCGCTGGAATGGATGCCATTCTTTGTGCTATTTCTGCTGAGGGCGGTCTACGCTCCTCCCTGGCACTCAAGGCGCGACGCCGCAGTTTGGGCGTTCAGGCGTGCGTTGCCCGTAGCGTGCTTTCTGTTCCTTATTGTGCTCGTGGATTGGTATTACACTCTCTACGCACTGCTGCTCGCCGGTCTATTAGGTCTCTATATAGCTGTGCGCCATGTGTGGGACCGCGCCGCTATGAGGCCAAACCAGTCTGCGAAGATATCATTACAGCGAGGAATAGGCGAACCGTGGGCACGCATCGTTGCTTGCGTTGCAATTTTCCTTGTGCTCTCAAGTCCTATCTTGGTGCCTACTCTCAGAGAGCTACGTGCGTCAACCTACATAGTGCCCGCTTCAAATGCGGCCCTCAGCAATTCGGCAGACCTGCTCGCTTTCTTCCAGCCGCCGCGAGACCACAAGCTGTGGGGCAGGCTCTTCACGAACCGGCAGGAATGGCCTTTCGGCAGCAATCGCTATGAGGTCTACTTCACCTACACTGCCCTGCTACTTGGTGGCACCACGCTCTTCGCTACGCGCCGTTTGCGGCCTCATTTATGCGAAGAGGCTGACGCAACATCCAAAGGAGAGCGAGAGAGGTTGCCCGGCAAGTGGTTCTGGGCGGCGTGCGTAACAATTTTCTTCCTGCTGGCCCTCGGCCCGGTGCTCCAGGTAAATGGTCAGCAAGTTGGGTGGCTGCCGATGCCGTACCGCCTTCTTGAGCAGCTACCGGTGTTCAATATCAGCCGCAGCCCCGACCGCTTTGATATGCCCCTCACTCTCTGCCTCGGCGTGCTGGCAGGCTACGGCACGAACGTTGTGGCGGGCCATTGGCGCTCCTCACGACTCGGCTCTAAGGGAAGGCTTGTAGCCTTGAGCGCAGTGGCGCTCATCGGTGTCGAGCTTGCGCCCATGCCTTACGTGCAACAAGCAGCGGTGATCCCTCGCTGGTATTACGAGCTGGGCAAGGAGGCTGGAGACTTTTCGATCCTGGAATTGCCGCCGCAGGACGACTACTGGCACGGCGCGTTCAGGATGTACAACCAGACGGCGCACCATAAGCGAATCTTTGGCGGCTACATATCGCGTGAGTACCCGCACCCCTTCCTGACCAGCACCCCAGGCTACCAGGAGCTTACATACATCGACAGTGAGGGTGACATGTTCGATGCGGGCCAGCCCCAGTGGTACTCGGCTTTCGCACTATATGATACTCGCTATATCGTTTTGCAGAAGGTCCGCCTCCCCGAACGAAATGAAGAGCCTGTGGACGTATCGCCACCACGTGAAGTGATAGAGAGGGTACTGGGTGGCGCTGCCCCTGTTTATGAGGATGAGCAGCTTGCCGCATACAGGGTGCCTCTCTCAGTTGAGCGGGTACCATTTCTCAGCGTGGGGGATGGGTGGGAGCCGCGCGAAATCGGGCCGAACGGCACTTTCCGGTGGATGCGTGACGAAGCTACCTTGCAGGTAGATTCGCCGCGTGCGATGGAGGCATTTCTGCGCTTCCGCGCAACCTCCCTCGGCGCGGCAAGGAACGTCCAGGTCTTCCACGGTGACCACAAGGTCTTCGAGGGGGAAGTCGGTCCACTTATCCAGTACTCAATTGGACCCCTGGGCTTGCCTGAGGGCAAGAGCACCATCACCTTTATAAGTCCAACGGGCACGACCAGTCCAATCGCCCTCGGTATGGGCAACGACCCTCGCCAGCTCAGCTTTGCCTTCCTGGACGCGAAGCTGGACGCCGATCAATCTCAATAGATATAGAGGACCGCCATGGAACACACCTTTAACGATGGGAAGAGCAAGCAACAACCGGGCCGCTCCCGCAGGGCCAGGTCATGGTCGGGTGAAAAGGTGGGGGATGAAGCAGCGCCATATATTGCTCCTACGGTCATGGGTGGGGCGCGTCCGGCTGTATTGCCAGGTGCGAATCCGGTGGCCAGCGGAAAGCGCTATGTCGGGCGGTCTAAGTCTGCTCCGCGAGGCAATGCATCCCTTCCAGGCGCGCCCGCAGGTAGAGTAGTGGCAATACCCTCGCGTGCGGGTGTGAAAAGTGATGGCGCCGGGCACGTGGCGATTGCTCCCAGGACCAGGGTCGTCCCCTGGTCACTACGCCTCGCTGCCGCCGTCACGTTGATAATAATAGTTGCCCTGGGGCTGAGAGTCCCTGCTCTCGTCACCCCGCCAATAGACGCGCCCCTGGGCGTGGAGGCGACCCACGCAAGCACGGTAGCTATGCTTACCGGCGAGGTGAAAGGCTCTCTTGACACGGTACGCGTCCTCTCCCTTGCTCCTGCCTGGCAAGGGTACGCGCCTGCCAACCCTGCCGGAGGCCTGCCCCTCTATACGTGGCTCACAGCAGGCGTGACCCAGGTGCTGGGAGGTAATCCGCTGGCCGGCAAACTGGTATCTATCTTGTTCAGCGTCTTAGCCGGGATCGCGCTCTTCTCGCTGGTCCGTAGGGCGGCAGGCGCTCGTGCGGGTCTGTATGCGATGCTGGCCTACGCCTTCTCACCCCTCAGCGCAGTAATGGGCAGCCAGTACGCGCCTTTCTCGCTGGTGCTGGCTGCTCAGGCGCTGGCTATGCTTGCGCTAGTTCGATGGAGCAACTCCGTGTCGGCGCAGAGGACGGGAGGCTCCCTGACCCTCTTCACCCTGTCGATGATCCTTGGCTCGGTGGCCTCCCTCCTCAGCCCTGGAAGCGCGCTCTTGCTCGTGCCTGCCGCTTACCTGATCATTTCCGACAGCTTCACGACCTCGCCAGGCGGCACCTTGTCTCGGCCAGGACGGGCCGTAGCAAGCTGGCGGGAGGCGTGGGCGATTTCGCCTAACAAAGGTCGCGCCATCGGGTACGGCGCGGCTACGCTCGGTGCCGCTTTCTTCTGGTGGCTCTTCTCGTCGGCATCGGGCAGCCAGGTGCCTCTAGCCGCGGGCGATGGGGGCGGTGGGGTTGGAACAATGGTAGCGGCCCTCTTTAGCGGCTCTACTTACGTACAGATTACGGGTGCGATGGCGGGTAAGGTCTTGACGGTGATGGGGATCGTCTTGCTAGGCGCGGGGCTTTTGCAGGGAGCGCGCCGGCCCGGACAGTGGCTCTTCCATACGTGGCTTCTGGGTGGCGCGGTGGCGGTCTTGCTGGACGCGAGCAGGCTCCCCCGCCACGACGACGTATTGCTGCCTATGCTCCTCCCGGCGTTCGCGCTTATCGGGATCGGTGCGGCGTGGGCAGGCTCACTCCCGGCGCGGGTCTGGCTCGCCCTGAGCGAGAGCAGGCGCGAGTCGGATAGCAATTACGCGGTCTCGCCCCATACTGCCTGGCTGCTCGACCTCCCGGAGGAGCGCAACGACCCGGCTCCCGCCGCGCGACCTCAGGCCCAGGTCGCCCTGAGCAAGAGCGTGGCACAGCGCGCGCGTTACGCCGGGGCGCGTATGCGCAGGGCGGGTCTGACGGGTGTGGGGCACCTCGCGGTGCTGGCCGGGCTTGGCGTCATAGGGCTGTCCGGGTTGCAGACGGTGAGCGCGCAGGTGCAGCCTAAAGAGGCGGTTGTGACAATCCAGGCGGTTGGAGAGGAGATCGCCCGCGTCACCCCTGCCGATGCGCGCCTGGTAATCGCTGGACCTTCTGCGCCGGAGATATTCTACACCTCGAAGCGGACAGGCTGGGCGCTGCGGGAGGACGAGTTCAATATTTCTACTTTGCAGAGCATGATTCGCGATGGCGCTGGCTACCTGGTGAGCGCCGACCAGGAGTGGCTTGGCAGGCACCCAGATTACGTTGGCGTCCTGACGAACTATACGGTAAAGTCTCTCACCCGCGACTTCATCATGTTCGATCTGGGCGCGAGGCCCCCCGCGAATGACAGGCTCTACTTCCTGGAGACAGGGCACACGCTTGGCGGCGAGTTCCGGGCGTTCTGGGACCGCATGGGCGGCGTGCAGAAGCTAGGATACCCCATCTCGGAGGAGGTGAGCGAGACGAACCCTGTTGACGGGCAGGTCCGCAAGATCCAATACTTCGAGCGCGCGGTCCTCGAATCGCACCCTGAATTCGTGGGCACGCCAAATGCTGTTATGCTTGCGGACGTGGGACGGTGGGTAACGAGAGGGCGCGCCTTCTCTACCGTCTCTCCATTCCAGAACAAGCCTGATCGTGTATACTTCCCACAGAGCGGCCATTCGCTCAAGGAAGCATTTCTACAGTTCTGGCAGCGCGAAGGGGGGGTGGCTCTCTTCGGCTATCCCATCTCGGAGGAGCTGCCGGAGATCAGCCAGGCAGACGGCAAGGTGTACACGGTGCAATACTTCGAGCGAGCGCGCCTGGAATGGCACCCCACCGAATTGGGCACCCTTCGCGCCGTACAACTTGGCCTGATAGGCAAGCAGGCGATGGAGATGCAGAGGTAATCAGGCTACTATATTTCAAGCTCAGGAGCCGAATAGCTATTGAGAGTCGCACTAGATAAAGAGCTGCACGAGCGTCTGGCCGTGCCGGATGAGCCTGCCCGCAACGGCCACCATGCTATTGACGCGCCCACGGCGGTAGTTGCTGCCCTCGTCTATGCTGACCTGTTCGACTACCCTTTGACTATGGGAGAGCTTTACAGGTTCCAGGTCGGCACCAGTTACGGCCAGGAGGAGATTTCCAGGGTCGCAGGCGAGTTGTCAGATGCCGGTGGGCCTATCTCCGTGGACGGGGATTATTACTCCCTTCGCGGGCGCGAGGGGATATTCAATATCCGCCCGCGAAGGGAGCGGGCATCAGAACGCGTCTGGCGGAGAGCGCATCTGTGGTCGCGGTGGATGGCAAGGACGCCCTTCGTGCGCATGATTGCCGTCACGGGCGCGCTCTCGATGAACAATCTTTCAGGCAGGCCGGACATTGACCTCCTTGTTGTCACCGAGCCTGGAAGGGTATGGGTGTGCAGGCGTCTGCTGGTACTGCAAGTGCGGCTGGCGCGCCTCTTCGGGGACGACCTATGCCCCAACTACATCCTCTCCACCTCCAACCTCCAACTCGACCAGCGTGACTTTTTCACCGCCCACGAGCTTGCGCAAATGGTGCCGCTCAAAGGGGAAGCGATCTATCGCTGGATGCTTGGGGAGAACTTCTGGGCCAGGCAATTCCTCCCGGCGGCATTCGCGCCAGCAAAAAATGAGCCGCAAGCGACTACCTCCGGTTCTCCTTGGCGCCTGTTGGAGAGATTGTTTGGGATGCGCATCTTCGATAGGTGGGAGGGATGGGAGCTTCGCAGGCTGAGGGCCAAGCTTGCCCCTATCATCGGCCAGGCAGCGGAGGTCGTCTGCTCCCCGGAGCAATGCAAAGGGCATACCGGGCTTCACCGCGCCTCGGTGCTCGCACGTTACGGCGGGCGCCTCCGCGAGCTGGGGATCGATGAGCCTCTGGCCTCTCTGCTTGAAGCAAATGTGTAGTGCAGAGTCTTACTCGCTAAGAACAGGATTGAGACTAGAGCGCCCATCAATAACGAAGCACCATACTCCCTGTCATTCCGAACGAAGTGAGGAATCTCCGAGCTTGGACGTATGGATATAGTTTTAGATTCTTCGCTTCGCTCAGAATGACAGGCTAATGAGTACAGTTCTTGCATACCCTTTAAGCATGACAGGCAAAAGCGTATTGTTATTACACAGCTTTTAAGGGATCAAAACCCGTCTTCCAAACTATGGATGATACTCCACCTGGCGACATGGATGGTGATGCGCCCGCCTATGAGCGGCGGGTCGCCGACGCCGGTATGCGGCCTCCTGCCTTCATCAAATTAGTGGTTGCAGAGGTCGTTTCCAAAGTCCGGGTAACCGGGCAACCGCTAAATCACGAAATTCGGTGGCGCATAGCGAAGTTCTGGTACGGCCCCGACCCCTCGGTCCACTACGAACTGGCCCTGCATGAGAACACGTCGCAACTTGAGATTGGCCTGCACGCTGAGGCTTCTGCCGAGCGGAATCGCGCCCTGTATGGCGCTTTCGACAAATGCCTGCTCGATATACAGAAGGAGCTTGGCACGTCGATGTGGCTCGAAGAGTGGGACCGGGGCTGGATGCGCCTGTATGAGACCTATCCCCTCTGGCCGCTCGACACGCCACGCGTCTCCGAGGTCGCGGAGCGCATATTGGAGGTCATAGCCGTACTTGAGCCTATCTATGAGACTATTCGCGAGACGCTGGGGCTGGAGCTTATCCTTGCTCCAAAGGCCGTGCGCAGGCGATGATCGCGGTATGTCTGCAACCTCCGCCCGGAAGATAAATCTGCGGGCTACGTATACAAGGTCCCCCTTCGGGGACTATTTTACTCAGTCCGCGTAGGCGGACTTCGTAGATTGTAGCCCGCAGATTTATCTTCCGGGCGGGGGTTGTCTTATCCCTCGCGGCTTTCCACACATCGTGGAAAGCCACCTCCCCTAACGTGCTACGCTGCTATACTGCATGAGTGGCGCTGCCAGCGATGGAAGAGCCACTAGACTTAGCCTCTGGAGTCCCTATGTTCTTTCGCTCGTTCACTCATGCCTCTTTAGACCCCACCGCCAGACGACGCCCAATACACCGTCTTTTTACTACCCTCCTGGCGGTTGCACTGGTAGCCCTCGGTTTCGCCCCTGTTGTTGCGCATTCGACGCCCCTCGGCCAGACCATAGAGGAGCCTGAGATTGGGGCGAGGGCAGCCATTGTGGTGGAATACCCGTCCGGGCGGATTCTCTACACGAAGAGAGCGCATGACCAGCTAGCCCCGGCCAGCACGACGAAGATACTCACGGCGATACTCGCGCTCGAGTACGGCAAGCTGGACGATCTTGTAGCGATCATGCCGGACGACCTTGTAGGCGAGTCGACTATGGGCCTCCAGAATGGCGAAAAGCAGACCATGCACGACCTCCTGTATGGGTTGATGCTGCCGTCGGGCAACGATGCCGCGATGGCGATAGCCCGCACCCTCGGCTCAAGGGTCGTGGCGGGTGAGGTCGCCCTGAAGCCACCCGTTGCGCGCTTCGCGGAGATGATGAACGTGCGCGTTGGCCAGTTGGGCCTCACCGACAGCCACTTCGTCAACCCCAGTGGTCTGGACGCGGACGGTCATTATTCGAGCGCCTATGACCTGGCGAGCCTGTCGTGGTACGCCCTCCACATCCCTGAGTTCAACGAGATAGTCAGAAATGTCTCTTATGAGGCCCCCGGCCACCCGCTGCTGAACACAAACGAGCTTCTCACCCGCTATGAGGGTGCCGATGGCATCAAGACGGGGCTTACAGACAACGCGGGACTGTGCCTCGTCGGATCGGCGACGAGAGATGGGCACCGCCTCATATCGGTCGTGCTGAACGCCCCCCAGTGGTACGCGGATACCGCCGCAATCCTGGACTACAGCTATGCACTCCTGGCCGCCGACCCTGTTGGTCTGGGGGCTGAACAGCTATCGGTAAGTAACCGAGGGGCTGTGTCATGGCTCCTCGGCAAGGCCGGGGACGGTGCCGCACCCCCGATGCCGCTCCTCTCGCCGGGCGCCCAGGGGGGTGGCGCGCCGGATATACCCGTCCAGCCAAAGCCAGGCTTAGTCGATACGTCGAACGGCAATGGCGCTATCTCCGGCGGGGGGCCTCCTCCAGTAATAGGTTCTGCGGGACGCGCTGATGGGATAGTTCCGTGGACGCTTGCGATTTTTGCTCTGGGCGGACTCTTCTTGCTGTACAAGTTTGCCGTGACTCTTGGGCGAGTGCGACCCGGACATCTCTTAGCGCGGCTCTTGCCTGCACGCATCAGGCCCGCCGCCACTGCCACAGTCCATTCGTACTCTGCGCCACGCCAGCCGAGAGAGATCACACGCCCTCATCATTCGCGGCGCAGGGAACCCAACCTCCTCCTTTCCTCGCACGAGCAGCGAGAGATGCACCTTGAGCGAGCTATAGACCTGGCGTCGCAGGAGCGCGAGGGGTCAAGCATGGCCGAATTCCTCATGGCGCTACGCTACGGCGACCTCGATGTGGCCGAACTTGCCTCTGAGTACCGTCTACCTCCCGCTGCCTTCCTTGCCCTGGCCCGCGCGCAGCTTGCCCTCTCCCGGCACGAGGACGCCCGGCGTACCCTCATACACGGTGTTACTGTGCTCCCTAACCACAGGCCGCTTCGCATGGCCCTCCACCAGTACACGAGGTAACCCTCCCTCTCTAGTACAAAACAACGTCTTCCAATCAAAATGAGCGCCAGTGGCGCTCATTTTGATTGGAAGGAAAATCATATTTTTTTCCACAAATCTATTGACTAATCAGAACATAGGTGCTATAATGGAACAAAGGTTCTTTTTGAGAGGTGGGTGATGAGCTTCAGCTTTGTGAAACGATTGGATAGGATTGGCCTGACCCGAATCAGCGTGACCGGAGGCGGTGGCGTCTTCCAGGTGCGCATCGGCTCAGGCGACTCGCTCGATGCGGCGTGCGTGCGCATGGAGCGTGACGGCTTGCGTTGCGATTGTGGACGGCGCTCGTGCAGGCACATCGAGAGTCTCGCGGCTTGTGGCTTCCTCGATGATGTCGCCGAAGTACATGAAAGGCATGAAAGGGCGGAAGCCGCATAGCTAAGTGGCATGTGGCGAAGATTAGACGGCAATTTGAGTTGCGAAAGGACTGTGTAGAGATGGAACCAACAGAGAGAACTACTAAGATTTCACCAGAGATTTACGTTTACGCCACCAACAAGAACTTCCTCAACGTCTATGACGCGCTGAGGATAGAGAAGCTGAAGATCGAGATCGCGGGGTACGATCCCGCGACCAAGCACCAGACCGGGCACGCGAGCGCCTGGCTCGACAAAGACGAGGCCCGTCTCATATCCCACCTGATTTGCCACCGGCTCTTCGCCTCCGCAACCGGGGGTACCTGGGAGAAGTTCGGCGGCAGCCAGCGCGAGGATGGCTCGATAGAGAGCCGCACCCTCTCTGTCTCCTGGGACGAGGGTGATGGTGGCCGTTTCGCCAAGTTCCCCTACAGGATAACTATCGCCAACGGCCCCGGCAGGCGCACGCAGACGGGGGGAGTATCGCCCGCAGGTGAGCCAACCTCTCGCCTTTCGATGCGCATGCCTGAGTTGGACATGATAAAGCTCATGCTTCGGGTGCATGACTATATCTGCGCTTATGAGACCGCCCACCACCACAGGCTCGTCGCGGACAAGCTGCGCGACCTGCGCACTAAGATGGAGGAGCGGGCAAATGGGCACGCCGGGCAACCGTCCGATGGCGGTGATGGCGGGAGCAGACGCGCTCCTGATTGGAGAGAGCCAGAGCGTGAGGTCGCGGCGAAAGCCGGTGAGCGCCGCGCGCCCCTAACCGCTATCCGAGGCGGCTCCTCCAACACCGTCAACAACACCATCGACAGCAGGTTCTCAGACCGCCCCCGCGTGGCGAGGGCTGGATAGGGACGAAGGACGAAGGACGAAGGACGAAAGAGCATAAATTCGTCCTTCGTCCTTCGTCCTTCGTCCTTCGTCCTTCGTCCTTCGTCTTTCGTCGGCAATAAACTCTCGCAGACTATAAGCTTAGATAAGGAGATAAAGAGATGGCGAGGACTTTGAACAAAGTGCAGCTTATTGGACGCCTCGGCGCAGATCCGGAGGCACATTCTACATCCAACGGCGGGCAGCTTACCACATTCTCACTGACTACCAACCGCCAGTGGGCCGGGCAGGACGGTACTCTCAACACTGAGACCGACTGGCATCGCATCGTCGCCTGGGGCACGCTGGGCGAGACGTGCGCCGCGCACCTGCGCAAGGGCCGACTCGTGTACATCGAGGGGCGGTTGAGCACCCGCGCCTGGGAGTCTGAAGGCCAGAAGTACCAGCGTAGCGAAGTAGTCGCCTCCGACATGCTGATGCTCGACTCCAAGCCTGATGAGGCTGATTTGGACCCTCAGCATGCGGCGACGCGAACAGCTTCTTCACCGTCAGCGAAGCCGGTCTCCGGGAAGGCACGCAACGTACGCCAGCCTGTTGAGGTCGAAGAAGAAGAAGACCTTCTGGCGCTGCCTTTCTAGGGCGTGTTATGAACTTTAGAGGCAACTATGAGCAAAGAAATCACTCCAGAGAATTGGCTTGAGCCTGATGGGCCTATGCAGTATTACGTCAAAGTACTCCCAAATGGCCAAATAGAACCGGCGAGTGTCCTAGACTGGCTACACCTCATGCTCGGGCCACAATTGCTGCCGAGTGTGCCACAGGAGGTGCGGGACCTTTTCGAGGGCGCACGCGGGGCACTCATCTATGGCTGTTTCTCTTACCGACTGTATTTCCTGGGCGTGACAGAATTACAGCGCGTTGCCGATGCCGCAGTTGCCCACAAGTACAACCAATTGAATGGACCTCCATCAAAAAGGAAATTTGGCCCAAGTTTTGACGACGCTATTAAATGGCTCGCTGGTGAGGGCGTTTTGCAGCTTGCGGAGTGGGAATGGATGCCGAATGCTCGTAACGTCGCCTCCCATCTTAAGGAGGCCGGAATAATCAACCCGCCTATGGCTATCCAAGTACTGGAGAAGATCACCAAGATGATAAACGCCTTGTATCAGACCCAAAGCCAAAGGTTGTGGCAGACTCTAGTGACCAATGGAGAAAATGAGGATGTCTCTCACTTCACACATTAGGCAAGGCAGTAAAAGTCCTATTGGACGCTTTTTTCTTGAGCGTTTCCCTCAAGTGCCTAATATGACGAAACAGATAAATCCTCAACTTCGCAGTGCGAGTACTCTCCGTCTTGCTGATCATACCCCTAGTCATGTTTACGGGACACTCGGCACAGCTATAGACTACCGCATTCGTTACTACTTTGCCGTTACACCCAGTGAAAGACTTAAAGCCCGGCAGGGGGCCGATAACCTAGTCCTTTGGGTGATGTACGATACAGAGGGTGAGGTTGACATAGATCCCGTCTGGGAATTGGTGCATTCGTTCTTTGAAAGTCTTGACGCAACCCTCGCCGAAATTCAACCTGCTGGCCGACGCCTCGAAGTGAAAGAAGAGCAGGTGCTGGCTCGATATTGCTATGTGCTCGCTCTATTTGACATATTGGGTAGAGCAGGGTGGACGCCTGACAGCCCTTTTACTGGAATTGCCTTAGCTCTAGCTGAAAAGAAAAGCGTCGAGGAGTTACTCGCCATACCCCAAGTTGAGTTGGTGGAAGATCTTTGTGCCATGTCAAGGCTTTTCTACGATAAGTGCGCGCACCTTCTATCACAAACTGCGGTTCTCAATCTCAATCCGAATTTTGCAGGCAGTGCCGATATAGGTGGGGCGGATGCCGATCTGATCGTTGACGGTTGCCTCATCGAGGTGAAAACGAACATTCAACCTATGATGAAGCCTGAACATTTGCGGCAACTCGCCGGCTATCTGTTGCTAGATTATGATGATGACTTCGACATTCGGACGGTAGGCATATATATGGCACGTCAAGGACTACTACTCAGATGGTCTGTCGAGCAGTTCCTTCGGCTACTCACAGGTGATCCCTTCGCCTCTGTAACAGCACTACGTCGCGATTTCCGTACTCGTTGTAGCGAATGGCTTGCCACTCTTGATGACCAAAGCTCACAACAGACTCTAGGAGAGCAAAACTTAGAACCCGTGACTGCCTAGAGCCTACGTTGAAGTCTTCTAGCCTTATTCACGTTCAATTCTATTATCAGGCTTGCTCGGTTCGCGGGCAAGCCTGATAATGTATTCAATATCTCCCCTACGAAGATGCTCACAATGCGACCACGCACAACAGGAAATGAAGCACTCGTGCATGACGGCCAGCTAGACTCGCTGGATGGCGTTGTGCAGCGCATTACCTATAGCAACGAAGAGAGCGGCTACGTCATAGCCCGCTTCAAGCTGCCCAAGCAGAAGCAACTTGCAACTATAGCGGGCAACCTACCTGGCATTACTGTGGGGGAGGGGCTGCGCCTTGAGGGGCGTTGGATCACCCACTCGCAGTACGGGAGGCAGTTCTCGGTCTCACGGTACCAGACCGCCGCGCCCGGCAGCGTGCCCGCCCTCAAGCGTTACCTCGGCTCCGGCCTCCTGAAAGGGGTTGGCCCCGTCATGGCCGAGCACATAGTGAACACCTTCGGCCTCGATACGCTCGAAATCCTCGATGCCCACCCGGAGCGCCTTGCGGAAGTGCCGGGATTAGGATCGCGTAAAGCGCAACAGATAGCCGAGACATGGCGCGACCGCCGCGCCCTCCAGAACCTCATGCACTTCTTGCAGGGGGAGGGGCTACCTGTTGCGCTCGCCGTCCGTATCTTGCGCAAATACGGCACTGGAGCGGAGGCGATAGTGCGACAGCAGCCCTACCGTCTCTCCGCCGAAGTATACGGGGTCGAGTTCCAGGTCGCGGACGCGATTGCCGCCCGCGCAGGTGTGGCGCACGATGCCCTACAGCGCGTCGGCGCGGGTGTCGCCCATACGCTACGAGAGGCAACCAGCGCGGGCCACATCTATCTCCCAGCCGAGAAGGTCATAACTGCATCAGCTCGACTCTTAGACTTAAGTCCAGGAGCGTTACGCGCCGCCCTCCCCGCATTGACCGATGGCGGCTTCATCGCGCTGCCTGAGATGGAAGAGACCGTTAGCTCGAACCCGCCCGTTTACTTGCCTGAGCTCCTCGCCGCCGAACGGTCAGTGGCGTCGTCGATAAGCGCGCTCCAACAAGCGGGTATGGACCGCCTGTCGGTGGCGGCCTGGATCGATTGGGAGAGAGCCTGGGCGTTCCTCGATAAGCATGAAACGGTACAAATGACCGAGGCGCAGAGGGGTGCCATCAGGACCGCACTCACCGAGCGCGTTGCCGTGCTCACGGGCGGCCCAGGCACCGGCAAGACCACGACTTTGCGCGGCATCGTCCGCCTCGCCCAGGCACGCGGAGCTTCCGTCGTGCTGGCAGCGCCGACCGGACGGGCCGCCAAGCGCCTAACCGAAGCTACGGGTGTCGCGGCCACCACTATCCATCGTCTGCTAGACCTCCGTCCAAATGGCGGATACGAGGTAAAGACGCCACTTGAGGCTGACCTGGTGATCGTGGACGAGGCCTCGATGATGGACCTCCTGCTGGCCGATGCTCTCTTCCGTGCCGTGCCCCGCGGTTCCCACCTTCTACTCGTTGGAGATGCGGACCAGCTCCCTCCGGTCGGTCCCGGCGCGGTCTTCCGCGACATCATCGCGAGCGGAGTGGTGCCTGTGGTATCGCTTGAGACCATCTTCCGGCAGGCGGAAGGGAGCGCCATCGTCTCCAATGCGCATCGCATCAATCACGGCCAGGTCCCTCTCATCGGGAAAGAGATCACCGACTTCTTCTTCTTCACCCAGCGCGAGCCGCAGGCGTGCGCGGACCTGATTGTCGACCTCGCCACGTCCCGCGTGCCGAACCGCTTCAATCTCGACCCTGTAAATGACATTCAGGTGCTCGCACCCATCTACGGAGGCGTGTGCGGCATCGACGCGCTAAACACGCGGCTACAGGCCACTCTCAACCCGCCCGATCCTGCGAAGGATGAGCGCCGCTTCGGTAGCCGCGTATTCCGCACAGGCGACAAGGTGATGCAGGTCGTCAACGACTACGACAAGCAGGTGTCGAACGGCGAGTTGGGGCGTATCGTGCGCATTGACCCTGAAGAGCAGGAAGTATCAGTAAACTTCGACACGGACGTTTCGGCGACGTACACCTTCCAGGACCTGGACGAGCTTACCCACGCCTACGCTATCTCCGTCCACAAGGCCCAGGGGAGCGAGTACCCGGCGGTTATTATGCCTGTTATAGGGCAGCACGCTCGTATGCTTGAGCGCAACCTCCTCTATACGAGCGTCAGCCGCGCCCGGAGCCTAGTAGTGCTCGCAGGTGCCCCAGAAGCCCTCAAGCACGCCGTCACTACTTCCACCTCCAACAGCCGCTACACAAATCTTGTGGAGCAGCTACGCCGCGAATTGCCTTAGGTGTTACATAAGAACAATCCGCTTCTGCTTATCATTCTTCGCGCCATTCAGAGATGTGTAAGAACTGTAATAGTTTGCCTGTCATTCTGAGCGAAGCGAAGAATCTAAAACTCTATCCATACGTTCAAGCTCGGAGATTCCTCACTTCGTTCGGAATGACAAGTAGAGATGTGCTTCGTTCTTCATAGGCGCTTTTGTTTCAACTCCGTCCTCTTACATGCTCTAGAGATTCTGTTCATCCAATACAATATATTTACTAGAATTCCGTAATATACTTAGCCCATGGATGCTCATAGACACCCACCCCTCATAGCCCTGGTCGGTCAGACCGCTACCGGCAAGAGCGCCCTTGCCATCAAGCTGTGCCAGGCGATTGGCGGGGAGATCGTCACGGCGGACTCGCGCCAGGTCTACCGCTATATGGACATAGGCACCGACAAGCCTCCCATAGAAGAGCGCGGCGGCGTGCCCCACCACATGATCGACCTCGTGGACCCTGACGAGCCGTACACCCTGGCCCTCTACCAGTCCGGCGCATACCAGGTCATAGAGGATATTATCTCCAGGGGTAAGCTGCCTGTGCTGGCCGGAGGAACCCCGCTTTACCTCAACGCCGTGCTTGAAGGGTGGACCATCCCCAGGGTCGAGCCTGACCTGGCCTTGCGTGAGGAACTTGAGCGCGAGGCGGAAGCGGTAGGCTCACTGGTATTGCATGAACGTCTGCGCTCCCTAGATCCGAATGCAGCAGCGAAAATCCTCCCGTCAAATACCCGCCGCATCGTTCGCGCGCTCGAAGTGATAGCGATTACGGGCCAGCCAATCAGCGCGCAACAAAGTAAGGAGCCGCCCTCCTACCGCACCCTCATAATAGGCTTGAGCGCGCCACGCGAGCAAATATACTCCCGCATAGACGCGCGAGTTCGCCGTGAGGTAGACGACGGGCTTGTAGAGGAAGTGGCCGCGCTGCACGAGTGTGGGTACTCCTTCGATCTCCGTTCGATGAGTGGCCTGGGCTACCGCCAGATAGCAAAATATCTACAAGGGCAGGCTACTCTGCCCGAAGCAATCCAGCGCATCAAGTGGGATACGCACGCTTTCGCCCGCCACCAGGGGAACTGGTTCCGCCGGCTGCAAACCGCGCACTGGCTGGATGTGTCCAACGCCGACCCGTACCCAGAAGCGGTAGCCCTGGTCCGGCACTTTCTGGACGGTTTGGTAGACAACAAAAGCTAGAAGAAAGGTGCAGAGATGGCTGTGAAATCATTGACCTGGCAGCAGGTTAACGCCTGGCGTGTGTCACAACATTGCCTGTCGACGCGTTTGAAACGCGCTGATTACGTCAAGGCTGTGGAGCGTACCGGCGGTATCCAGGCGCAGGTGATGTCCGCAGCTGAGCTGGCGCTATGGGCGCGCGTCGATGGACTTACTCCGAAGGATGTGCAATCCGCCCTCTGGCAGGACCGCACGCTTGTCAAAACGTGGGCGATGCGCGGCACATTACACCTCCTCTCTGCCGACGAGTTACCTTTGTTCATAGCAGCGCGCAGCATGCATGATGATCGTGATTGGCTAAAGTATTTCACCTATTACGGGATAACAGAGCCGCAGTACGAGGCATTCATCGCTGCCGTCCCGCAGGTACTCGGCAGTGAGCCTGTGACTCGCGAACAGCTCGCAACTGCTGTGTCCAGGCATATCGGTGTTCCCGAATTGGGTAAATTATTGCTCTCCTCAAGCTGGGGTTCGCTCTGGAAACCATCGGCATTCCGGGGCGACCTCTGTTTCGGGCCAAACCAGGGTCGGAACGTCACCTTCGTCAATCCCCGCCAGTGGATTGGAAAGTGGCAACCGGTCGAGCCACACCTGGCATTGCAAGAGATCGCCCGCCGTTACCTTCGCGCTTACGGCCCATCTACGCCGCATGACTTCGCCCGTTGGTGGGACGGCGGGTCCAGGCTCGTCCCCACCCGAAAGCTTTTTCAGTCGATAGAAGACGAGCTGGAAGCAGTCGATGTAGATGGCCGGCATGCTTTCGCCCTGCGTACAACTCTTGAGCAAATGGAAGGAATGCAGAGGCTCGAAACATCCGGAGTTGTACGATTGCTACCTTTGTTCGATGCATACACCTTGGGGCTTGAGCGCGACCTTGAGCAATTACTACCCAGGGCATACAAGAGCCGGGTCTTTCGCCCACAGGGTTGGATCTCTGCTGTCGTACTGGTCGACGGGCGCATGAAGGGTGTGTGGGGGTATAAAATCCGAGGCTCGCAAACGACCGTCAAGGTCCAGATGTTCTCATCGCCAACAACTTCAGTCAAGAAGGGTATTGAAGCCGAAGCAGAGCGGTTGAATGCGTTCTTGAATACGAAGGTCGTGCTGGAGTTTGAGGAGTGATAATAACCCGTAGGGGCGCTGCACGCTGCGCCCTGTTTGAGCACAACACCCATTCGCACCAGGGGTTGGGGGCATGTGCAGCGCCCCTATATCTGCATGTTTAGTCACTCCCCCGACCAGGGAGTGACAAAAAAGGTAGATAAGCAATAAAATAGGAATTATGGAAGAACCAGAACAAAGAAAACGTGAGTGCCCACAGTGTCCACATTGCAAACAGAGCCGATATGTGGTGAGAGCTGGGTTCAACCACAC
>DATEOC010000019.1:0-21941 GCA_035274425.1 Chloroflexia bacterium
TCATCTACTCGGCAAAACAACTCTGTGATAAAATCTGTGGTAGACATGGGGTTTCTCCTTTCGCTGTGGTTTTGAGCTACAACAGCTTCGGAAAACCCCTTGTTTTTGTCAACCCCTTAAACTAGCACCATTGGTTCTAAAACTCTATCCACTTGGCGAGCTTGGAGATTCCTCACTTCGTTCGGAATGACATGTAAAGATATGCTTCAGTATGCGGAACTCTTACCTCTTCATCATTGTTCTTATACATGCTCTTATAATTTTCCTTCAGAGACGGTATGAATCTTGCACCCATGCAGCGTACTGGTGAGGCTGGAGGATAATTGATGATGAGCAAGATCAATCTGAGATATACGTCTATAGCACTGTGCCTATCTGCTGCCTTTCTGTTGGCACTGATGATCTTCATGCCCTCCCCTGCGCGGGCTGGGGAGTTCATCACCAGGATATACGGCGACCGCATCTACAAAATCCTCGTGCCAGACGGCTACCAACAGGGCACGCCAATACCATTGGTGGTTATGCTGCACGGCTGCACTCAAAACCCCGACGATTTCGCAGCAGGCACGGAGATGAACACATACGCCGACCTCCATACCTTCTTCGCGGTCTATCCCGAGCAGCCCGCTAGCTCCAACGCCAACAAATGCTGGAACTGGTTCGAGCCTGCCCACCAAGAGCGTGGCAGCGGCGAGCCGGCGATTATCGCAGGCATCGTGGACGAGGTTAAAAGGGAGTACACAGTTGACGACAGCCGCGTATACGTCGCGGGCATCTCGGCGGGCGGGGCGATGAGCGTCATCATGGCCGCGACCTACCCCGACGTGTTCGCTGCCGCCGGGGTAAGCGCAGGGCTGGAATACAAAGCGGGGCATGATCTCCCCAGCGCGCTTATCGCCCAGACCCAGGGCGGCCCCGATCCGGTAGGGCAAGGGAACGCTGCTTACACCGCGATGGGTGAGTACGCGCGTGTAGTCCCCGTTATCGTCTTCCACGGCACCCTGGACGTTACCGTCGTAGTCACCAACGGCCACCAGGTCCTCTCGCAGTGGGCGCAGACCAACGACCTCGCCTCGGACGATGTAGACAACGATGACATTGACGATATACCCGAAGCCACGTTGCCCGGTTCCGTCCCAGGCGGCCATACTTATACCCGGTATGTTTATAACGATGCTAGCGGCGCGGACGTGATGGAGAAGTACATCGTGGACGATATGCGCCATGCGTGGTCGGGCGGGAGCAGCGCCGGGTCATACACCGATCCTCAAGGGCCGAAGGCGAGCGAGATTATGTGGCAATTCTTCGTTGACCACCCCAATGGCGGTACGGAGTTGACCCCTACTCCCGACGCTTCTCTCACTCCGATCATCACTGCCACGCCGCCCGCCTGCACTATCGAGTTCTCGGACGTACAACCCGGCAGCACATTCTACCCGTATGTGCGGTGCCTGGCTTGCAGGAATATTGTGGGTGGGTACGATGACGGCTTATTCAGGCCCGACAGCCACGTAACACGTGGACAGCTTGCCAAAATAGTCGCAGGCGCGGCGGGCTTCAGCGACCCGGTGAGCGGCCAGACCTTCGCAGACGTAGCGCCTGATTCGACATTCTATCTCTTCGTTGAAAGGTTGGCTTCGAGGCAGGTGATGTCCGGTTATCCATGTGGCGGGATTGGCGAGCCATGCGACTCAGAAAATAGACCATACTTCAGGCCAGGTGAAGGAGCTACCAGGGGCCAGACCGCCAAAATCGTCTCCCAGGCATTTGGCCTCAGCGACCCGGTACCAGAGGAGCAGCAGACATTCGCAGATGTACCCCGCGATACTACGTTCTGGGTGTATATAGAACGGCTACTCACGAGCAGGCCGGACACGATAAGTGGCTATCCGTGCGGCGGAGATGGCGAGCCGTGCGATGGAGAGAACCGCCCATATTTCCGCCCCAACAACGGCGTGACACGCGGCCAGGCATCAAAGATAGTAGCCAACGCCTTCTTCCCAGGTTGCCAACCCGGCAGGTAGCCTCTGAGAGGGTGTCCAGAAAGTGCAAGGAAAGATGTAAACGTATGGGTGTCATTCTGAGCGAAGCGAAGAATCCAGGATTTTAGCCACAGTGTACACTCAGAGATTTGTAGATTCTTCGCTTCGCTCAGAATGACAGGCTAATGAGTATACTTCTTGGGCACTCTCTGCGCATGGGAGAAAGCTCCTTTGCGCCACGTGTTACTATCGTGATATAATACACAATCCTCCCTTAGGAATCGGTCTAAGCAGCATGAACGTAACCTCACCCTCCGATGCGGTGTCCCACCACCCAGCAGGCACCGCTACGACTGAATACCTCACCACCATTGGCCTTGAGGTCCACGCGCAACTGCTTACCGAGAGCAAGATGTTCTGTGCGTGCAGCGCCGACGTGGCGTACGCGCCCCCCAATAGCCATGTCTGCCCTGTATGCCTGGGGATGCCCGGCACCCTCCCCGTCATCAATGCCGAGGCGGTGCGCAAGACGGTGCTGACGGGACTGGCGCTCAACTGCCACATCCCCACCTTCTCCAAGTTCGACCGCAAGAACTACCACTATCCCGACCTGATGAAGGGCTACCAGATTTCGCAGTATGATCTCCCTTTGTGCGTGAATGGGCACCTCGAAGTTGACGTTGTGACCGAGCGGGGAGAGGTCCAGCGCGCCTTTCGTATAGGCATTCGCCGCGTCCACCTCGAAGAGGACACAGCCCGCCTCCTCCACCGCACCGGCCCCGACGGCACTCCCTATGCCCTTATGGACGTGAACCGCTCCGGAGTGCCCCTCATGGAGATCGTATCCGAGCCGGACATCACCTCGCCCGAAGAGGCCCAGCTTTATTTGATGCAGCTTCGCCACCTCTTGCGCTGGATAGGGGTCTCTACAGGCAATATGGAGGAAGGGTCGTTCAGGGTGGACGCCAACGTCTCCGTGCGCCCCGCCGGCCAGAAAGAGTACGGCACGCGCTCCGAAGTGAAGAACATGAACTCCTTCAAGGCCGTCCGCGCCGCGCTTGAGTACGAGGTCAATCGCCAAATTGGTATCCTGGAGGGCGGCGGCAAGGTAGTGCAAGAGACGCGAGGCTGGGTAGAGGACCGTGGCGTCACGGTCTCCCAACGCTCCAAGGAGGAAGCGCACGACTACCGCTACTTCCCGGAGCCGGACCTGCCGCCTCTGACCTTCTCTGAAGAGGATATAGCGGCAATACACTCCACCATGCCTGAGTTGCCCCACGTTATGCGGGAGAGGCTTATCTCTTCCGGCCTGACCTCCTACGACGCCACGCAGATTACCTCCTCCCATGCCACGGCAGACTACTTCGAGCGCGCTTCGGATGGGCTTGGCGGCGATGATGCAAGGATGGTTGCAGGCTTCATTGTGAACGACCTCGCGAAATTGCTGAGCGACGGCGGCATGACTATCGAAGAGTGCAAGCTATCACCTGAGAGCTTGAAGGAGCTTGTAAAGCTGGTAAGTAGTGGAACAATCAACCGGGGCATCGCACGCAACATCCTGCCTGAGCTGTTCGAGACGGGGCGCGCGCCAGGCGACCTGGTTAAAGAGCGTGGCCTGGCAGTCGTTCGAGACGAATCGGCTCTCGAAAAAGCAGCAGATGAAGCCATCGCCGGCAACCCCAAAGCTGTAGCCGACTACCTGGGAGGCAAAGAAGCAGCAATATTCGCGCTAGTCGGCACCATCAGGAAAGCCACCAAAGACCAGGTAGACGCTATTGCGGCACGCGAAGTGCTGAAGGGGAAGCTGGACGCAATGCGTGAAACGTGAGAGGATTACGTATTTCGTACTGAATACCCCATAAATCTTGGCGTTCTTGGTTATCTTGGCGTTTAATAATCACGCATCACGTTTCACGAGTCGTGGTATAATGTGCGCTAACTGCGCGAAAAAGACTCTTTAGACTCAACGAGGAGGACTAAACAATGGCAGAAAAGGTTCAGGAAAGCAAGCCTAATCCGTATGAGATAGCGGTCGAGCAGTTTATGACCGCGGCGGATAAGCTAGGCCTCGATGATGGGATGAAGCAGATACTCTCCCACCCCAAGCGCGAGCTGACCGTGCACTTCCCGGTGCGCATGGACGACGGGAGCTACAAGGTCTTCACCGGCTTTCGCGTGCAACACTCCCTCACACGCGGCCCCGCGAAGGGGGGCATCCGCTACCACCAGGATGTGACGCTGGACGAGGTAAAGGCCCTCGCCATGTGGATGACCTGGAAATGCGCCACGGTGGGCATCCCCTACGGCGGCGGCAAGGGTGGGGTCATAGTAGACCCCAAGCAGTACAGCATCACCGAGATCGAGCGCCTGACCCGCCGGTTTGCCGCCGAAATCGCGCCCATCATTGGCCCGGAGATTGACATCCCCGCGCCCGATGTGAACACCAACTCCCAGACTATGGCGTGGATTATGGATACCATTTCGATGTTGCGCGGCTATCCTATCCCCGGCCTCATCACCGGCAAGCCCATCGCTATTGAAGGCTCGCTGGGCCGCAACGAGGCTACAGCACGTGGCTTGCAATTTGTCGTGCGCGAGGCGGTCAAGACGAAGGGGATGAGCCTACAGGGCGCTCGCGTAGTGGTGCAGGGCTTCGGCAACGCCGGGGCTATTGCTGCGCGCCTCCTCTCTGAAGATGGAGCGACCATCATCGCCGTATCCGACAGCACAGGCGGCATCTACAACAGCAACGGTATTGACGCTAACGCCGCGATACGCTACAAGCAAGAGCATGGCACCCTTTCAGGCTACGGCGGTTCCGATGACATAAGCAACGCTGAACTGCTTGAGGTCGAGTGCGACATACTGGTGCCTGCCGCCCTGGAGAGCGTAATCACGCACGAGAACGCCGACCGCATCAAGACCAAGATGATAGCCGAAGCCGCCAACGGCCCCACCACCCCTGAAGCCGACCGCGTGCTTTACGACAAGGGTATCATGGTCCTCCCCGACATCCTGGCGAATGCAGGGGGCGTGACAGTTTCATACTTCGAGTGGGCGCAGAACATCCAGGGCTATTACTGGGCCGAAGATGAAGTGAACCAGAAGCTGGAGCGCGTGATGAAGCGCGCCTTCCAGGACGTTCACCAGACCGCAGGCAATAACTCGGTCAACATGAGAACGGGCGCATATATGCTCGCCATTTCTAGAGTGGCCGAAGTTACGAGGCTGCGCGGGATATTCCCATAATCTGCCAAATTGCGAAGACGATGAAGGGGGAGGCAGGTTGCCTCCCTCTTTTCCATTCTAAGGAGTATCTAGACTAATTATCCGATTGTTGGGGAAAGGGGCAACGAGGGTCTCCAGTGGGGCAGTACATAGCGTAAATGGTTTCGTGTATGAGCTGCATGGCCTGTCCTCGCGTCGCTGCCCAACCCCAATAGAAGTGCCCCATGTCCTGGCAATCAGTACCATAAGTGCATCCAGGGTAGCCATCGGCTCGGCGGTAGCGGATAGCACCTATGTTGTGCAGTGTCCGTATGTACGTGTAGAAAGCGTCATTTGTAGGCACATCCCAATAATCTAGCCCATCCGTTTCGGTTTCGATCCGCAAGCCCCACTTCTTCCGAGCCGATTCTGCCACAAACTTGGTCATCTGGCCGCGCCTAACTGCTTCTCCAGGCAGAAAGCATCGTTGGGTGTCGTTGCCACAAGCAGCAACGCACAAATCGGAACCTGGCTCATATCCGGTAATGATACCTTCATGTTCCAGAGTCTCCACAGACGTATATAGGTCACCCAGGCTTGTGGGCACATCACAGAAGGTGGGCTGCTGGGGTGTGTAACTTGTGAATAGAAAAGTATTCAGGATCATCTTAGAGAATTGCGCTCTGGTGACAAAGTTGGTAGGTCTGAACGTGCCATCTGAGTAACCACCTACTATGCCTTCTCTAGTGGCCCATTGCACGTATCTATGCGCCCAATAATTAATTGGCACGTCTGAATATCTAAAGGGTGTGTAGCCCTCATCTTCGCAGTAAGTCCCACCCTCAAAGTCCTGGCACTTGTTCTCATGGGGCCTATAGTATGGCAACCCGCCTGGAGGACCTGCAGCTCCCAGGTTATCAGCCCACCAATGCTCTATCGAGTCTACCCCTGGGTCACCTGTTCTGTAGACACCGTTACTTTGCAATTGCTTATTGACGAATTCGTGTCCTTGCGCGGTGCCCTCGTTGAAATCGAACGATTGTGGGTCATTAGGGATGGGAGTTGCAGGATTGGAGGCTGCTCCTTTTGCCCACTTGTAGTCTGTAACTGTTGCGCCTATTTCATTTGCCTTTAGTGAAAACCAACCATAAGGGTCAAGGACATAGCCCACGGAGTCGATATATTGGTTGAGATAGAGGCCAAAGTGGAGATGAGCGCCGCTACTGGCTCCACTGGTGCCACTCAACCCCAGCAATTCACCGCGTGCTACAAATTGATCCACAGAGACTACGACCGAATTTTTCGTAAGATGACCATAAAGCGTATAAAACTGAGGATTCTGAATATCTTGCAGTACAACCCAAGTCCCATAGGCACCACCATCTGGGCCTGCTCTCACTACATACCCGGCGTGCGCGGCATATACGTTAGTCTCCAAAAGTACGGGTATGTCTAAGCCGGAGTGGCCGTTATAGCAGTAATCCCTGTTGCTCGGATCAAGATATTCACAGGCACTACCGCCAGACAGGGTAGTGTCACCATGCTCACCCGTATACGGCACAAGCTCATTGCTAGATTGGTAAAAAGGCGGTTTATGATCGATTATGGAATTTACGTCCAAGTATCTTGGCCTGGGGTCATTATCGACAAGTGAACTGGTATAAGAAATCGCAAAACGCGTGGAGATTGGATAACTAAGCTGGAAGAATTCAGGGAGCGTGATAGGATCACTATCCTCAGATAAGTCCTTTGATGAAGCAGAAGGACCACGTTCAGCCTTAGGATTGTCTGCATCAGCAAAAGTTTGGTCTCCTGAGATGGCAAACGCCACAATAGTGACAACGATCACTAAGCCGATAAAGAGGGAGCTGCGTTTCATGAAGGGACTCCTGGTAGAACTAGGTTGATCGCCTTACAGTTGTTCGAAGTTAGGGTGACCAGATCAGTGGGTGTACCAGCGACTCGCCTGTAGAACCGCCGAGCAGATTCTCTACGTCACCATCGTTGGGATACACAGCAATGAGGCCACGTAACCCATTTGTGCCGCCTGCTGTTGATGACAACACTAGATTACCTTCGGATGTCCATTGTAAATTGCTGTTCTTTACCCCCGTGAAGGTAGTAATTTTGATCGGCTCGGGGTCGTCCGTGTCCACGTAGAAGACGTTGCTGTTCGTTTTCTCAGGTTGCCCATACCAAACATCATCTGCATCTCCTGGCTGCTCATCGGCGCGTAGAAACGCTATCTTGGAACTGTCAGAAGACCAGACTGGAGCAACATCCCAGGAATCCTCTTTGCTCATCGGCTTCTGCTCATGAGTAGCTAAATCCAATAGCCACACGCCGATGACCGTGAAGTTGTTGACTTGACGCCCTTCTACCATTTCCCGTTTGGGTGACAAGAAACTAATGTAGTTGCCATCCGGTGACCATATAGGATGGTATAGAGGTCTCGCACTTACCCTATCGAGAAGTTGTGCGGGATTACTACCATCTGTGCCGTAAATCCAAAAGCCACCGGTAGCACTGCCGGCAACCAGGGAGAAGAGGGTATTACCGTCAGGAGATAATGCCATCTCCACAGCGGACGAAAATTGTGGTGGAAAAGAGACTCTCGAATAGTAAGTTCCATCCTTCGTAGCTATTACAGCCGCATCGTCCCCGATCTGCTGGACTGCAAACCTATTGCTATCCAACCAGCCTAGTATCCTTTGCGGCGGCCTGTAATAATAATTCTCGTAAAGGCTGTAGTCTCCACTGTAATCTGGTACGCTTTGGACTGTAAAACTCTGTAAGTCTATAACCGAAAGCCACCGAGGACGAATGCCTTCTGTACCTGGCGACATGACGTTGCCCGATAAAACAGCGAGCGACTGACCATCAGGGGAGACCGCCATGTCAAGTAATACAAGTGCTGTATCCCAATGGGCAATCTGCTTAGCGTCCCATATGCTGGGTGTGGGCAAGTCACTATAAGTCCCTAGCCAGATACTGAGTGTGTTGGAAGTCTCCACTCCCCACGCTATAGTTTGTTCGGAACCACCTTCGACAACTTTAGCAGAAGAAGTTACTGATGCATGAACAGTAGGAGTTGTTGCAGGCGTTAGAGATGGGAGAAGAGTTGGGGAGGTGACAGGGGTTATAGATACGGCTGGTGGTGGAGGCGGCAGAGTAGGGTACGGTGGCGGTGTGTAAGGTACAAGAGTAATCGAGGCGTAAGGAGCCACGGTTGGATTTACAATAGGGGCGTAAGTCTGCACTGCGGTAGGTAATGGCGGCTCCGCAGTTGGGGTGTTTATGATTGTGGTTGCAGTCGCCAGAACAGGCGTGATCTGCCCAGGCGATTGGGCAGGGTTGCAACTTACAAGCACGAATAGCCCTGACAACATAAAAAGCAGTGCTAGTAGAGCATTGGAAGGCCTAGTTCTTATGTTAACCATAGTGGGCCGCCTTTCGGTATTAACTTGTAAGCCTGACATCCTACTTAGAAGTATACTATAATGTGCCAAAAAGATCAAGCCTCTTAGTTATAGATTCTGAATTATTCTTTTGCTGGAATGACATGATCAGGGACACATGATGAACAGCACATCAAGCAGCCGCGCTTCGACCTCCTGTCTTGACACTCTCTCCCGTTCACGCTACAATTGACCCCACTCATACCATCACCGGGCTGCATTTGCATAGCTTAATATCGCCTGCGCTTCCCTCTGGACTGGCGCTGCTACGAGCCTACGGGCGTTGCAATGTACCCGACAACTCACACCCAGTATAGGCACCCGTGTAAGAGAGAAGGAGGCACCATGCAGGCACGAAACCCCAATACCCAAACGCCCGCGAGCGGGCATTCGAGAACCAATATACAAAATCCGAAACGCCTATTCGCGCTAGCTGTGCTCGGTCTAGCGATGCTCGGTCTGGCTTTGCTGAGCAACCAGAGCGCCGCGGCAGGAGTCCCTACTGGCGGTATGGCAAGCGCGAGCAGCAAGCTGTACGGCCAGCTTAAAGACGTGGTGGCACGCGCCGACGCTAACGCTCGGCTGCGGGTGATCGTTCACATGCGCGACCAGGTAGACCTTTCTACGTGGCCCGCGTCGGACCGCGCCGGTGCGTTGCTTGCCCTGCGCAACAAGGCCACGACGGGCCAGGTCGCCGTTCGGCAGTTGCTGGGGCAGAGCGACATGGCCGCGAATATTTACCAGAGCTATTGGATATTCAACGGCTTCGCGGTAGAGGCCCCAGCCGCCACTATCCAGGCGCTGGCGGCCCGCGACGACGTAGACTACATCCTCGAAGACGGCTACATGACGATGCCCAAATACAAGGTCGAGGCTTCAGGTCCGGACAACCCCACCAGCAACTGGAACATCTACCAGGTGCGCGCTCCTGAAACGTGGGCGCTCGGCTACGATGGCGCGGGGCGAGTCCTCGCCAACCTGGACACAGGTGTAGACGGCAGCCATGAGGCTCTATCGACACGCTGGCGTGGCATCAATGGCGGCACCCCGGCCAACTCATGGCTCGACCCCTTCGGTCTAAGCCCATCCTTCCCTACAGACGAGGATGTCCACGGCACCCATACGATGGGTACGATAGCTGGCTACCAGGGGGATAGCACCGGAACTAACGAGATCGGCCAGGCCAAAGGCGCTACCTGGATCGCCTGCCGTATCTACGACTCCACCGGGAAAGGCCCGTTCAGTTATATCCATGCCTGCTTCCAGTTCATGACCGACCCCGATGGCAACCCCAATACCAACGACCAGCCCGACTCGGTAGGCAACTCCTGGAATGACATCAACTCCTACCAGTACCCTGACCTGGAGTGGTGGACCGACATGGAAGTATGGCGCGCCGTCGGTATCATACCGGTCTTCTCAGCCGGTAACAGCGGATCATCTGCTAGCACCGTAGGCAAGCCCGCTGCCTATCCTATCGATATCGCCGTAGGCAATATCACCCAGAGCCGCATCATCGCAAGCAGCTCCAGTCGCGGTCCCGCCCCCAACCTCCCACCTTTCAATAATCCCGAGTATTATGAGCGCACCGACAAGGGCCTGATCAAGCCGGAAGTGGTAGCTCCAGGCAGCAGCGTACGCTCCTCCATACCGGGCGGTTATGGCAATTTGAGCGGCACCTCGATGGCCTCGCCTCACGTTACTGGCCTGGCCGGTATCCTGCGCCAGATACGCCCCACCCTCACGATGAACGAGTTCTACAACATCATCATCGACACCGCCTACTTCACTCCTACCTGGGGCGTACGTCCCAACAACAACTATGGCTGGGGTGAGATAGACGACTACGCAGCCGCCATCTATGTGCGCGACGCGGGTGCGGTGAGCGGCCCTATCATGGACACCGCCTGCGACGAACCGGTGGTTGGCGCGCAGGTGTGGGTATACGACAATACCGCAGGCAGCCGCGCTCAGCACGTAGGCATCCGCAAGATGCTCTCTGACAACGATGGCAACTACTCCACCATCCTGGCCGCAGGCACTTACACGGTCAGCGTGACGGCCCCCGGCTACTATGGCGTGAACATCCCTACCACCGTCATGTCGTCAACCACGGGCACCCTCGCTATCATGCTCGACAAGATGCCCGTCGGCACGGTATCCGGCACAGTTACTGACGGCTCCACCGGCATCGTAGGCGCGGTCGTCTCGATAGATGGCCTGTCGAATATCCGCACGACCACAGGCGCGGGTGGGGCCTACACCCTCAGCAACGTACCGGATGGCACATTCACTATTCGCGCCGAAAAGTGCGGTTACAATCCGAGCCTCGCCAACATCACCGTTACCTACCCCGGCTCCCAGGTCCATAACTTCATTCTGACCGGCCCGACGGCGCTGATCAACGATGACTTCGAGGATGGCGACCTGACCGGCTGGACCGTCAGCGGCGGCAGCGCCACTACCGCGATCTGGCACAACTCCGACAGGCGTGGCTACAACAGCACCCGCGCAGCACGCGCCGGCCTGCCGATCGATCCTTTCTTCTACACTGGCGTCAATATTGACACCAGGATGGAGAGCGCCGTCTACGATACTTCGACTGCTGATCGCGTATGGCTGAGCTTCGACGTGTACGACGACTCCGAGAGTGAGTATGACGTCATCAGGGCGGATATATCTACCGATGCCGGTGCAACGTGGCCTATAAGTGGCACCGTCTTCGGTGAAGCGAGTCCCGTGCATGGCTGGCAGAATATCTGCCTGGATGTTACCCAGTTCCGCTCGGCCAACATGAAGATACGCTTCCGCTTCACCACCGATGGAACTAACTGGAACAACGAGCAGTTCGAGGGGCCTTCGATAGACAACGTGCGCCTGGCTGTGAGCACGGGCAATACCGTTACGCCTATCGTCGCTATGACGCCTACGCCAGGCACCCCCGTGCCATGCACGCCTGTAGGCGAGGCTACCGCTACCTCCACCCCGCAAGCTACCGCAACAGTAGAAGCTACCGCAACAGCATGCGCCATCAGCTTCACGGATGTGCCCAATGACCACACATTCTACGCCAATATCAGGTGCCTTGCCTGTAGGGGCATCATCTCAGGCTACTCTGATGGCACCTTCAAGCCAGGCAACGAGATAACGAGGGGTCAGATAGCCAAGATGGTGAGTAATGCCGCCGGCTTCTCCGAGGACCCAGGTCCCCAGATATTCGAAGATGTAGATGGCGACAACACCTTCTATGCATGGGTCAACAGGTTGTCCATGAGAGGACACATGGGTGGCTATCCCTGTGGAGGGGAGGGAGAGCCATGCAACCCTCCTGGCAACCGACCTTACTTCCGCCCATTCGCTAACGCCACTCGTGGACAGCTAGCCAAGATAGTGGCTAACGCGGCAGGGATAGGAGGATCACCCACAGGACTGTACTTCGCAGATGTACCTGAGGACAACCCCTTCTATGTATGGATCATGCGCCTCACCAACCTGGGCGTGATGGGCGGATATCCGTGCGGTGGAGAGGGAGAGCCTTGTGACGACCAGGACCGCCCTTACTTCCGTCCATATACCAACGTCACGAGAGGTCAAGCATCAAAGATAGTAGCTAACACCTTCTATCCCAACTGTGAGACTCCCTCCCGGTAGTAGCAACGCAGCGTTCTGTACAAGAAGAGAGATCGTGCCGGGAAACCCGGCACGATCTCTCTTCTTGACATGTTTATTTTGTTATCTAGCACATCACCTATTCTCTGGCGTCTGGCAGTCAGGGAAGAAAGTATTGGCTACAATCTTCGAAGCCTGCCCCCTTGTGACGTTGCTGAAGGGCCGGAAGTACGGCCTGCTCTCTTCATCGCATGGCTCTTCCGGTATCGTCCCACAAGGATAGCCACTCATCACGCCCAGAGTAGTAAGGCGCATGATCCATACGTAGAACGTGTTATCTCCAAGCACGTCTGCATAGAAGATGTCTGTGGGGTCTCCCCCTAGCCCTGCCGCGTTGGAGACAATCTTGGCTAGCTGTCCCCTGGTGGCACTGGCATTGGGTCTAAAGTATGGGCGGTTATCTGGTGGTATGCATGTTTCTTCAGGCACCAGACCACAAGGGTACCCTCCCATGTGTCCTCTCATAGACAGTCTGTTGATCCATGCATAGAATGGACTGGCTGGAGGCACGTCCTCGTATATCTGTGGCCCTGGGTCCTCTGAGAAGCCTGCGGCATTAGAGACCATCTTGGCTATCTGCCCCCTGGTGATATCATTGCCTGGGCGGAGCGTGCCATCGGAATAGCCTGAGATGATGTTTCTACAAGCCAGACAGCGTATCCACGTGTAGAAGTTGCTATCTGGGGGTACATCCGTGAAGGTGACACCACACGTCGTAGGTACGGGGGTAGCCACTGAGGTAGAAGTCTGGGTGGACGTTGCCTGCGCTGTGGCCTGTGCCGTGGGAGTAGACGGGCCACAAGGCGCTCCCGGCTTGAGCCAGCGCGCTACATTCACTATCAGCGTGCCGAAGTCCCCGTCCCAGCCCTCCTCGGGGAAGCCCATGTAGGCGTTGATGCCTACGGCTGTATGCCCGTTCGTGGTCTTATAGGCCACCAACGGCAGGCTATCTGCCCAGGCTGCTACCTGTGTAGCTCCGGCTGTGAGCGTTACCTGGTTTCGGAAGAATGCCGTCAGCGTAATCACATCCTGCATCAGCAGGTGAGACGGGTCGTACGTTCCAAGCGTGCTGGTAGAGTTGTTGGTGGGGGCCGGGTAAGTGTACGGCGTATATCCACCCGTCATCCATCGCCCCTCCAGGCCGTACGGAGGACCCCACCAGTTGGCGTTGGTGGCTACGACTATACCCCCCGCGTCCTGGTAGTCGGCTATGACATTCCCCAGGGCCACAGGGTCGTCATATTCCGTGTTGGAGAATACCACCACCAAATCATAAGGGAGCAATTGGGAAAGGGAAGGCGTGGAGAACCTTGCATCTGCAGTGGCCAAGCTGACTACGTCAGGATCGGCTTGTATGTAGTTGATGAGCTTTCCTGGCGCGGCATCGTCCGAGAAGACGATGGCTATGTCGTATGGCCCGCCGCCTGGAGAGCATGTCGCCGTAGCTTGTGCCGTCGCGGTGCTCACGCTAGTCGCTGTGGCTGCCACAGCAGTGTTGGTGCGGGTAGCGGTAGGTACCACCAGGACGGTGTTGGTACGGGTCGCGCTAGGTAAGGCAGTGGCCGTCCTAGTTGCGGTAGCTACTTGGGCAGTATTGGTGCTTATACTTGTGGCTGTACCAGGGGGTAAGGTGGCTGTGGGAGGAGTTGTAGAGCTTGGCACTGTCGTTGCAGTGCTTGTGCGTGTGGCTGTAGGGGCAAGAGGTGTGCTGGTAGGAGTGACGCTCCCCCCGCCCGTTACGGTAAGCCATGCGGCGCTGATGGGACCCCAGCTGCCGAATCCTCCGTAGTCATTCACGCCGCGCCCGCGCACGAATATCAGGTGGCGACCTGCGGGGATGCTGCTCGTGTCAATCGTCGCCTGAGCGCCTTCGGTTGGCGAGTTGAAGTTGCCATCGGTAGGGGTCATCGGTATCGCCGTACCGCCCGCCCAGGGTGGCGTGTCGATGTAATACTCGGCGGCAAAGACGTTCTGGCTGTAACTGTTGCCGGTCCAATTGTAGTTGATGGTGGCGGTAAGCTGTGAGTTGGTGCCCTGCGTGACGGTCATGGGGTTGGTGACGGCGCTATTCGTGTCGGGTCCCCTCGCTAGCAGGTAGGGCGTGCGGGCTATCTTCGCCTGATAGATCAATGCTCCCCTGTTCAACGGCCATATGCTGCTGTCTATCGTGGAGTACGTGGGATAGAAGCTGCCGCCACCGATCTCGGTGGTATACGACGCTATTCCCAGTTCGCCATAGCCCCAGTCGGCTGTATCACCGTCCACTGCGTAAAGCAGTTCAGGGGGCTGCCCGGACGGATAGCCGTTGCCGGAGGGATATGCATTTGACGCCTGCAAGTGACGTCCGATATTTCGTAAATCAGCATCATTAGGGGCGTGGGGCGTGGTTTGGAAACCCCATGGGAAGAGGTTGAGGGAGGCGCTGGAGTGCATGCTCTGGTACACTCCTGTCGTGGTGAGGGGTGCGGCGTCTGTGATGGCAGGCCCGCGCTGGTCGGGGAAGAGGGTGCGAAGCGTGTTCACTATGGCCTGCGTCTCCGGGTCGGAGCCGCTGCTCGGGCCGCGATAGGTCTGGTCGCACGAGGCGGTGCTCGACCCGCCGCAGCAGCCCCATAGGAAGGGGAAGTTGCGATTGTTGTCGGTGCCTAGCTGGGTAAAGGAGCTAGCCCAGGCGGTGCAGCCATTGGTATAGTTTGCGTTCTTGCGCTGGCCAATGCTGTTGGGGTTGTTGCCTCCGAACTCTACCATGTGATGCCCATCCGGGTTGGCCATGGGCACTACCCAAATATCGTGGTAATCTACCAACCAGTGAGCTTCGGGGTCATTGGCATAGCCATCAAGGAGGTAACTCATGTACCTCATGGCTACCTCAGATGTAGCGATTTCACGCGAGTGGATAGCTGTCTCGAACCAGTAAACGGGCTTGGGGCCAGGGATGGAGCGGTTTGTGATATGGAGCGCCACTATATCGTAGCCATTCCAGGTAAGGCTCGGACTGGTAAGCGTGCAGGGCGCATGTTGCTTGCACCATGAATCGCCTACATCCACGATCTCGGCGAGGTTGGGATAATTGGTGACCTGCTGATTCAGGAATGCCTGCATCTCTTCGACAGTGCGGTATCCACCGTAGAAGGTGTCGGGGTTGTTGTCGTGCCCAAAGAGGTTCGGGTTGTTGAGCTGGAACGTGCCCTCCCAATCAATCTCGACGCGTAAGCCCCTTGCTACAATATTGTTATAGAGAGCGCGGTCTGCGAGCACAGTGAGGTAGCCCCCGACTGTAGCTACCTCTTCCGCATTTAGCTCGGTAGCAAGGCGGTCACGCTCGGCGGTATCACGGAAGTAGACGTGCAATACTAGCAATTCGGGCCGCGATTCCTGCTGATTGACTCCTGCGGTGGGTAGTCCGGCAAGAGCCGACTGAGCGGGGTTTCCGCTCAACAGGAGCATTGGTATCAATGCCATGCATAAAGGGATTATCAGCCTGCGAAAACCAGGAGAGACTGTACGCTTTCTCACCATCGGGGGATACTCCTTCTTTCTGAATTATGAAGGATAAAGGATAAAGGATAAAGTGAGTTCGTATTCATCCTTTATCCTTTATCCCTTATCCTTTTTATCGGGGTTGTGCCGCGCCTTTGCCGGTACGCCGACCTCCAGCAAAGTAGCGTCATTATACCACTCTCGCTATGAATATCAATATCTAACTCAGGGTGGATGCTATCTGGCAGGGGTCTGACAGTTAGGATAGAAGGTGTTGGCTACTATTTTCGACGCTTGCCCTCTAGTTATATTGTTGAAGGGGCGAAAGTATGGTCTGCTCTCCTCATCACAAGGCTCTACTTCTCCCCCACATGGATAGCCACTCATTACTCCTATGCCCGTGAGACGCATTATCCACTCGTAGAAGGGGTGGTCCTGCGGTACATCTGAGTAGAACAGCCCCTCTGGGTCTCCTCCAATTCCTACTGTCTCGCTCACTATCTTCGATAGCTGTCCGCGAGTGGCGCTGGCATTGGGACGGAAGTATGGGCGATTATCAGGAGGCTCGCATGGCTCCTCAGGCACCAAGCCACAAGGGTATCCTCCCATGTGTCCTCTCATAGATAGACGGTTGATCCATGCATAGAATGGGCTATCCTCTGGCACATCTTGGTATATCTGTAAGCCAGGGTCATCGTTGATACCGGCAGCATTACTCACCATCTTGGCTATCTGTCCCCTGGTTATGTCGTTCCCAGGTTGGAACGTGCCGTCAGAGTATCCGGAGATGATGCCTCTGCAAGCAACACATCTAATCCATGCGTAAAAGGGGCTATCCGAGGGCACATCAGTGAAGCTGATGGCGCATGGTGTCGGGGTAGGCACGGAATTATTAGTGGCATCATACCGCTGGACGAAGTTGGCCCCGTCCGGCAGGTTGTTCTCGAAGTCGTACCCCCCTATCGCGTACAGGTACCCGTTCAGCTGCGCGTACCCATAGTTACGCGTTGCGTGCACCATCTCCGGGAAGGGTGCCCAACTATCTGAGGAGGCTGTGTATATATACCCAATATTGTCCGGTACCGGGTAGCCTCCTCCCACTACTGCTATCTGTCCAGCGATTTCGTATGGGCTGCTGCTGTCGTATGCCCATGCGCCCAGGTCTCCTCTCGTTGTAGGGAGGCTGGACATCTCTACCCAGACCGGAGCTGCAAGGCTGGGGTCCATGCGCTCTACCGTCTTCTGCGGTACCAGCGTGCTCCCATCCCAGGTGTCTCCTCCTATGGCGTAGATGTAGCCGTCCAGGGTGGCCCCCGCGACGTACCCTCTTGCCTGGCCCAGGTCTGCCGTATCCAGCTGCGTCCACCGGCTACCCGCCTCTGCCATCGGGTCGAACCTCCAGGTGTCGTCATAGACAGCGCCGTCGCCCAACCGGGAGAAGCCTCCGAAGATGTAGAGCTTATTGTCGTATACTGCCCACCCTCCAGGTATTCGCACGGGACTGGCAGGCCAGGGGTCACTGTCGAGAGTGGCGATGCTGTCGGCTACGGGGTCATACACTCTTACTCTGTCGGTCGGGACGCTGTCTATGCTGCTGCCCCCAACTGTATAGATGCGCACTCCACCCGTGTCGGTGAGCACTGCCACTGCCATGTTAGCGGTGTAGCGGTTTCCGACGAGGCCAGGGTCTATCTGCGCTCCTTTGAGGAGCCAACGCCCCGGGTCGCCTGGGGTGTACTCGTAGATATTGGTAAGGGTGGTATCCTCCCCGTCTACGCCATGCCTCCCACCCATGAGGTATACCTTGCCATTGGGAGGATAGGCGGCAGCGCCACCCCGTTTGAGCTTGAGTGGGAACGTGCCTGGCGTGGGAGATAGCGTCGCGCTCGGTAGGGGGGCCACCGTCGCCCATACCCCATCCGCTACTCCTTTTGACTTTGCCGATGGAGCATGAGTCTGGATAACTCGATTGTTGCTACCGCTGCCCTCACCCTGGGCAGCTATAACGGATTGCCCCTGCCCTCCCTGGTTTTGACCTTGAGCAAGCGTACTGCCGCCGGCAAGTAGCACGGAGGCCGCCAGGAGTGATAGCCCTAACACGCCTGCTATTACCAGAGACCCAAAAAGGCGGTTACTCATCTCTATTTCGTTCCTCACTGAGAAGCGATAACGAAACCGGTTGTGGAGAAGATGGCAATCTAGACTGCACATCTTAAGAGAAGTCTATGTGCAGTCTAGATTCAACCGACCACTACCAGGGCTAAGGCCGAGCGGGCGTAACACAGCCCGGGAAGAAGGTGTTAGCTACTATCTTCGACGCTTGTCCCCTGGTCACGTTATTGAAAGGTCGGAAGTATGGCCTGTTCTGGTCATCGCACGGCTCCCCCTCCCCTCCGCATGGGTAGCCGCTCATAACACCAAGCTCAGTAAGGTACATGATCCAGTCATAGAACGGGTGCCCTTCCGGCACGTCGGTGTAGAAGAGACCTGTGGGTACCGACGATATACCCGCCGCGTTAGCTACTATCTTCGACAGTTGGCCTCGTGTGGCGTTGGCGAAGGGTCGGAAGTATGGGCGGTTGTCAGGAGGCTCACATGGTTCCTCTGGCACTGACCCACAAAGGTATCCTCCCATGTGTCCTCTGTTGGCCAGGCGGTTGATCCAGGTATAGAATGGGTTGTCGGGGTCCACGTCTTCGTATATCTGGGCACCTGGGTCATCGTTGATACCGGCAGCATTACTCACCATCTTGGCTATCTGTCCCCTGGTTATCTCGTTCCCAGGCCTGAATGTGCCATCGGTGTAGCCGGATATTATGCCTCTACATGCCAGGCACCTGATGAACGAGTAAAAGGTGCTGTCTGAGGGTACGTCCGTAAAGGTGATGGTACATGGTGTCGGGGTGGTCTCAACCGTAGATGTGCCCGTCGGGGTCGTAGAGACCCTGCATATGTCCTGAGTCGCCGACATGAAGAAGTATTCCCGGCAGAAGGTAAGCTCGTTGACAGTTGAGAAAATGCGGTAGTACAGGTACTGCGCGGGGATATTCTGGTTGGGGAAGTTCTCCGTTATCGCGTACGGTGGCGGCCCTGGCGGGATATTCTCTTGCCTGGCTGCCGTCTGCGACCACACCTGCCAGTTGGTCCCATCCGCAGAAACCTGTAACTGCGTCGTTATCGTAATGGGCACGTAATTGGGACAGGGGTTGTTGATCTCCACGATCCCCTGGAAGCTGGAAGTAGAGGGAGTTGCGTCTACGAAGCAGCTAGGCAGCACCCCTCCGGTCATACTGCCACAGCATGGGATGGTCGTGCTCGTAGCGAGTGCGGGCGTAGAGGTGCGGCTTGGCGTGGCCGAGCTACTTACGGATGTGGCCGTGCGTGTGGGAGTGCTACTGCTCACGAACGGAGTGTTGGTGGCAGAGAGCACGGTGGCTGTTGAGGTGGACGCAGGCGATGTGGAAGTCGCCACGGGCGCGGTTGAAGTGCGCGTGGCGGTCATTGAAGCGACGGGCGTAGTAGTCCCACCGCCCGTCACCGTGAGCCATGCCGCCGAGACAGCTCCCCAGCTCTGGAAGCCACTGTAGTCGTTCACCCCACGACCACGCACGAAGATGATATGCCTCCCCACCGGTATGCTGCTCGTGTCTATGGTTGCCTGCGCACCCTCTGTCGAACTGTTGAAAGTGCCGTCGGTTGGAGCCATCGGTATAGCGGTGCCACCCGCCCAGGGAGGCGTGTCGATGTAATACTCGGCAGCAGCCACGTTTTGCAGATAGGCGTTACCCGTCCAGTTGTAGTTGATGGTGGCGGTGAGCTGCGAGGGGCTGCCCTGAGTGACGGTCATTGGCGAGGTAGTTACCACGTTGGCGTCCGGCCCGCGATTCGTGAGGTAAGGCGTGCGGGCGATCTTCGCCATGTAGAGGAGCATACCCCTGTTCTCCGGCCAAAGCCCCGGCGACGAGCCGCATGGGTTCTCAACGCAAGTGTATTGTGGGTAGAAAGTGGTGCCTATCTCTACTGTGTAAGCGGGCGCGCCTATCTCCCCGTACTCCCAATCGTCGGAAGCCCCGTCGGTCACGTAAAAGCAAGGACCGGACTGGCAATATTGGTAATTGTTGCCCGGAGGGCCGGCGTTGGTGGCGCTCATGTGCGCGGCTATATTGCGCAGGTCGGTGTGGTTAGGCGTTTGGGCGCTTGTCCACCCCCACAGGTAGAGGTTGGTAGGCCCGGAGGCGTGCATATCCACGTAGTTGCCGGTGGCGGTAATCGGCGCGGGGTCGTTATTGCCCGGCCCCCGCTGGTCAGGGATCAATTGTCTTATCTTGCTTACGACTGCCTGGGTCTCCTCCTCGGAGTTCTCAGCCGTGCCGCGATAGGTGTCACTACAAGCGGAGCCGCTGGAGCCGCCGCAGCAATTCCAGAGGAAGGGGAAGTTGCGGTTCAGGTCGGTGCCCAGGCCGGGCCACGAGGCGCAACCGTCGTTGTTGTCGGCGTTCTTGCGCTGGGAGCGTGGTTGGCTCGCGCCGTTCGCGACGATGTGCCGCCCGTCCGGGTTGACCATGAGCATCACCCAGGTGTCGTGGTGGTCAACCAGCCAGTGCGCGTCGGCGTTGCTGTCATAGTTGTCCAGCAGGTAAGCAACGTAGCGTATGGCGACTTCGACGGTGGCAATCTCGCGGGCGTGTAGGCCGGCGTTGTACCAGAAGACGGGCTTCGGGCCGGGGATGCTGCGGTTAGTAATGTGCATCACCCAGAGGTCGTAGCCTGTCCCAACGATGGGCGAGGTACACTGACCTGGGTGGGTCTTACACCATGAATCGCCTATGTCTACCTTCTCGACAAGGTTGGGGTAGGCCGCCACCTTCTGGTCCATGAACGCCTCTGCCTCTTCGACGGTGTAGTAACCCCCAAAGAAGGTATCGGGGTTGTGCCCAAAGAGGACAGGAGTGTTGAACGCGGTAGTCTGGGCCTGGTCGATCTCCACTCGCAGCCCTCGTGCGCGCAAAGCGTCCATGCGCGCCTGGTCTCCAATCACGGTGAGGTAGCCCCCGGCGGTGGGAGCTTCTTCCGCCGCCAGCTCGGTAGCGAGCCTGTCACGCTCGGCGGTATCGCGGAAGTAGACACGCAGGACGAGGGCCGAGGACTGGGTGCTCACCTGGCTCGCCACGCCCTGGTCGCCCGTAGGTAACGCGGCCTGGGTCGTCATTACCCCACCGCTTGAGGCGAGCAGAGGTATCAACGCCAACAATGCAGGGACCAGCAGCTTCAAAGGTGACCGTCGATAATCTCGCTTTGCACTCATGAATCACTCCCATACTTATGGAAATCTTTCTCGCTTGACTACTAGTTATATCATTGTTGGAATATTATGTGCCAGCGGCGAAGGGATACCGGTAGTGAAGTGAAGATGAAAATGAGAGAGGGTATACATCGATGTATACATCGATGTATACCCTCTTACTACTTACCGCGTCGAGGTTACCGCCTCGAAGGGGTCTCGCAGTTGGGATAGAAGGTGTTAGCCACTATCTTTGATGCCTGACCTCTCGTCACGTTGGTGAATGGTCGGAAGTATGGTCGGTTCTCGTCATCGCAAGGCTCTCCCTCTCCTCCACATGGGTAGCCTCCCATCACTCCCAATTGGGTTAGACGCATGATCCATACGTAGAAGGGGTTGCCTTCGGGTACGTCCGTGTAGATTTGACCTGTGGGGTCTCCTCCTATCCCTGCCGCGTTGGAGACTATCTTCGATAGCTGTCCACGCGTGGCGTTGGCGAATGGCCTGAAGTACGGTCGATTGTCAGGAGGGACACACGGCTCCTCTGGCACTAACCCACAGTTGTACCCTCCCATGTGCCCTCTCATCGAGAGGCGATTGATCCACTGGTAGAAGGGGTTGGAGGGGTCTACGTCTTCGTATATCTGGGGACCTGGGTCCTCGGAGAAGCCAGCGGCATTGGAGACCATCTTGGCTATCTGCCCTCTCGTTATCTCATTCCCAGGCTTGAACGTACCGTCGGAGTAGCCGGAGATGATACCCCTACACGCCAGGCATCTGACGAAGGAGTAGAAGGTGTGGTCTGGCGGCACGTCCGTGAAGGAGATTGTACACGTCGTAGCTGTGGCGCTAGGCACAGTGGTA
>DATEOC010000020.1:0-38398 GCA_035274425.1 Chloroflexia bacterium
TTCCCGCTTCTTATGAAAGCCTATCCCCACCTAGGTGGGGACTTCAGATTACCTAAGCGCGGTTGCGCCTATATAGGAGTGAGCCGAGCCATATATACCAGGCAGGGCTTAGCAAGAAACCGGTGAGCAAAGCGGGGACGAATATGAGGGGATTCGTAGCATCGAGCACGGTCAGCCGAGCTATGTACAAGATTGCGAAGAGAGCAGCCACGGCGTATCCGAGGTAGCCAAGGTTCTTCGGCAGTATCTGGCTGCGGGTGATGAGCCACGAAAAGACGAACAAAGAGATGGCGGTCACCCCGAAGGTAATCAGCCCGCGAGGGTCTACCTGGTTCGGCAAGTTGGCAGCGCCGAGCGGGTCGCTGGTAGGGGCGTTTATCGCGTTCGCGAGGTCATATCCGCCGTGTATAGCGGAACCCAGCGCCCCGCCCACCCCTAACAGGAGCGCCCAGAGCGAGAAGGCTTCATCAACATCGCGAAGTCTGTAATACAACCCAACCATCACGGCGGTAGTTACCAGTCCTCCAAGCAACTGGCAGAGTGAATAGAGCAGTATGCCGAACTCCTCCATCCCATCAACGCGCTGAAGCACCACAAAGCCCAGCGAGTAAAGCAGCGTCAGCACGCCTGCGCCGATGGCACTCGCCCCCGCGAACGGCTCGATGGTACTCCTATCCGTACGAACCATCTATTAACCCCCCTCTAGCGTTTACGCACTATCGTCTATCGTCTATCGTCTATCGTCTATCGTCTATCGTCTATCGTCTATCGTCTATCGTCTATCGTCTATCGTCTATCGTCTATCGTCTATCGTCTATCGTCTATCGTCTATCGTCCGTCGTCCGTCGTCCGTCGTCCGTCGTCCGTCGTCCGTCGTCCGTCGTCCGTCGTCTAATCATTTAGCGCAAGGCGCAACTGCTCAATTGAGGCATTGCCTCCGCTGCACACCAGCCCAACTCTCTTTCCCTCAAGCTCGGCGCGCAACCGGTATGCCACTGCAAGTGGTGCCGCTCCCGCTGCCTCTGCCAGGGTGTGCGCCCGCTCCACCATCCACCTCATCGACTGCAATAGCTCTTCGTCACTCACCAGCACAAACTCTTTCAACCGCTCTCGCATTATCGCCTGCGGCAAGCTGAAGGCCGTTCCGGTCGCAAGACCCTCGGCCAGCGTCCGGTTGCTAGCCTCCACCAGTTTACCCTGCCGCCATGACTCGTACGCTGCGGGCGACATCTCTGACTGTACGCCGATGACGCGAATGGCCGGGTTGACAGCGTTTGCGACAATGCACACTCCTGCCGCGCCACTCCCTCCACCTACAGGCACTATGATCACCTCCAAATCGGGCCTGTCCTCCAGCATCTCCAGGCACCCGGTCGCCACGCCCGCTATCAAGTGAGGCTCATCTCCTGAGTGTATATAGCGCCAGCCATGCTCTCGTGCCAGCCCCTCGCAATGCAGGCGTGCTTCATCGAAGTTAGCACCGTGAAAGATCACTATAGCTCCCATACCTCGCATCGCGGCTACCTTACCGGGGTTGGCACGCTCCGGCACGACGACCCTCGCTTCCACTCCAAAGAGACGCGCCGCATAAGCAACAGACTGCCCGTGGTTGCCAGTCGAAGCAGTGATAACCCCGCGCGCTCGCTCTTCGTCGCTCAACTGCGAGATCAGATTCACCCCACCTCGTACCTTGAAGGCCCCTACAGATTGGTAGTTCTCGTGTTTGATATATACTTCGGTGCCTATCAGCTCGTTGATAGCCGGGTAGCTGTGCAGAGGGGTGCGCGCAAGGTAAGGCCGGATACGCTTCTGAGCCAGCAAAACATCTGTGAATTCAGGTGTATAGAGTGAAGTAGACGTAGCGAGTGTAGCAGATATGTCCATGAAACATCTCCTTCGAGGTACCTTAGAGCAAAAGGAACCCATATATGCCTCTATTGTATGGCTTCTCTTCCCTTTTCACCACTCCCACATAAATTGCTACAGCATCAAAAGAAAAGGCCTGGATGTTCTATTATCCAAGCCTGTTCTGTGCCTATTTTATGGTCGGGGTGCTATGATTCGAACGTGCGAACAGTTACACCTTGTCGAACTATCTAAACCCAATCTGCCCATGCTGGGCGACTTTGCATTGTCAGGTCATCGATTATGCTATGATAGCCAGGATAGATCGCCGACGGCGTGATATCTATTTTTGCTAAAAGGAATAGCAGTCTGTCCGCTTCGGATAACGGAAGCGTAAACTTACGAAGCTTGACGCCTGGGAGGATGCGAGGTATATGTTCGTGCCTCAATGCCTCGTCAAGTGGGAAATAATCTCCTTCAGATTCTCCCGAATAGGAAGGGCTAAGCAACGTGAAGATGCCTTGCTGTGCCCGTAAGTTGGCATTGGTCGCACTTGGTGCTGTTACAAGCGTCAGCGGATAATTGAAGTGGAGTATTGAGTCTTGTTTGCCCAGGTCCGGGAAGTAAAGCCCCCACACAACCATTGAGACTTGTGAGTTTTCGTTCCTCAGAGTACGAACTGCGCTCTCTCCAGCAAAGAAGGCAGCCACGAACGGGAGTCTGGTCCAATCCAATAGGCGCGTAGGTACGCCGTTATGTTGAGCCAGCGCTACCAAGGACAAGGCTCTTTTCAACGACCCTCCATCGTCGTGACCTTCCTGAATAGTGGACTTACCACGCTCTGACCTGATAGTTTCCAGAGTTGCCCGCAGTTCTTGTGAGTCATCCGGCAGGATTAAACCACGCTTGTCCGCGATTTCAAAGAATCGCACTAAGATATCCCATTCTGCCAGTCTAAGCTCACGAAAACTACTCGTCGCCAGAAGAGTGGGCAATTGGTAGTTGCCGCTCTTATCCTTCCTGAACAGCGAAGGAATTAAGGGATAGTCCTTACCTTGTCCACGAAATAGCCAATTCTCAGTGAGCGGTAGGTCACTGAAATACATGCCCAGTGGCGAGAGTGCGCTGATGAATTCTTCAGCAGAGGAGCAGTCTACTTGTGGTTGAACAATCTCATTAGACATATCGTACATCCATCAGTGTCGTCCTCAGAACTATCGTCAACTACTGTGCTCAACCTGTGTCTTCAGTCTAGCTGGCACTCACCCGCACAAAGATAGCGGTTTGTCCCTTGTGGAAGCCGATGCACAATTCCCAGAGATGTCCACACTCGCCTTCGACTGGGATCAACAAGAGATCGCCGCGGCCCGGCCAGCCAGCCTTATAGCTATCTTCGCCGTCAATCCGTATAGGGTCTAATGGGTGGTTGTACTCATGCCCACACACGGGACAGTGAAGATCGAGCAAAGAGCTATCGCCCCAACTGCTTTCAACCTCTAACACATCGCGAATCGATACCAGACGTACCTTTTCATTCATGCTCATTTACTAACTCCTTTGGCAATCCCAACACCTTGGCGCGCTCGGATTCCTCGTGAACACAAGCAAGTACTTCATCAAGTCTACCGAGCACCCTTCCTTCGCTTTCACATCCAGGCACTGCTATACGAACGCGGGACCTCTTGTCCAGCAGCCATATAGCGACCGCTTGTACGTAAGAAGATACACTAGGGCGCCCAAACACCGCCACCCTCTTTCCAGAGTTTATAGCCCACCAGTTCCTCCTCATTAACAGGTGTTTGCAGAATGAGTACCGGGTGCCAGTTCCCAAAACCCTCTTTAGCCAGTGGTAAATGGCCTATACCGAATTCCGCATCAGTCAAAACACTGCCCAGGGACAGCGTAGTAGTGTCAATTTCTGATGGGCGGACTTCAAATTTATTCTTATAAACTCGCACATGCACTGCTTCAGGCTCAACAACAAGGACCTTTGCCACACCATATTTACCTGTGCCGTCTTCAATGGAGTAGATTCCGCCCGGTATGAAGTCTTGTTGCAACTTATCTCCTCCACTATTCCTTTGGCGTGCGAAAGTTGCCACAATAATGCCGACTCCCACCGCTGAGAGTGCTACGGTCAGCAATATGAGTTTTCGAGTCATGTCGGATGAGTTTACCTAGTTCCAGGCGCTAGTTGTTATCAACATTGCAGTCGAGAGGACAAGAAGAGAGCACCTAACAAACAGATGCTCTCCTTTTTGTATTCACTTGCTTAGTCGGGGCGACACGATTCGAACGTGCGACCTCTTGAACCCCATTCAAGTGCGCTACCGGGCTGCGCTACGCCCCGCCGACATACAGCGATTATTATATCAGATTGGCTGCGCGGGCGCAAACTCGCACCATCTCCACCTCCTACGCGTCATCGAATAGTCTCTCCCCCTCTTTCATTGACTATGGTATCCTCTTTCAAGTATCATATCAGCCTGAACAGTCCTATATTCCTGGGCCTCGCTTGTGCTCTGGGCGCCTCCGCACCTATGCGGCTAAGAGCACACATCGTCCGGGTATATCCTGTTGCATGACACACTTCACCACATCCCGAGAGGAGATAATCAGTATGACAGGCTCATTTTGGCGCCGCGCCATAGGGCGTTGCGCATCTATCGCTTTCTGTATGCTTCTAATGCTTGGCCTTACCGTATCAGCAACGGGGGCGCGCAACGCCACTGCCTCTATTCCCACCGACAAGGTAGACGCCCCAGCCCCAGCCCGTTGTGGCACCGAGGACCCGAATTTTTCGGAACAACTCGCCGCCGAGCAGTTCGTAAGCAGATATACCAACCCCTCCGGCAAACGCGATAGCCTGGCCCAGGTGTCCCGTGTGATCAACGTCTATTTTCACGTCATTACAAGCTCGTCTGGTGAAGGTGCCGTTTCAGACTCCCGCATCAGCCGCCAGGTAAGGGTGCTCAACGACGGATTCGCAGGCACCGGCTTCTCATTCGTCCTTGCCGGGACTGACCGCACGGCCAATAATGACTGGTACAACATGGGCTATAACTCCCAGGCCGAGCGCCGGGCAAAGACCGCCCTCCGCCGAGGCACAGCCGACGACCTCAACATTTATACAACTAGCGGTGGCGGTTTTCTAGGCTGGGCAACGTGGCCCCACAAGTATCAAAGCCAGCCCGAGCTAGACGGCATCGTCCTCGCCGCAGGCTCTCTGCCGGGTGGGCCAATCGCTAACTACAACGAAGGCGACACCGCAACCCATGAAGCCGGCCACTGGTTCGGCCTCTACCACACCTTCCAGAACGGCTGCTCGACCAACGGCGATTACGTTAGCGACACCCCTGCCGAGCGCTACCCCGCACGCGGCTGCCCCGTCAACCTCGATACCTGCCCTGAGCCGGGCCTCGACCCCATCCACAACTTCATGGACTACACATACGACTCGTGCATCTACGAATTTACCCCCGGCCAGGCGCAAAGGATGCAAGACTTCTTCGCTACCTACCGGGAAGGCCGCTAACAGAATGCGCTGAGCACATAGCACGACAGTAGAATCAAAAGAGCACAGACCTAAACATCTGTGCTCTTTTCGCCTACGAGTCGGCAGGATGCGAACGTGCGACCTCTTGAGCCCCATTCCAATCACTATGCCCCGCCGACATATAGGGGATCTTATAGCAGATTGGTAAAACAAGCGCAAACGAGGTGGGCTCTGCCCCGAGGACAGCAATTTGGGGATGGATTAATAGCAACTCTGCTGTCAATTGTTAAAGCTTCGCTCAGGTGAAGTCAGCTTACCATTAGATCCGAAAACGTATAGCCCTTGTGCACAAGCTCCGATTTGTACAGAATGTCAACCACCCAATCACATGACATCCAGACCAATTTTCAAAATTGCCCCAAATTGGTGCCAAAAACCTGTCCCAAAATAACCTCGAAAGGGGATTAATTAAATAGATGCATCTCAACCCCCGCGGCCGTAGCGAGGGCCATCAACACTCAGGGAACCCGCTGGTGCCCCGTGTTGAAGTGAATTAGAAAGGAGTAGCCAAAACAATTCACTCTGCTCCCCAAAGGAGTGCCTACTCGCAACACTACGTCACAACCCTATAGGCTTATCTGCCGAGTGACTGAATCACGCATCACGCATCACCCGGCAAGCAAAAGTGTCGCGGCGCAGGTCAACCCCAGCTGGTGGAGCGCCGCCCCACACCCTCTCCCAACCTATCACCACATACGAAGGAGAGGAAACCAACCAGTACCAGTTACGGTCATCGGGGCACCCACACCCTACCCTTCAACGCGCCCGTAGGGGCATGGCGACGCCATGCCCCTCTCACCACACCACCGCACCCTCGCACCTTACCACTACCCTATAACGAACCTCTGCGCTCTCTGCGCCTCTGCGGTGAAATAGAATTCTTGGCGGTCTCTCAGCGTTCTTGGAGTCTTGGCGGTTAAAAAGGGAAGCTACTTCGTGAACAGGCTCTTTAACGCGTACAGATTCACCTGCCGGTTCATCTCCGCGATAGACTCGGTGAGCGGTATCCCCTTCGGGCAGACGCGCACGCAGTTCTGGTCGTTGCCGCAATACGCTATCCCACCGTCCCCCATGAGCGCCGCAAGCCGCTCGCGGGAGTGCATCTTCCCCGTAGGGTGGCTGTTATGCAGCCGCGCCTGGTTGATAGCGGCGGGGCCGATGAACGGTGAGTCCTCGTTGAAGTTGGGGCACGCCTCCATGCAGGCGGTACACGCCATGCACGTTGACAGTATATAGGAAGTCTGCCTCACTTCCTCGTCCATCTTCGGGCCGGGGCCGAGGTCGTAAGTCCCGTCCACAGGCACCCACGCCCGCACCTTCTTGAACGCCTCGAATACACGTGAGCGGTCCACTATCAGGTCGCGCACCACCGGAAACGACGTGAGCGGCTCCACTGTAATCGGCTGGGCCAGCTTGTCCACGAGCGCCGAGCACGCCTGTCGCACCTTGCCGTTGATGAGCATGGTGCACGCCCCGCACACCTCCTCCAGGCAGTTGCTCTCCCACACCACCGCGTCCGTAGCCTTGCCGTCGGCGGTCACGGGGTTGCGCTGGATAGCCATAAGGCAGCCAATAATGTTCATCCCAGGCCGCCACTCGAGGTCAAACTCCTCCCAACGTTGGTTGGTATCGCCCTGCCCCTTCGGCCTGTCCTGCCTCAATACCCTGAGCCTCACGATCCGAGAGCCAGCTCTGTCACCCGATACAGACATAACGTCTCCTCATTCCTGATATCGCTATCCCGCATATGCCCCATACCCGCAGCCCGCGCAGGCGGGCTTTGTTGATTGTAGCCCGCGGATTTATCCGCCGGGCGGTGCCACATGCACGGGCGGGGCTACATGCACACAACCTGAACATGCTGTAAATGTTCATTACCTGCCGTGCGGCGCTTTCGTCGCCGTCCCCACGCCATCCCCCCGCCCATTCCCAGACGGGACGGCAGCCGGAGTGACAGTCTTAGCGATCACAACAGCCGCCTCTTCCTGGCTCACGTCATACCGCCTCGGCCTCGGCCTGATGTGCTTTACGTCAACTTCCTCGTAGTCGAATTCAGGCGCGGCATTGGGACCTGCGAACCTTGCGCGGGTCGTCTTCAGGAAGCGAGCGTCGTCGCGGTCGGGGAAATCAGGCTTGTAGTGCGCGCCCCGGCTCTCGTCCCTCATCAGCGCCCCTATCGTCACCACTCGCGCCAGCACAAGCATGTTCCAAAGCTGCCTGGCGAATAGAAGCGATTGGTTCGTCCAACCCGACTTGTCGGGCACGCCCACCTCTTTGTACCTCTCCATCAGCGCCTGCAACTCGGTATCCGTCTCCTTCAGGCGGTCATTGTAGCGCACCACCGTCACGTTGTCCGTCATCATATTCCCCATCTCAAGCCACATCGAATATGGATTCTCCTTCCCCTTCGACGCCCGCAGACCGTTGTAGACATCGCTCTGCCGCGACACCTCCCGCCTGAACGGCCCGTCGCCAACCCCTTCCGCCGACTTCGCGGTATCCTTCGCGTAGCGAATTGCCGAAGGCCCGGCCACATACAACCCGCCGTGTATGCATGACAGCAGCGAGTTGGCCCCCAGGCGGTTCGCGCCGTGATACTGATAGTCCACCTCCCCCGCCGCGAATAACCCCGGTATATTGGTCATCCCCGTCTTCTGGTCGGTCCAGAGGCCACCCATGCTGTAATGCACCGCCGGGAAAATACGCATCGGCACCTTCGTCGGGTCGTCTCCCACGAACTTGCGGTAGATGTCTATCACGCCCCCCAGCTTCACCTCCAACATGTGTGCATCCAGGTGCGATATATCGAGGTAGACCTGGTTCTGCCCTTCAATGCCGAGCTTTTGACGCACGCATACGTCGAATATAGCGCGGGTCGCAATGTCTCGTGGCACGAGGTTGCCGTACTTGGGGTACATCTCCTCCAGGAAATACCACGGCTTCCCATCCTTGAATGTCCACACGCGCCCACCCTCGCCCCGGATCGACTCCGACATCAGGCGCAGCTTGTCCTCCCCCGGTATCGCGGTAGGGTGCACCTGTATGAATTCCCCGTTGGCGTAGAGCGCCCCCTGCTGGTAGACGGCGGACGCTGCCGTCCCCGTGTTTATCATCGAGTTGGTAGAGCGGCCAAATATGAGGCCAGGCCCGCCCGTCGCCAGTATCACGGCGTCGGCACGGAACGCCCTTATCTCCATCGTCTTCATCTCCATCGCGGTGATGCCCCGGCACGCTCCATCGTCGTCCAGCACCGCCGACAGGAACTCCCAGTTCTCGTACTTGGTGACTTTCCCCTCAACCTCCTGCCGCCGCACCTGCTCATCCAACGCATAAAGAATCTGCTGTCCGGTAGTCGCCCCTGCGTAAGCTGTCCGGTGGTGCAGCGTCCCCCCGAAGCGGCGAAAGTCGAGGTTCCCTTCGGGCGTGCGATTGAACATCACCCCCATACGGTCGAGCAAGAAGATGATCCCAGGCCCCTTCTCGCACATGTCTTTGACGATACTCTGGTTGGCGAGAAAATCACCGCCATAGATAGAGTCGTCGAAGTGGATCTCAGGAGAGTCCCCTTCCCCCTTCGTGTTGACCGCCGCGTTGATACCTCCCTGCGCGCACACCGAGTGGGACCGCCTCACCGGCACTATCGAAAAGAGGTCAACATCTACCCCCAGCTCCGCCACCTTGATGGTAGCCGCCAGCCCCGCCAACCCCCCACCGACGACGATTACTTTGGGACCCGCCATGTGCCGCTCCTTCTGGGACGATGATGCGTGAAAAGTGAAACGTGAAACGTGAGAATAGTGCCTACTGCCCTCTGCCTTCTAGCGCCAAGGCCACACGAAACCGCCCGCCGCGCTGACGAATGCAACAGCTATTCCCACACCTACCAGGCTAAGCACTATCGAGATGGCCGTCGTGACCATCTGGGAGATACGTTGGGCGCGCTTCCCTATCGTGATGCCCCATGTTATCAGGAAGGTCCAGATGCCGTTGCCCAGGTGAAACGAGGATGCGACTATGCCGATGATGTAGAAGGCGAATATGTGTGCCTGCGACATGACCGCCGCCACCGCGTCTGGGTCAGCGTGCCCCGCTCGAAAGGCGTTGAAGCGGAACTGCCACACGTGGTACAGGATGAAGAGCATAGTGATAATGCCCGTGACGCGCTGCCACATGAAGAGGTTGTTGCGCCCGTAGTTGTACGACATTGTGTTGTTGCGCGCATACGAGGCGATAAAGAGGCCGTACAGGGCATGGTAAAGTAGAGGCAGGAATATAATCACTATTTCCAAAACCTCTAGATACCGTATCTCACGCGCTCCCCTGGACATTTCATCGTAGGCTTCGACCCCATAGAATATGGCCCCATTCTCGTAGAAGTGGAACAAGAGGAACCCGCCAATAGGCACGATGCCTGTGAGGGAATGCAGGCGTCTGAGGAAAAAATGGTGGCGCTGGACCCAATTGGGCTTGGAGCCGGTCCGATCAGGCGAACCTGTCGCGGGCGTAGTCTCCGGCGGGGGTGCCGTTGCAGTAGACAATACCCTTACCTCCTGAGTGAGTGCCACAACTCCGTCGCATGAATTAAGAGGTCGTCCAGTACGCTCGCCAAATTGTACAGCAAAGCCGCACGTTTGGGAAGTATCAGATCAACACTCGGCAGGGCTGATGCAAAGTCGAAAAGAGGAAGGAAAGTTTGATTGTCATTCCGAACGGAGTGAGGAATCTAGAAATCCCTCCATCTGGCAAGCTCGGAGATTCCTCACTCCGTTCGGAATGACAGGGTAATAGGTGTTGTTCTTTCGGACCTTGCATCCGCCCTGCACTACTCGGCCGGCAGCAGTTACTTCGTCCATAATCTATCACCTATCACCTATCACCTATCACCTATCACCCACCTTCTGCCTTCTCTCGTCCTTCGTCTGTCGTCTGTCGTCTGTCGTCTATCGTCCAAAACTACCGCCCGCTCTCCGCAATAAAGCTCTCCGCCTGCACAGCCCATGTCGAGCCAGGGGCAAGCTCGATCACCTTGCGCCATTCGGCTACAGCCTCGTTCTCTTTCGGAGTATCGAGCTTGCTGAAGGCCAGGCCAAGCAGGAGATGGATTTCTGGGCTGTCTGGTTGCAGCGTCACTGCCTGGCTGAGGGTCGCGGCTGCCTGCTCGAACATAAGCTGGTAAATGTAAGTCCCCGCCAGCTTCACCAGCGCTTCGACATTGTGAGGATCGAGCTTTACTGCCCGCTCGTAGTTGACCTGCGCCTGTGGCCACTGGGTTGCCCGATAATATAGGGAACCCAGCTCAAGAGTGCACTCAAGGTTAGCTGGGTTGGCAGCCACACAAGCTTGCAGTTCCGCCAGCCTCGTCACATCCGGGTCCGGCTCGATGGGACCCTGCATGACGGGCGTAGGAGCGCTCCTCACCGGCATCCCCTTCCCCGTGACATTGTCGTACACCTGCACAAGGATCATCACCATGAAGACCCACAGCATAAAAAAGACGACAATACGTTTTCCAAGAGGACTCATGGTTCAGTGAGGAACGAACGATAGACAATAGACAATAGACACCTAATCTATAGCAATCTTGGCGGTTACTGGGCGCTCTTGGCGTCTTGGCGGTTCACGCATCACGTTTCACGTTTCACGCTCAAGTATCGCCCTGAGCCTGCCCATGTCGCTAGAGAGCATACCCCCCATGATGCCATTCAGGAGGATACCGGGCACTCCGGGCACTTCTACTTCCAGTGCAGCTTGCGTGCTGTCACCATCCGACGGGGATATTCTCATCGAGATGTTCGCAGCAGGGTCGCTGTCAATCGAGAAGCGCACAAGGCGGTTTGGGTGAAGCTCCTCTATGCGCAGGTTGATCTTGCGTCGCTTCCCCATGAAGTTTGCCTCCGCCCGCCACACCTGCCCCTCGGCAGGGCGGCCATCGTGCGACCCCTCGTCAACGCTTATGATAGCGCTTATATAATTCGGCGTGTTGCATGGGTCCGATACATACTTATAAACAACGTCCGGCGTCACCTTGATTTGCGTTTTCTTGCTAATATCACCCAAAATTCAATATCTCCTAACAGCTATTTCCCATACGCCCCACCCCGCGCAGGCGGGTTTCGTCTGTGTAATCCGCCGGGCGGGGCTTACGCTTCAGTTTCAGCCTCAGCCGCTACACTCGCCTTGCGCTTGCCCCGCGTATCTCCTTTTCCCTGCATATTGTAAAGCTTTATCACTTCCTCTACCGAGCTGGCATCTTCGGGAGTGCGCTCAGTGCGCTCCTTTACGATACGTGGGAAGCGGAGAGCGTAGCCCGGCATGCCATCTTGCTTCCCTGCCGCGTGCATCTGCGAGCGGGTCACCTCGTCCGCCTGTAGCTCCAATACGTATCGCGGCACGACCCACACATCCGGGTTGATTACAGCTACCACACGTGGGTCGGGGTGCTCTATCCGGTCTGCTTCAAGCCTCTTGCAAATCTCCTGCCACCCTTCCTCCGAGAAGCCGCTGGCGACACGCGTGACGGTCGGGAAAGCGTCAGCCGCCTTGTCGTACACCGAGACCAGCAACGAGCCAAGACCCCAGGCTGCCCTCCTCCCCTTGCCGTAATAATAGCCGACGATCACGCAATCTACCGTGTCGCGCAACAGCGTCTGGTAAGAGCGCTTCATCTTTATCCAGTTGAAGCCTCGCTTCCCCGCATCGTATGTGCCGTCGAGCCGCTTTGCGATTATCCCTTCAAACCCCTCTTCCAGGCTCTCTTCATAGAAGGTGATTATCTGCTCCGGGTCATCTGTGATAAGCGCATTGGAGACCACGATGCCGCCCAGGCCATCGTGGGGAGCGATAGCGCTCTGTAGAGCCTCGTGCCTTTCGATGTAAGGAGCGCGGGTGAGGTCCTGCCCCTCAAGCAGCAATAGGTCGAACGCAAGGAGGCGCAAGGGAAGCGTCGCGCTCATCTCCTCGATATTGTGGATGCGGCGGCGTTGCGAGGTCTCCTGAAACGGTTTGTAGATGCCGGTCTGCGGGTCGTAGGCGAGCGCCTCCCCTTCCAGGATGGCATCTTTCGCGCTTATCTGCTTGCCGACCGCGGCTACAACGTCCGGGAACATCCCGCTAAGGTCTTCAAGTCCCCGTGAGTACATCGCCACGTCATCCCCGGCCTTGTGAATCTGCATCCTGAAGCCGTCATACTTTGGCTCGACGGCGCACTTACCCATGCGGGCCAGTATCTCTTCCGCACTGTCGGCTCGCTCGGCCAGCGCCATACGGACCGGGTTCCCTACCTTGACGTGTATCTCCCCAAGCCCTTCTATGCCGGAGGCGTACAGCGTTTGCGCCACCAACCCCAGGTCGCTCGAGAGATTGTACGCGCGCTCTATCGGTGCTCGCGCCGACTTGTCCCCGGCCGTCGCCACAGAGAGCGCATCCATCAGCGTAGGGTCCCCTATCCCGACCCGCAACCGCCCTACAACGATCCGCGTGACGTGCTTGCTCTCCAATGGGGATAGCTCGGAGAGAAGGGATGCCAGGAGCGACACCTTCGTCTCCTGGCTACCGGAGCCAACGGCCTGCGTGATAGCCATCAGGCGGCTATACGCCTCGGTCAGCGGCACCCCACCCTCCTCGGACAGCCCAAGAAGCTGGGGCTGTAGGGTCTCGCGCCCCGCGAGCTCCTGGGCGACCAGCCCAATGTCGCCAAGCTGCTTGAGGCGCGCCAGCACCTCCTCCGACGGAACGTTATGCGCCTGTGCGATAGACCGCGCGATCAGCCGCTCGTTCATCCCGAACTCTTTCTGGATGAAATCTGGTAAGAGTCGCCCCTGGCTCAGGTACACTAGCTCCCGAATCTCGGTAGGGTCCGCGCCATGCAACAGCTCTGCCAGGATGGCGATCATCTGCGTGCGGCTCGACACAGGCTCAAGGGCCTCCAGCGTATTCGCCAGGGTCGCGAAGGGCATAGTCATGTTGGGGGTAATCTCTCCTGACAGGGGAAATATGTGCGGCTTACACTTCGATTATATACTCCCCTACTGTTACCACGCAAGCAAAGATTCGTTCCGCCAAAGGTGGAACATTGCGAATTTTAGACAAGCGTAGTGACGCACCAATGACCCATAAAAAGCATGAAAATCAAGTTACGGCTTCGCCGTAACTTGATTTTCATGCTTTTTACAAACTCCCCTCCCCAATGGGGAGGGGTCGGGGGTGGGGTACCTTCACTGAGCTAACGGAGCGTGGAGGGGAGGATGCCTAGCTGCGAGCGATACTTGGCGACGGTGCGGCGGGCGATGCGGATGCCATTGTCGCGCAGCCTCGAAACTATCTCGCGATCTGCCATCGGTTTCCCTTCCCGCTCGATTATCTCTTTGATTACGTCTTTCACGCTCAAAGATGCGGTAAAGAAGTCGGAGAAAGGGACCACTCGGCGGTCAGGGAGCATGACATATTTACCCGCGGTCGCCCTGCTGACCGTCGATTCGTGGAGCGACGTTACCTCGGCGATTTGAGCGCGTGTCAATGGTCGCAAGTGTCGCACGCCCTGCCTCAGGAAGTCCTGCTGGTGCTCAACCAGCGCCCTGGCGATCTTCGTCAGCGTCTCTCGGCGCTGCCTGATGTTCGATATGAACAGCTTGGTGCGCGAAACGTACTGGCTTATATGCCTGCGCTCATCCTCCGTGCAGGCGACCGACCTCGTCTTGAGGTCCGCTGCCATCTGGCTGTAGAGGGGGCTAACGCGCATGAAAAAGCGCCGCGACTCGACAACCTCCACCTCTAATTCGCCGTCTACTTCCCTGATGATAACGTCAGGTGCTACATACTGCGCCTTTGACGGTTTGCCCCACGTGGCATAGTCCTCGTCGGCAGCCATCACCGGAAACGGTGTGAGATTATGCCTGATGTAGTCACGCGCATCTTCCACATCCTCCATACCTATGCCCATCTTCTGCGCGATGTAACTGTACTTGTGCTCGCCAAGCTCCACAAAGTAGCTCTCAAGGATCTCACGTACGTGCGGCGCGCGCTCTCCAGTCTCCGCCTCCACGTACTCTAGCTGCAAGAGAAGGCACTCACGCGGGTCGCGGGCCGCTATCCCAGGGGGGCCGGTGCGCTGCATCACACGCAGTACAAAGTTAACCCTTGCTACAGCCACCCCCATCTGTTCAGCTATTGCATCCGTATCCTGCACCAGGAAGCCCCGGTCATCGAGGCTTCCCAGCAGATATTCCGCTATGGCGAAATCGTCTTCTGGAAGTGCTGAGCGCATATCGAGCATCAAGCGCTCGTGCATAGAGGCCTCGGCGGCCACCAGGGCAACAGGGTCGAACTCATCGTTGTCGCCGCTACCAGCCGTCATGCCTCCCTGCTCCTCTTCGCGGTAAGGGAGGCCACCGGAGCCAAAATCGTCTGCGCCGTACACTTCGGTCGATGCCTCTTTCGTACGGCGCAGACAGCTACGGCATATTCCATTAGAGAGCACCTCGCCACAGATACCGCAAGTTTGGTGCTCTATCAGCTCTAATGCAGGGTTCTCATCCGCTTCCTGTTTGATGAGGGCTTGCAGCTCCTGAGAAGATAATGCGAGAACGTGATTGACCGCGATCAGAGTTGGAGAGACCCTCATGCTCTGTTCGACGTTCATTTCGAGGGAAATATCCATTTTGCTGCCACCTTCTGTTCATAATTGTTGAGAATGCGACCTCATGGAGGTCGTGTAAGTCTATATATTCCATACAGGGACATAGCTACGCCCTGCCCCTGCACTAAATCAACCTCTTCAAGATTGAGATTTCTCTATTGTTCAAATGCCGCCTATAAGGGCCTTGTAATCAGGGAAAAGCTGCCCGCCGGGGGTTCGGGGCACACGCCATGAAGGGCAAGAACCGTGCCACTCTGTAGACGTGGGTAAAGGCTTGCAAACCCACTTCTGTAGGGGCGGTTCGCGAACCGCCCAGGTGGGGACAATACCTCAACGCCCAGGCAGCCTAAAGAGGCGCGCTTGCTCAACGATAAGGCTATCTATGCCCGCCGGTAGCTCGACCCTGAGCTCCGTAACAACGTCGCTCAAGAGAAATACAGACATATCGGGCGGCTTGGTCCTATAAATGCTGAAATCGCCGTCTAGCGCGATGGGCAGCGGAGCGCTGGCACGCTCCACCGGACCATCCCGCGTTTCGACCAGCCAGTGCACGACCAGCTGCGCACTCGATGCTCCACCACCAACCGGTATCCCTCGTGCTCTTATCTCAAACCACGACAGGGCAGGCGCGGAGAGCTTGAAAGGGGGAGGACGCACGAACCCGCCTCCCCCGACACGAATAATCAGGCCCTCTTGCTCGATGCGTACGCTACCCTCGCCCTGTAATAGCTGCCACGCTACAGCATCGCTCATTTTGCGAAAGTCCCACACCTGAAATGGCTCCTCCGTCTTCGCCTTTATCTCCTTGTTGCGCTCCTGGAGAGCGGCCACAACATCATCACGCACGGCAATTCGGCCACCCTGGTACTCAACAAAGTACGCTTCATTCAACCTTTGCTCTACGATGGGAAAGGCAGCTACAGGTATCCCCTCAATCGTCGTGTTGCCATAAAGAAGTTGTGCAGCTTCAGGGAACCCGGTGCGGAAGATCAGGGCCTCTTCGTTGGCCTGGGGAAGCCCTGCCGCATAGATTGGCGTATAATCGGCAGGCTCAGGGCGGCCATCGCGTATCTGGGCGAGGATTTCGCGGCTCGTCTGCCCTGCCCTCAGCCAGGCGTCCAGGTGCCGCAACGTATCGCGGCCTGAGAGGAGAAGTAACCCCACAGCCAAAACTAACTTCAGATAAGAGACAGCTTGCCATTTCCGCTCTGACCTCGCCTCACCCCACTTGAGTGCGCTCCACATCCCCTTGCCAAACAGTGTCAATGGAGAGAGCAAAACCGCTCCAGCAAGCGCAACGCCCATAGTTGGCAGGTAGACAAAGCGTGCGCTCGGCGGTGTAGTGACTGTAGGTAGAAGGAAGAGCACCAACCAGTACAACCCGAAGATGCCCGTCCGCATCATAGGGAAGTTTGGATGGGGTGGCTCGTCATCTCCACCCAGGGTACGACCCTGCAAGATGGCTGGTGCCTTACGCTCCCAGAGTACCAGGGCGGCGGCCAACGTAGCTATTACAGCCAGAAAAAGAAGCCAAAGGATCGCGCTGTTCGGCGCAACCGGCATAAGCAGCCACTTAGAATATGCCTCCATGTACACGCCAATCGACGGCAACCCTTCTCTAGAAGGTGAATATCCGCCAATACCCCCCAGCGCCCCCAAACGCATCCAGAAATAGAGCGCGACCACTGCAAAGAAGGGTATCTGCCTCGCGACCACGCGGCCAAGTTTGCGACCATAATTCCATATACTAGTGCCGCCTGGCGCAGATATATCTCGACTTATACCGAAAATTACGTCATACGCCAGTGGCACCAAGAGAAACCCTGCCGCCGACTCCTTGCTCAACAACCCTGCGAAAAAGCAGGTCAGGGCAAGCAGGTATATACCGATTCGTTGCGATTGGCCCGACCAGGGCGCGATAAATCCCGCCCCTATAGCTGTTGACAACATGTAGGGGCGAGATTTATCGCGCCCTCTTTCCGCAAACATCACATAGAACAAAGCCGCCAGCAGGCAGAAGAGACCCGCCAGCAAATCGCTACCGTTCGCGAGCCAGCTCACGGTCTCAGCGTGTGCCGGGTGGCAGGCAAACAGGAGGCCCGCCAACACTGCCACTATGCTATTCCTCGCCAGCCTGAGCGCCAGCAAGTAAACCAGGGCTGCGCTCACCCCGTAAAGTAGCGCCCCGGCGAGATGCCAGCCCCACGCAACCTCCCCTGAAAGAGCGTGAAGCCCCGCCCAGTAGACCCTGGTGAGCGGGCGGTAGAAATCGACACCCATACCCCAATCGCGGCCAAAGTAGGCAAAGCTGTCAGCAAAATCAGACTGCTTGAATCTGAGCTGGTGCAGGAAGATAAAATCGTCGGCGACGAAGCCATGAGCCAATGTGCCGGCGTATAGCGCGAATGCCACAAGCCCCACCACCAAAGACAACAACTCCGGTGGAAGAAGCAAGGCTCGTTTCTGGTGGTACGCTCTTTGCATAGCAAATATACTAGCACATAATCTTCATCCCTAGCGTTCCAGCCCAACGGTCTAATGCGAGGTCTTATCTCTCCTTGTAAGCAGAAAAGAGTGAGCAAATGGTCGAGAATGTCACAGGGCAAGATTTCGAGCCTGGTATTGACAGCGCAAGCAGACTTCCTGTGAGCCACCCGCAAGCAGGCACTCCACTCGTTGTTCCCCTCCTTCCACTCATCGAGAATGTCGTATTTCCTGGGGCGACCTCTCCACTTTCCTTGCGTGGCGAGCAGGCAGAGAGCCTCGTCCGCGCGGTCAACAAGTCGAACGGCCTCGTGGCACTCTTCCTCCAAAGACCTGGCGTAAACGGCAACCCCCTACCAAGCGACCTCCACTCCATCGGCACGCTCTCACGCCTCAATGAGATCGAGTGGCAGGGTGATGCGATCAACGTCATGGCCGAAGGAATAGAGCCGGTGGCCCTCCTCGGTATCAACGGCTGGGAGCCACACGTCACCGCGAAGGTGGAGCCGCTGAGTAAGAGTAACGAGCCGGAACCAGGTCTGAATAACCTTGCCAACCAGGTCTCTACCCTCTACCGTGGGCTGCTCGACCTCACTCCTGGGGCGGCGCAACAGGTACTTCCTGCCCTCCAACAAGCGAGCAGTCCTGAGCAGCTCGCCTATCTCGTCGCATCCACCATCCCTATCAGCCCCGACGCACGCCAGGCAATCCTGGAGATGCGCACCACATCCGCAAAGCTGGTCCACGTCCTTACCTTCCTGAAGAAGGCGCATGAACTGGCCGCACAGGGTAAAAGGGCGGCGAATTCTAGACGTAATGCGCGGCAGGCCCCCGCACAAGACTCCGCCTCGCTGGCCCACTCCCTTGACCAGGCTACTCTCGACAGGATCGAGCTTGAGGAGCGTTTGAAAGGTATCAAGCTCCCGTCGGAGGCTGCGCGAGTAGTCCAGCGCGAGCTGGACCGCCTCAGCCTCCTCTCGCCAATATCGCCCGACTACAACATGGTACGGACCTACCTCCAGTGGCTGACCGATCTCCCCTGGCGTAGCGCTGAAGAGAGCGAGATTGACCTTCAGCGCGCATCTGCTATCCTCGACAGGGACCACTATGGGCTGGAAGAGATAAAGAGACGCATCCTTGAGCACCTGGCCGTGCGGAAGCTGCGCCAGCAAAGGTCCCTCCCCCAGGGCGGTAGCGACACCGACCCTAAGCCCGGCGTTATGGCGACCCAGCCCGTCCTTTGCCTAGTGGGGCCGCCCGGAGTCGGCAAGACCTCGCTGGGCCGCTCCATAGCCGAGGCCCTCAACCGCCCGTTCGTCCGCATCTCCCTGGGGGGGATTAGCGATGAAGCGGAAATACGGGGGCACCGCCGCACCTACCTGGGTGCCCTCCCAGGCAGGCTTATCCAGTCCCTTACCCGCGTGGGGAGCAACGAGCCGGTGGTGATGCTCGACGAGCTGGATAAAATAGTGCCCAACGTCAAAGGGGACCCGACGGCGGCGCTCCTAGATGTGCTCGACCCGGAGCAGCAGCGAGAGTTCGTTGACCATTACATAGACCTGCCGTTCGACATATCGTGTGTCTTCTTCATCGCTACCGCCAACACCCTCGAATCGGTGCCCGAAGCCCTGCGCGACCGCCTTGAAGTAATCAGACTCTCCGGCTACACCGAAGAGGAGAAAGTACAGATAGCTCTGCGTCACCTCGTTCCAAAGCAGCACGAATGGCACGCCCTCGACTCGAACGACCTGGAGTGGGACGAAATAGGCGTCCAGCAGATCATAGCCTGCTACACGCGAGAGGCGGGAGTGCGCCAGTTGCAGCGTGAGATCGCTACCGTGTGCAGGCGCGTAGCCGCCACCATCGCCCAGGAAGGAGAGAGCGTCGCACGTCCCATCCGCGTCAACGAGGCATTTATTGGCGAAGTGCTCGGCACGCCGCGTTTCCTACCCCCTGAGCCAAAAGATACTGACCAGCCGGGCGTAGTCACAGGGATGTTTTGGACCCCCGTGGGCGGGGACATCATGCATATCGAGGCGCTCATGATGTCAGGCAACAAGACGCTGACGATCACTGGCCAACTGGGCGACGTGATGCAGGAGTCGGCGCAGGCGGCCCTATCTTACGTGCGGGCCAATGCAAAAGAGCTCGGCATCGACCCCGATTTCTATGAGCACCATGACCTGCATATCCACATCCCTTCAGGCGCGGTAGCGAAGGATGGGCCGTCTGCCGGTATAGCGCTCGCTGTGGCGCTGGCCTCCCTCCTTACCGGCAAGCCAGTATCGAGTGACCTTGCGATGACGGGCGAGCTGACGCTACGAGGCAAAGTGCTCCCTGTAGGAGGCATCAAAGAAAAAGTGCTGGCAGCCCGCAGGGCAGGTATCCACAACGTCCTCCTCCCCGCCCAGAACCGCCGAGACCTCGACGCCATACAGCCTGAAATCATAAGCGACCTGAACATACTCTTCGCAGACACTGTGGACGAAGTACTCGATATAGCCTTCTCCACAACCTGATGTGGTTGTTTCTTCAGCCAATAAAATGAGCGCCCGCGGGCGCTCATTTTATTGGCTGAAGAAACTATTGTTTTACCTCCTCCTATACTGCTTGGCACAGAGATTGCAGTAGGAGATGGCGGCACACACTAGGCCGACCGGCGGGGCGCTTGTCATGATTGAGCATTTGGTGCGAGCCGAAACAAATCTACATTCACACGTATTCTAGGAGGTTACATAACATGGCTACCGTAGTTGGACTATTCGAGAACACCGCGCAGGCGCAGGCCGCAGTCGAGCAGCTTCGCGCAAGCGGCATCAATGCTAACGATATTAGCGTGGCTATGCGGTCAACAGAGACGGCCGAGACCACAGAAGTAGTGACCGAGACAGGTGGCGCGGGCGGCGCAGTTACAGGCGCAGTCGGTGGCGGCTTATTGGGCGGACTTGCCGGCCTACTCGTAGGAGTAGGCGCGATAGCAATTCCCGGTATTGGCCCGCTGGCCGTGGGTGGACCCCTGGCTACAACATTGGTCGGCGCCGGTATTGGCGCTGCCGCCGGTGGACTGGTAGGCGCTCTCGTAGATGCAGGCGTACCTGAAGAAGAGGCCCGCCTATACGAAACCGGCGTTGTGCGCGGTGGCGTGCTGGTGACAGCCCGCGTGCCCGATGGACAGGAAGGCATGGCGCGTGATCTCCTCAATAGCAACGGCGCACGCGACGTTCAGAATGACGCCGCGATGTATAGCGACCCTGACTATCGCTATGGCACCCGCAGTGACGAAGGTGGCGTGGCGAGCGAGGCCGTTGGTGGCGCGGGCGGCGCGGTCGCCGGTGGGATCATCGGCGGCGTGGTAGGCGGCCCAGTTGGTGCCGGTATCGGCGCGGCCATTGGTGGCGCGACAGGCGCAGGCATGGCTGCCGCTGCTGACACGGGCGAGGGCGGCGATGTCGCAGGTTCCGGTGCCGGTGGAGCCACCGGCGCTGTAGTCGGCGGCACCCTGGGCGCAGTTGGCGGCCCGGTCGGTGTTGCCGCAGGCGCTGCAATCGGCGCAGCCGTTGGCGCAGGCACAGGCAAGGCAGTCAGCGACGCTGCCGAGGATGCCATAGATGACGACACTACGATGGGTGATTATCGTAACAGCGATAACGATGCGACCAACGAAGCCGCTGGTGGTGCCGGTGGTGCCATCGCAGGTGGAGTAATTGGCGCTGCTGTAGGTGGCCCTGTGGGCGCAGCCGTAGGCGCAGGTCTTGGCGCGGCGGGTGGAGCAGCAGCGGCTGACGCTGCCGAGGGCGATAGGCCCAACGTCGGCCTTGAGTCTGACTCCCCACGCGATTACGGTAATTACAGTGGTGGAGACACCGACATGACCAATGAGGCTGCTGGCGGTGCCGGTGGTGCTGTAGCCGGTGGAGTAATCGGCGCGGCAGTAGGCGGTCCTATAGGCGCAGTAGTCGGTGCGGGCCTTGGAGCTGCAGGTGGCGCAACCGCCGCCGATGCCGCCGAGGGCGACAGGCCGAACGTTGGCCTCGAATCCGGAGACATGGGCGATGATGAGTCTACCCATACTCATGGTGATGGTACAACTCACTCTCATGCATAGTAAATGACAGAAGCTACAACCCGGGAGAGGTCCTCAAGCCTCTCCCGTCCCTTTCCCAATTCTCGATGCTGTCGGCATAAGCCGGTCATATAACGTAACACCCGATGGCTGCTAAGGGTCCAGGACTACACAAGGAGGTGTATTAATGGACGACGACAGAAATAGTGGAGGTGGAATGTCCGGGGGCGGTTCTTCCGGCGGAATGGGCGGCGGAAGCGGCTCATCCGGTGGGGGTAGCTCCTCCGGCGGTTCTTCAGGTGGTTCCGGTGGTATGGGAGGATCCTCAGGCGGTTCCGGTGGCATGGGCGGCGGAAGCGGCTCATCTGGAGGCGGAATGGGAGATAACATGGGAGGTTCCTCCGGTGGTTCCGGTGGAGGCGGCTCCTCTGGTGGCGGAATGGGCGGTGGAGGTAGCTCCTCCGGCGGTTCCGGTTCCGGTGGCATGGGCGGCTCTTCCGGCGGCGGAGGTTCATCCGGTGGTGGAAGCGGCTCCTATGGGGGCGGCTCCGGCGGAGGTGGCTCTTCTGGTGGAGGCGGTTCCTCTGGCGGTGGAGGTTCATCCGGTGGGGGTAGCTCCTCCGGTGGTTCCGGTGGGGGAGGCAGCTCCGGTGGCGGAGGTGGCTCTTCTGGCGGATCATCGGGCGGTGGCGGCTCCTCCGGTGGTAGCTCTGGCGGAGGAGGCGGATCGTCCGGTGGCGGCGGCTCCTCTGGCGGCGGAGGCGGTTCCTCTGGAGGTGGCTCCGGCGGAGGCAGCGGATCATCGGGTGGCGGAGGCGGCTCTGGCTCCGGTGGAGGTGGCTCTACCGGTGGTTCCGGCGGTGGAGGCAACTCCGGCGGCGGAGGCGGCTCCGGCAACGGATAGTGTCACCAGCCAGGCGATGAGCTTGCATCGCCCCATCTCACCCACAACTAAGGTTGCAATAAGGCTGACAGCATAGAGAGTTACGGAAGGCACCCCATCTGGATGGGGTGCCTTCCCTTTCAGCAACCCAACTGTCCACCTCGCACGGCAGCGTGATATACTGTGTCGACATTGAGCACAGGTAAGAGGCATCTTAAATGGCACTACTCTCCACCATATATACACAAGCACTCAGGGGCTTTGCCAACACACATATATTGAGCGTAGGGCAGTTCGATAAGGAAACGCTCGATGCCCTCCTCCATCTCGCACAGCAGTTGGCGAGGCAAGAGGAAATGCGGCAGATCGACCCGTTGCTGGCGGGCCGCACCGTCACCAACCTCTTCTATGGTCGGTCCACTCTGGCAAGCGTATCTTTCCAGGCAGCCACCCAAGCCCTCGGTGGGCGATTTCTCATCCCTGGCGACGCCTCATATTTCTCAGCCGCCACAGGTGTCGATAGCCTGCATGACCCCGTCAAAGTGCTCGCCTGCTATGCTGACGCAATCGTGGTGCGCCACCCCAGGCCCGGAGCTGCCCGAGAAGCCGCCGCCGCCGCAGATGCATTACGGCTTGCCTTGCACCGGCCAACCTCAATAATCAATGCGGGAGACGGAGCGGGGGAAGACCCCGCCCAGGCGCTTACCGACCTCTACACCATCAAGGGGCGCTTCGGCTCTGACCTGGACGGGCTTACGATTGGCTTCCTGGGGGACTTGCGTAGCGCCAGCGCCGCACACTCCCTTATCGAGCTGCTGGCGACCGGACAGCACCATGTAAACGTCGTATGCATCGCCCCGGAAAGCCTATCCATGCCCGCCCAATACGTCCAGTTTGCCCGCTCGCGGGAAATGAACATCGAGGAGACCCCCGACCTTCAAGCCGCCATTGGCAAGCTGGACGTACTTTACGTCACGGGCGCGGAGCGTGAGCGGTTCGTAGCCCGCCACCTTGAGGAGTTGGCCGCGACCGTGTACGGCTTTCCCTACGAGGCGCTGGACAAGCCGCGCAAGGACGCCCTTCGCGCCCTGGCCGAGCTAGACGCCGAGCAAGAATACCTTGCCGCCCGCGACACCTACGTTATAGACCCCATGATGCTGAGCCAGGCGCGCAAAGATATGATACTGATGCACCCCCTCCCCCGCGTGAAAGAGATACCGGAGGCGGTTGATACCGACGACCGCGCCTATTACTTCCACCAGGTGAGGAACGGACTCTACATCAGGATGGCGCTCCTCGCCAGCGTACTTGTATAATCCAAACAATTCACCATCTCCGGCTTCCCAATAGCCGAGAGATGATTTGCCATGTCAGAAGGAGTCGATAATGAACGAAACGCCCAGCAAGCGTAATGTAGAGATAGAAGACCTCTATCGCTTCCGCCTCGTCTCCGACCCGCAGGCGTCACCAGACGGCACGAGGGTTGCATACGTGCAAACGCGCCTCCGCAAGAAGAAGAACGACTACGCCTCGAACATATGGGTAGTGCCCACCGATGGCAGCGCGCAACCCATAAAATTCACAGGCAGCGACGCTCGCGATATGTCGCCAAGATGGTCGCCAGACGGCCAGGAGCTTGCCTTCATCTCCACCCGCTCCGGCAAGCCCCAGGTCTGGGTAATCAGTCTATCGGGTGGCGAAGCGCGCCGCCTCACGCGAGTGCCTCGCGGCGTGGGAGAGTTCGAGTGGTCACCCAACGGGCGGTGGATCGCATACACCTCGCAGCTGGACAGCGAGAGGGACAAAGAGCTAAAAGCTAAAGCCAAAGATGTTTCAGATGACGATGATGAAGACAAATCCCCAGGGAGCGATGTCGATAGCAGGCAGCCCGGCGATACGAGCGAAGAGGGTCTAGGGGCCACATTCCTCCCCGCGGGAGAGTGGGAGGAAGATGAGGACGAAAAGTCCCTGAAGGAGCAATCAGACCAGATCAGGGTGATAGAACGGCTGCATTACAAGGCCGATGGCGAAGGCTTCCTGGAGCGCGAGGCCCACCTATTCCTCATCCCGTCGAATGGAGGCAAGGCGAGGCAACTTACATCCGGCGACACCTGGAGCGCACGCATGCCGCGCTGGTCCCCCGACGGAACGCTCCTCGCGTTCGTCACTAACATGGAGCCAGACGCCGACTACCACAATATCCAGGACATCTTTGTCATACAGATCAGCGACGATGGGTCGTCAACCGAGCCGGCGCGCATCACCGACCACAATTGCGCCATTCGCGGCATAGACTGGCTACCTTCGGGCGATGGTTTTGCCCTCTTCGCCCACAAGCGCACAGATGAGGCAGCGTACGGCACCAACGCGGAAGTCTGGACCATGAGCATGGATGGTTTGATAAACAACCTCACCGAGTCAATGGACCGCAACGCGGCAGCGGAGGTGAACAGCGACCTGCGCTCCGGCGTTGGAACCTTGCGCCCCCGCTTCAGCAAAGACGGCACGACCATATTCTTCATGGCTATGGACGGCGGGTCGGTGCCCATTTTCTCGGTGCCCGTCGCCGGCGGCGAGGTCAAGAAGGTGATAGGCGGCGAGCGCATGGCCCTCAATTTCGCGGTCACAGCAGATAGCATTATCTTTGGCTCAACTACCGCCACCCACCCGAACGACATCTACATTGCCGGCCTCGACGGGAGCAACGAGCGTGCCCTCACAGACGTAAACGGCGACATCCTGGGCAGCCTCGAAATAGCCGAGCCGCAGAGCTTCTGGATAGATAGGGAGGACGGCGCCCGCGTGCAGGGCTGGCTTCTCTTCCCACCCGACTACGACAAGAGCAAGAAATACCCTATGGTCGTGGAGATACATGGAGGCCCGCACACGGCATACGGCGATGCGTACTTCCACGAGTTCCAGTTGCTGGCAGCGCGGGGGAACATCGTCCTCTACACGAACCCTCGCGGCAGCCAGGGCTACGGCCAGGCATTCTCCGACGCCATCATTAACGACTGGGGCGGCGTTGACTACGATGACATCATGGCCTGCGTAGACTATGCCATAAGCCACGAAAGCGTTGACGAGTCGAAGATGGGCGTAGGCGGTGGCTCCTACGGTGGCTACATGGCGGCCTGGATAGTCGGGCACACCGACCGCTTCAAGGCAGCCGTCGCGAGTAGGCTCGTGTCGAACCTCTACAGCGCGTGGGGTTCGGGCGACTTCACATGGATGCTCTGGAACTGGGAGTTCCAGGGGACGCCCCAGGAGCGTGCCGCCCTCTACCTGGAGAGGTCGCCCGTCACCTACGCGGACAACGTCAACACCCCTCTCCTCCTGACCCACGCCGAGGACGACTACAGGTGCAACATCGAGCAGGCCCAGCAGATGTACATGGCCCTCAAGGTGCGCAAAAAGGAAGTCAAGCTGGTGCTCCTCCCCTCCGGCGGCCACGACGTATCCCGCAGCGGCAAGCCCACATTGAGGGTCGAGCGTTTGAAGCATATAGTGGAGTGGTTCGGGAAGTATCTCAGTGAATAACCAGACAATCAAAGAGTGAAGCACATCTCCCCTTGTCATTCTGAGAGGGTGTCCAAAAAGAGAAGCACCAATTAGCCTGTCATTCTGAGCGAAGCGAAGAATCTAGAAATCTATCCACCGCGCAAGCTCCGAGATTCCTCACTCCGTTCGGAATGACACGCTTTATGCAGTTGTTCTTAAGCAGACTCATAGGACCTAACCTCACACAAGGATCACTTAACATGTGAGGTTAGGTTCTACAAGTTTGGCTCCTATTCCCGCAGCACTCTTGCCGGCTGGCACGGACAAAAGCGAAGCGCACATAGACCTTCTTAAGATGTGCGGTGCGCTTTTTGGGTTCATTTCAAGACTGCTAACAACTTCTTTCGACCTTTGTCCCTGGCTCAACAGGACGCTACTCCTGCAAACCTCGAAAGGACAACTGGCGAGCTATCGACCCCCAACCTCCAATGTAAACCCGTAACTACCGTCTCCATCCGGCCAGCCGACGAACACAACCACTGCATACTTCCCAGGGGCTAGCGAGTTAGGTAACGATATGCTGAAGGGTCTACCCGGTAGCTGGCCGGTAGTATAAAGCGGAGCGCCTCCCGGTCTGAAGTAGAATATCCCATCCACAAGCGTCCCCTGGTTAGAGCCGATGTCAGGATAGACGTAAAGGTCAGCTACGAACCGCGTCGGCGTAATACCCGCGTTTGGATCGGGGCCGTACTGCGAGCGTAACCCCAGCACTTCCCCCGAAGCCACCTTCAGGGCATCAGGAGGCAGCGGCACACCAATCTTGTCCACGCACATAGTCTGCGTGCAATAGCTACCCACTCCCCCGATCTGCTCTCCCGTCGCGCCCAATAGGGTCAATGTCGGTGGTCCCTGCGTATTACCGGCCGGGTACTCAAAAAGCAAAGCTACCTGTGCCAGCACCGCACCCTTGTCGGTGGACATAGCGAAGAGCCATAGCGCTCCTTCAGGAAGCGTGCTACGCGCGGGCAGTTGGACCGAGCCAAGCACGTTCCCCCGACTATCGGCAGCCAAGCTCACCACTGTTTTGTCTGCCTGAGTGGCGAGGGTGCGTAGCGAGAACACAACTCCTTTCTCAGCAGGCCAACCCTTTCCGCTGATGCGCAAGCTCTTCTCATCAGGTTGCACATCATAACCAAAGCTCGCCCCCGTGCGCGACACCGACATGAGCCGCAGCGACGTTACGCTCACATCGCCACCAGATTCCGCCCCTTCGACGCTAACTGCCATGCCGGACCTCAGCACATCTACCCCCGCTGCCACACCCTCGCTATAGATCAGCTTCGTGCTTGCAGCTAGGGAGAGAGACCAGGCTTTGCCGCCGCGGTCCGTGAGTACCACTTTCTGGGTCGGAGACCGGCTGGGTGAAACCTGCGATAGCTCCCCTTCAAGCTGCACTTTTTTGACAGCGTTTCGCGCCGCGAACGGCAAAGCAACACTCAATTCCACGGCAGTCCCGCTTACGGTGATATTCGCGCCGGATAGGAGCGCGCCCTGTAATTGAGGATTCAATGGGAGGGTAAGGAAGAATCGCCCTGTGGTATCAGGGATACCGTTCTGTGGACCAGAAAGAGGTGTGGCCCCACCGCTCAAATCTATCTGCACTCGCACAGGCTGTGCAGCGGGCCAGTTCCAACCGCGCACATAGACCGCATTCTGGCGAAGCTCTGCGGAGATAGCAGGCTCAACCGCCCTGCCCCTATACCGCCACTCAAAGTATGAGCGGCCCACGTTTGCCATCTCTACCTGCCACTCTGACGGATTCTGCGGGTTGTACGTGAGCGCCCGCCGCTCGAACAACTGCACCAGCACGCGCACGGGCACCCCCTTTATCGGAACGTCGGCCCAATATGGTTCCGATAACGGCCTACCTAACACATACAGTGGATCGAGCAGCTGGCCCTGCACCAGCCGCCCATTCTCCAGGACCGTAGCTTTCTGATCCATCCATTCCCGGAATATCCCCGCAACGTTATGCCCCGTCACAGGGTCGTAATAGACGCGGCTGAACAGGTAAGAATCGGGGCCGGGCAAAGGCGGGCTGACGGGCACCGAGAAAATAGAACCGTCCCGCATGATCCCCTCTGCGATGTGAGCACCCTTTGCATCGGGCACAGGCGCGGTATGTTCGGCGAAAGAGGCATAAGTAGGTGCGGTCGTGTTGCCCAGGTCGCCCGCCACAGGCACTTTGGCAGGCTCACGAGGCTCAAAACGGGTGTTGCCCGTCTGCATCAGCCCGCTCACCATCTCCTTCACAAGCAGACCGCTCGTAACGAACCATTGCGAGCCTCGGTCCGCAGCAGGGTCGTTCACCTCCATACGTGCTTTATCAAGATATGTGACCAGCCTCTTCCCTGTGGGCGACTCGGCATACGTTTCATTAGCGACCGCAAAAGGCACCGGCCCCCAAAGCCACGAGCGCACCGCAGCCCGCATAGCAATGGGCGCATCCTCCCGCGACCATACATTATAGAACGCGCTATCGGAGAGCAATTCATCCGGCCACGCCGACGCTCCTTGAGCGAGCGAAATAGGCCCTTCTCCAACCAACACGGTTGAGAGGATAAGAATGAACGCGGCACACCTACGCCCAACCATTTTCATAAATACCCCCGTACGCATTACCTTCCCCATCAGACGTGAGAACCGCGATCACTATAGCACAATTTTACAGCCCAAACACCCCTGTGCTATAATTCCGACACGGGCATCACCCAACTAGGACAGCACGAAATCCTTCCCAAATCATCCCTCACCGTCCATCGTCTATCGTCTATCGTGCATCATCTTTCGTCTTTCGTCTTTCGTCACGTTTCATGCATCACGCATCAGCCTACCAGGAGCCTCATGTACAAAGGCCTTTCAGTGTCGGTGGTCATCCCCTGCTTCAACGAAGAACATGGCATCGCGGCGGTGCTTCGCCAGATACCCAGGTTTGTAGACCAGATAGTTGTAGTCGACAACAACTCCACCGACGAAACGGGCAAGATAGCCGCCGAGATGGGCGCGGAGGTAGTTTTCGAGACGAAGAAGGGGTACGGTAATGCATACCAGGCCGGCCTCCCCAGGGCGACGGGCGACATCGTCGCCACCACCGACGGCGACGGCACTTACCCCACCTACTCAATCGCCCCGATAATAGACTACCTTCTCGCCAATGACTACGACTTCGTCTCCGCCAGCCGCTTCCCCCTCCGCAACAGCAAGGCGATGCGCTTCCGCAACGTCCTGGGAAACAAGATACTGACTTACGTGACACGCGTCCTCTGGCTGAAGTGGATCTCCGACTCGCAGTCGGGCATGTGGGTCTTCCGGCGCGAAGTGCTCGACCAGATAAGGCCGCGCAACGGCGGCATGCCTTTCTCCGAGGAGATCAAGCTGGAAGTCATCGGCACCCCCCGTCTGCGCTTCGCTGAGTACCACATCGACTACAGTGAGCGCATAGGCGAGACCAAACTGTATGCCTGGAAGGACGGCGTGGACAACCTCCTCTTCCTCTTCAAGAAGCGCCTCCGCACCAGCCCGATTGGTAAGATCAAACGACGCATCAAGAGACGAGACGTGAAACGTGAAACGTAATTCTTTAATCACAAAGGACACAAAGACCACAAAGATTATTAATGGTTTATGTTGTTATGAACCTGATTAGATTGCGGGAACTCTGTAAGTATCACTTTTCTGAAACCCAAAAAATCTTCGTGCTCTTTGTGTCTTCGTGTTCTTTGTGATTAAATCGTTACGCATCAATAACCAGCCATGAACCCACTGAACATCTTCCGCGTTGGACAACTTGTAACGTACTTGCGTGAGTTGCTGGAAAGCAATTCGGCGTTGTACGACTGCTGGCTATCAGGCGAGGTCTCCAATCTGTCGCAGTCCGGCTCAGGGCACTACTTTTTCACCATCAAGGACAAGGATGCGCAGATGCGTTGCGTCCTCTTCAGGCAGCAGGCGATCTGGCAGACCGTCCTGCCAAAGAACGGAGCGGCGGTGGTGGCGCACGGCCATGTCTCTCTTTACGAGAGCACCGGCAACCTGCAATTCTACGTAGATATGCTCCAGGAGGAGGGCCAGGGCGCGCTCTTCCTCGCATACGAGCAGCTGAAGGCGAGCCTGGAAGCGCAAGGCCTCTTCGCCGAAGACCGCAAGCGCGATTTGCCACCTATGCCCCGCCGAATTGGCATAGTCACCTCTCCACAGGCCGCAGCGTTACAGGACATCCTGAACGTCCTGGGCAGGCGCTACCCCATCGCGGAGGTGTTACTTGCCCCTACGCAGGTCCAGGGTGACGGCGCGGCCCGCCAGGTCGCGGGTGCAATAGCGGCCCTGAACTCTCTCGGCGACGACGAGGCGGTAGACCTCATCATCGTGGCGCGAGGCGGCGGCTCTATCGAAGAGTTGTGGGCCTTCAACGAGGAGATTGTCGCTCGCGCCGTCTACGCTTCGAAGGTGCCTGTAATAAGCGGCGTCGGGCATGAAACCGATTTCACTATAATAGACTACGTAGCCGACCTGCGCGCTCCGACCCCCTCCGCCGCCGCCGAGCTTGCTACCCCCGACATAGAGGACTTCAAGGAAGCCGTCGAGTCGTGGCGCAGGCTCATGGTGAACGATATGCACGGCAGGCTGGCAATTGCCTGGGACGAGCTGCAATCGGAGCGCGGCCAGCTACAGCGATTATCGCCAATGTGGCAGGTGAGCAACGACCGCCAGCGCCTGGCAACCCTCGCCTCTTCCCTCCAGACCCATCTATCCCATCGCCTGAGCATCGAGCGGGAGCGCATAAAAGGCGCGAAAGAGAGACTGGATGCCCTCTCCCCCCTCCAGATACTGAAGCGAGGCTACGCAATCGTCCGCGACCTCGATACGGGCGGCGTAGTAAGCAGCATTGGAGATACGAAGCCGGGCCACCTGTTAGAGATACGCGTCTCAAACGGCGCATTCGGCGCACGCGTAGAGACCCCACGCATACGCGAACATACATAGGTTATGTACGCATCGCCAAAAAGAATCTTTGATTTCTGATGATTTTCATCTTCCAGATGAAAATCATCAGAAATCAACCAAAATAAATCTATCTGAATTTTATCATTTCCGTTCCGCACGGAACGGAAATGATAAAATTCAATCCAAAGAAGGCTTAATCGAGAGGAAAGAAAGATGGCTACTGGCAGAAACGGCGGTGGGAACAGCCACCATGTAAGTGAGGAGAGCTTCGAGCGAAGCTTCGAGAGCTTGCAGGAAGTCGTGCGGAAGCTAAGCGAGGGCAATCTAACCTTGCAGGAGGCGCTCTCAGCCTTCGAAGAAGGTATGGCCCTGGCTGACAGGTGCGGAGACATGCTGGAGGAGGCCGAGCTTCGCGTCAAGCAGGTAAGCGAGCGCGCCATGCGCGCCGGTAACGCAGCCGCACGCGATGTCGCATCCGCTATCTCCGCGCTGGATATGGATGAGCCTGAGTTGACGGCCTTCGAGATCGAGACCTTCGAGAGCACCATCCTCTTCGAGCCGCTCGATAACCGAGGGTCTACACGCTCCTCTAATTCAGGACTGGGCAGAGGTCCCGCATCCGGGCAGAACTCGCAAACAGGTAAGAAAGAGTCCGCACCGGGGAGGGATACGCCCCCAGCGCGTAAGCCGCCCTCGATACTCGACCCTCTCTTTGACGAGGACGATTAAGAGCTCCTAACCAGAAGGATTGACTACCCCATTCAGCCTTCGTCTTTCGTCCTTCGTCCTGTGCACGTGCGCCAGTTTTGTTAGGAGTTCAAAGCCTTGCTCTTCGACATCCTGACCCTCTTCCCGGAGATGTTTCCCGGCGTGCTCGGTGCGAGCATAATGAAGCGAGCAGCAGAAGCAGGGCACATCTCCATCAGGCTCCACAACGTCCGGCACTACGCCACCGACAAGCACCGCACGGTGGACGACTACCCTTACGGCGGCGGCGCGGGTATGGTGATGAAAGTCGACCCACTATTCAAGGCGGTAGAGTGGGTCTACACTCTACCCGACCCTCCTCCCGGCATCACCCTCTACGAGCCGCCCGCCGAGGCGCTCACGCGCGATTTACCCCCCATTCCAGCGCCAGCTGACGTGCCTATCATCCTGATGGGTCCGCAGGGTCGGCTCTTCAACCATGAGGTAGCGGTAGAACTGGCTCTGCACCCACGCCTGATACTCATCTGCGGTCATTACGAGGGCGTAGACGAGCGAGTTCGAGAGCATCTTGCCACAGACGAAATCAGCATTGGAGATTACGTACTGACGGGCGGGGAGCTTGCCGCGATGGTGGTCACAGACGCCGTGTCGCGAATGGTGCCGGGCGTGCTGGCCGAAGGCTCGGCAGAGGACGAGTCGCACGCTCGTGGCTTGCTCGAATACCCCCAGTACACCCGCCCCGCCGACTTCAGAGGGTGGGGTATTCCCCCTATACTGGTCAGCGGCCACCACGCCCAGGTAGACGCCTGGCGCAGGCATGAAGCTCTCAAACGCACATTGGAGAGCCGCCCCGATCTCCTGGAACAGGCTCACCTCAGCCCTGATGAAGTTCGATGGCTTCAAGAGCTTCTAAACAATAAAGAAAATCCATAAAAATCATCGGAGATGATTTTTATGGATTTTCTTTATCATCCGATGTTATTCAGCGTAGCGTGAACCCGACCACGCCCTCCTGGTTGGACTCTTCGCCCCTCAACTCGAAGAGCCAATTGCCCAGCGGCGCAGATGGGAACACCTGCGAGGGCACCAGCGTAATTTCCAGGCGACCATCTGGTCCCGCCGCGTACCTCCCATTATTGGAGCCTGCCGGGTAGACCACCGAACCGTTCGGGTCTGTGAATTTTACCTGGACAGGCTCGTTTGGCGACAGACCGGAAGCCGAGAATGTAAACTGTACATCCGGCGGCCCATACCCTGGTCGCGCCGAGAGCAGCAGCCCGGTTGGAGGCTGTGTCGGCACGGGTGGGAAAGTGGCCGTAGGAGAGGCGCTACCCCTCGGAGGAGTAGGCGTGCGCGTCGAGGTAGGGCCTGCGGTTGAAGTCCTCGGCACGGTAGCCGTCCCCGTCGGCAGCGTAGAAGGCGTATTAGTCACGCTCACCGGAGGGGCCGCGGTCAGGTAGAAGTATGCAATCGACTCGTGGCCGCTTACCCTACCGTGGAAGGTGATTGCCCACGATCCCGGCGATAATCCGGCGGTTGGCACCAGGATGTTATCCACCGTTCCATCTACCCTCGCCGTCAGGTTTATACGTGCGTCGCTGGTAGTCAAGTCCGGCCTTGTAAACCACGATACTATACCCTCGCCGGGAGTGAACCCGCGTATTGACGCAGAAAGGGTCACACCCACCTGCGCCGACACCGGAGATATAGTAGCGTCAATGGGAGGCGGAAGCGGGGGCACTACGGGCGAAGGGAGAGGCACCAGCGGCGTCGGGAGCGGGCCGCCATAGAGCCATCGCTGGTAATGCTGCCCGACGTTCCCCATCTGCACCTGCCACCCCTCTACGTAAGAGGGCAGATACGCCAGAGACCTCCGCTCAAAAAGCTGGAATAATATATCGCGGTAGACGCCATCCACCTTGACCCGCGCCCAGTACGGCTCTGTGATGGGGTAGCCCATGACGAAGACCCAGTTGGCGATAGTCTGCACCTGCACAATCGCACCGTCCTGCTGGACGGGTCCCTTGAGGTTCAGGAAATCCCACATCGCCTGCGGGATATTGTGCCCCGTGACATCAACGTAAGCCGCCAGCTTCGCCCCTGCATACAACCCCAGAGCGGCGTTGCTCCCAATCTGGCCTGCGCGGTTGATAGTGGCCGTGACGCTCTGACCGGTAAGCTTTGGAGCGCGATTAGCGCCCGGCACCATGATGGATGAGACCGGCCTGAAAGAGGTATAGGTCGGCGCGTCGGGGTCGCTTTCGAGTCCATCGCCCCCTACCGCGATCTCGGCAGCCTGCCGGGGCACGAACTCCTTGTCGCCAACCTGCTGCTTGCCCGACACGAGGTCCACCACCAGCAGCCCCGTAGTCACGAACCACTCGCTGTTGCGATCTCCTGCCGGGTTGTTGATCTCCATCCGCGCCTTGTCGAAGTACTGGACCTGGCGCGTCCCCGTCTTGCTGCCGGAGTATGGCTCGTTCATAGCCGTGCCGGGCGCGGGTCCCCAGTACCAGCTACGCTTCACCACACCGGAGAGGACCGGCGCGTCGGTATGCTCCCATATCTGCTGGAACGATTTGTCGGCGAAAGGAGTCTGCGCCCGGCTCACCCCACCTGATAAAAGCAGCGCGACCAACAACGAAAACGCCAGGATGCCAACGAGACGAAGAGTGCCAACTTTCCTTATGTATTCACCGCAGAGACGCAGAGAACACAAAGAGTTCCTTTTAGGAGTTCGCGAGGTCATTTGTCACATTCTACCATAAAGAACTCTGCGTCTCTGCGGTGTTGCTCTGTGCTGAACGCTTTCGGAAGTGGCGAAAAGCGAAGAGAAATGTCTGTAGGGGCGAGATTTATCGCGCCCTAGAACAAGCGGATGTTGTGCCTACCAGGGCGCGATAAATCTCGCCCCTACATCTGCATTATTCGCCATTCCTACGCTTTCCTTGCTCTTGCGCTTCTATGTTACAATCGCTATAATAGCCCGCCCGGTCTTCGTCTAAGTACCAGTCAGGTGAAGAAGCCTGCCACCACAGGGCAGAATAAGGAGGCCTTCTATGCCGTCTAAATTTGGATTCGAGAGTGAAGAGGAGGAGTACCGCCGACTTGAGGCAGCGCAAGAAGCGCGCTTGCATAAAGTGGAGGCGGAGCGGCGTGCATGGCGGACGGTTGAACAAAAGATAGATCCTGTTGTTAGGGAAGTACTTGCCGACTATTTATCCTCCAAGAGCTACGTTAGATCTTACATAAGTAAGCAATCAGAGGGCCGCTGGTTAGGGGTTGGTACTCGCGTGTGGAAGAAGCGTATTGTTCGGAAAGAGCCGATCTACAAGTGGGACGGCAACATACCACGCTCCATTAGCGGCTATGAAGATAGAGCTTATATTATTGATGCTCAAGACGCAGAACGCTTCTATGTCGCTTTAGAGATTGGGTCGCAGTTTGGACGAAATGACAACATTCCAGTACTGATGTTTGGGGCTTCCTTACAGAAGCACGGTAAGACGGTAACTGAGGAAATGGATTTTCCCGTACCACTTGCAGCGGCCATTTTGAGAGAAACAGGGCTTCGGAGAGAGTTCATTAGGGGGTAAGGTTGCTTCATCCTAGAGTAGGAAGACTAAGAGACCTTGATACTTCCTCCCAAGCGGCTTACAGGTGCTTCGCCCAAGTAAACATTGGATGAGGAAATTGTCACGCTTTGCCAGCTTTTCCACCTAGTAAGGTACGTTAAATCCATAATTAGGCGAAGGATTCTCCTCCTATTTTCCCCAGTCTAGTTACAGTACGGTTGTGGGGGCGAGATATATGTAGTATAGACTACGCTCTGTTGAATACCTCCCTCTTTGCTTAGATGCCAACTCATAGTTAAAACGCAAGTTAAGAAACCATAAATAAACCTACGTGGGGCAGTCAGCTGACTGCCCCACGTAGGTTTATCATTTCGTCTAAAGTCTAAGGCGCGATCCACCCGTTCCGCTTCATTATCTCCGTCCCCAGCAACCCGAGCAGCACGTCGTATGGAGCAGCGTTCTCAGGGTGATACTCAAAGCGGTTGCGCTCGAAGTACTGCACCAGGTAGCCGTTCTCCATCAATTCCTCGGATATGGGGTAGCCGAAGATAGGGAGGCCGCCGTGCTGCTGCCAGTACTTCAAGAAGGGGCCGCTCAGGGAGTGCCTCGTCTCCGGGAAGTAGGCGTGGGTGGCATCGCCCGTGAAGGCCGCGCCGGGCGGGAATGTTCGCCCCCTCGTCATCTCCACACCCAACAGACCCATCAGCACCTCGTTGCGCGTCCCAGCGAACTCAGGGTGTAACTCGAAGCGGTTGCGCTCGAAATACTGCACAGTATACGTCTTGCCATCGGTGGGGCTGATCTCCTGGAACTCCTCCGTGAGCGGGTATCCAAAGACCGGAAGGCCACCATTCTGCTGCCAGAACTTGAGGAACGGCCCCCTCAGCGTATGCCCGACAGGCGGGAAGTATACCAGGGTGGCGGTGCTCGTTATGGGCGGCACCTTTTCAATCGCGACCGGACGGGTGCCGGCCAGCGTGACATCTATCGTCTTCACATCGGCGGCGGTGCCGTCCACCTGCACGCTGAACGGTCCGGCGGTAAGAGAGCCTGGCCCCGTTACGGTTAGCGAATAGAATCCGGAGGCGAGTCGGGTGAAGCTGTAAGCGCCCTTCGCGTCCGGCTGGGCCGTAAGCTCAGCACCGCTCACCCCCAGCGAAGGCTTGAGGTGTACTACCGCACCTGCCAGGTTGCCACGCACCGTCCCCTGCACGGTCGATTGCCCACCGTTGCCAGGCGACCCCGCCTCTACCGTTAGCTCGACCGACGCCTTGCGCCCGCTCGTCGCCCCGGAGGCGGTCAGCGTGATCTTGCCTACGGGTATATTGTTAGGTAATGCTGCTTCCGCCCGAAACGCACCCTGCGCATCGGCCTGGGCTTTACCTATGCTCTCGCTGCTGCCGTTCGCGAGCTTGATGTCGAGGTCTATCAACTCGTTGGGGCCGAAGCCCGCGCCAATCATAGCGAGCAGCGAGCCTGGGAAGACCTGCTTGCTATCTACCTGGAGGCTAGCCCCCTGGGTAGGAGGCTGGGTCGACTGAGGCGCGGGTGTTATCGTAGGTTGGCCGACTGGCGTAGCCGTACGCGCAGGCGGCGGTCCCTGCTGAGCCATCCGCACTGCCTTCTCAGCATTTACCCGCCCTTTGCCGTAGTGCTCGTCAAAACCGGGGTCTCCAAAGTCATCCGACGAGTCTTCGATAATCCACCGGACCTGCTCGGCGGTGAGCGATGGGTTCACGCTCCACACGAGCGAAGCGAGGCCAGACACGAAGGGGCAGGAAGCCGAAGTACCGTTCGCGTAGTCGTAGCCCCCATCTATCGCCGTGCCCAGGATGCCTACGCCCGGTGCCGTTACGTCTACGAACGGGCCCCAGGACGAGAAGCCTGTAAAGGTATCGTTGCGCCCGGTCGCCCCTACCGCGAGTACGGTGTCGAAGGCAGCGGGGTAATTCGGCTTGCCGTCTGGCGTGTTACCCGCAGAGGCCACCAGGAGCACGTTGTGGTCGTATGCGTAGCGGGCGGCGTCACGCATCACAGTTGTGTCGAGGCTACCTCCCAGGCTGGCATTGATGATACGCGCCCCGTGGTCCACAGCCCAGCGAATACCCTGGGCTATCTTCGAGTCGGAGCCGCTGCCGCTGGCACTCAACACCTTGACGGGCATTATCCTGGCCCCCCACGATACGCCCGCTATGCCGGTGCCGTTGTCGCTGATGGCAGCCGCGATACCTGCCGTATAGGTACCATGCCCCTCGTCGTCAGAGGGGTCGCCATCGTTGTTGTGGAAGTCGTACCCCTGCACGATCTTCCCTTCGAGGTCGGGGTGGTCGAGGGCGGTGCCCGTGTCAAGTATGGCGATAATGAAGTCGCCACTACCTTTAGTGACGTCCCACGCCTGCTCGGCCCTGATCTGGGTGAGGCCCCACTGCTGGCCCGCGACGTACTGTGGGTCGTTGGGTGTGACCATGAGGCGATAGATAGCGTTCGGCTCGGCGGACGCGACCTCGCTGCTTGCCTGGAGCGTAGCAATAGCGGCCATCACGTCAATCTTGGCTGTCTGCCCCTCGTCCGACAGCGAGAGCTTGTACGTGCCGGGGAGGATTTCGCTCGCGCTGTTGAAGGGGAGGCCCGCCAGGATATTGGTCAATTCGGCTGAAGAAGCGACAAGCTTGCCCTCTTCCGCCGCAATAGTGCCCGGACGCGCCAGCTTGACCATCACTTCACCCGCCACGTAGTCGGACGGGTCAATCGCGGCCGGCAGGTTGCCACTCTTCCCATCCCCCAGGCGAGGTAGAGCGGCGGGCGCCATAGCCGACAGGATTACTAACAAACTGAGTAAGCTCACGATATAACGAGAGCGCGCATTTTCCCACATGTTCATACGTCAATTTCCCTCTTGAGATTGGTATATAAACGTCGGTCACCATTCCGGACGCAATTCGTCCAGCGTATAGAAATAAGTATACCAAATACCAGAGCCCAATTGCGAATAAACCTTCATCTAGGGAGTGGCGAAAAGAACAGCCAAGGAATAAAATGGTGGAATGGAAGAAGCACCAAGTCTAACAGAGCCAGCTTGCCCGTACTGCGGGCAGAGCCGTTGTGTGGTCAAAGCAGGTCTGAACAACAAAGGTGGCAACCAACG
>DATEOC010000021.1:0-64008 GCA_035274425.1 Chloroflexia bacterium
TGTGTCATCTACTCGGCAAAACAACTCTGTGATAAAATCTGTGGTAGACATGGGGTTTCTCCTTTCGCTGTGGTTTTGAGCTACAACAGCTTCGGAAAACCCCTTGTTTTTGTCAACCCCTTAAACTAGCACCATTGGTTCTGAGATAGTATATATGGCCTATTCTGTCTCTTTTTTGGGTGGTATATACTGTAGGCAAGATGAAGGTCGTTCTTTACAGGATAGTTTTAACTCTGGCGGTAATTGCCATTTCCGGCATGCTGATGGGCGCGGCTGCTCGCACGCCGGTTGGCCTGCCGCTCTCCTCTCCCGTGTCGCCCGTGGTCACTACTGCGCCCGTGCCTGGGGTGACGCGCTTCGCAGTAATAGGGGACTATGGATATGAGGGCCAGCTAGAACTGGATGTCGCTAACATGGTGCATGGCTGGAGTCCTGAACTCATCATCACTACGGGAGACAACAACTATTCGCTTGGCGAGGCCTCGACGATAGATGCCAATATTGGGCAATACTATCACGACTTTATCTATCCATACACCGGCAGCTACGGCGGCGGGGCCGAGATAAACCGCTTCTTTCCAAGCCTGGGAAACCACGATTGGTATACATCAGGCGCGCAGCCCTATCGCAACTACTTTACTCTGCCGGGTAACGAGCGCTACTATGATTTTGCCTGGGGCAGCGTTCATTTCTTCGCGGTAGATAGCGACCCGAACGAACCTGGCGGCATCACCAGCGGTTCGTTACAGGGGAGATGGCTGCAAGATCGCCTGGCGGTAGTAACTGAGCCGTGGAAAGTGGTCTACTTTCACCACCCATCGTATTCCTCCAGCCAGCACGGCTCTACAGCGGAGCTACAGTGGCCCTTCCAGGCGTGGGGCGCAAGCGCCGTGCTCAACGGCCACGATCACGACTATGAACGCATCATAAGGGATGGCTTCCCTTACTTTGTCAACGGGTTAGGAGGTCGCAGCATTTATGACTTTGGCACGCCGGTCAAAGGGAGCGTGGTGAGATACAATGGCGATTACGGCGCGCAGCTGGTTGAGGCTACCGCGAACAGTATCATATTCCGCTTTTACTCCCGCGCGAACGTGCTGGTGGACAGCTACACGATAAGCATCCCAACGCCCACACCTGACCCTACTTCGACCGCAACGAATACCGCGACCCCTACCTCGACGCCCACCTCCACCGCCACCTCTAGCCCAACCCCAAGCACGACTCGCACTGCCACATCGACCCGGACATCTACGGCTACGGCTACGGCTACGGGGACAGCCACACCCACGCTTACACCTACGCCCCTGGCACCTACCTACACGTCCAGTCCCACCCGAACTGCCACCTCATTGCCGACGTCCACCGGCACGGCCATCTCGACCAATACTATCGTTCCCACCGCAACAGCTACGCACATTTCGTCCGCCACGCCTACTGCCACTGAGACAGGCACGCCCACGTCCACAATACCGGCAAGCAGCACGCCTGTACAGCCGTCACGCACACCTACCGGGACTGCGACTGCCACTTCTACCGCGACTCTGGTAGTCCCCACTTCAACGGCTACACCAACGATTTGCCTGGTGCAGTTCACCGACGTGCAACCTGCCGGCACTTTTTACCCATACGTGCGGTGCCTTGCCTGCCGCCAGATAATGGGGGGTTATCAATGTGGCGGTCCGGGGGAGCCTTGCGATGGTGAAGGGAATCGATATTTCCGCCCCAACGTTGATGTCACGCGGGGGCAGATAGCTAAGATCGTTTCCAATTCAGCAGGCTTCGATGAAGACCCGGGCGAGCAAATATTTGAGGACGTGGACATCACTAACGCCTTCTACCTGTGGATCAACCGTCTAGCCAACAGAGGCTTCATGAGTGGCTACCCATGCGGAGGGGAAGGGGAGACCTGTGGCCCCGACAACAGGCCATACTTCCGGCCCTTCGCCAACGCCACGAGGGGGCAGCTTGCCAAGATAGTGGCTAATACAGCAGGGGTAGGAGGCACGCCCACAGGACTGTACTTCGCAGACGTACCTGAGGACAACCCCTTCTACGTATGGATCATGCGCCTCACCAACCTGGGAGCGATGGGTGGCTACCCATGCGGAGGAGAAGGAGAGCCTTGTGACGACCAGAACCGCCCTTACTTCCGTCCATACGCTAATGTGACGAGGGGTCAGGCGTCAAAGATAGTGGCTAACACATTCTATCCAGGGTGTACCGTGAGGTAGACTAGCAGGTAAGCCCCGCCTGCTGGCAAAAAGTGAACGGCACATAGACTTCTCTTAAGATGTGCCGTTCACTTTTTGTCTCCCGCCACAGCGGTGAGGCAGGGGAATTAGGCTATTGGGCCAAACCTGACCTCCGATAAGTATCTCTTAACATCGGAGGTCAGGTTCTGAGAGGTAATTTCAGACCTGTCAGGGCATCTTGCTGATTATTCCCTCCATCTCCTCCGGCGAATAAGCTCGCATCGTCTGGCTCCTGATGTTGCCTGTGGCTGCGATGGAAAGGAGGAAGGCATTCGCGGTCTCGTCATCCGGCCATTCAGTGGTGATTACGATGTCGTATTTGCCCTGGGTGTAGTGAACGCTCAGGAAACGCCCGCCCATCTTTTCCGCGGCCTCCTGACCCTGCTTCACCCTCTTGACGGTATCCTTGACGTTCTTGACCCCCTGCTCGGTCCACTGTATTAGCGATACATACGTTGCCATCTTAGACCTCCTGGTTAGCTCCTCAATCATTACAACACAAGCCCCTATCTGCCGAGGGCACAGACACGGAGTACGCATGTATCCATAGCCCAGGGCACCTCAGCACCTTATCCTACATCAGTGGGCGGAGTTTGTACAGTTCAGATGGCATACTCATCAGGGCGGATTGAAAGTCATCTTCCAACTGTAACCCTTAGCCTGTCATTCTGAGCGAAGCGAAGAATCTAAAAAACTGCGTGTCCTTTCAAGCTTGTAGCATCCGGACATCTTCAGATTCTTCGCTTCGCTCAGAATGACAGGTGAAAAGTTGCTGCTCTGTGTGACATGCGCTGTCTCTAACTTTGCATCAGCTCTAGGAATTGACCAATGACACCTTGACATGTACGGTAAAATGCCGTACATTATAAGAGTAATGATGCTAACTCAATCCTTATAGAGAGTGTTTATTAGGGAGGTGTTCATACCTATGGGCGAATATGTTGAGGCTCGACGAGCCATGAAGTCTGAGCGCCTGGAAGCTCGCGTCACCCGGCAGCAGAAGGCGCTTCTTCAGCGCGCCGCGGAACTGCGTGGTCTCTCCCTGACCGACTTCCTGATTATGAGCGCGCAGAGTGCCGCGGAGGCCATTATCCGCGAGCATAATGTCATTACGCTGACGGCGCGAGATAGTCTTGCGTTTGCCGAAGCGCTGCTCAACCCGCGCGAGCCGAATGAGGCGCTTCGTGCTGCATTCGCACGTTATAGCGAGAACGTAATAGAGAAGTAAGGCCAGTCGAACGTCATGAGTGAAAAGTACGTTATTGAGCCGCTCGATACGCAGAAGCATGATCGAGCGGCTTTCTCTTCCGGCGTAGCGCCCCTCGACACTTACCTCAAGACCCAGGCGAGCCAGGAGGTCAAGAAAAGGGTCGCGGCAACCTATGTGCTTTGCGAGCAGGACTCCAGCGTCATTATCGGGTACTACACGATAAGCACAGCCTCGATAGAGACGACCCAACTGCCCGAAGAGATCACGAAGCGCTTACCACGCTATAACGCGCTGCCTGCGATGCTTATTGGCAGACTTGCAGTTGACCAACGTTATCGTGGCTGGCGACTTGGTGAATATCTCCTTGTCAATGCGCTCAGACGATGTTTGAAGCTCTCGCAAGAAATCGGGGCGATGGCTGTGCTCGTTGATGCGAAGGATGAAGGGTCTGCTCAGTTTTACGAGAGGTATGGGTTTCGGCGGTTTGAGGATAGGCCGCTCAGTTTGTATATAGCTATGGTAGAGATTCAGCAGCTTGGGTAGAGCCTAGAAATAATCTACCTAAGCCTCAATCTCCTCTCTTTCATCTAGAGTAAATTCTATTGCTTGCTTTTTCTCTAACAGAATGTGTTTCTTTGACTTCATCCCCACACCTGGTTGGCTACCGTAATTGTTTAAAACATATCGCTTCGACGAAGCTTTACTTGCTTGTCTACTTCGCTAATTATTTCAATAACTCTATCTACGGACCGATCAAATAGGCCAGCTTTCAATAACGGCCAATTCTCGCCCATTTCCGAAAGTTCTGTTAGTATACTATCATGAATTGTAGGACCACGTTCGTGCCTATTCCTCCATAGGAAACTACCCAACGGCACAATTATGCTCCCAGATCGTTTTTGTTCATAATGGGCGTGAGAAAGAGCCAATAAGTATTCAAATCGATCAAAAAGGCTGTTATACTGTATTTGATCAGGTATGAAGTCCCTTAGATCGTGACGTAATAATTCTCCGAGATAATCGCTTAGTGGTGTATAGTTTCTTTCCCTGCCTGGAAGGTTTTTCTGGTTGTAAGGCATGACTCTGTAGGTATTCACATACAGCACCGCAGGCTGTCTATACCCTTCGCCAGGCTCGTTTACTAATGCATCAGCAAATAGAGCCGCAACGGTGCGGTAACGGCCAGATGCCAAGGCCGCCAAGCCTCCAGCATATAACAAAAGCAACGCGGGGTAGCGCTTGAGAGCAAGATAGGCAACAATACCGGAAGTACTGTTCCGTGGATTTGATATGCGTTCAAAGCATTTTTGCCAAATGTCAACCTGTTGGGCATCGCTCCAATAACACCCTGTTACCATCAATGCTCGTAACATTTCGGTAAGAGTTTCATATCGCCGCATTCTTTCGACAAGAAGTTCCACATTGAATGGTGTACTCGGAGCCACAGGGAAATGTTCTTCGGAGGATTGAACTTCAAAATTCTCTACTTCTTGCATAACAAGGTCATACAAGCGAATCCTATGTACGTTATCCGCCAGATACCTCTTCACCGTTACTACCGCAGCCTTAACAGATAGCGGATGCGGCCTGTTCATGTCTTCGAGGGCGTGAACCTTCTCTTCCAACTGTTGAAAGAAAGAGTTGGAATCCACTATTTTCACAATTTCGGCCCCCCGCAAAGCAATTAACTCACCTGTAATTGGTGCTGGCTTATCACGAACTGTCCAATACGTTGTAAAACGCCTACTCTTACTGCGTTCTAGTGCCCGGCGGAGTGCAGCATCCCATTCGGCTGACCAACCGCAGATAATCAGACCGTATTCATCGAAGACTCGGTCCAACAGCGTAGTTAATTGTTGGTCGTATTCCTCTAACTCCTCCTCAGTATTCCTTATACGCGTATCTATGTAATCGCCGTTTATCTTGATAATAGTACATCTCGTATGTTGTATGGGCCTTGCTCCTTGTGCAGCATCGGGAGTACTGATTACAGTGGGCACCACCCCAACTGCTTCAAGTGCTTTCTCTAGCAAACGGTCGAAGTTAGTTGTTATTATCACCTGGATGTACCCAGAAGCAACGAGGTTCGCTATTGCTATATGAGCAGCCGTAGGCACCTTAAGATTCTGCTCTTGTTCTTCTTCATTAGGTTCGAAATATCTCCGGAGTAACTGGGAACGTTCCGATGGTGACTTAGCGAGAGCGTCTAGTAGCTTAGAGTAACTCGGTTTTTCTCCAAACTTACTTGTGTACCAAGTTGCCGGGTCAAGGCCGCAATCCTCGCCACTCAATTTGGCTGCTTTGCTAGTTAGATCTATGATAACCTCCCAACCAGTAGGAATACCTGCTGAGCGGGACACCCCGGAACCGAGAAGCAGAGCATAGACGCCCTTATTCTGGTGGATTGCAAAGGCCAAAGATATAATTGCATCGATCATATGAGTATCCTCTTGATTAGTAATGATGCACAATGAGTGGTACAAGAATTGTCTATTTCTCTCCTCAGACTGCGCCAGCAATTAATATATATCCCTCTCAATAGCTAACTTCTCCATCATATGTCGGCAGCAACTGATTCATATTGTGCCACGTATTACTTGCGCACGCAACTACCTAAACCCCAACTTCCTCTTCCCGATCACCAGGTGGTCTAGCACCTCTATCTCCGGCAGCTTCCCAGCCGAAACTATCTGCCGCTACACTGTGGTAAAATTAGCTTACAAGAAAAGGAGCAACCGATGATTCCCGATAGCATCAAAGAGCGCCTGGACGAGAGAGAAATAGAGTTCCTCGAGCAGGCGCTGGAACTATACGCCGAGCAATCGGACCATAGCGCTCCGCTTCTGGCGGGGGGCATCGCGCGCACGCTGAGGTGGAGGGTCACAGGAGCCGAGTTGAACAAGTTTGTCCGCAAGCTCCACAGCAGAGGCTTCGTTTTAGGTACGAAAACGCAAGCCGGTGGCCCGGCATTTTGGCTCGATCCGGCAGTAATCGGCCCGGAGTAAGAACTCCTAACAAAACCGATTGACAGAGCCCCATTCGTCTATCGTCTATCGTCTATCGTCTATCGTCTTTGGTCCAGTGACTGGGAGGTACTTCAGGGTCCTCGCGCCTCATTTGAACCCCAACCTCTTCTCCCTCAAACTAACGTACTTCCTCTCCCCAATCACCAGGTGGTCAAGCACCTCTATCTCCAGCAGCTTCCCCGCCGCCACTATCTGCTCCGTCACCCGCACATCCTCTTGTGACGGGGTAGGGTCGCCGCTGGGGTGGTTGTGCGCCACGATAATCGCCGCCGCGTTCACCCGCACCGCCTCCTTGAACACCTCCGCCACCCTCACCAGCGACGAGTTGAGCGACCCCCTGTACACGTCACTGAACTTTATCACCTGATTCTTTGTGTTTAGTAAGACCACCCGCAACGTCTCCTGGTCGAGAGGGGCCATTTCGAGCATGAGCACCGGCGCTAAGTCGGCGGGGGAGCGCACCTGCAATCTCTCCTCCGGCTGCGCCAGCAACAACCGTCTACCCAATTCAAGGGCCGACTTCAACTGGCACGCCTTCGCCTCACCCAGCCCATGCACGTCACACAGCTCCGCGAACGACACCCTGCTCAACCCCACCAGCCCGCCATACGTCACCAGGAGGCGGTTCGCGAGGTCAATCACGCTCTCGCCCTGCGACCCAACGCGGAGTATAATGGCTAATAGCTCCGCGTCCGACAGCGCCCCAGCCCCCAGCGCCTTCAGCTTCTCGCGTGGCCTCCCGTCGGGCGGTAGCTCTTTGATAGTAAAAGCGGTGCGTCCATTGGGGCCGGCGGCTTTGTCAGGCATGGTACTATCTCCTGGTGCAAGGTTGGGGTGATTCTAGAGCATAACTACGAAGGTGTCAAGTCCAAAGGAGATTGCACATGGGCGCGGGCAGCACCATCTCTACCGCCTGGGATAATAGACTATAGAACGTGATGGGGGAAAATAGACGACAGACGATAGACGACAGACGATAGACGATGCTAACTTCTAACTTCTAACTTCTAACTCCCTTGAACTTTGAACCTTGAACCTTGAACCTTGAACTTTGGAAAAGGATCTATGGACACAACCTCAAAACTCAAAACTCAAAACTCAGAACTCCCGTCGTACACCCAGCTATTCGACGCCGAATTTATGCGCAAGCTGGAACGGCTGTCGCTCGTCAGCCGCAAGCTGAAATCGGGACGGCTCAAGGGGGAGCGGCGCAGTCCCAAGCGGGGGCAGTCGGTCGAGTTCGCCGACTACCGCACCTATTCTCCTGGTGACGACCTCCGCCGCGTGGACTGGAACGCCTACGCCCGCATGGAGCGCCTCTTCATCAAGCTCTTCCAGGAAGAAGAAGACCTCACCGTCCACGTCCTCCTCGACGCCAGCAAGTCGATGGACTGGGGCGATCCCAACGACGTTATCCTCACCGCTCCTATCGCACCGATTGATGGACGACAGACGACGGACGACGGACGACAGATGGTGAGGACGCAATCGGATACCGCCGACCAGAACAAGCTCATCTACGCCAAGCGTGTAGCCGCCGCCCTCGGTTACATATCCCTCACAGACCTGGATCGGCTATCGGTTACCGCTTTCTCCAAATCGGGCATCCAGCGCTTCACTCCCGTGCGCGGTAAAGGGTACGCCATCTCATTGCTCCGCTTCATCGCGGGCGTCAAAGCAGAGGGCCAGACCGACCTCGATTTGATGCTCCGGCAGTACGCGTCCCAGGCGAAGTATCCCGGCCTCCTATTCCTTCTCAGCGACTGCCTGGTTGATGGGGGTGGCATCCAGGGCCTCTCCGCGCTACAGGCGGCGGGCCATGAGATAAACCTCATCCACATCCTCTCCCCAGCCGAGGTCCACCCTGAGCTTGCCCTCATAGGCGACCTCCGCCTCAAGGATGTCGAGACGGGCGCGACCCAGGACGTGTCAATCGACGGCGCGATCCTAGACCTCTACCGCGAAAAATATGAGCAATGGCAGAGCGGCATAGAGAACTTCTGCCGCCGCCGGGGCATCAATTACCTCCACGTCACCACCGACACACCATTCGAGGACCTGGTGTTGCACTATTTGAGGAGGAAGGGGATACTCTCGTAGGGGCTATCTAACAGGTTAGAATAGACTCAGAACCCCAGCATCCGGGTCTTTATCCAGGTCTTGTATGGCCGCACTATGCTGCCTGAGTATCTCTTCGATCTCCTTGGTTGAACAGTTACCGCGACGGACCCAAATCACCTTAGGTGGAAAGCCTCGTAGGACACTCATCTCGCTGAAATCGGCGTCACAACTTACAATGTGTATTCGTGCTCCCTGGCATATTTCCAGATAGCTTCGTCGGTGGAGCGCTCAAGGCTCAGCGAATAGATATGCTCGGCATCAGGAAACAGGTCGGACAACAGGCCTGCCAGGCGAGGGGACAGGTTATGATCGAAAAGGAGCCTCACGTCCGCAGTTCTAGCATCTGCCTTTCTCGATCAGCCGCGTATGCAAGACACGCGAGGATATCTTCCTTCGTCAGATAAGGGAAGTCCGCGAGTATCTCTTCCTGGGGCATTCCAGCCGCCAGGTAAGAGAGCACGTCGTAGACCATGATGCGCATACCACGGATACATGGTTTCCCGCCGCGCTTTCCAGCTTCTATTGTGATGATGTCTCTGTAGTTCATGTTGACATTATAGCAAAGTGTGCCCATGTCCAAGACTCGATACTCTACGCAGGGGTAAGGGGCGAATCGCTCTCCGTTAGAACCAGAACTGCTTCCACGCCGCCCACCAATCGTCCGCTCGCGATATGATAGTGCGCGGCTCCGGCACTTCCACGCCGTGCTTGTGCCTGTATGGCTCGGCGCGGTCTGGTGATACCACCTCTATCTTGATTTCGCACGGCTTCCCCGGGTCATAGGGGTGCATGGTGGGGCGCTCCTTGACTGCGCGCATCGCGGCTTCCTCGATCAGCTGGCGGGCGCGTTGCGGTGGGATATGGCGGGCGGTGTACCTGCCTAGCCCCTCCTTGACTGCCACCGTGATAAGCTCCTCGCCCAGCAACTCACGTGCCTCATCGCACGTCGCCCTATCCCCCGTCACCATGAGCACCGGGCAGCCCCACGTGCCGCACAGTGCAGCATTGATCCCCGTCTCGCCCACCAGCCTGCCATTGAACCACAGGTTGTGCCATGCCTGGCTGGAGACCGTGTGGCTCAGCACGCCATAGCGTGTGCCCGCCATCGCGTGCATCCCGACGAAGAGCGCCGCGTCGCAGCCAGCCTCAAGCGCGCCCGTATAGCCGGTCCACTTCTCCTGCACAACGTACTCGCACCCTGGGTCGAGCATCTCATGCACAAGTGAGTTGAATGAATGGTCGCCGCCCGCCCCGTGGCAGTCCATCACCACGACCTCGGTAGCCCCACCCGCCAGCGCCCCACGCACAGCAGCATTTATCTCCTCCGTGTAGAGCTTGCGGCACTCCTCGTACTGCGACTCCCCTGCATTCACCTGTGCCCACTTGACTATCCCCGCCACACCTTCCATGTCGCTCATGATTAGTATGCGCATACTAGCCCTCCTCTTCTTCTAGAGCGTAGGCAACAGCTTGGGTCCATGATCAGTGCACCTATTTCCTGGTGGGTGCGCCTCCCCGTTAAGATGAGTAGGGTGCTATAATAGCACAGATACCACTCTCGCTCACACAGAAGGAGCACTGCATGAAACCGACAATAGAAAACGAGTCTGTGCCTCTCAGGATAGATGAGTCGGGCGTAGTGCGCATTGGAAGAACGCGGGTCTTACTCGACTTGGTTATCGAGGCATTCAATAGTGGAGTTTCGGCTGAAGAAATCGCCGACATATATCCCTCTCTTCAGCTTGCGGAGGTCTATTATGTGATTGGCTATTATCTGAAGCATCGCCGAGAACTGGATACCTACTTGCAGGAGCGCGCCAGGCGTGCAGAAGAGATGCGGAAGTTGATACAGGAGCGGAATGAGCAATCTGGCATTAAAGAGCGTCTGCTATCCCAACGGAATGGTAATGACAATAGCCAATGATCAAATTGGGCGCGGATGAGAACTTTAACAGAAGGGTCGTTACTGGTCTGTTGCGCCGCAGGCCTGATCTCGACGTCGTCCACCTACGAGACACTGAGCTATTAGGAGCGGATGACCCTACTCTCCTGGCGTGGGCTGCCCAAGAGGCTCGCATATTACTCACGCACGACGTTGAAACGATGGTTGGCTTTGCCTATGCGCGGATAGCCCAGGGACTTCCAATGCCGGGCCTTTTTGTAGTTGGCTCCACGGCTCCTATCGGCACTGTGGTAGAGCACCTGCTGGTAGCACTAGGGAGCACCCTAGGCAATGACGAATGGGAAGGGCAGGTGGTTTATTTCCCTTTGTAGTCACTAGCTTACATGCTGCACTCCCCCGCGTTCACCTGCGCCCACTTGACGATACCCGCTACACCCTCCATGTCGCTCATGATTAGTATGCGCATGTTAGCTTTCCTCCTCTTCCAGCGGATATGCCTCTACATCACCAACCAGCCTTTCGAAGACCTGGTGCTGCACTATCTGAGTAGGAAGAGCATACCCTATTAGTTGCGGTGGCCTATGTATCTCCTGTGAGCATCAATATGCATATATAATGCGATATTAAAAAGCTTCTCGAAGTCCTTACCATCCTTATCGTTCGTCTTCAACCATTCAAGTATAGTAGGGTTCACATTTACAGTGTATTCATTTACGATTACGGGGACTGCATTCCTTTGCCGGAGCTTCTGCAATCCCTTCTTGAGCGTTGAAGAAAAGACCTGGGAGAGCAATACTCCCAAAGCAGTACCCAGCGCGATATACAATACTGTATCACCACGATCAGGAAGGAAGAAGCATCTGAATAGAGTAGAACAAGATGCCATTGACAAAGCGAGGGCAGCTAAAGCAACCCCAAGAATACTATCTACTAGGTCGGCGGTTATCAGCAGTGCGAAACCCACAACCGCGCCAAAAACAATTGATCCTAAATTGAACGCGGGGAAAGAACCAAGGCTAAAGTCAGGGACAATCGCTACATTAAGCTGGCTAAGGATATAGATTAAGGCAAAGAAAATTCCTGCATAAAAACCCGCTATAGCAGGTTTTTTTGGTTTTGGAGAATCAGATATAGCAGGTTCTTTTGGTTTTGGAGAATCAGATGAGATAGCTAAAAGAGCGGCATAACGGAGCAGGATAAGCATAATAAGCAGTACGATTCCCCAAAGAATCAACTTCAAAATCAAATCAGGGATGCGCATACTGCCTCCGGTCATAGACCCTTCATACGTACCAACTAATTCTGGTACAGGATGATCTACTTATACCATCTGAGTATCTCCTGCCCAACGGCTAATGAACAGCTTGTTAGGATTAATATTATACATCCAACTCATATTTGTGCCAGTTAAATAGATCAGCTTTACAATTCAACGTGTGCACGCCGATTGTGATAAAATACCCCTCAGTGAACGCCTCCCCAAACCCCAACCGCGCCCATATCTACTCCTTCGCCAACCAGAAAGGCGGCGTCGGCAAGACCACCACCGCCGTCAACCTCGCGGCCTACCTTGCCGCCGGGGGCCATCGCGTGCTGCTCGTTGACGCCGACTCCCAGGCCAACGCCACCTCCAGTCTCGGTATAGACAAGAACCGCGACGAGTCATCCCTCTACCACGTCCTCATGGGCGAAGCCACCGCCGAACAAGCCATCATCCCCATAGATCGCCCCATCTTCAACGGTTGCCTCCATCTCCTCCCCTCCTCCGTCGAGCTTGCGGGCGTAGAGGTAGAGCTTGCCGCTCTCGGACAGGGGAGCCGCGAGTATCGCCTCAAGCAAGGGCTTGCAACCGTGCTTTACCGATACGATTACATCTTGGTCGACTGCCCTCCCTCCCTCGGCCTCCTCACCCTCAACGCCCTCACCGCCGCCGACGCCGTAATCATCGCCCTCCAGTGTGAATACCTCGCCCTCGAAGGTCTTATGCAGCTCACTAACACTATCTCACTCGTCCTGCGCGGCCTCAACCGCAACCTGCGCGTGCTCGGCATCGCTATGACTATGTACGACAGCCGCACAAACCTGTCGGCCCAGGTCGTCCAGGAAGTGCGCACCCACTTCCCCAACCAAATCTTCAACACGCTCATCCCGCGCAGCGTCCGCCTCAGTGAGGCCCCCAGCTACGGCCTCACAATCCTCGAATACGACCCCAACTCACGAGGCGCGCTGGCTTACGCCGACCTCGCCCATGAACTGGTGGCCCGCACGGCCCTCTCGGAAGGTCTTACCCATGCTCACATCTAGCCCTTATTTGCTCACAAGCCATCTCCCACAGACGACGGACGACGGACGACGGACGACGGAGTCTTATCTGCTGTTGCCGGTCGTCTTCCGAAAGTACATTGCTTATGGCCCATCGTTCACTTCCGCACTCCGCACTCCGCACTCCGCATTCATCTGTCGTCCGTCGTCCGTCGTCCGTCGTCCACCCGGAGGTCCGGCCCATGCCCAAGCCTAAAGGAGGCCTCGGTCGCGGCCTCAGCGCCCTCATCCCACAGGACCTCGATACCCCCCAGCAGCCACAGCCCGTGCCTGCCGAATACCTAACGCCCGACACCCCCGATATACAGCCATCGTCCGTCGTCCGCCGTCCGTCGTCCGAAGGTCTGATAGAAGTTCCCACCACCGCCATCTCTCCCAACCCTCGCCAGCCTCGCCAGGAGATACGCGCCGGAGAGTTGGACGAGCTTGCCGCCTCTATACGCGAGCACGGCATCCTCCAACCACCCGTCGTCACCCGTGACCTCGATACGAATAGTTATACCCTCATAGCGGGCGAGCGCCGATGGCGAGCCGCTATTCTCGCCGGTCTCCAGACTATTCCCGTTCTCGTCAAAGAGGCCACCCCACGCGAGATGCTTGAGCTTGCCCTGGTCGAAAACCTCCAGCGTGCCGACCTCAACCCCCTGGAAGAGGCCGCCGCCTACAAGTCCCTCGTTGACGAATTCGGCCTCAAGCAGGAGGAAATCGCTTCCCGTGTCGGCAAGAGCCGCGAGGCCGTGAATAACGCTCTTCGCTTACTCAGGCTTCCTCCTGCCATCCAGGAGTCGCTCATGCTTGGCCTCATCACCGCAGGGCACGCCCGCGCCATTCTCCAGGTCCCAACAGAGGATGCTCAGTTGAAGCTATTGCACCACACCGTCGCGAACGGCCTGAACGTCCGCCAGGTAGAGGCCCTGGCACGCCGCCTCGCCGCCCACCCTGACGCCGCCCCACAGCAAAAAGAGGAGCCTGACATTAGCCAATCCCCCCTCTACAGCGAAGTTCACGTACTGGAAGACCGCTTTCGCACCGCCCTCGGCACTAAAGTGCAACTCTCCCGTAGCAGTCGCGGCGGCAAGCTCGTCATCTACTTCTACTCCGACGAGGAGCTGGATCGCATCTACGGCACTATCGTTGGAGACGAAGAAACGTGATGCGTGATGCGTGAAACGTGATTCTTTAATCACAAAGAACACAAAGACACAAAGGCCACTAAGATTTTATTGATTTACTACTATTCACGCATCACGTTTCACCCTATCGTCTATCGTCCACTGTCGTCCGTCGTCCGTCGTCCGTCGTCCGTCGTCCAACTATGACCCACCTCTACCTCATACGCCACGCTGAGAGTATCTTGGCACATGACCGGCATATCCGCGACATTATGGCGGATGACCGGCTGACAGCCGAAGGTGTCAAGCAGGCTGAACGCTTGCGTGACCGCCTTGCTACCACCGGGGAGATTAAGGCTGATGCACTCCTCGCGAGCAGCTATCCTCGCGCTCGCCAGACCGCCGAGATTATCGCGCCCGCGCTTGGCTTGCCCGTGATACTGGAAGATGACCTCCAGGAGTGGCGGCCAGGCGACAACGGCGGTATGTACTGGGACGAGTACATCGAGAAGTACGGGCGGGACGATCCTTTCCGGGAACCTTTCCGTACTACTGCCCCAGGAGGCGAATATTGGAGCCAGTTCATGTTGCGCGTCATCTCAATTTTGCACCGTATCGCTCATGAATATGAGGATAAGAGTATAGTGCTGGTCTGTCACGGCGGGATCGTGGATGGCTCCCTCATCTCCTTCTTCGGCCTGAGCGCTCTTTACCGCCCACACCTGAGCCTCGATACCGACAACACCGCAATCACCCACTGGAAGCATTTTCAGGAAAACGGCGCTCCACGCTGGCAGCTCATGAAGTACAACGACGCGCTACATCTGCAATACGACATCAGGGGCCAGGGAGAGTAATCCATAAGCAGGGATGCTCCTATCTTTATGGAACGACAGCCCTATGACATGGAAGCGCAAGCAGAGGTTTGGAGCCGTGCCGCTCCCACCTACAGCCACGTAGGCCCGCCCTACTTCCAGCATTTCGGCAAGCGCCTCGTGGCCCTGGCCCCCATTCAGCCAGGAGACAGCATCCTGGATGTAGCAGCAGGCAGGGGAGCGCTACTCTTCCCAGCCGCCGAAAAGGTTGGCCCGCAAGGCGAGGTCACGGGCGTAGATTATTCAGAGGGGATGGTCCAACAGACTGGCGCAGAAATCGACACGTTCGGCATCAAGAACGCCCGCATGGCTCGCATGGACGCCGAGCATTTAGAATTCGCTGACGGTTCCTTCGATTGCCTGCTCTGCGGTTTCGCTCTTTTCTTCTTCCCTCACCCCGATACTGCCCTATCTGAGTTCCGCCGTGTGCTCAAGCCTGGCGGCCTCCTGGCTGTGAGCACCTGGGGCGCTGCCGACCCACGCTGGAGCTGGCTTGGCGAGCTATTCGGACGCCCGAAACGCGAGGACGCTATTACGCGACCAGGCTTCGACCAACCCGAAGCCATGCGAACCATAATCGAAGGCGCAGGCTTCACCGACATAGAGGTAGTCAAGGAGCAGATAGATGTGCTCTTTGCTGATGAGGAGGAGTGGTGGGCAACTTCGTGGTCCCACGGCGGCCGTTTCGCCCTGGAAAAGCTGGCGCCGGATGAGTTGGCGCGTACACAGGCTTACGCCCATGAGAATCTGCAAGCAATTAAGCAGCGCCACGGCATTCCCTCCACGCTCCATGCCCTATTCACCTTTGCCAGAAAGCCTCATGAGAGTAGCCTTAGCAGTCAATAACTCACGCATCACGCATCAGCAAATATCATCTTCTTCCGCCTCTATTCTATCGAGCGTCGCCAGCTTCGGTATCGTGCTCTCGAACAGGGCACGCAGGCTCCTCATATACGCCGCGCCTGCCTCCTCATTCTCCTCAGGCGGTGCCCACGGCGCGAACTCCTTGTGTGTCTCCGGGTCATACGGCCCTTGTATTACCTCGAACATCACCGTCCCGCTCTCCAGCGACACTATCGAGTGCCAGGCCCCCTCAGGTACCTCGGTCCCCCTGACCGGCCCGCTCGCGCTCACTACAATCCCCTCGAGCACCCGGCCATTATCCCCGAAGCGCACCACCAACAGGCTCCCCCGCAAGGCCGCAAACGCCTCCCTCTTCCCAGGAACAGGATGCCTGTGCGGGCGTACGTAACTCTCCGGCTCCAGCGCATTCAGCATCCGCTGTACCGCTTCCCCGTGCTCGTGGAACCTTATGATGCTCCTCTTGCGCGCGCTCTCCCGCGCCGCCCGAACGACTTCGTCAAGCAGCTCCTCACCGAACGGTATCAGCGCCAACGGGTCGCTATCGTTAGATGCGTAGTGTTGAGACATATCCTCCCCTGAAACGTGATGCGTGATGCGTGAACCGCCAAGACGCCAAGAGCGCCAAGATACCGCCAAGATTATTTATGGATTAGTTGTATTGTCGTCGGTCGTCGGTCGTCGGTCGTCGGTCGTCGGTCGCCCGTCGTCTATCCCGCACTCCGCACTCCGCACTCCGTCCTCACACCACTCCCATCAACACCCCATGCATCCTCTCAGGGTCGAAGCTATCGGCAGCAGAGAGGGCATCGGCCCTTAGCGCCAGCGAGAATGGCCCCTCGCCTCGCGTTTCATAATACGCCTCTATCGGCCCGCCCACCGGCTCCACGAGTGTTATTGTCGCTGCCCGATCTCCCTCGCCAACCTTGAAGTCCGCTATAGACTCGCTCGCTGAGGCCCCGGAGCGTTCCTGCGTGACCCCAAGCAGTGCTGCATACCTCGGCGCGCTCGCCTTCAAATCGGCTACCGCGATAGTCACACCTGCAATCCCCTTCACCCCGTTTGCGTGCAGCCGCGCCGGCCCATGTGGTACTCGCAAGTCCCTGGCCGTTACGTCCGCGCACAAGAAAGGCAAATCTCGCGTGCCAGACCACGCCGTCTCCCACTCTATATTCACCCCGTCAGGGCGCGTCCTCCCGCCCCTCCGAGGCCCCTCCAGGTCCAGCCCGCGCCTCTCAATCGCCGCTACGTCCGCTACAATATCCTCAGGCAGCAGCGCGAATGTCACCAACCCCTCCTCGCCGTGCTTTCTATAGAAAGGGTGCTCCTCAGGGGGCGCATCCATAAATGCTACCAGCTCCAGGTACGACTCATCCTCAAATGCCACCAGCGCGTTATGCGTCACCCCACCAGTGTGCTCCCCGCCCCGCACCACCGTGAACCCCATCGCCGCAAAGTCCGCGCTCGCCCTATCCAGATCATGCACCACAATCACCACGTGGTCTATACCCTTCAGCATCCCTTTACCTCTATTCGCATTGTCGCGTGAAACGTGATGCGTACCAGATTAATCACAAAGAACACAAAGACGCAAAGAACACAAAGAATTAATGGTTTATTATCACGCTTCACGCCTCACGTTTCACGCATCATCGTCCGTCGTCCGTCGTCCGTCGTCCGTCGTCCGTCGTCCGTCGTCCGACCTACGCCTCGACGTTCTCGTGCGTCACCGCATTCACCACTATGCTAACTACGAACACAGCGATAGCCCCGATCAGCGCGCCGCCCCAACCCAATTCGACCCTTCTGCCGCTAAAGACTGAAGTCAGGGTTGCCGCCAGGAAGAACATCAGTACATTGATGACTATGCCGAACAGCCCCATTGTCAGGCATGTAATAGGGAGCGCCAGTATCTTCAATATAGGCCTGATGAAGGTATTGATCAGCGCCAGCACCGCCGCGAATATAAGCAGTGTTGTCCAATCCCCGTACTGTATCGGCGGCGTCAAGTCCTTGAAGACCTGTGGCAGCCCCCACGTCACCAAAAATACCGCGATCACATAGATCACGAACCGCAAAAGTAGCGTCCTCACAAGCGCTTACCTCCTCATTAGCTTATACAATAATCTAATCTAGACCCATTATAGCATAGTGCGGCGCACTCAGCCTCTTATCGATGCCCAATCGAAGGCACAGCAACAGGTATGGTCTGTACCGGCCCGTATACTGTCTGCACGGGCGTTGGCACTGTTTGCACTGAGGGTGGAACTGTGGGCTGTGGTGTGGCGCATGGCGCGTTTCCTGGGCGTAGCACAAATCCTCTAGATTGGGAACCCTCATCCTCACCAGCCATCCCAACCCCCACAGCCCACACGTCATTTCCCGCTATGACAATATCTGTAAGCACCCTTATCTGCCCTAAATTCTGCGCGCCACTCGCCGGACAGGGTATCGCTATCCACTCCGTTCCATCCCAATGTACAACCGTAACTTCTACCGGCCACATTCCGTTCCAAGAACCAACTGCCCACACATCATGCGAAGCGCGGTCTGCAACCGCGTGTAGGGAGCTTTGCACTTGATAAGCTATCTCATCGTCGGATACCTTATAAGCCATCTTGCTATCTGGTTGCGTAATCAGGCTCCACGTTCGTCCATCCCAATGCATAACGATGGGCCATTCGAACGGGAGTCTATTGCCCGGCCAGTTATCAGTTGCGTATCCCACAGCCCATACATCATCAGAAGCAACGGCTGATACGCCCTCGAGTATGTTACCAAGTTCCTCGTTTCCAGGTCCTAAAATCCCAACCAGGTCCGATAGGCTTGCAGAACGTATATTTGGACTGGCTATACGCTCCCATACCGCGCCATCCCAATGCATGGTAAGGGTATCGCCACCGCTTGACCCTACTGCCCACATATCTCGCGCCGTGATAGCCACTATTTTGTTGAGTTTCCCTCGCGATTCAGGCACAGGCACAACTTCCCATTGCTCTCCATCCCAATGTATTACCAGTGGGCCTTTACTTGCAGACCCCACTGCCCACACGTCGTTTGACCCCAATGCAGCCACTCCCGTTAATTCACTCTCACCTGCTCCGACGTTTGGACTCGGAATTACCTTCCATTCCGTTCCGTCCCAATGCGCCACCAGCGTACTCGATTTCCAATTCTTATCTTCATACTTCCCCACAGCCCATACATCATCGCTCGATGCCCCGGCTACATCCCATAGCTCATGCCTTACGGCACCCTCGCCAACGTTGATACTGGCAACCAGCTTCCACGTCGTCCCGTCCCAATGCGTTATCGCTCCCTCGGCGGGTATAGCCACGGGTATACCACTTCCAAGACGATAGCCCCCTTTACCGGGAGTGGAGCCAACTGCCCATAAATCGTTCGTACCGGTAACTCCTATACCAAACAACCGCCCAACTCCCTCAATAGTCCACATTTGAGCGGGTCGCGCAGCTACGTCAGTCGAATGCATCGCTCGTTCCGGCCCATCAGCAAACAAGGCCAGCATCATAATCCCCAATGCAGCCCCAGCCGGAACTATCAACCTCAACCGCCCCATTTCCAATCCCTCTTAAAGAGCGAAAGGGGCGCACCATTACGCCCCCGCCACCCATTCACGCGCTCACCTGTCCACTCCGGCGCATTCTACATTCCATCTCTCACAATCCTCATAAAATCTCTGCGTCTCTGCGCCTCTGCGGTGAACCCCTAAATCTTTGTGATCTTCGTGTCTTTGTGTTCTTTGTGATTAAGAATCACCCACTAAGCGCGTCCTTTATCTTCCCGAACAGCCCCTTCTCCTGGCCCGTGCCCGCGCTCGTATCGCCCAGGGTCCTAGCCAGCTCCTTCAGCAATCTCTTCTGCTCCTCCGTCAGGTTGGTCGGCACCTGCACGTCGACATGCACCATCATATCCCCTCTACCCGACCCCCTCATGTAGGGCACCCCATAATTCTTGATCCTGAACACCTTGCCGTTCTGCGTCCCGGCAGGCACCTTCAGCGCCGCCGTATCGCCATCCACAGTCGGCACCCGAATCTCCGCCCCCAGCGCCGCCTGCGCGATATTCAGGTTCAGCCCAAGCACAATATCGTTCCCATCCCTCTTGAAGAGCTTGTGCGCCTTCGTATTCACCTCTATATACAGGTCCCCGGGAGGCGCGCCTCTCTGCCCCGCCTCTCCCTCGTTCGATAGCCGTATCTGCGACCCATCCTCAATCCCCGCCGGTATCTTCACCACCAGCTTGCGCGTCTCGCGCACCCTCCCGTCACCTCTACACACCGTGCAAGGCGTGGTAATAACCTGCCCCTCGCCGTGACACCTGTCGCAAGGCACGACAGAGACGAACTGCCCGAATATGCTCTGCTGCGCCCGCCTGATCTCTCCCTTGCCGTTGCACGCGGGGCAAAGCTGCTTGCTCGTTCCAGGCTCGGCTCCGACTCCGCCGCAATGCGTGCAGAGCGCCAGGCGCGGCACCTCGACTTCCTTCTCCGTGCCGAAAATCGCCTCCTCGAACTCCACCGTCAGGCTGTACGCCAGGTGCGACCCTCTAGATGGACGCCGCCCCGCGGCAGTCCTCCCACCCGTAGCCGATGTGAAGAAGGTCTCGAATATATCGGAGAAGCTGCCGAACCCCCCGAACGGGTCGAACCCGGCCCCTCCACCTCCGCCTGCGCCCGACACCGCGGCGTGCCCGAACCTGTCGTAAGCCGCTCGCTTGTCGTCGTCTATGAGCACCTCGTAAGCCTCAGCCACCTCCTTGAACTTCGCCTCGGCGTCGGGTGCCTTGTTCACGTCGGGGTGCAGCTCCCGCGCCTTCGAGCGGAAGGACTTCTTGATCTCCTCCGCGCTGGCCGTCCGGTTCACGCTCAACACCTCGTAGTAGTCACGCTTAGTCTGTGCCATCTATTTTATCTTCCCTTAAGCTCTCTGTAATTAGCTATCAGCAGTCAGGTTTATTGCCTGCAAACAGCCCTATTGTGGTCAAGCAAAATGGGCGAACATGAGTCCGCCACTGTCATCTTCTATTATAACATTTACGTTTAGCTTATTGATATGTTGCGTAAGCTGTACCCTGTAATGCCCTGGATATGAAGAAACAAGATCATCCCAATGTAGACCTGATAGACCCTAGATTGTGATCATTCTATATTAGTGTCGTCTTTCACATAGAGACGACCATTGACTTGTAATTTGAATGCATCCCTGTTGATCAATTCGCTTACAGCCTTTGTCACTTGGTGATAAGGCACATTTAGTTTGTTAGCAACCTCCCTAGCAGCACCTTTTGGCCAGGGTTGCTCAGGCATTAGAGTACGCACCTGCTCCAAGAACTCCTCGCTGGGAACAAAGGTAATATTGCTGATGGTGATTTCTTTTACTCCTACATTGATAGGGGTACGGAAAACACGCAAGCGTGAACCACAGGAGCCGCATTGAATTTCCAACGCAGTACCAGGCATAGGGTCGAGCGAGAGGGTCATATTTTCTTCACAGGTTGGGCACACAATCTCTTCTAGCACAAAACTACGAAGTTTGAGCGTAAAACCATCGTTCATGTATTGTGAGTATAACTCAGTCTTGCAGTGAGGACAGGCAATAGCCTTATAACTATTATCCCTTGGTTTTTGTTCATAACGAAGAGGTTGTCCACAGGCAAGGCATTCCTTCTCCACAAGTAACTTACTCCTTGAACCTACAGCTCTCTTTAGTGGTACCCCCGTGATCTGGGATGCCAATAATCGGACGTCATTTTTTAGCTGATCGAAATCGCTCCGCAAGGCAGAAGTATCGGTATCTTCCTCTGTACTGGCATCTTCCCGATCTGTGTTCTCCAACCATTCGAGTCTAGTTACTAGCTCCCTAAGTGTTTCTTCACGCTCCTCCTGTTCTTCGCGCTGTGCGGTGATTTCCTCGCCGATCACTCCTTGCCAATCGCTGAGGGATTTATCATTTGCAGATTTCAACGTATTTATGACATGTATAGCACCCTCAATTCTCAGATTTCGGGCAAGTAACGCTACCGTAGGAGAGTCGTAGTCTGTCGCTTTCAACTCCTGTTGCAAAAAGACTGAGAGCCGATCTAATTCATTGGACAGATTCGTTACTTTTTCTGCTGCTTTGAGAGCGAATAACCGCAGATTCTTATCAAAGGAATACTCTGCGTAGTGACGCGAGGCAATCCATGATGCCAAAGTCGAAAAGGCAGTCAAGACAATACTCAATAGTAATGCCTCAGTCGAAGTGAGTTCGCGGGAAGCTACTATCCATAAGCATACAGCAGCGCCAATGCTCAATACCCCTATAATAGCAGGTGTTAGCCAGCGATTCTCCATTTTTGCCTCCTAGTTTCCTCATCAATACCTTCTGCTCGTCCAAAGCAAGAAGGGATTAATGCTCGAGTAAAGCATTATGGGTATGATCTGTATAGGAGCACACCACATAGCTTTACACAGCTATAGTACCAAACTTCTGTTAACTTATCAATGATGCATGGATTACTGGCGCTCTTAAACAAAACGAGAAAGTGCAGCAAGCACTCTCTCATCCCTCTTATCCTCGAATCTCTTTTCCTATTGTACCCTCATTCCACTAATCAATTTGTGTCCCTTTCTTGCTTTGCATTTAACCCGCTTTTTGAATGTTAGCTTCTGTGGTTTCGCTCTTCAGAGACACATCGTGGTCGGTGACAGACTGAGCGTTCACACTGCTTCGAAGTTCCCTGCCCCTCTCGGTAACGTGTGGTTGAACTATTTCTAGATTGGGCTGGCGAGATTCTCGTAACCCTTGGAGCCTAACTTCCTGAAGGATTAAAGTCAACTCATCGATGTGACGCCGGAGCCAATCACGTTCTGCGCGTAACGCCTCTAGAATAGACTGAGTATCTGTGCTAGTAGGAGCCTCTTGCATCTCAGGCTGCTCCTCTGGCAAATTGATCAGCCAGCGTCCATTGATCTTCTGACCTGACAGTTTACCAGACCGAAGGTATCTTCTGACTGTTTGAGTACTCACTAGTAGCTCTTGTGCTGTCTCTTCAATTGTCGCCATTGCAGAACGCCTCATATTACTTACCTCTATAAGTTAGTCAATGTCTAATCAATTTACCCAAATAATGTGTAAAAGTGGGTCGCATGTATAATCGTATGCTACATTTGTAGCAGGATAAGAACAACCCAAAGGCTAACAGGCCGTATAGTGCCACACCTGCCTGTGAGGTAGAGCCAAGAGAAGATTTATGTTTGACTGGGGATTGTTTTCGCATTATATCAGCCCATTAAGGTTGTCAAACCGGGAAAACCCAATCTGACGCCTGCAAAGTTGAAATGATATTTTTCCATATACCACTGTTTATAGTTATAAGTTGAAGTTGGATGTACCAGCACATTCGTTCCAATTATAACCGGAATTATCGCATTTGTCAATATGTAGTGTTCTGATTACTGGCTGACTACATTATTTTGTGCTTTCCGTTCGGCCATAACACTTAGATCGTAGATATCTGGGACATAAAGCTTGGAGCAATCGGTTGTGGTGGTATATGGGTATCACTAATGGTCGTCCTTAGAAGAGGAGGAAAATAATGAAGACTAGCAATAACAGACCTGACAGAAGCAAAATATATATCTACAGACGTACTGAGGCGCTGAGAAATCCGGGGAGCAGAAGTTGCAAAAATAACAGCCGTCAGGGAACCTTCAAACAATCACTGGTGGGCAGTAGGACATACGCGTGGAAACGTAGAAACCACCCACGACGTATCCCTCTTGGACAGCTTTCGCCATCGCTGAAGTTGTTTACTGGCGTAGCTTTGATACTAATATTTGTGGCTATATACTTATATCTCGCTCAACAGCAACACTTGACTGAGGAGCAGAAGCAGATGCTTGATACTCTTAATACTCTCATACACATTAGCGCAGGAGTGATCTTTGGAAGGTTAATCAGCTAATCATCCATTGTATAAGCAATATGTGTAACATCGTACACTACCTTCGGTTTTCTCTTGTCCAAGAGAGGCCGAAACCGATGTTAAGTGCCTTCGCTGTCACCATGACTGCTACAACTTAAACGAAAGAGCTGGCCCACCATTATCTTTCACCTTAACAGCTTATGCTCCATACCCACCCTCTCCAAACTTCTAGACCCCCCCTCCCGTTCCTAATACGCTGCACACCACTGCCCCATCGACAGAAGTGTGCCAATGTGCTTTGAGACCGAACGCATCACCTCAGCCGGCGTCTTTAGACGCCGGGCGGGCACCAAAACCAACCAATTTTCAATTTCCCTCCAAATTGGCCCCCAAAACGTGTCCCAAAATGACCCCAAAGTGGGATTAATTAATATAGAGGATGCATACTCCACCCCTGTGACGCAGCAGAGGTGCCAACTCAAGGGACCCGCTGGTGCCCCTATCCTGGGAGAAATCCCCCAGCTTCCACATGAACATGGAAGCCCCTCTGTGCTTACCCACAGAGCCTTACAAGCTAATAACCCTGAGCGCGAACCACCAATTCAGCACTCAGCCGCAAAACCTAAACCAGTTGCGACGATAGGGGCACCCCTCACGCGGCCACCAACTCTATCTCCCTGCCCGCCATCCGCCCCCATCGCCAACTCAAAACTCAAAACTAAGAACTCAAAACCCCGAAAGGATACTACCATGCCCTGGGACCCCAAAGCTCTAGCCCTCCTCAACCCACCCAAAAGCCGCTACCTCGACCGCGAAATCCGCCTCCTGCGCCGCGCCATTCGCCTCACCCACCGTCACATCACCGAAGGCTCCCTCGATTATAAGTCCGGCGCACTCCTCCTCACCCACCTCGCCAATTCCCTTGCTCGGCTCCACCTCGCCGAGCATCGCATCACCCCACCCGAAGACAAAGATATTTTCAGCCCCCTCCGCCGCGAATTCAACCGTATGTTAATCGAGCTAGGCTACGGACCTAAAGAAGAATAACGCCCCGTCCTCCCCACTCACCGCCCCAGCCCTACTTTACCAATCTCATAATCTTGGCGGTCCCTTGGCGCTCTTAGCGTCCTGGCGCTTAAAGAAAGAGGGAGAGCGCTCCCCAGCACCCTCCCTGCCTACTGCCTACTGCCTACTGCCTTCTACCCCTACGGCGTCTGGCAGTTAGGGTAGAAGGCCCCCGCCACGATCTTGGAGGCCTGCCCCCTCGTCACGTTGTTGTAGGGCCGGAAGTATGGCCTATCCTGGGTGTCACATGGCTCACCTTCCCCGCCGCAGGGATACCCTCCCATAGCGCCGTGCGAGGTTAGCATCTGTACGTAATCGTAGAACGTGCTCCCCGCAGGCACGTCGGCGAACATATCCTCCGTAGGGACCTCTGCCTCCATCATCCCCGCCGCGTTAGCGACGACCTTCGCCAACTGGCCCCTGGTCGTGCTGGCGTATGGACGGAAGTACGGCCTGCTCTCCGGACCGCAAGGCTCGCTCTCCCCACCGCATGGATAGCCGTTGAGCACGCCCCTCGCCGCCGCCCTCCCCACATACATGTAGAATGGGTCGCTCTCAGGCACGTCCTCAAAGGTCTGCCCTGAGGGAGTGCCATCCAGCCCGGCTGCATTGGAGGCTATCTTGGCAAGCTGCCCCCTCGTGATGAGGCCATCGGGCCTGAAGCTTCCGTCGGGATAGCCGGCGATGATACCCCTGCACGCCAGGCACCTGACGTACATGTAGAAAGTGCTTCCCTCCGGCACGTCGCTGAACTGTAGAGTGCACTCCCCGGCTATCGGTGTAGACGTTTCCTCCGGCGTGCTTGTCGCGGTAGATACAAGTGCTGTAAGGGTCGGCACAGGTAGCGTAATCGTAGGTAATATAGATGTACTGGTAGGTACGGGTGTTGCCGGAACAGGGCAGGCCGGTCCCGTCACTTGCAACGTATAGCTTGGACATAGCAGGTTGGGTGCAAGCTCGTTCACCACGATTACAAAGCGCGCTCCAGCAGGGACCGTGAATGAGTACTGGCTACTGGTCAGCACGCCAGGGCCAACGTCAGCAAGGTAGTTTTGGCACAGGTTCTGGGGATCGAAGTCGTCCAGGTACGCTGCGCTATGTATCAGTATGTCGTCGAGGCAAGATGCTGTTACCTCCACCGTAAAGCAAGCCGTCGAGTTGCTGGTGTTCACGAATGCGTAAGCATCATAGTGCCGGGGCACCGTCTCCACCGCACCTGGACAACCTCGTGGGTTGCTACATGTGGAGGCTTTAAGCAGCGTGTTGAGGCGTCCGGCTTGAGTAGGATCGTCAAGAGTAAGGGACCCGTTAATCGTGAGTCCGGGACATGAGGTAGCGGTGGCAGTGGCTGGAACCTGCGTGCCTGTTGGAGCTACAGCCGTGCTAGTGGCAGGAACAACGGTGACGCTGGGGCAGGCTGCGCCTCCCGTGACGACTATGTCGTCAATGCGCCAACCATTCGCGCCCAGAGAGTTGTCTGTTCCCTCTCTAAAGCGGAAGAGCAGGTTCTGCCCGGCGTAAGGTGAGAGGTTCACGACGCTCTGTATGTAGCCGCCACTGTTCCCTCCCCATGCCTCTCTCCCCGCCAGGGGATTCTCGAATTGGAAGGAGATCGTCCCTACATACCCCCCGCTGATGATATTAGACCCCAGGTCGAACCAGTTGGTTCCTCCATTGGTAGAAGCTTCCAGCACCCCGCCGTCAAAGTAGCTGCCGTCGAATCCCTCGAAGTCGTAGCTGTGCCAGAATGTCAGAAGAGACCCACTCGTAGGCACTATGGGGTTGGAGAGGACAAGCCGCTGGTCTGAAACGTCCGCCACGTCAGGAGCGAAGGCATCACGGCTTCCCGTATGTGGTGAGATGGTAGATGTTCGCCAGCCGCAGCCGCCAGGCACGCAAGTAGGCACGGCATTCGTAAACTGCCCCAACGAGCCACTCTCGAACCCCTCGGTGAGCAGCGTCCCGCATACCGTCGGTATGGCTGTAGCTGTATCGGTAGGTGTACTGGTGTTGGTAGCCGTCCCCGTCGATGTCGAAGTCCCCGTGCTTGTAGCCGTCGGAGGCGTCCCTGTTACCGTAGGCGTTGGGGAGGCGCACTGCGGGCCATAGCGGAGGATTTCCGGGCCATATTGGCCGCTGCTATCCGTCCCATAGTGCCCCACAGCCCAAGCTTCGCCAGGCGCTACGGCGGCAACACCTTCTAGCTGGTTGAAGTAGGAGCTGGGGTCGGGGCTATCGAGGCGCGTCCAGCTATTACCATCCCACTGTATGATGACGTTCCTTCTTATGGTCCAATCGAGCTCCCAGCCTACCGCCCAGGCTTCCGTGCTAGATGCAGCCGCTATACCATATAGCTGCGTGCTCCCGCTCGTTTCGGGGTTATCTTCTCCCGATATGGGGGCAATACTCCACTGCGTGCCGTTCCAGTGCAGGATCGTCCCGCTGAAGGTGCTCTGGCCCTCAGTCGCCCACCCTGCTGCCCATATATCGTTCGCGCTCACCACGCTGATAGCGTTCAGCCTGTTGCGGTACGACACCGCGCTGGGGCTGGCAACCTGCGTCCACTGCGTGCCGTCCCAGTGCAGGATAAGGTTGTAATGATCATAGTAGCCTACGCTACCCACCGCCCACACGTCGTCCGGCCCGGCTACAGCAACATCGAGGAGAAAGCTGTAGTCAAATTCTGGAATGGGCACTACGCTCCACTGCGTGCCGTCCCAGCGTAAGACCCGCCCCTGGTTTTGCACGGTCCCTACCGCCCACACGTCGTCCGGCCCCGCCGCGGCGACCCCGTATAGACTATTGCCGACACCTTCAACGTAAGGACTTGGCACTATGCTCCAGCTTGTGCCGTCCCAGTGCATCGTCAGATTTCGCGCCGGGTCCTCGTAATATCCGACGGCCCACACGTCGTCAGGAGCGACTACCGCGACCGCTTGGAGGATGCCGGGGTCGTTGGCCTGCATGAGGTTCCACTGCGTGCCGTCCCACCGCTCGATCAGCACGTGAGGATTCGTGCTGCCATATCCGCCCGTAAAGCCCACGGTCCACACGTCGTTGGGCGCTGCCGCTGCCACACCGTAGAGAGGGTTGATAAGCTGGCCGCCGCTGGGGTTGGGCCATAGACGCCAATCGTCGCAATCGGGCGTTGCCGTTGGGGTGCGGGTATTAGTTGGAGGGATTGTGTTGGTGGGCGTGCGCGTATTCGTGGCTGTCTTGCTGGGTGTTGAAGTGGGCGGAGTGCCTGTTAGTGTTGGGCTAGGGGTATTATTAAGTAATGGGGGCGAGGCCGCAACCGCGACGTCACCTCCCAGCCCAACTAACAAAGCTCCACAACCTAATAAGAAAAAAGCTACGATAAAGCGCTTCAGGCTAGTGCGTAAGAGATACATTCTGGATACTCCATGTCAATATATGGGGAGGAAAGTAAGGCGGCGAACATGCCAGGCAGCCAGCAGTAGGTCCCACTGCACCCGTTATTGTCCCACAAGAAAATGAACGCTTCCTTACTATACCAAAAAGATTCTTACAAATGTATTAACTTATATGCTAATGGCACCAAATGAAGGGAGAGCGTCTGGGCGCGCTCTCCCTTCCTAACATTCTGTCCACTGCTTACTGCTTACTGCTTACTGCCTGCTGCCTTCTACGGCGTCTGGCAGTTAGGGTAGAAAGCCCCCGCCACGATCTTAGATGCCTGCCCCCTCGTGACATTGTTATAGGGCCGGAAGTATGGCCTGTTCTCATCGTCACAAGGCTCCCCCTCTCCACCGCACGTATATCCACCCATAATACCCCGCGATGCCAGTCTCTGTATCCACACATAGAAGGCATTGTCGGGCGCTACGTCGGTGAATATCTGGTCTGCACCTGTGTCCCCAAGCCCCGCTGCATTGCTCACTATCTTCGCAAGCTGCGCCCGCGTGGCATCAGCGAACGGTCGGAAGTATGGCAGGTTGTTCGCTCCGCACGGTTCCCCTTCGCCTCCACATGGATAACCCCCTATATGCCCTCTCATGGACAACCTGTTGATCCACTGGTAGAAGGTGTTGGATAACGGCACATCCTCATATACCTGGTCACCTGGGTCCTCATCGTACCCAGCCGCGTTCGATACTATCTTGGCTATCTGTCCCCTCGTCACGCTCACGTTGGGGCGGAAGTAAGGGTTGTTATCCTCGTCACATGGCTCCCCATCCCCGCCGCAAGCATACCCGGACACTATCCCCATGCACGCTATGCATCTCACGAACTGGTAGAAAGTGTTTGTGGAGGGCACGTCCGTATACTCTAACGCGCAAGGTGTCGGCTCTACGGGCGTGCTGCTCGGCTCAGGCGTGGCGCTGGGATCAACTGCCGTCTCTGTCGGCGATGGCGTCTTTATTGACGTTGCCGACGGCACCACCGCTGTGTTGGTAGCCGTGCTGGTGCCAGGCGTTGACGTGGCACATAAAGGGTCGGAATAGTGCAACGTTAGTGTTTGTGGGTCAAAGGCAGGGAAATAATGGCCCACAGCCCACACGTCATCAGCCGATACCGCCGCCACTCCGGTGAGATAGTTATCGTTTGCTCCAACGTTAGGGCTGGAGACCACCGTCCACGCCCCGTCGATGTAGTGCAGCGTCAGCGTTTGATAACTATGAGGAGAGCCATCCGAGCCATCCAGACACATGCAGCCAAACTCATACGAATAACCGACAGCCCACACGTCATCAGCTGATACCGCTGATACTGCGCTGAGATGGCTATGTTCTGCTTCAGCGTTAGGACTAGAGACCACCCCCCACTGCCCGTTGGTATAATGCAGTGTTAGTGTTCGCTCACCGGGATTGCCACCCGTATCAAAGTAACTACCCACGGCCCACACGTCATCAGCTGACACCGCTGCCACTCCGCTAAGGATGTTAATGCTTGGCCCGACGTTGGGGCTGGAGACCACCGTCCACTGGCCCCCAGTGTAATGCAGTGTCAGCGTTTGGTCATGACCGTCATGGTAATAACCCACAGCCCATACATCATCAGCCGACGCCGCTGCCACTCCGGTGAGGATATTAGGGCTTGGCCCAACGTTGGGGCTAGAGACCACCGCCCACTGGCCCCCGGAGTAATGCAGTGTCAGCGTTTGGTCATTAGTGCCACTATTACCGGTAAAGTAATGACCCACCGCCCATACGTCGTCAGTTGAGACCGCTGCCACTGCGGTGAGACGGCTGTGGCCTGTTCCAACGTTAGGGCTGGAGACCACCGTCCACTGTCCACCTGTGTAATGCAGCGTTAGCGTTTTATCAACACCACCGGTATGGTAATAACCCACAGCCCATACGTCGTCAACTGATATTGCTGCCACTGCAGTGAGATGATTATGGCCCATCCCAACGTTAGGGCTAGGGACCACTGTCCAATCTCCCTCGGTGTAATGCAGCGTCAGCGTTTGGTCAACAACACCGTTATAGTAATAACCGACAGCCCACACGTCATCAGACGATACCGCTGCCACCCCGTTGAGGTAGTTAGAGCCTGTCCCGGCGTTAGGGCTGGTTACAGGTCGCCAATTCAGTCCGCAAGCAGCTGTGGGCACGGGTGTAGCGGTGGCGAAGGGGGTATAAGTGGCCCCTGCTGCTTGCTGATAGGTCATGTACCCCTCTGTGCAGTTTGAGCTGATGTAGTAATCGTTGTGGACATTGAGTTGTTCCTGCCTTGCGACGGATGCCTGGGCGCTCGCATTTCCCGCGAGGAGTACAGAGGCTCCAATGATCGCCACTAAGACTATCGTCGCAAAGGCAATGGTGTGCCGTAGTTGCCAAGGTCCCTTTACTTTCATTGCTCTCCCTCCAGCGTGTAACTACATCGAAACCCTTTCTCTTCGCTTCGTGTTCGGCATCTCCTCCCCGCCTTCTTCAAGTCCTGTATGCCTGCTGCGGTGGTGAGCATGGGTAGAGCTATACAATCTGGCCCACAAAGGACAATCCAACTGGTCTCTTATTAGGAAGAGAACCAGCGATACGGTAACCAACCGCAGTTAAGCACATTAGAAAACAAGACAATAATTATATAGCGCCCTGTTACCTTCCATTATAACAGTTAATAAGATCTAAAGATAGTTGAGACGGTTAAAACCAAATGGGAGAGCACGTATAAGCGCTCTCCCATCCGTCTTTCGTCCTTCGTCTTTCGTCAGACTTACACTTCGCGGAACTCCCCCTCGACAGTGCTAGCCTCGTCAGCACCCGTGCCGTCGGGGCCAGGACCCGTGCCGTTGCCCGACATGTCGCCCATGCCGTCACCCGACATACCCGGACCTCGTGTGCCGGCCGCGCCTTGCTGCTGAGCGTACATAGCCTGCCCAATTTGCTGCATAGCCGTGCTAAGCTCCTCGGTCGCCTGCTTGATCCGGTCCGTATCGTCCGTCTCCAGCGCCTCGCGCACCGCCTTGGTCTTCTCCTCGACCTGGCTCTTTATCTCGGCGGGCACCTGGTCGCCGAGGTCGCGTAGCGTCTTCTCAGCGTTGTAAGCCAGACTGTCCGCCATGTTCCGCGCTTCGATAAGCTCCCGACGCTTGCGGTCCTCATCGGCGTGGGCCTCTGCCTCGCGCACCATCCTGTCTATCTCGTCCTTCGACAGGCCGGAGCCTGCTTGAATCGTGATGCTCTGCTGCTTTTGCGTCGCCATATCCTTCGCGCCTACCGTCAGGATGCCGTTCGCGTCGATGTCGAACGTGACTTCGACCTGCGGTATGCCTCTCGGCGCAGGCGGTATACCGTCAAGGATAAAGCGTCCCAGGCTCTTGTTCTCGCTCGACATCGGCCTCTCACCCTGCGTCACGTGTACTTCCACGCTCGGCTGGTTGTCCGAAGCGGTCGAGAAGACCTGGCTCTTCTTAGTCGGGATGGTCGAGTTGCGCGGTATGAGCGGCGTAGCTACCCCGCCCAGCGTCTCGATACCAAGCGTCAGCGGCGTAACGTCCAGAAGGAGCACGTCCTTCACGTCGCCCTTCAGCACGCCAGCCTGCACTGCCGCGCCAACGGCCACCACCTCGTCAGGGTTGATACCCTTGTGTGGCTCCTTCCCGAAGAATTCCTGCACCTTCTTCTGTACGGCGGGCATCCTCGTCTGGCCGCCCACGAGCAGCACTTCGTCTATATCGTTCTGCTTCAGCTTCGAGTCGTCCAGCGCGCTCTTCATGGGTGGTAGGGTGCGGTCAATCAGATCACCTACGAGTTGCTCCAGCTTCGAGCGGGTCAGGGTGATGTTCAAGTGCTTGGGCCCCTGAGCGTCCGCCGTGATGAATGGGAGGTTGATGTCCGTGCTCTGCGTCGTCGAAAGCTCGATCTTCGCCTTCTCCGCTGCCTCCTTGAGCCTCTGGAGCGCCATGCGGTCCTGCCGCAGGTCGATCCCCTGGTCGCGCTTGAACTCGTCCGCCAGCCAGTCGATGATTTTCTGGTCGAAGTCGTCGCCGCCCAGGTGCGTGTCGCCGTTGGTGGCGTTCACCTCGAACACTCCCTCCGAAATGGAGAGGACCGAGATGTCATACGTGCCGCCGCCCAGGTCGTACACCGCTATCTCTTCTTCCTTCTGCTCGTTCAGCCCATACGCCAGGGCCGAGGCCGTAGGCTCGTTGACGATACGCAACACTTCGAGGCCCGCTATCTTGCCCGCGTCCTTCGTCGCCTGCCTCTGGCTGTCGTTAAAGTAAGCAGGTACCGTGATGACCGCCTGCGCGATCTTCTCCCCCAGATAGGCTTCGGCGTCTGTCTTCATCTTCTGCAAGATCATTGCGGAGACCTCAGGCGGCGAGTATGCCTTGCCACCCATCCACACCTGCGCGTCACCATTTGAGGCCTCAGTCACCTTGTAAGGGACCAGCTTGAGGTCGCGCTGCACGGTGGGGTCGTTGTACTTTCGCCCCATGAAGCGCTTGATGGAGAAGATGGTGTTCTCCGGGTTGGTGATGGCCTGCCGCTTGGCGACCTGCCCCACCAGCCTCTCGCCTGACTTCGATATAGCCACCACCGAAGGGGTCAGATGCGCCCCCTCGGCGTTCGGTATGACGGTTGGCTCTCCACCCTCCATCACCGCCATAACCGAGTTAGTAGTTCCCAAATCTATTCCTAGTATGTGTGCCATTTCCTATATCCTCCTATGAATTTATATGATAAGTGCTCTGTTATCCTCGCGTAACCTTCACTATCGCGGGCCGTATCACGCGGTCATGCAGCTTGTAGCCGTTGGCGAATACCTCTGATACCGTATCTACCGACCCCTGATCCTCGACCCCCGACCCCCCGGCGGAGTTGTCATCGAAGGCCACTGCCTCGTGTATATTAGGGTCGAACGGCTGGCCGAGCGCCTCTATAGGCTCGACCCCCTCTTGCTCCATGATGCTGTGCAGCTTCTTGTCTATAAGCTCCACTCCCTCTACCCACTTATTCCCCTGGCGCTCCTTCTCAGGTATAGCCGAGAGAGCGCGGTCAAAGTCGTCCAGCACCGGCAGGAGCTTCTTGATGAGCGCCGACGTTGCGTACTGGAAAGTGTCAGCCCGCTCCTGCTCCACCCTGCGGCGATAGTTTATGAAGCTGGCACGCTCTCTCTGCAAAGCATCGAGGTACTCTGCGGCCAGGTCCCGCTTCTGCTCAACCGGGGCGTCGTCCTGGCTATCCGCCTCCACCCCGTCGTTGCTATTCTCTTCTACTTCGACCTCTTCTTCCATATCGAGGTCGGGCTTGTTATCTACATCTCCCATATCTCTAATCCATCTCCCCCGCATATTTATAGAATTCTTTGTTAAGTTAGGGAAGGAGAGCAGGGGACACCCCTGCACCCCCGCCATCACGCATCACGTTTCACGCATCACGTTCCGGACTGTACGTCTTCTGAAGCATATCGCTCAGCAGCCTTGACATGTAGCTAACCGTCGAGACGGAGCGGCTGTAGGGCATACGGGTGGGGCCTATGACCCCAAGCACACCGGCCAGCTTGTCTCCCAGCCCGTACCGCGCAAGCACCACACTGCATTGCGCGATCCCCTCGCCTCGACCCTCGTCCCCGATAATCACCTGCACGCCTTGCTGCCCAATGATGGAGGGGATAATAGAGGACCATATCGCCCCGCTGTCGAAAAGCTCCAGCACCTGCTGCATCCTCTCTTTATCGCGGAACTCAGGTTGCTCGAGTATGTGAGCCAGCCCATCGTGGTAGACCTGCGAAGTCTCATGCCGCTCCAGCTTGGAGAGCATCCCCGCCATAGTTGTCACCACCTGGGGCGTGAGCGCAGGGAGTGTCTGTATGTTGGCAGCATCGGCTACCCACTCTCGTATCTCTTCAGAGGTCTTCCCAACGAGCAGGCCGTTCATCTGCGCTGAGAGGGCGCTCAGGTCAGCTTGCTCCCACGCCTCCCCGACGTTGACCATCTGCTGCGTCACGGTGCCGTCGTGCCCCACGAGCACTATCATAATGCGCGTATCCGAAATGGATATAAGCTCGAAGTGCTTGAGGCGTACCGCCGTGCTGCGGGGTATCGTCGCCATCGCCGCGACGTGCACGGTGCGAGCCAATACCGCCGCCGCCAGCCTTACCCATTCGTCGGCTTCCATCTCAACCTGGTGGAACTGGTGGCGTATCTTGCGCTGCTCGTCGGCGGGGAGGGCGGTTGGGTTCATCAGGTTCTCCACGAAGTACCTGTAGCCCCTGTCCGAAGGGACGCGACCCGCGCTGGTGTGCGGCTGCACGATCAGCCCGGCGCGCTCAAGCTCCGCCATGTCGTTCCGTACCGTGGCAGAGCTAACATGTAGCTCGTACCTGCTGACGATATGCTCGGAGGCTACAGGGCGCGCGGTGCTCACATACTCGTCAATAATGATGCTGAGGATGTGGCGCTGCCGGTCGCTTATTTTTGTATCAGATGTGTGGTCCATATGCTGATCCATGCCTGCGGCTGCTCATTTACCTGCAATTTTCGTGCCTTCTAGCACTCTCTTCGATAGAGTGCTAATTACATGTATATGATACACCTTGATAGACTTGTTGTCAAGTTCCCCAGCAGGTTACGCCAAGTATGCTGAGTGTGACACTATCTGCGCCTTCCATAAATAAAGCACAGAGTACTTCACCATTATGGTAGGCTGTATTGAGAAACCGGCTCAATATCCCGTGAGAAAGTAACGCCCAGTTTTAGGACCTCGTCAAGAGTTCCAAATTTGTGATCTGTTCCCACATCCTTAACAAGGCTCGGTGTGTGGCCCACGGACCAGCAGGACAAAGTACCACTGTAGTTTTGTATATTGATGCTCTCATCAATGCTTGCATCTGACTTAAAGATAAATGTCTTCTCGTCTTGTATGCCGGGCTGATAGAAATATAATGCACAAAACACGCCCGGTGGAGCTAGGCAGTTAGTTGGGTTACCCTGACAAAGTTTTCCATAGGTATAAACCTCTTTCCCATCTGGACCATAAACCCTCTCGTCTAAATGCATAAAGTTGTTATTCTCGTCTTTGAGCTCTTTGTATTCCCGCGCTACTATTGCAGCATTATTTTGCGCTGAAATCTGGTTAGGACACCCCCATGCGCGCTTTCCCCTAGTTGAGTTAGCGGTAACCTCGCCTGGACCTTTCTGGACTATAAATCGATGTACAGGTGGATTTACACTATTGTCGAAATCTTCGACTGTATACCAATGGGCGTCACTCAATGAGACAGTTGGTCCATCTTGGATATTTACCGGATTTACATCACATGGCCCCGCCAATTCGGGCGTTGGTGGAGTATCTGTCGGAGGCAGCGGTGGTTGGGTGCTGGTCGGCGCTGGGGGCTGTGTATCGGTCGGGGCGGGCGGTGATAGCGTATCAGTTGCGCGAGGCAATGGCTGTATGTCCGTAGGTGAGGCTAGGGGCAGTTGGGTGATCGTTGGCGGAAGTGCTGGCGTGGATTGTAGGGGTGTAAGAATTGCGAGAGCAGAAGGTACTGGAGTGGGCGATTGAGTAGTTATGGGTTGTGATACTGGCGCAGGATCCCATATCAGCCATAACCCCAATAGAAACAAAATAAACGTGACAACTGTTAAGCCGCCAATAATCCTCACATTAGCTCCCTTTTGCAAGGCCGTTTGCAGTACTGCAACGATAATGCCGGCAATAATGGCCGTGAGCAAGGAGATGATAAATTGCTGCAAGTTCGTCATTCCTCGTATCCTCTACTGAAACTGTTGCAAGGTAAAAATCTCCCTCTCTATGGCAAGGGGTGAGGGCTATATACTATGAGTGGCTATTATAGCATAACCACTGCCGTTCCTAGCTTGACTTGGTACAATTTTGCGATTGGGTTTAGGCTTGAGACTGGATACTCTGAAGCTTATGACTCTCATCTTAACCGAACCTTAATTTTCCACCTAAGTTCCTTTAATCCTGACCCTGTAAACTAATATCAGACGATGCAGCAATCCGTCGTTACCTACGAACACTAGCAACAGCGAAAAAGGAGAAATGCTTATGAAAGATATGAAAGTCATAATCGTGACCGGTACGTTGATGGCAGCTCTAGCCTTTGGGCTGGTGACCGTCGCGGGCGGCCTGAGTAGAGTCTCCGCCCAGACCCCGACCGCCGGCACAGCCCAGGCAACCGTTACCCCAGGGGCTAATACGCCTGTCAAGGGCGATCCCGGTTTTGGTCCGGGCATGGGAGGCCATAGAGGGGGTGGGCCAGGTGGATTCGGTAAGGGTGGACCTGGTGGACCCGGTGGGCATCATGGTGATGGTCGGGGAGGTTTTGAGTTCGCTACCTCTGCCGGTGCTAGCCAGGCGATAACCAATGCTACCACCGTGATCAACCTCGTAAAGGCTGACCTCGCTTACGCTATGGGCAAGATGGACACGGCTGCCATCGAAGGTTATTTGAAAACCGCCGATAGCCTGCTTGCCTCCGCTCAGAGCGCTTTCGCTGCCTCTCAGTTTGGCAAGGCCGGTGGGACCGCAGAAGCTGCGCGCAGCGTAGCAGATGTAGCCTATAGCGTGATGGCTCAGGCTCTCGGTGCCGACAAGCTTCCATCCTACAGCCAGCGTCCGATGCATCGTATGCACCCCGACGCAGCCCAGCAGAGCGTGACCGTAACACAGGCCCAGGCCAGCCATGTGCTCGTCAGGACGTACGAAGAGCTTGTGGTTCAGGCTACCTTGCTGAAGAACGCCGGTAGCGTGGCCGAAGCTTCCAACCTCCTTACCTCCGCTCAGAATGTTTACAAGCAAGCGTATAGCGACTACGGCGCGGGTAAGTACAACGAGGCGGTGGCGTCCGCCAAGCTCGCGGGGCAGTTGTCCCACGTGGTTGGTGAACTGATCCGGGCTGCTAACGCGCCTGCCAACGCGGACACGCCCGTTACGGTGCCGTCGCCCAACTTCTAAACTGTCTACCTTCCTCCCTCCGTAATCCCTGCCCGGTCCTACACATCGGGCGGGGATTATATTATGATGGACGACGGACGACGGACGACGGACGACAGACGATAGACAATAGAACGTGATGCATGAGTTCTAATTATTAATCTCTATGAAACCTCTGCGTCCTCTGCGTCTCTGCGGTGAATATATAAAAATAATCTTGGCGTTCCTGGTTATCTTGGCGTCTTGGCGTTTAGATAATCTTGGACTAATGGGGAGCAATTCATGAGCGATCAAGATCATTCTTCTGGTGGGGATTCCCGCGTGCGCGTGCTTGTCGTGGACGACGAGCCTTTGATTGTCGAGATGTTGAGCATGGGGCTGGGGTATGAAGGGTTTGACGTGAGCGTGGCGCGTACCGGGCCGGAAGCGTTGGAGGAGGCGTGGAGCACGAAGCCCCATCTCGTAGTGTTAGACATAATGCTCCCTGGCATGGACGGCCTGGAGGTGTGCCGCCGCTTGCGTGCTCGTGGCGATGCGGGCATCATCATGCTGACCGCCCGTGGAGAGGTGGAAGACCGCATCGCGGGCCTCGACAATGGGGCTGACGACTACCTTGCAAAGCCTTTCACCTTCGGTGAATTGATGGCGCGGGTAAGAGCCGTGCTGCGGAGGCGGGGCATTAACCTGCAACAGATGTTGCGCGTTGGCGATGTGACCCTTGACCGGCAGACCCACCGCGTAACGCGCTCAGGCAAGGAAATAGCCCTCACCCCGCGCGAGTTCGACCTGCTTGAGCTACTCATGGCCCACCCGCGCCAGGTCTTCTCGCGGGATGTTATACTCAACCGCATCTGGGGCTACGAGTACCTGGGCGATACCAACGTGATAGATGTGAATATTCGCTACCTGCGTGAGAAGCTCGATGATGGAGACCGAACCCTGATCCGTAGCGTGCGCGGCATCGGCTATTCGCTGGAGCCACCTGATGAGAGGGGGTAACAGGCTGCGTAGGGCACTATGGAGCGTGCCGCTCGGTTGGCAGCTGGCCGCTCTCTATACCCTCCTGCTGGTGGGGACCCTTGTCTTACTCGGCGCGGCCCTATACTCCCAGCTTGACCGCTTCCTGGTGGAGAATACCGCTACTCGCCTCGACCAGGCGGCAAACACGGCGCTGGCCCGGTCTGGACCTGGACGAGGTCCTGGGGGCCAGGGTGACCCTAATCGCGTCGTTACCGACCTGGTGCGTGGGCTGACGGGGCCTGACGTGCTGGTAGAGGTGCTGGACGACAAAGGGGAAGTTGTAGCCTTCGCGGAGGCCATAAACGGGAGCGAGCTACCGCCCTTCCCTACTTTACCTGATGGGTGGCTGGCTTCGGTTGAAAATAGCACATCCCCTTCCCAATGGGTCTTGCCGGCACCGGAGGGAGGCCGCCGCCTTGTGCTCATATCGCCTGTTGTCATCTCCGCCCGTGATTCGCCTTCTTTGCGTCTCTATTTAGTGCAGGCCGCCTCCCTGGACGCAGCCGATGACCTGCTTGGGCAGCTCCGCCTCTATATCTTGCTGGGCATCATCGGCGGCACGCTCCTGGGTGTGCCCGCAGGTCTCTTGCTTACCCGCGCCGTGCTGAGGCCACTTGGACGCGTGGCGCGCACGGCTGACGCCATCGCCGCGGGCGATACCTCTCGCAGGCTGCATCTCCCGCAGGGTAAAAACGAGGTCGCACGCCTGGGTGGCGCGTTCGACCAGATGATGGACCGCCTCGCCGCTACGTTGGAGGCGCAGCGCCGCTTCGTCGCCGACGCCTCCCACGAAATTCGTACCCCTCTAACCTCGCTTGAAGGTTTGAGCGAGATGCTGCTCATCGGTGCCGACAGGGGCGACCCGCATGTCGTCCAGCGCACGTTGCGCTCTATGCATGGTGAGCTTGGTCGCTTGCGGAGGCTCGTGGCTGATCTGCTGACATTGTCCAGGCTCGATAGCGCGACCCCTATGACCTTTACGCCTGTTGATGCATGTGCTCTTCTCTCGGAGGTCGCGGAGCAAATGGCTCCGGTCGCTGAGAGGAAGGGGGTGCGTCTATCGGTGGAATGCGCCGATTGCCTGAAGGTGCGAGCCGATGCGGACCGCCTTAAGCAAGTAGTGCTGAACCTCGTGGACAACGCAATAAGGTACACCCCTCAAGATGGAGTAGTGATGCTGTTGGGCGCAGCCGGCCCTTCGTCCGCACAGGTCCATCTACAGGTCCAGGACCAGGGTCCGGGCATCCCACCCGCGGACCTTCCGCACATCTTCGACAGGTTCTATCGCAGCGATACTTCCCGCACACGTGACACGGGCAACGCTGGCCTGGGACTGGCAATCGCCCGCGCAATAGCTGAGGCTCACGGAGGAACGATTACTGCTCAGTCCACCCCTGGCGAGGGTGCCTGCTTCACAGTCGTACTGCCGGAGGCGCGTGAAGTGGCCTCCCCTGTGGTGGCAAGAAAGGCAACCTAACTTTGACATTCCGCATCGATTTGGGTAACTTATACGTATAGGGTGTAAGAGTCGTGCACCGCCGGGCGTTTAAAGAGTCGTGACCACCCGGTAACCGAGGACTTACAGGTTCGGGGCTACAAGCTCGACAGCTTAGGCCCCGCAACCGGCACCCTTCCAGGGCGCGTGAGCAATTTGGGCGGTCAAGACAACATCAGGAGGAAGAGGAGGCGCATGGGCGTACCTGTAGGTGCGGTTACCTGGATAGGCCGCGCGGCCAAGCCAGAGACCCAGGCTGTTCAGCCGGCAGATGAGCTTTCTGCGTTGGTGCGCGAAGCCAGGCTCGGTTCTGAGGCAGCCTTCAGCGCCCTCTTCGAGCGCTTCCAGACCCCTATCGTGAACTACCTCTATAGAGTGGTAGGCGATTGGGATGCTGCCAACGACCTTGCCCAGGACGCATTCTTGAAGGCGTATACGGCCCTCCCCCGCACGGCTGAGAACCTGCAATTCTCCCCCTGGCTATATCGCATTGCCACTAACACCGCGCTCGATGCCCTCCGCCGCCGCAAGCGCATCACCTGGGTCCCCTTCGAGGCCGACATAGACCACCCCTCGCACCAGCCTGACACGGCTGTCCGCCAGGCGGAGAGTGACGCTATCCAGCAAGCGCTATCCTATGTACCTACCGACCAGCGCACCTGCCTCGTCCTCAATATGAACCAGGGTATGTCCTACAAAGAGATAGCAGAAACGCTCGGTATCTCCGTCAACCTCGTGGCCGTCCGCATCTTCCGAGGCCGCGAGAAGTTCATAGACGCCTACAAGAAGGCCAACGCCGAATAACCCGGTCCAAAACCATCTAAACGCAAAGACGCAAAGATAACAAAGAACGCAAAGATTATTTATTGGTTCACCGCAGAGACGCAGAGGGCGCAGATGTTCTTTGGGGAATTACGAATTACGAATTACCAGTTGGGGACTAATCTCACGCATCACGTTTCATCGTCCGTCGTCCATCGTCCGTCGTCCGTCGCCACGTTCCGAGGTAATCAATGCAGCCAGGCTGCGATGAAATAGAGTTTCTCATATCGAAGTACGTGGATGGTGAGGCCACGTCGGAAGAGCGCGTCCTGGTTGACGATCATATCGCGGGATGTGATAGCTGCGCGTACAAATTCACCTCCTTCATGGAGATGGCGGCTCTCTTCTCCGAAGCACCTAATCGCCTCCCCGATCCCATTGTCCGCTCCAATGTCTTTTCTGATATTCACAGGCTGAAGGAAGCTGAGCGCCGTAGAGAGGAACTTCCCGCTGCCGGTTATCTCGCGCCTATCTTCGCCCAGTCCTCGCAAGTCCCGCCACGCAAGCCTTCTATCGCATCCAGGATGTGGAGCTTCGCCAGCCCCTTCGCCGTCATGGGCACGGCGGTAGCGGCTTTACTGGTAATAATGACTCTCGCCACTCCACCTGTGACCAACCCCGTTCCAGTCCCATCGGTGAGTGAAGACAATTCCATTATGCCTGGCGGGATAGCCACTCAAGCTCTCGGGTCAATGCGAAATGGAGGTATACCCTCACCTGTAGTTACTAGATTGGTCTACTCCTCCCCGTCGTCGGAGAGTGCCACCGTGCGCTCAACTGCCACCTTCGTAGGTGACCGCGTACTGGACCTGGCCGAGCCTACAGCCGTTATGGAAGGGGGAGACCCCAGGAAGCTCTCTAGCTGGCATCTTGTGCGCGACCCCGCCTACGGCTACTCAGTCTCATACCCGCCTAATTGGTGGACCCACGTCGTCGGCTCGACTCGTTATTTCTTCCCATGGGGGCCAGGCGGTACGCGCTATGCGCCCTACTGGATAGAGCTTCGCGTCGAAGGCAATCCCCAGGGCTACACCGCCGAGACTGCCAACGCTGCCATGTTTGGCGGTGCGTGCAAGGTGGAGTCTGGTTCCAGGGGTGGCGGTAAATGCCTGCGCCGCAGCTTCACCGATGAGACCAGTGTCTACGACGAGCTATACGCTTTCGACTCTGCCCACATCTATATCCTCCGCGCTAAAGTCCCCCTCGATAGTAGCCTGGCGGACCTGGAGACGCGTTGGTCGGAAGCGCAGGGTGTCTTCGCCCGCATGAGTGGCAGCATGGCGTTGGCGGCTTATGGCTCTGAGGGTCCGTCGGGCTACGGCCCTGTGCTCTTCCTCAATGGCAGTGACCTTTGGTCGGTAAACAGCGACCGCTCCGGTGCCAGGCCCCTGACGCGTGGCTACGTGGTCCGCCAGTTTGCTCTATCCCCCGACCTGCGCCACGTCGCTTTCGCGGCGACCAATGATTTCAGCAAACCGATGGTCGAGGCAAACTACCTCTATATAGTCGACTCCGAAAGCGATGGACCTGTTACACCCCGCCTCCTGGTATCTGACCTTACCATTTATGATATTGCCTGGTACAGTGACCGTGAACTGCTGGCTATAGGCAGGAGCCGCGAGGGTCTCTTTGGCGTCTACGTTCTGGCTGTAGCCTCTGATAAGGCAGTGAGTATAGATACCATGCCTCTGCTCTTGACGGAGCTATCATCAGAGATGCGCGGGGCCAGGGGCCTGGCGGTCTCACCTGACAGGCAGCTTATTACCTTCCTCGCGCCGCTGGGTGAGCAAAAGGGGACCGATATCTACGCGCTACGGCCTGACGGTAGTGACCTACGTAAAATCGTTGCTCATAACGACCCTTTGCCACCGGAGCTGGGCGTAGAGGATGCTCTCACTCATGAAAACCAGGCCGTCAAATCATACACCTGGCTCGACGGCAGGCTTGAGAATGGCAAATACTATGGTGATCTCCTCTTCACGTGTGGCACTTACAGCAGCCCCACTCTCTACAGGGGAGGGTTCCTATATTCGGCGGCGGGTGCGCCCCGCGGTACTATGCTCAACCCTTTCAGGCTGGCCGTAGGCGATGCGGACAAGGTTCAGATAGTGCACGTCGCCTACTCTTCACGGGGCAAAGTGGCGTTGACAGGTTTCTATAACTTGCGAGATGGCCGCGCAGAGGTGCTGGCAGGCTTATGGACGGCCGACGTTGTGAACGGCAACCTCCTCAACCTACAGGCTCAACCTATACCCGCCACCCCGAACGGGATAGCTGACCTCCAATGGTCGCCAGACGGGGAAGCCCTCATCTACCGCGAGGTCCTGCCGCGACGAGAGTCCAGTATGGTCTCCAGGTACGAAGGCGACCTCTACTTCAAGATGGTGCGACTCGATCCTGAATCGGGCGAGCAAACTATTCTTTACGACGCTACCACGCGATAAACCACGCCTGGCAGATAAATCTGGTGGCGATCCCAAGCTCAAAACAATAAAAATGGGCGGCGCAGCCGCCCATTTTTATTGTTCTTGAATGCCTGTCCCCATATATGGAGAAGAGTTGGGGCGGGGGTAGCTAGGCGGTATTCGGATCTCCCAGGTCGGATGCGTACTCCCCGCCTGCGGCCTCGTGGGCACGGCGCAGGTTCTCATAGAATTCGGCGCTACCTACGCCCCCGCTGCCGACGAAAGGTTCTTCTTCGGAAACGGGTATACCTGCAGTACCTACGTTGCTATCCGTATCGGTGCTTCCACTCGCTGAAGGTGCGGCCGCCTGGTCAGGCCATGTGCCTGAGTCGCTCTCGGCGCCGGTCGATTGCCCCGATGCTGATCGGGTGGCGTTATTTACCGTCTCAGAGATGTCTGATACCATGTCCGATACGCCTCCCGTTGGCGCGTCGTTTGCAGAGTCGCTCGCCTGGTCAGAGGCACTCCTGCTCGCGTTATTTGCCGTGTTGAAGATGCCCGATATGGCATCTGTTATGCCACCCAGGAATCCATGGCTACCGCTATTGGCTTCGTTGCTCTGACCTTGATCCTGTCCACTATCCGTATCGTTATCGCCTGTCTGTCTGCTGTTTTTCATTATCTTGAGCCTCCTTTGGCCGTGAGAATGGGTATTTAGCTTGCAAGAAGCGTACCGGGATAAGTATCCCTCCTGCACCTATCTGGCTTGACATAATACCCTCACGGCGCGGGGATAACGTCCACAGAAATCCATGCAATATCTAACCGGACAGGCTCTTCGATAGTGTCGAGACGAAGGCTGTGTAGCTCCTTCCCTACCTCCCCGACGGGCACATAAGTCCAGTAGATAGCCCACTCCTCGGAGGGAAGCAGGCTGAAGGTATATTTGCTCTCTCCCTTCCACTCCTCTTGTTCATTGTCTGCACGCCAGCGCCACCTGCCTGCCTGTCCTTGCTCCCCCGTAGGGAGGCGGATGCATACCGCCAGGCGCAGCCAGCGTGCCCCTGAAAGGTCAAGCCGCAATTCCGGCGGTACGATATGGGCATCGTTACCGGGCGCAGGCTCATAAACCGCGTATGATGATCCACCTGGGGGAGGCGATTCCGGTGTGGGTGCGCACCTGAAGGTTGCTCCTGCTGGTCGCCAGAGCAGAAGCATGAGATCGGTGCAATTCATATAGTTCCACGTCTGCTTTCCGGTGGGAGGTTGGCCTGGTAGCGTCACCCCGGCCAATCTACCTACGTAATAAAGTTCATCCTGGGGGTTGAACGAGAAGTCAAGGTTATAAATCCCGGCTGCGGCTGTAAGAGGTTGTGCCAGTTGCTCTTCATCGAGGTGAGGGACCTGGCGCAGCTTCGCAGGCTGCTTATTGAAAGTCTCCATCGCCCTCTCGAAGCCATTCCAGAAGACGACGCTGCCGTTATGGCTCTTGGGCAGGTCAGTTGTGTTGAATACCACCTTCTGCCCCGGTATTGGTACGATCAACTCCCCTATCTCTCGCACTATGTGTTGCGTCTGCCGCGATGTAGCTACCCACGGCTGTAGCTGCAACCAGCAGAAGGGGAGTGCGAACAGCAATATAGCGGCAAGCAACGGCCATCTAAATCTTCTCACTACAGGCTCGCTGAGGAGGCTCGATAAGAGTACCGCCAGCCCAATGCAGAAGCCCATGAGGCTGAAATATAGCAAGCGGTTGTTGAAGTTTTCGGGCTGGGCATCTATCAGGTTGAGCGCTGGAGCAAGGAAAATAGAGAGCCATGCCAGCGCGAGCACCAGCAGAGGCCAGTGCTTGCGTCCCCACAGCACCAGCCCAACCAGTAGAAAGAGGGTCATGCCAGCCCCCACTGCCTGCACAACGAGGCCATGAAAGACGCTGCGATTCAGCGGCATGATTAGCTGCGTACCTGCCGTTACAAGCTTATCCCAGTAGAAATGCTGGAAGTCGGTTGGCCTACCTGGATAACCTATAATCCCGCCTCCCGCGACGCGCAGGCCAACAAAAAGCAAAGCTGGGATTGCGAAGGGAAGTGACCAAACTATAGCCCTTACGATGACACGTACTGTGCTTCGCCTTCTGTCGTCCGTCGTCCGTCGTCCGTCGTCCGTCATCGGCGTAATAGCCAGGACTACGAAGGGCAATATCACTGGTAAGGTCAGCGCACTCTCTTTCATGAGCACACCCACACACGTGGCAGCCAGACCGGCAGCGTACGGTCGCCAGTCATGCGTCTTCCAGGCCAGAGCGAAGCCCCATATAGCGCCCAGTGTGCATACCGCCGCCCACAGGTCCCACTGCGAGGAGAGCCACGCCACAGGCTCGGTGCTGAGTGGGTAGACCGCGAAGAGCGCTCCCGCTAACCACCCTACGCCAGCCTCTCCTGATATGGTCGCTACGGTTCGACCCAGCATCCAGGCCACCAGCGCGTGTAGCGCCAGGCTTACGGCATGGTAAGGAAGGGCATTTGTGCCGAAGAGATTGTAGCCCAGTCCCCAGGTTATGATGGTGCTGAGAGGGCGATAGAATAGCTGCCCGTCCCAGAAATCCAGGAAGGAGCCTGTGAGGGTAAGACCTTCCTGCGAGCCGAGGAAGTCAAAATCATCCGCCACGAACCACATGGAGAGGACCGGGGCGTAGGCGACGACAGCCAAAGCCGGTATCAGTAGCCAAAGCTGCCAGGAATCCCAGCGTAGTCCTCTTTTGGCGAGTTCCGGGCGTATTTCTCCTGTAGCCGTCATTTGCGCTCCTGAAGTTGCTTTGGTGCTAAGGATACAACCCATGCGACAGTTTCGCAACAGGTTCTAGTATCTCGCCTCTATAAGCTTTCGCGCTATCCTAACTCGGAATTCTTACTTCGCCCCGGCTGATGCAAAGTCGTGATCTAACTGTAAACTTTTCCATGTCATTCTGAGCGAAGCGAAGAATCTGAAGGTGTTGGAGTGCTACTAGCTACAGTTGGAGTGCTACTAGCTACAATTGACGCAGACTTTTTTAGATTCTTCGCTTCGCTCAGAATGACATGGAGAGAGTTACTGCTCATTCGAAGTGCGCTGTCTCTGACGCAAACTCAGCACTTAGCGGCTGTTGCCGTGTCGCTTTACCCTCTGGTATAATCCTGGTATTCACCATTTCCATTGAGTAGTCGTTAGCCAGTAGACGGCACCATGACCTGTCTACACATCACGCATCACGCATCACGCATCACCGAAAAGAGGTACGCCATGTCAGGACACAGCAAATGGTCCACCATCAAGCGCAAAAAAGGCGCGGCTGACGCCAAGCGCGGCCAGCTCTTCACCAAGCTGACACGCGAGATCACGGTCTCTGCCAAAGAGGGTGGGGGTGATCCCGACTCTAACTTCCGCCTCAGACTGGCTGTACAGCGCGCCCGCACCGAAAATATGCCTGCCGAGAATATACAGCGCGCCATCCAGAGAGGCTCCGGCGTAGGCGGAGATGGTGTGACTTACGAAGAGATCACCTATGAGGGTTATGGACCTAACGGCGTGGCGATGCTCGTGCAATCGCTCACGGACAACCGTAATCGCACCGTCGCCGAGGTCCGCTCCATATTCACGAAGATGGGTGGCTCCCTGGGCGAGGCAGGTTCCGTTGGCTGGATGTTCGAGTCGCGAGGCCTCATCACTATCGAGCCTAAGGCGGGCCAGGACGCCGATGATATAACTTTGATGGCTATAGACGCAGGCGCGGAGGATGTTTCCGTTGATGAGGAGGGGAACGTTGAGGTAGTCACGAGCTTCGAGGGCCTGAAGCGCGTGCAGGACGCACTTACCTCCCAGGGCCTCAACGTCACCCACGCCGAGACCACCATGATACCCAAGACTACTATGTCACTTGACGACAAATCCACCGAGCAAGCCCTGCGCATGGTAGAGCGCCTCGAAGACCTCGACGACGTGCAGACCGTTTACACCAACCTCGACCTCACCCACGCCGACGCCCTCATGGCGAGCATGAGCTAACGGAGTTCTAAATTTTGAATTCTGAATTATGGGCGCAAATCCCAATTCAAAATTCAAAATTCAAAATTTAAAATTATGATCACCCTGGGTATCGATCCCGGCACCGCTATCATGGGCTATGGCCTTGTAGAGAGCGGTGTTTCCCCTTACGGCGATGGCCGCCCGCGTGGCTCCGAGCAGTTGCGCATGGTCGAGTATGGCGCGCTCTACACTCCCCCCAACACTCCCCTCGTGGAGCGCCTCCCTATGCTATACGACGGGTTGATGGAGCTTCTGAAAGAGCACAAACCCTCTGCGGTCGCCATCGAGGAGCTATTCTTCAATAAGAACGTCCGCACTGCCCTCACAGTGGGCCAGGCGCGGGGTGTCGCAATCCTGGCTGCCGCTCACTCCGGTGCCACCGTCGCGGAGTACACCCCCCTCCAGGTAAAGCAGGCCGTAGTCGGCTATGGCCGCGCCACAAAAGAGCAGGTGCAGAGCATGATCAAGATCATCCTGAATATGGACCACATACCCCGCCCCGACGACGCCGCCGACGCCCTGGCTATCGCAGTCTGCCACATCCACTCGCGCGCCTACGAGAGGCTTGTGGCTGAGGGGCAGTGAAGCAACGTCTAGACCTCGCCCTGGTGGAGCGCGGCCTGGCAGAGAGTCGAGCGCGCGCCCAGGCGCTCATTATGGCCGGTGAGGTTATGGTGAACGGGCAGCGCGCCGATAAGCCGGGCATGTCCGTTCCCACCGCCGCTGAGATCACAATCAAGGCTTCCCTTCCTTATGTCAGCCGGGGTGGCCTGAAACTCGCACATGCTCTCGACGCTTTCAACCTCCATGATCGCGTACGTGGCAAGGTAGCCCTCGATATAGGCGCGTCTACGGGCGGCTTCACCGATGTGCTGTTGCAGGCGGGGGCCTCTCGCGTTTACGCCGTAGACGTGGGCACCAACCAACTAGCCTGGAAGCTGCGCCAGGACCCACGCGTCGTAGTGATGGAGCAGACCAATTTTCGCTACCTCCAAACTCTACCCGAACAGGCTGACCTGGCGACTGCCGATGTTTCCTACATCGGTCTTGATCTGATTACGCCTCCCGCTATCTTCCTTACCACTTCTGATGCCTTCATGGTCTTCCTCATAAAGCCTCAGTTCGAGGCGGGCCGCGAGCAGGTAAGTAAGGGTGGCGTCGTGCGCGACCCAAAGGTCCACCGCGATGTTATAATACGTCTGGCCTCTATGTGGCAGGAGAGGGGTCTTTATCTCGTAGGCTTGGCTCGCTCGCCCATCACCGGCCCCGCAGGCAACATCGAATACCTAGTGTATCTCGAAAAGCAGCCGCCCGTACAGCAATTTGACCTCAAGACGGAACTTGAGCGCGTGCTAGGAGATTAATGGCAAACCGCGTAGCAATATATCTCAAAACTGTATTATTTTACATGTCATTCCGAACGCAGTGAGGAATCTCCCAGCTTGCCAGGTGGATAGTTCTCTAGATTCCTCACTGCGTTCGGAATGACAGGGAGTGCTATACATCTCCTGGAGACATTTTCTGTCATTTAAGACTGGCTACAGACCAATAGCTACCAGCTACCAGCTACCAATAGGACATACGTGTGATAACCAAAGTTGGCTTTATAGTAAACGATACTATCGCCCCCGCCATCGAACAGGCGGACCGGACTCGTACCCTCCTTGCCAAAGCGGGCGTGCAGGTCATGGAGTCCCATTCGGTCTCTCCTGAGAAGACACTCAAATGGACCCAGGGTGACGGTCTGGAGCTTATCTTTACCTTCGGCGGCGACGGCACCATACTGCGGGCCGCCCGGTTGGCCGCTCCTCTCCACATTCCCCTGGTGGGCGTGAACCTGGGGCGGGTCGGTTTCCTCACGGAGTTGAACCCCTCTCAGGTCGAAGAGTGCCTCCCCTTATTCCTCGCCGGGCAATACTGGTTGGAAGAGCGTACCATGTTACAGACCGAGTTGTGGCGAGGTGAACAAAAGGTAGACTCTTTCATCGCGCTCAACGACGTGGTGGCGAGCCGCGCCGCCCTCTCCCGCGTGGTCCACTGCACCCTCAGCGTCAATGGCGCTCGTGTCACGACCTACGTAGCCGATGGTGTTATCATCTCCACTCCCACTGGCTCTACGGCATACTCGATGGCGGCGGGCGGCCCCATCCTCCACCCTGAGCTGCGCAGCATCGTCGTCACGCCTGTCGCACCATACCTAACCATCGTCAAGAGCCTCGTGCTTCCAGACGATAACTGCCTGGACCTCCATATAGATACCGACGATGAGGCCTTCTTGACCGTGGACGGTCAGACCCATGTGGCCCTCAAAGATGGTGATACCCTCCGCATCACCACCTCCACCGACCCTTGCCTCTTCGCCCGTGTCAAAGAGCGCGCCTATTTCACGGCCACTTTAGTAAGCAGGCTCAGACGGGCTGAATAATCAGGAGATACATCCTCTGGTGAGGCTATCTATATTACTGCCGTGGGCGGTTTATCCGAATTAGATGACCTATTGTGTCTGGCTGATCGAGTAACGTGGAATTGATACGTTGTGCCAGGGAGACAAAGTCGGCGTCAAATGTGCAAACGACAATTCCTGAATGATCCGGGTTTTTGCGATGTAATCTTATGAAGTGCTTGCGATTCATTGTTATGAGTGCCCTTTTCTCGGCATGAGCAAATGCGAGTACCTCTTCATCAGGCATTGCTTGGCCCGCCTTACCAGTTTCAAATAGGGTCATTACATCGTGGCCAAGTCTGCGAAGCTCTTCTACGGTAGGCAAGGGGAAATTCTCATTGGAATACAACCTTGCCACTCCTTAGGCTTCCTCGTTCTCACGTACTTGTGTATCTATCTCTTCTCTATGGGTGCGATAATATGCCCACGCATTAGCCAAGTCCTCAGCACGCAAGCTGGGATATGAGCGTAAGAGGTCGGATTCGCTAGTGCCTAGCTGCCTGGCCTGTACCAGGATCCAAACAGGAATCCTGGTTCGAACTATGCATGGCTCACCTCCATTCACGTTAGGGATGCTGTCTATCCCAGGGAACGCATCCCCCAGGTCGCGTGCTACCCATTGAAGGACCTGTGCCTTCTCGCCTGGCGTCATTTCCGATAGCAAATGCTCTGCTTCGTGCAATACATTCATGTCTTGTACCTTACCCTATTGCGCTTGATGTCATATTTATATGACACATTATATGATATCCTGAAATCGTATCATAGTAATTTGAGCCTGCCTTTGTGCTACGCTCGTGCCAATAAGCAACAAATAAAAAGAGAGTGGCATTGTGCCACTCTCTTTTTATTTGTTGCCATTACTTGTTAGGGCTGGCAGTTGGGGAAGAAGGTATTTGCAACTATCTTCGATGTCTGGCCGCGAGTGGCGTTGTTGCCTGGGCGGAAGTAAGGCTTGTTATCAACCCCACATGGCTCGCCATCGCTACCACACTGGTATCCACCCATCACGCCTTGCGCCGTCAGTCGCTCTATCCACAGATAGAATGTGCTGCTCGGAGCTACGTCCTCGAACGTCTGCCCTGTGGGCGTGCCGGTCAGTCCAGCAGCGTTCGATACGATCTTGGCGATCTGTCCGCGGGTAGCGTTTGCCCCCGTGCGGAAGTAAGGCTTGTTGTCAGGTCCGCAAGGCTCGCCAGGGCCACCACAAGGATACCCACCGATGATACCTCGCGCTACCATGCGCTCTACAAAGAGGTAGAAAGTGCTATCAGGTGCGACATCTTCAAACGTCTGGCCCGCTGGAGTCTCGCTGAAGCCGGCTGCATTGGCGACTATCTTCGAGAGCTGGCCGCGTGTCACCTCAGCGCCGGGGCGGAAGGTGCCGTCACTGTAGCCACTCATAATACCGCGATTTGTAAGGCACATGATGTACTGGTAGAAGGTGTTGTCCGGCGTCACATCGTTGAAGCCACCAGAGCTAGCCGCTTGCACTACCACGTAACCTGTCATAAAGGTGCCGTGTACGGTGCAGAAGTACTCATACGTGCCGGGTGTATTGAACGTGTATGACCACGTGCCGTTCAGTCCGAACTCACCGCTATCGAACGCGGGAGGGTTCTGCGTGCTGGTCACGCTGTGCTGGTCGTTGTCCAGGTTGGTCCAGTGGACAGTGTCGCCCACATTGATCGTTATCGTAGACGGGCTGTAAGCGTAGGTCTGGATAGCCACCTCGTGCGTCTGCGGGGCAACTGTACCGGTAGGCTGAGTCGTGCTCGTCGCCTGCGTGGTAGCAGTAGTCTGCGCCGTAGCCGTTGTCTGAGCTGTCCCAGTGGTCTGTGCAGTAGCTGTCCCGCTGCCGCCGTTGGTCACTGTTATCGTGCCCGACATATTGGAGTGGTAGTTACAGACGTAGGTGTAGGTGCCAACCGTGTTGAATGTCCAGTCGAACGTTGCCCCAGGGACCAAGTTACCACTGTCGAAGTTGCCGGCGCTCGTCACTGTGTGCGGGTAAGTGTCATTGTTGGTCCAGCGTACCGTAGTGCCGGGCTGGATCGTCAGGTTCTGCGGTGTGAACGCGAAGTTCTGGATGCTGACCATTGCGGGGCCGCCTGGCGTGCCGGTAGGTGCAGCGGTATTAGTAGGGCCAGCCGTATTGGTTGGACCAGTTGTATTGGTCGGGCCGGGCGTGCCGCCTGATGAGACGACCGTGATCGAGCCGTTCATACCGGAGTGGAAGGCACAGAAGTAGTTGAAGGTGCCCAGAGTGTTGAATGTTCGGGAGTAGCTCCCACCCTGGCCCAGGCTGCCGCTGTCCCAGTTGCCGGGGCTTGTGGAGGTGTGTGAAGTTGAGTCAAAGTTGGTCCAGGTAACAGTGCTGCCAATTATTATGGTAGCGTTCTGCGGCTGGAAGCTTGAGTTGCGAATTTCCACCGCGATGTTGCCGCCAGCGACTGTCGGACTGACCTGGGGTGTAGCGGTCGGGCCGCCGATGACGGTCACAGAACCATGCATATCGGAGTGGAAGTTACAGAAGTATTCGTACGTACCGTTGACGATAAGCGTAGTCTCGAAGCTCTGTCCACCCTGTAGCTCTCCACTGTCCCAGTGGCCTGGGCTGGTGGTGGTATGCTCTTCGTCGCCGTCTACGTTAGTCCAATGTATAGTCGTACCCGACTGGACCGTGATATTGGCGGGGGAGTAGCCGGGGAAGTCTTCACTGACTATTTGTACGTATGCGATGTTGCCACTGACGGGCGTGTTGGTAGGGCCAGCAGTACCCGCCGTACCTGTGGTCTGGGCAGTGCCAGTGGTCTGCGCGGTGCCGGTGGTCTGGGCTGTTCCTGTCGTTTGTGCTGTCCCAGTCGTTTGTGCGGTGCCCGTAGTCTGGGCTGTCCCGGTGACGGGCGTGCCTGTTACTACGATTGTGCCTGTAAAGCCATCCCGCTCGTCCAGGTACTGGATCGTGCCGGACTGGTTGAAAGTGAATGTGAAGGTCTGTCCGGGCTGAAGATCATCGCTGTCGAACAGGTTGTGAGCAGCATCACGCACGCGATGCCTGCGGGTGCCGTTATTCGTCCAGGTGATAGACTCGCCAGGATTTATCGTGACGGTTGACGGCACAAAGGCGCCGTCCGTGATTGACACTCCGGCCATAGGCGCATGGTGAGACGCCGCGTGCGCAGAGCTAACGTTCAAAATCTCGCCGGGCTGAAGGGTTCCTAGCTTGAAGCCCCCCGACAAGAATAGTGCTGCCAGAACAGGCAAGCATACTGCTAAAGCCGTTACGAGCAGGTGGCGTCGCCCCTGTCGCTCCTTTCCGTTGTACCGTTCCATTTTCATGTCGCTCCTATCCTTTCGATGTCTTGCTATGATGTGTTGCTTGGTGACTATATATGTCCCGTATCAGTTACGCTTCTCTGTTACACCGTTTACGCTCAAATATTAGTATCTGCTGCCATTCTTAAGGCACTTTTCAGGCCGGTCCATTTTTCTGCCATCTCATAATTTTACCAACTTTCATGAGTAAACTCCTAATGAAATGGGCCGGATCGGCCTTAAGATCACCTGAAGAATTCTGTGCCCAGATATGCGCTATACACCTTCCAGTTTGCACCCAAAACGTGTATTTTCGAGTAGACAAAGGGTGGATGTTTGGTAGCAGGCAATCACTTATTTACTCATGAAAATGCTCGCCGTAGGCGAGCATTTTCATGAGTAAATAAAAAGAACCTCCCGCGTTGTGGAGAGATTTAGAGTTACACCGGATGGGTTTCTACTTGTGTCAGGGCTGCTTCGTCAGCAACTGTATCAACGCTTTGCCGGGTTGCTACCGCCAGGGCTGCTATCCCCATCGCCGTAATAACCGCCGCTGCTGGGAAGACCGCGAATATATTCCACGGTGTGATAATGCTGCCGATAGCGGGACCCACCGCATATCCTACGTTCACCGGCAGGTAGGAGAAGGTCATCACCCGCCCGCGTACCTCGCTTGGCGTGGAACTGGAAAGCACGGTGAATGACAGAGCGAAGATGGCTGAGCTGAGGCCGCTTATTACCGCCCAAAAGAGTGTAAACGTACCGAGGTCATTTGCCAGCATCGGCCAGGGCCACAGCACCACAGATACAGCGGCTGCGGTGAAAAGCACTCGCCAGTGGCCGAAACGGTCCCCCAAAGCTCCCAATAGCGGGCTGATGAAGAGCGTGGCAAGCCCCCCCGACCCCGCGACCAGGCCGATTGTCGTAGCTAATACCGCTTCATCCCCGTGATACAGCCTCTCTATCACCAGTGGCACGTACGTAAAGGCAAGCATCCACCCCGCGAAGAGTAGGAATAACGCCGGGAAGAGGAGCCGTAGCCGGGATGATTTTGCTATGATCCCTATCGAGGCCCACGCCATACGTAGCAACGAACCCCGGTCAGTCCCCTTGAAGCCGTCCCGGTAGCCGAAGGTGAGCGTGAGGATGACGGCGAGCAGGAGCGCGACATCTACAATGAGCAACACGGAGAAGCCCCACCCATCAACAATTGGCCCTCCGATTAGCGGCCCTATGAACAGGCCCAGCGGTGCGGCCCCGTTCAATACACCAAACCCCAGACCCAACCTGTTAGCAGGCATCCTCTCCGAGAGGGTAGTCATCATCAACCCGCTGTTGCCCAGCGAAAGGCTCTGTATCGCACGCGCTACCAGGAATACCCAGATATTTGGCGAGAGTATAACCAGTACCCCCGTCAGCATGTGTGCCACGAACGAGCGCACTATTATAGGCTGGCGCGCATAGCGGTCAGCCAGCGCGCCCCAGAATGGCAGAAATGGTATGCCTATCGCGCTCGATACGGCGGCGATAACCCCCGTCCAGCTATCCCTGTCGGCATCCGCTACGCCCAGGCTCCTCAGGTAGAGGGGTGTGAATGCCTGTACCTGGCTCCAAAAGATGACCTCAATAAAGCTCGCCACCGTAAAGAGCGTGAGCAGCCATACCCATGAGGTGCGTATCCTGCCTGGTTGCCCTAGCTGCCTACTGGTAGGCGTTGCCGCGCTCATCTCTATATCGTGCTCTCACTCGCGTATCGCCTGCTATCTGGCCTCTACACTTCCTCGTCCAGCTTAGGCACCGTACATCTGCAACCACAGCCCAACTCTAAAGTCACAGGTGCGCTCAGCTTGACGACTCGCCCACCTGACGAGAAATGCGTCACTTCGTCCGTTCGCGGATCGACTATTACCACATCCAATAACCCTTGCGAAAGGTAAAATGTGGGATTGAGGGAAAGGTCTTTATACTCATAGCCTGGGCTGACAATCTCAATCACGGCGCAGGGCAACACTGTCAATGCTTCATATTGCCTGGGCGGTCTGCTACAGAAGAGCGCTACATCCGGCCTCTTGAACGAGCCATCGGGGAAGCGAATAGATACATCTGAAAGGTGAGCGCAGGCGCAATCAGTGCCGCTTTCCGGCATGGGTTCAATAGAGACGCGTATAAGGTCAATCAGCTCTTGATGTAACGACCCTGGGAAGGCCTCCCAGGTGGGCACTCCACTCGTTATCTCCAGGCGAACCGCCGCATCACGTAGTAGCGCATCAACATCTATCGCATCCTGGGTAGCCATGCTCTCCTCTTTATTCTATCCACGTTTGTGAATAGGCTACTCCCAACCACATTTGGTATGGTAGGGATGTACATTCTTACCTTATCCAGATATTGCCAAGCTTCCGCACCGACGAAGGGCGATTAAACTCGTGCATGAATAGTTTCTATGCTAGACGAAATACGAACGAAAAGATTCGTCCTTCGACCAGACTTATGACTTATCTATGCACGGACTTAATGGACGAAAGCCAAGCTGCCTAAGTCCTGAATCACTATAGCGCGGGTATTGCACACCTGCAACCACAGCGCAACTCTAAAACCACCGGCGCGGTGAGATGAGTAACTTGTTCCTGTGAATAGTAGGTCACCATACCCGTGCGCGGATCAACTATTACCACGTCCAGTAATCCTTGCGACAGGTAAAATGGTGGATTGAGAGACGTGTCCTTGTATTCATAGCCAGGACTGATAATCTCGATTACGGCGCAGGGCAATATCGTAAGAGACTCATCTTGTAAAGGTGGCTCCTTGCAAAAGATGGCTATATCCGGGCGCTTGAACGAACCGTCGGGGAAGCGTATATCTACATCCGAATAATGAACACAGTCACACCCTGTATCGCTCTCAAGCATCGGCTCTATGGTAGCCCTTATCCGATCAATAATCCTTTGATGCCGAGAACCTGGGAAAGCCTCCCAGGTGGGTACACCTCCCGTTATCTCAAGGCGGACCGCTCCTTCCCGAAGCAGTGTATCAACGTCTATCACGTCGCGCATAGAGACACCCTCCTGGTGCTGTGAGGTGGCAATGGGCCTGTTAGTTGTCTTCACGCTTCGAGTCCTGCAAGTTCTTTCGTATCCGACTTATTTGAGGTTATTACCTTAGTGTAGATATTATATCACACGCTAAGACCTCCCTATGATGCTATAATAGCCAGCAAACAACTAGCATTTCTTTTATGCTTCTGTCTCCTCAGGGTGAACAATAAGCATGGGGAAGAGGAACTTTATGGATGCGGCGACGGTCATAACCTGGGTCGCAGTGCTTATCGGCATGGCGGCGGGCGTCATACAGGTGGTAGATTATGTGCAAAAGATGCGGGAGAAGCGGCAGGCTGCCCTCTCTCCTCCGCCTTCCCAATCTCAGCAGCCTCCTCTGACGCCAGCGCCCGCCACTATCCAGGAGCCTCCACCCCCCTCGTCTCCACGCACTAATCTTCCTGCGCAGTCCACGCCGCTGGTTGGCCGGGCGCGAGAGGTCGCCTCAATTGAAGATATGCTCAGGCGTAATGACGTTCGTCTCGTGACCCTCACTGGGCCTGGCGGCGTCGGTAAGAGCCGCCTCTCTGTGCACGTCGGTGAGGATTTGCTAGACGATTTCGCTGACGGCGTTTTCTTCGTCTCCCTCGCTTCTATCAGCGATCCTGATCTCCTGGTTCCAACCATCGCCCACAGCCTGGGCGTAAAGGAGGCCGGCGCTCAGCCTTTGCTCGATACCCTCAAAGGCTATCTACGCGATAAGAATCTCCTCCTTATTCTAGATAACTTCGAGCAACTGGTGGACGCCGCGCCGATCATAGCTGAGCTACTTTCGTCTGCGCACAGGGTGAATATGCTCGTCACCAGCCAGGCCGACCTCCGCTTATCCGGGGAGCGTGAAATCCCCATCTCGCCCTTAGAGCTACCCAACCCTGAGCGCTTGCCGCCTCTCGATGCGCTGTCAGGTAATGAAGCTGTAGCCCTCTTTGTTCAGCGCGCCCAGGCTGTGAAGCCAGGCTTTACCCTGACACCGGAGAATGCCCAGGCGGTAGCCGAGATTTGCGTCCGCCTCGATGGCCTCCCTCTCGCCATCGAGCTGGCCGCCGCCCGCTCCAAGCTTCTCCCCCCTCACGCCATACTTGAGCGGCTACGCACCAGCTTCGACCTTCTATCGAGCGGCGCGAGCGGCAGGCGGGATCTCCCCGCTCGCCAGCAGACCCTCCAAAACGCCATCGCCTGGAGCTACAACCTCCTCACTCCCACCGAACAGACTCTCTTCCGCCGCCTCTCTGTCTTCGTTGGTGGCTGCACGCTGGATGCTGCCGAAGTCGTGGCGGGCGCGGTGACGACAGACGACGGACGACAGACGACGGACGACGAATCTTCAGAAGGCAGAAAGCAGGAGGCAGAAGGCAGTAATCACAATCCGCACTCCGCATTCCGCACTCCGCAATTAGAGGTCGAGGACCTTATAGAGTCGCTGCTAGACAAAAGCCTCCTGCGCGAAGCTGAACAGCCCGCCAGTGAGCCTCGCTTCTGGATGCTCTCCACTATTAGGGTATATGGCCTGTCCAAACTGGAAGAGAGTGGCGAGAGCCTAATCATACGCAAAGCCCATGCCGAATATTACCTTCGCCTGGTCGAAGAGGCCGAGCCGCAGCTTATCGGCCCCCGGCAGGTCGAGTGGCTGCATCGCGTGGAAGCCGACCACGGTAACATACGCGCCGCCCTCGATTGGAGTAAATCGCCGGAGGGTGACCTTTCTGTAGGGCTGCGCATATCGGGCGCGCTCCTCTGGTTCTGGCAGACACGTGGCTACCTGCGCGAAGGCCGCGAGCGCCTATCCGCCCTACTCGACGGGAGTAACGAGTTCCGAGTAGTGAGTCCCAAGTTAGACCAAGACGCCTCAAACTCGCAACTCGCAACTCGCAACTCGCTACTCGGAACTATCTCAAAGTCCCTCGTCACCGCAGGGAGGCTCGCTACCCTTCAGGGTGATTTTCCGGCGGCCCGTGACCTCTTCGAGGAGAACCTGGAGATACAGCGCACTCTCGGTGACGCAGGTGGCATCAGCCATGCGCTTGTCGCCCTGGGCAGTGCAGTCGCAGGCCAGGGCGACTACGCTGCCGCCGCTTCTCTATACGACGAAAGTCTGCCCGCTCTACGAGCATCTAATAAGAATCCGTACGCGCCTATGGCTCTCGTTGGCCTGGGGGAAGCTCTCCTTGCCAGTGGTAAACTTGAGCAGGCTCATCCCCTCCTTGACGAGAGCCTTCAGATATTCCGCCAGCAGGGCAATAAGGCGGGTGAGGGTTTTGCCCTTTACAACCTGGCCCACGTCGCTCTCGATAGCGGCGACCTCAATAGGGCTGGTGCCCTCTTTCGAGAAAGCCTCGCGCTGCGCCATGAACTGGGCAACCGCCAGAGCATCGCCCTCTGCCTCGTTGGCCTCGCCGAAGTTGCCTGCGCCCAGGATGATATGGAGCGCGCTACTACGCTGCTAGGCTCCGCGCAAACCCTCCTAGAAGCCACCGGCACCATTATGGGCGCACATGACCAGACCCGCTACGACGGTGTGCTAACTACCACCCGCGCCCGACTTGGCGACAGCGCCTGGTCAGCTAGCCTCGACGCCGGGCGCTCCATGACGTTAGAAGAGGCTCTAGCCTACGCTCGCAACGAACGTACCTGACGATCTAAAATCATTTCCCGGGCAACAAAAGCCTGTTTGCCAAGTGTGCAAACAGGCTTTTGTTGCCCGGGAAAGCGACAGTCCTAATCCTTTATAGTACTTCCTGCCCAAAATTGTAATACCATTTTGGGACTATTAGGGCTTCCGTCTTTTCCCTTTTCCTATGTAATATAAGCATGGGTGCATGCGTCCACTTCCCTGGTCGCATTGATGCACCTCGTTACCCTTGGATAGCCTTGTACCATCTTTATATAGCGCGGTAGTAGGCAGTAAGCAGAACAAGCAATACGCTCACGCATCACGCATCACGCATCACGTTTCAATCCGTCGTCCGTCGTCCGTCGTCCGTCGTCCGTCGTCCATAAACCATCGTCCATGCAAAGGGGTCCCATGTCGAGGCTAACTCTACTCGCCAAGTTCTCCATGACGAGTCTCGTCTTGCTCGCTACCATAGGCGTTTCATTGGGCTGGGCGCTCACCCGCTACCTGGAAGATCAGGCCATCGAGCAGCATAAGTCCTCAATTGGCTCCCTCGTCACTCCGGTCGTTGGCCCGTACATTACCCCTGAGATCATGTCCCAGGGCGCGAAGGGCGATGATTACCGCAACATAGAAAACGCCCTCTCCTCCCTCGCTGGCGCGGGCCTTGTGCGCGTCAAAATCTGGAACGAAGAGGGCATGGTCGCCTTCTCGGACGAACCCACCCTCGTCGGGCAACGCTTCGAGGTAGAGGACGACCTGGTAGAGGCCTTTGAAGGCAGTACCATCGCCGGCATCTCCCAACTTCAAGCGGCAGAGAACGTCGAAGAGCGTGGCTACGGCGAGTTGCTGGAGGTCTACACCCCCCTCATCGACCCGAACGGCGACGTCATGGCCGTCTTCGAGGGGTATTACGACGTAGACGATCTGCGGCAGGGGGTCGCGGCCACCCAGGGCTACCTCTGGTCCAGTATCGGTCTCGGCTTCTTCTTCCTCTACGTCACCCTCTTTACCATCGTCCGCAACGCCTCCCGTCGCCTCACAAACCAGAGCGAGGAGAACGCCCAGCTCTACCGCGAAGCCCAGGGGCAGCTAGCCGAGCGCGTCAAGGCAGAGGAAAATATACAGCGCCAGGTAGACCGCCTCGGCGCCCTCCGCAGCATAGACTTATCGATCACCTCTTCCCTCGACATCCGCCTCACCCTTAAAGTCATCCTCGAGCACGTTTGCAACCAGCTAAACGTAGACGCCGCCGACGTCCTCCTTCTAAACAAGCATACCTCCGTCCTTGAGTACGCTGAAGGGCGAGGCTTCCAGTCCGCCGCCATCTCCCAATCGCGTGTGAAGTTGGGTGAAGGCTACGCCGGACGTGCCGCCCTGGAGCGCCGCACCCTCAACGTCCCTAATATCACCAGCACCGGCAACCTCACCCGCGCTCGCCTCCTTGAGGGTGAAAGCTTCGTCTCCTACTACGCCGTCCCGCTCATCGCCAAGGGCCAGGTAGAAGGCGTCCTCGAAATCTTCCATCGCTCCCACCTTGAGCCGGACCATGAGTGGCTCGGCTTCCTCGAGGCCCTCGCGGGCCAGGCCGCCATCGCCGTCGACAACGCCACCCTCTTCGATGATTTGCAGCACTCCAACCTTGAACTCGCCCTCGCCTATGACAACACTCTCGAAGGGTGGTCTCGCGCTCTCGACCTTCGCGACAAAGAGACCGAGGGCCATACCAGGCGCGTTACCGAGATGACCGTCAAGCTCGCGCGGCACATGGGCGTGAGCGATGCCGAAATGGTTCACGTCCGCCGCGGCGCGCTCCTTCATGATATAGGCAAGATGGGCATCCCAGACTCCATACTCCTCAAGCCCGGCCCTCTCACCGATGAAGAGTGGGTGATCATGCGCCTCCACCCCGTATACGCCTATGAGCTTCTCTCCCCCATCTCCTTCCTCAAGCCCGCCCTCGACATCCCTTATTGCCACCATGAAAAGTGGGACGGCACCGGCTACCCACGCGGGCTGAAAGCTGAGCAGATACCCCTGGCAGCACGCATTTTCGCGATAGTAGATGTGTGGGATGCTTTGCGCTCTGACCGCCCTTATCGCAAAGCCCGCCCTAAAGAGATGGTCTATATGTACATACGCGAGCAATCGGGCAAGCACTTTGACCCCCAGGTAGTGGAAGCTTTCCTCGCCCATGAGATGCAGCCCCTGTTGAGCACCTCCTATCTGACTACCGGCAACATCCCCTTCCAAAATGGTAACGGCAACCACAACGGTAACGGTAACCACAAAGACAACGGAACCGGCCCCCTGTATAAAACCCAGGTCGCTCTAACCCAGGGCGCGTCGGTAAACAGCAGACAGTAAACAGAAGGCAGAAAGCAGTAGTCCCAAGTAATCACGCATCACGCATCACGCATCACCCCCAAACCTCTGCGCACTCTGCGTCTCTGCGGTGAATATCGTCTATCGTCTATCGTCCAACAATAGAGGCAAACAGTGACTCTATATAGAAGAACCTTAGCCATAATATTTTCTACCTTCCTAGGTCTCATCACTCTCTTGTACGTGACATCGCAGGTGATAGTGCTCGATGGCTTCGCCCGGCAAGAGGAGAGCGATACCAGCAACGACGTGCAGCGCGTCACAAGCGCCTTAGCAGACCGGCTCGCCACGCTTGAAGGGACTACGCGTGACTGGGCGTATTGGGACGATACCTACGCCTATATTGAAGATAGTAACGACGCTTACTTCAAGTCGAATCTGGCTGCCGATACCGCGCTTTCCTCGAACCGTCTAAGTATCATGGCCTTCGTCCATTCTACGGGCCGCCTGGTCTATGGCAAGGCTTACAACCTGCGCGAGGGGGCATCTGTTCCTTTCCCTGAGAGCTTGCGAACGCACATCAAGCCGGGGAGCCTACTCATCTCTCACTCTAACCCCGAAAGCACCATAACGGGCCTCTTATCGCTACCTGAAGACCCAATGCTGGTAGCTTCCGTGCCAATCCTCACAAGCGATAGCAAAGGTCCCGCACGTGGCACCCTCATATTTGGGCGTTATCTCGACAGTGAGGAGATTGCTCACCTTGCCAGGAACACTCCCTTTACGTTGACTGCGGCCATGGTTGGCGACCCTGCTATGCCCGCCGATTTCGCGGAGGCTCTTTCCTCCGTATCGTGGGGCTCTCCAACATTCGTGAAGCCAATGTCTGATGACGTTATCGCTGGGTATACACTACTCAATGACATCTACGACCGGCCTGCCCTCCTCTTCAAAGCGGAAGCCCCCAGGAGCGTTTACGCCCAGGGCAGGGCCACTTTCCTCTATTTGATGGTAGCACTGGTAATAGGTGGAGCCGCCTTTGGAGTGGCAATGATGCTCATGCTGGCGAAGACCATCCTCTCCAGGCTGTCTCGCCTTCGCCACAAGGTCAGCAGCATCACCGCCAGCGGCGATCTCGCGGCTCGCATCGAGATGCCCGGAAAGGACGAATTGTCCTACCTGGCGGGTGACATCAACGGCATGCTAGAGACGTTGGACTCCGCCCAGCACGAGCGTCAGGCGAGCGAAAGCAAGTACCGCGTGCTGATGGAGCAGGCCTCGGATGGTATCGCTGTCTACGACTTCAAGGGCAACATCGTGCAGGCTAACGCCAGGGCGTGCGAGATGCTGGGCTATTCCCTTGAAGAGATGCTCGCCATGAATCTGCGAGATGTCGTAGATGCGGAGGACATGGCCCGCACACCGATAAGGTTTGATGAATTGCTCACCGGCAAGGTTGTGCTGAGCGAGCGCATCCTTCGACGCAAGGATGGTACCTGCTTCCCCACCGAGATCAGCGCCAAACTCCTCTCCGGCCAGGAGGGTATCCAGGCCATCGTGCGCGATATTACCGAGCGCAAGCAAGCCGAGGAGGCCCTGCGCGTCGAGAAAGACTTCTCCGATAGTCTCATACACAGCAGCGTAGATGGCATAGTAGCCTTCGACGGCGACTGTCGTTATACCGTCTGGAACCCCGCGATGGAGCGTATAACCGGATTTACGCGCGAGCAGGTACTGGGCCGGTGCGCCTTCGACGTCTTCCCCTTCCTGATGCAAATAGGCCAGGACGAGTTTTTCTACCAGGCTCTCGCGGGCAATACTGTGATCTCCACCAACAGGCCCTACACGATACCCGAGACGGGCAAAGAAGGCTTCTACGAAGGGCGCTACTCACCTTTGCATAACCGCGAAGGCGAAGTCGTGGGCGGACTTGCCATCATCTGCGACATCACCGAGCGCCGCAACCTGCAAGAGCAGCTATCCCATAAGGCGTTCCACGACGACCTCACGGGTCTGTCCAACCGCGCGCTCTTCATGGACCGCCTGATGCACGCCCTGGCTCGTTCCTCGCGCCGCGAAGATTCGGTTGCCGTATTGTTCCTCGACCTGGATGACTTCAAGGTGATAAATGACAGCCTGGGCCACAAATCAGGTGATCAACTCCTGATCGAGATGGGCGAGCGGCTCAAGCGCTGCGTGCGAACGGACGATACGGTTGCACGCCTGGGCGGGGACGAATTTACGGTGCTACTCGAGGACATACCGGACCTCAACACCGCGGTAATTACAGCGGAGCGCATAGCGGAGCAGCTTCAGTTGCCCTTCAACCTGGAAGGGCATGAGGTCTTTGTTACAACCAGCCTGGGTATCGCCATCAGCGCGTCTGGTTCGAGAGAGCCTGAAGACCTCCTGCGCAACGCGGACGTGGCTATGTATGAGGCCAAGAATAAAGGCAAATCTCGTTATGCTGTGTTCGATACAGCCATGAATACCCGCGCCTGGCAGCGCCTTGAGATGGAGATACAGCTGCGCCGCGCCCTCGAGCGGGGTGATTTCCTGATCCATTACCAGCCTGTTGTGCGCCTCGATACCGGACAGATAGTGGAGGTGGAGGCGTTGGCACGCTGGGACCACAAGTCTGGCAGACTTTTCACCCCCAACGAGTTCATCCCCGTTGCCGAGGAGATCGGTCTGATCGTACCTCTTGGGCAGTGGATGCTCAGAGAGGCGTGCAAGCAGGTGTATGCCTGGCACCTGGCGCACCCATCCAGCCAACCGCTCCTTCTCAGCGTCAACGTCTCCGCCCGCCAGTTGAAAGACCCTCGCCTCGTCCAGGACATCACTAGGGTGCTAAACGAGATAGGCTTCGATCCTACTCTCTTGAAGCTGGAGATTACGGAAAGCGTGGCCCTAGACGATACGGACACTACTCTAGCTACCTTAGAGGAGCTGCGCAAGCTGGGTATACGCCTGGCGATAGACGATTTCGGGACCGGCTATTCGGCTCTCAGCTACCTCAAGCGTTACCAGGTGGACACCCTCAAGATAGATCGTTCGTTCATAGACGGCCTCGGACGCAACCTTGAGGATACCGCCATAGTGCGCGCGGTTGTCGCTTTCGCAAAGACACTGAGCCTCAACGTTACGGCAGAGGGGATCGAGACCACCGAGCAGCTATCCTTCCTCCAGGAATTAGGCTGCGAGTTCGGCCAGGGCTATTACTTCTCCAAGCCCCTCCCGAGTTACGAGCTGGAAGAGATGCTCACGGCAAGTAATCTCTATATGCCCGTGCCGGTAGCCGCAGACCCAGTAGCGGTCTGATAAAGAAAAATGATAAAAAGATGGCACTGGGCGGCTACGCC
>DATEOC010000022.1:0-64214 GCA_035274425.1 Chloroflexia bacterium
ACCTCATTTTTATACTTTTTCAGACTCCCCTCCCCAATATGGGATGTCTCACACATGAAGAAAATCAAGGAAAAAGGTATAATGCTAAACAGGGTGCGGGCCGCGCCCTGTTTAGCATATACAAGGAGTAAGTTTTGGCAACTACGGTAGATAACCCCTCACAGGTGGCGGAGCGGTCCCCGGCGCAAGCCGATGCTGCTGCTACTTCCGCGGCGGCGACGGCTGCGACGCACACCCGCGCTTCCAGCCTTGTGCTGCTCGCTCTCGTCTTCGTAGGGGGCGCGTCGGTTATGACGGTGGAGATGTCGGCGTCACGCCTCCTCGCGCCATACTTTGGTACTTCACTCTTCATATGGGCGAACCTCATCGGCCTGGTGATGGTCTACCTCACGCTCGGCTACTGGCTGGGCGGGAAGCTGGCCGACCGCTACCCGCGACCTTCGGTGCTGTATGGCGTTACGGCGCTCGCGGGCTTCTCGGTGGGCCTCATCCCCATAATATCGAGACCCATCCTACAGTGGTCCCTGACCGGATTTGAGACTTACTCTGTTGGCATCTTCTATGGCTCTCTGATAGGGGTAATAATCCTCTTCTCGGCACCTCTGCTGTTGCTCGGATTTGTGTCGCCTTTCGCCATACGCCTGCGCTCGACTGCTGTCTCCTCGGCGGGAGGCACAGCTGGTGCGGTCTCGGCGCTCTCCACTTTGGGGAGCATACTTGGCACCTTCGTCTCGGTCTTCCTCCTCATCCCCTATATCGGCACTGCGGCTACTCTCTATACAGCGTCAGTGGCACTGCTCGTCTTCTCTATAGGTGGGTTGCTAATGCTGTCAGCGATGCGCCCTGTGGCCGTCTACTCTGTGCTGCTGGCAATCGTCCTGGGCCTCGCTTTCTTCGCGCCACGCAGCCTCATCAAGCCCGCGCCTTATGGCGAGGTAGTCTACGAGAAGGAGTCGGCGTACAACTACATCCAGGTTCTGCGAGACGGCACGGCCATCAAGCTGGCCCTCAACGAAGGGCACGCGGTCCACTCCATCTACGACCCTCAGCGGGTGCTGACGGGCGGCCCGTGGGATTACTGGCTGATCGCGCCTTACTTCAACGAGGGGTTCAGGCCGTCTGACATGAAGAGCATGGCGATGATCGGCTCAGCGGCGGGTACCGCCGCGCATATCTTCACTGAGGTGTACGGCCCCCTCCCTGTGGACGGCGTGGAGATAGACCCGGAAATAGTGAACGTGGGGCGGCGCTACTTCGCCCTCGACGACATCAAGAGCAACATTACTCACGTCCAGGACGGGCGTACTTACCTCCAAACGGACGGGCGCGACAAGAAATGGACGGTCATAGGGATAGACGCTTATCGCCAGCCCTATATCCCTTTCCATCTCACCACCACGGAGTTCTTTGAAGAGGTGAGGAGCCACCTCACTCCCGATGGCGCGGTTATGATCAACGCTGGCCGCACCGCCAACGACACACGCCTGGTCGAAGCGCTGGCTAACACGATGCTGCAAGTCTACCCGAATGTATACGTTATTGACGTGTCGAACCTGTCGAACAGCCTGTCGAACAGCATGGTAATCGGCACCAACCAGCCTAGCCGCCTCGATAACTTCACCCGGAACGCCGCCTACGCCGAGCACCCCCTGCTGAAAGAGGTATTCGACGCCAGCATCAAGCGCGGCAACATACGCGAGGTCAAGCCGCAGGCGGGCGGCATCGTCTTTACCGACGACAAGGCACCAGTCGAGGAAGTAATCAACCAGATGATTATGCAAGTTGTGGGAGAGGGAGCTAGATGAACTTGAAGCTGAAGCGCACCACGCGCACGCCTTATTCCGAAGAAATCTCTATCTATGACCAGGAGACGCGGGACGAGAATGAAGAGCCTGTGAATATAGGCAAGATAGATGTGCATTACCTGGACGACCAGGTGGTTGGCACGCTGCTTATATGGCAGGAGTTCGCCACCGGCTACCGCCAGACGCACGGCCCCGGCTCACCTGAGACCCTGGACGACCTCATAGACGCCATCCTCTCCGAGGTGAGCGAACCTGTGGGCATCTCTGCCACTTATGCGGTCGAAATCTTCTATCCTCCATATGCGGGCCAGGGTTTCGTGAGCAACTACCCCGACGATGAGAGCAATGACTCAGGTGTGCCTGCTAATGACAGCGTCGATGTAGATATGGAGATGGTCGAGGAAGAGCCATATGCAACCGAAGAGCAGCCGGAGGACGATGATTTTGCCAACAAGCTCAGGCAGCGACCGTAACAGTGAAATCGAGGACTCTGCAAGCGGACCTGAGTATCGCATGGGCGTAGATTTACTCAACCTGCCCGTGCGCGATGGCCTCTATCACATCGCCGCGCTGGAGCGATACCCTGCCCTGCTGCACGGTATTTCGACCCGCCGCTCGCCTGACGGGGAGGACTGGAACCTCAGCACGAAGCGGGGCACTCCTGAGTATCCCCCCAGCGTCGAGACCGCCCATGCCAACCGCCGCAAATTCGCGACCGCGCTAGGCATATCGCCAGGTAGCATCGTCGGAGGGCAGCAGGTGCACGGCACCGAGGTGGCGCTGGTAGGTTGGGGTGACGCCGGGCGCGGCATGACCCCCGATTTGCCATCCGTGCAGGGCGTAGATGCTCTCATTACTGGCACGCCGGGCCTGTACCTGATGGCGCTCTCCGCCGATTGCCCACCCATATTCTTCTATGACCCTGTACGGCGGGCGATTGGGCTGGCCCATTCGGGGTGGAAGGGGACGGTGGGGCGTGTCGCGGCAAACGTCGTGGAGGCGATGGTGGACAACTTTGGATCGTCGCCCGCCGACCTCGTAGTGGCGGTTGGCCCTGGCATAGGCCCTTGCTGCTATAGTGTCGGCTCCAACGTAATTGAGGCCATCCGAGAGGCATTCCCGCCACAGGGTGCCACGTACCCACCTCTCCTCGAAGAGCGCGATGGCCTCACCTACTTCAACCTGCGCGAGACGATACGCCTCGCCCTTCTCGAAGCAGGGCTCCGCCCTGAGAATATCACGGTGGAGGAAGTGTGCACAGCGGACAACCTGCATACCTTCTACTCTCACAGAGGAGAGGAGGGTAGGTGCGGCCTCTTCGGAGCGGTGCTTGGGATGCGTGTGGATTACGATCTAAACGCCAAGACGCCAAGATAACAAAGAGCGCCAGGTTATTTATGGTTTATTACGCCGGTGCGAAGGTTTCGATGGCAATAGAGAATTAGGAGCTGTAACGCTCCAATTCTGGTGCAGCATGGATGATATTTCCGCTAACCTTGAAACTATTCGCGACCGGATTGCGCTGGCAGCCGCGCAATCGGGGCGCTCACCTGATGATACAACTCTCATCGCCGTTACCAAGACCGTACCCGTTCTCCGCATTCGGAAAGCTGTTGCGGCAGGAGTGCGGCACTTTGGAGAGAACCGGGTGCAGGAGGCGATGGCGAAGTTTGCGCCACGCGCAAGTCTAATCCAGGCAGGCGCGGATAGTGTAGAATTCAAAGTGGCGCGGGACGGCATCACCCTGCACATGATCGGGAGCTTGCAGCGCAACAAAGCGCGCATCGCGACCTCCCTATTCGATGTCATTCACTCTGTTGATCGCGTCGAACTCGTGGTGGCGCTTGAGAATGGAGTGGTGCGCAGTCAGGAGCTGAATGAGGTGGCATTGCCCGTGCTGATTGAAGTAAATGTGACCGGCGAAGCAAGTAAATCAGGCGTATCACCTAAGGAATTGTCCAGATTGGCTGATGCAGTGGCCGAGTGCAAGCATCTGCGCGGTATGGGCCTGATGACCATAGCTCGACTAGGTGCTTCAGAGGTTGAGGCGCGGCACACCTTCGCAAGGCTGCGCGAGCTGCTCGAAGGACTCCAGGGCAGTTACCCGGGCGATTGGACCCACCTGAGCATGGGCATGAGCGACGACTACCAGCACGCCATCCGCGAAGGCGCGACCATGGTCCGCCTGGGCCGCGCCCTCTTCGGCCCTCGCCAAGCGGTTATCTAAACAGAAAAGGCACGTATTCTTTTCAATTTCAAATATCACGCATCACGTTTCACGCATCACGTTTCACGTTTCAACCCTCATGTTCTGCTTGTTCAACGAATTGCTGACAGACGTGGACAACTTCCTTGATAGGCTCACACAGGGCGCGGCCTCCGCCGGCTACCGTCTCTACCTGGTCGGCGGCACGGTCCGCGACGGCCTGCTGGGGCGGCCCACGCGCGACCTCGACCTCACTACCGACGCCCCCGTGCCGGTAATCAAAGAGATGCTTGATTCTGCGGGAGCCGACGCGATATACGGCCTGGGCGAGAAGTTTGGCACCCTCGTCGCCCTCGTAGGGGACTTCAAGGTGGAAGTTACCACGTTCCGCTCGCAGGAGGAAGTTGCTGCCTCCTCCGACGCGCTCGCGCCCCTCCATACCGACCTTTCCCATCGCGACTTCACTGTGAACGCTGTCGCCCGCGATCTACACACGGGCACCCTGCACGACCCTCATAGCGGCCAGCTTGACATAACGCACAGAATTATTCGTGCCGTAGGCTCGCCCGAAGATAGGTTCCGGGAGGACCCGTTGCGATTGCTGCGGGCGGTACGTTTGGCGGTGGAGCTTGGCTTCTTCATCGAGCGAGAGACCAAAGAGGCTATTCGCTCCCTGGCGTACCTCCTCGACAACGTCTCCCGCGAGCGGGTAGGGGATGAGCTGGACCGGCTCCTGGTCACCGAGCGGCCAGGCGACGCGGTAGATATGCTCGACAACCTGGGCCTGCTCCCCTACACAGTCCCGGAAGTCATAGAGATGCACGAGATGGAGCGTGGCCCTCACCATTATAAGGAGGTCTATCCGCATACTCTCAAAGTCGTGGACCGCACTGAGCCTGACCTTGTGCTCCGGTGGGCCGCCCTCCTGCACGACATCGCCAAGCCGCGCACGTACGGGGTGACGGATGGCGAGGTGCATTTCTTCGGGCACGAGCGAGTGGGCGCGCGCATGGCCCGTGACATCCTGGCGCGCCTCAAGCGGACCCAGGCGATGGTTGACCTGGTAGTGCAGCTTGTGGCTGAGCATCTGCGGATAGGGGTGTACGACGCGAGTTGGAGTGACGGCGCGGTACGCCGCTTCCTGCGAGAGACCGCGCCCGTTACCGAGCGTCTCTTCGCCCTGTCCCGCGCCGACATCACCTCTCAGCGCCCCCAGCGCGTAGCCGCAGCCCTCGCCCGCGTAGAGGCCCTCTACGAACGCTGCCAGGAGATCAAGGCGCAAGAGGACGTGGAGAAGCTCGCCAGCCCGCTGAATGGCGACGAGCTAATGGCGATATTCGGCGGCAAGCCTGGACGTTGGATCGGGCAGGTGAAAGATTATTTGCTGGGGCTGGTGCTGGATGGGGAGCTGGGGAAGGAGGACAAGGAGGGAGCGGAGCTGCTCGCACGCCAATTCTTGGCCGAGCAAGGGATATCGACTCCTGGCGTAGGGTAGCGCGGATATGAGAACAAGGGTAGGGAGCTAGAGGTCTCGCATAACAAAGCACCTCTTTACCTGTCATTCCGAACGCAGCGAGGAATCTAGGTCCCTTTCCACCTTGCAAGCTTGGAGATTCCTCACTGCGTTCGGAATGACACTCTTTATAATTTCATTGTTATAGACTCTGGCAGGTTCTTCTTTGGCGCAACTATTGCTATCTCAATCCTTCAGAGGCAAACATTACAAAGTCGAGGTGGGAATAATTGAGCAAATCTGCTATTGATAAAGACTTGTTGGCGCGGACCATATTGTTAGGTGTAATCGCCGGCATGAGAGCAGCTTCGGCCCCCTCTCTCATGACTGAGCGCGTAGCGAGCCATCCCAGGCGTTTCCGGCATACGCTCTTCCAATTGCTGACTTCGGGGAAGTTCTCCAGGCTAGGCACTTTGGGAATGCTCGGTGAGATGGTTGCCGACAAGCTGCCGATACTGCCCGATCGTATCGCGCCTCTCCCCTTGTTAGGGCGCGCATTCTGGGGTGCGTTTTCAGGGGCTGCGGCCTTTACCGAGGGAAAACACTCTCCAGTCACAGGGGCAGTCACAGCCGGGCTGGTGGCGATTGTGTCAGCGCACATCACCTACCGTGTCCGGGTGCATGGGGCGAAGATACTGCACCTACCTGACCAGTTTCTCGCCCTTCTAGAGGATGCATTTGTCCTTACCCTGAGACGCGCTGTGCAGCGGACTTACGAGTAACAAGGCGCAAGGCGCTTGCTTCTCATTCTCACTGCCAGTGTTGCAGTATAAGAGAGGCAGCACCTACCACCCCCGCCTCTTTTCCAAGCTCCGAAGTCCGCAGGTCTACGTGCCTGGAGAATGCGAGGCGCGCTCTCCGACGCAGCTCGCGGCGGAGAGGCGCAAGTAGCAACTCTCCCGCATTGAGCAACCCACCACCCAGCACCACCCGGTCCAGGTCCAGGATATTTGCCGCGCTGGCGATACCACGGCCCAGTGCGGTTGCCGCCTCACGTAACAGACGCCCAGCCAACTTATCTCCGGATGCCGCAGCTTCAACGATGTCCCGCCCGGTCAGGCTGCCAGGAGGTAGCGTGGCTAGAGTGCTTGTCGCCCCACGCTTGAGTGCCAACATCGCCCGCGCTGATAGACCCCTGCCCGCAGCGTAGGCTGTGAGACACCCAATCGCTCCGCAGAAGCATCTTGGACCGCGCACCGACACGATGGTATGCCCAATATGGCCCCCATTGCCATGTGCCCCATCCAGAAGCCGCCCGTTCACCACGATGCCCCCACCTATGCCTGTCGAGACTACCATGCCGAGCATGTAGCGTGCTCCTCGCCCTGCCCCGAAGAGCGCCTCACCGAGGGCAAACGCTTTTGCATCGTTGTCGAGCACCGCGGGCAGCCCTAACGACGCTTCCAGGCGTGGGCGTAACGGGAACCCCCTCCATGCAGGCATATGGAGAGGAGAAACTATATCTTCCTCGAAGAATATCGGCCCGCCACAGCCAACTCCCACCGCCACAGGCTCAACTCCGCTCTCGTGGCGTGCTGCCCTGGAGACGCTAAGGACAGCCCCCAGCAATCCTTCTGCATCGAGGTCTGCCGGTGTTGGCTGGCGGGTGTAGGAAAGCACCTTACCGTCTGTCGCGGCCACACCTGCGGCCAGCTTTGTGCCGCCAATATCTATGCCAAGCACCGGCCCCGGCTCCGCTATGGCGGCTGCCAGCAGCTTGCCGCGCTCGTAGGGGAATATAGAATTGTTCATTCTCAGCTTTTTCGCCTTTGATACCATACCTTCGGCAACGTCCCCAAATCGAACTCTTGGATCCTCTCCGGCCCAAGCTCTACCACCCTGTCGCGCACCTCGCGCGCCTCGCGTATAAGCCGGGCGACCTCTACGCCCAGGCAGTTGCCGTCAAAGTGCTCAAGGTAGGCTATGCCCCCGGCTATGTGATTTACGGTGCCCCGGTAGTTGCCGAGGCGCAGCTTGTAGAAGCCGACCCCTATTTTCAATATCCCCTGGTAGAGCCTTCGTAGAGGTCTCTGGTCGGCTATCCATATCTCTTCAAGGGACTCGTGCTGCTCGAAGTACTCTCCCCGGTTGAACTGCTCCAGCCCCTCGTAGAAGAGGTCGGGAGGCACCTCGTCGCACGACCAGGGCTCCATCTCTCCCGTAGCCTGCGGCCCGCCTTGCTTACGTAGCCTGGCACTTTTGCGCATCTTTTCCACACTCTCACGGCTCATGCTATATTCTATATCACAAATGGAGGGTAGCAGGTAACCGGTAGCTGGATGTGTGGCATACACATTGCTTATTAAGCCAGGCAGAGCAGCACAGAAACGTCGCATCGAAACCTGACCGCCATAGCACCTTGAACTGCTCAAGCAACAATCGCTCGCGTGGGCGCGTAGGCGAGCTTGGGTACGGCGAAAACTAATCATCCTGAACAAGGCGGTGAACGTAATGGCTCGCGTTAAGAAAAACTCTCGACGCCTATTCCTGGGGGCTGCTTTTATAGGCGTGATGGCGGGATCAGGGGCGTTATTCGGGGCTATAGGTGGGCTGATGCTGGTATTGCTCAGTCATGCTGTGTTTCGCCTGGATGCGATTACCCTCCCTTTGATGATAGCCTGTGGGTCGGTTGGAGTAGTCGCAGCTACCTTGTGGAGTCTCTTCCTGGTGACGCGTCCTGTAGCTGGCACATTAGCCTGGCAAAAGGTGTCAAGTTCGCATCCAAAGCTCGATGCTAGTTAACTAATAAGCCAATTTGCAGAGCAAGCAAACACCGCTGAGGAGCGCATCTGTGCTTCCAGCGGTGTTTTGCTTACCCATTCTCCTCGGTCTGCTCCGCATACCACTTCGCATGTTCGACGTAATGCCTCGCCGATGCCAGGATGCGCTCTCTTTCAACTTCGCTTAGAGGACGTTTAGGTTGGGCGGGTATTCCAAGAGCTAAGACCCCACCGGGAATCTCCACCTCTTCAGTTACGAGCGCGCGTGCCCCAATTATCGTATCCTCCCCCACCCTGCACCTGGAGAGGAGTGTCGCTCCCATGCCCACGAGCACCCGGTTCCCTACCGTCGCCGCGTGGATGATGGCGCTGTGCCCTACCGTCACGTCCTCGCCTATGATAGTTGGGCAGCCATCCTCCCCATGTATGACTGTCCCGTCCTGGATGTTGCTGCGCGCCCCGATCACGATGGGCGACACGTCGCCCCTCAGTACCGCACCGAACCAAACGCTCGCGCCATCGCCTAGCGTCACATCGCCAATGAGCGACGCGGTGGGAGCTATGTAACATCCCTTGCCGATTTTGGGGTAGTTTCCATGATATGGATAGAGCGGCATAATCCTCTCCTTATTGTCCGCCAGATACCTGGCTGTGGTATCGACCCGTGCGTCGGTCCTCACAGCAAATCTACCTGTAGGGGCGGTTCGCGAACCGCCCTAACGTGAACACTTTCGAACCGCCCTAGCGTGAACACTTTGATGTAAGCTGGTACGGTGTCGACCAGGGCGGTTCGCGAACCGCCCCTACTTGCAGGTCTTTGCTCAGGCGGAACATGTCAAAGTATAATCCATTCGGGGGAGTAGAGATGAGTAAAGGGGTACTAGTAGGCAGGGGCCGCACAGCCGACATCTACGCATGGGGCGATACGAGCGTGCTGAAGCTCTTCCACGCGGACCGCTCGGCGAGTACCGTGGAGTATGAAGCAAAGATTGCGAGGGCGGTTCACGCGTCCGGCGCGGCCTCTCCAGCTCTCATAGATGCCGTCGTGGTAGAAGGGCGCCAGGGCCTCATCTATGAGCGCGTTTACGGTCCGTCTCTTGCCGGTGTGCTCAGGTCTAAACCCTGGAGGCTGCCTCGTTTGACTCGCACCTTCGCGTTGCTACACGCGTCAATGCACCGCCGCACCGCACCAGACCTTCCATCCCAGCGTGACCGCCTGACGTGGAAAATAGAGGTGGCAGACCCCTTGCCGGCCAACCTCAAAGAAGCTGCATTACAATCACTTTCGCGGCTCCCAAATGGCGACATCCTCTGCCACGGCGACTTCCACCCTGAGAACGTCATAATGTCCCCTCGTGGCCCGGTCGTAATAGATTGGATAGATGCCACGCGCGGTAATCCCCTGGCCGATGTGGCTCGTACTTCCCTGCTCCTCGCAACTGCCCACCTCCATCTCCCCTCAAGCATCTCTTCGATAGCTGCCCGCTTACTGATCACCACTTTGCGCAACCTCTACCTGACTCACTACCTGAGAGCGACCCGCACCTCGCGGGCACAGATTGAAGCCTGGCGCCTACCCGTCACCGCCGCCCGCCTTGAAGAGGGGATAGCTGAAGAAGAAGCCTGGCTACTGGAGGCAGCTGAGGATGCTGCGCGGACGACGGACGATAGACAATAGACGATGAAAGCTAGAAAACTTATCAGAAGGAGAAAGACTGTAACTCTCTGCCTGTCATTCCGAACGTAGTGAGGAATCTCCGAGCTTGGATGTATGGATAGATGTTTAGATTCTTCGCTTCGCTCAGAATGACAGGGGAAGAGTACAGTTCTCGTAGGTCATATCACGCATCACGCATCACGTTTCACTCTATCGTCTGTCGTCCGTCGTCCGTCGTCCGTCGTCCCGCCCGGAACCTCCCACCCTCATACGGTGTATACCCCATATTAGACCTCTCCAGAGAGGCCCTTGTTGAATGAACCTGATCTGATAAGCCGCGCACGCACGGGCGACGAAGCGGCCTGGGAGATGCTTGTCCGCGAGCACCAGGAGCCGATATTTCGCCTTGCCTATCTGCTGCTCGGCGATTCTCACGAGGCTGAGGATGTTGCGCAAGATACTTTCATACGGGCCTTTCGCGCCCTTCACACTTTCGACATAGCACGTTCCATGCGTCCCTGGCTCCTGACAATAGCCTCCAACCTGGCACGCAACAAAATGCGGTCACTAAGCCGCTACCTGGCGGCCCTGCGGCGCAACGCTCGATTGGAGCCTGCGGTGGCCGATCCTGCTGTTTCGCCGGGCGAGCGAAGCGCCCAGCAATGGGAAGCTAATACCCTCTGGCAGGCTGTTCGTCGCCTGAAGACCCACGAGCAAGAGGTGGTCTATATGCGCTATTTCCTGGAGTTGTCGGAGGTCGAAATGGCGAGTGCTCTTCAAGTCGCACCAGGCACGATAAAATCGCGCCTCCACCGTGCTATCGCCCAGCTACGCACGTTGGTTGACAGCGATTTTCCCGCCCTGCGGGAGGAGCGCCAGGCATGAGCGACCAACGCCTCCTTGATCCGATGGACGAGCATCTGCGCGGTATCGCAGCGTCATTTCCCTACCCGCCTACGCCCGATATTGCCGGTGCCATGAGGCAGAGATTGGCACGCGTGAATACCGCACAACCTGCTACAGTGCGCCCGCGCCGCAGGCTCGCATGGGGACTGGCAGCGCTGTCGGTGCTCCTCTTCCTGGCTGCTCTCCTTACCGTGCCCGAAGTCCAGGCGTTCGTGCGGTCCCTGTTCCGTATTGGGGCTATAGAAGTAGTGGTCGCCACTCCGGTGCCAACATCCGATCTGACCACGCCTGAACCATCCCCCATCCCCTCTAACCCGCTTGACCTCGTAGGTGAAACTACCTTAGCGCTAGCCAACGAGGAATTGCCCTTCACAATCAAGTTGCCGACCTATCCGGCCGATCTCGGCAAGCCAGACAGGGTTTTCGTACAAGACCTGAACGGCTCGGCCCTGATTCTCGCCTGGACCGTGCCCGGCAACCGCGACCAGGCGCGCCTGGTGTTATACGCGCTCGGTCCTGGCGTGCATGGTGAGAAAATGCTGCGCGGCTCCACGATCATCGAGGAAACTTCGGTCAAAGGGCAGTCCGCCCTGTGGGTACGCGGCAGCCACTGGCTGCGATTCTATGGGGAGGGCGGGCGTCCCGAGTTTGCGCCCCGGCGGCTGGTATCTGGCAATTTGCTCTTGTGGAAAGCGGAAGGCATAACTTACCGGCTGGAGACCACCCTGCCGCTCGAAGAGGCAATACGCATCGCCGAATCGCTCGCAGTTCTCCCGGACATCGAGACTCCCCTATCGGTAAGGGACCAGACGCCCCCCGGCTGGGCGCGGAACCTGGCGAGCGCAACTACTCTAGATGATGCGCGTAAGCGGGTATCTTTCACCATCAAGTGGCCTGCTTACCCCAGTTACGTGGGTGAGCCTGACCTGGTGTTCTACCAGGACTTGACGGGTCCAATGGTGATTTTAGCATGGTACGCTCCGGTCGAGAGCGACAGGATGAGAACGCTCCTCTATGAAATGGCTGTCGGCAGTGCCGCTGAAAAGACCCTTGCTGGACGCAATCTCATTGAGGAGACATTAGTGCATGGACATCCGGCACGGTGGGGGAGCACTGCGCATCTCCTGACCCTCTATGATGAAGGTGGGGGTGGCAACCTCAACTCCGAGCGCTACGTACCTGGTTCCGTGCTCCTGTGGGAGGAGGATGGCGTCGCCTACCGATTAGAAACGCCTGCCGACCTATCGGAGGCTGTGAAGATTGCCGAGTCGGTACGGTAGATGGGGCGGACGAAAGACGAAGGACGATATTAAACACAGAGACACAGAGAGCACAAAGGTAACACAGAGATTTTTCGGTTACCATAAACCCTCTAATAATCTCTGTGCGTCCTCTGTGTCTTTGCGTCTCTGTGTTTAATCCATCATCCGTCGTCCGTCGTCCGTCGTCCGTCGTCCGTCGTCCTTGACAGGGCTTGACGCCCGGCAAGAGGATGCCTATAATAACTCGACAGAGCGCCCGGCCATCGCACCGGACGCGCGTTGATATACGTCTGGCAAGTTACAAGACTACAGGAGGAAAGTATGTCTACCAAGAGGAGAATCTTCGGACGGGCGGGGGCATCATTGGCGGCTATGCTGATGGTGATCCCTATTCTGGCGGCCTGTGGCGGCACCGCGGCGAACACCCCCGTGCCAAACACGGCAGTGCCAGCAACAGCTGCTCCCACAGCTATGGCGGCTACAGCCGAGCCGACGGCGATGCCGGCAACAGCTGAGCCGACGGCAATGGCAACAACCGCAGCTACGGCAATGGCTACCACAGGCACCATGGCGGATATGACCGTGACGATGAAGGAGCAGAACGCCTCCGGTCAGAACGGCACGGCCACTGTCAAGCAGAGTAGCACAGGTTGGGTTGTCACTATCGACATAAGCGGCGGCACAACTGAGCCTCAACCGGCGCACATCCACAAGGGCACCTGCGCCAACCTCGACCCCGCGCCTGCCGTGGCCCTGACTGCCGTGGTCAATGGCAAGAGCGAGACGACAATATCAACTTCCGACTTCACGATGGCACCCGGTCAGGCTTACGCCATCAACGTGCACAAGAGCGCGGCTGAAGCTTCTGTTTACGTCTCCTGCGGCGACATCACCGACAGCAGCATGATGGGCAACGAGACCCCTGGTGCCGTCATGACCCCAGGCGCGGGCGGCAGCCTCAAAGTCGGCCTCGTTACCGACGTGGGTAAGGTCAACGATGGCACCTTCAACCAGTTCGCTTATGACGGGCTCAAGCGCGCAGACACGGAGCTTGGCGTCGAGACCAACTTCATCGAAACAACGGCATCCGCGGACTACGACAAGAACCTTGAGCAGTTCGCCTCGCAGAACTACGACATGATCATAGCGGTCGGCTTCCTGATGGGCGATGCATTGAAGGCCGCTGCTGCAAAACACCCGACCATCAAGTATGCTATCGTGGACTACGCCTATAGCCCCGACATCCCCAACGTGCGCGGTCTCGTCTTCGCCGAGGACCAGTCGGGCTACCTCGCTGGTGTGCTTGCCGCTTCCATGAGCAAGAGCAACATCATAGGCGTGGTGGGAGGCATAGAGACTGTACCTGCCGTAAAGAAGTTCGTGGTAGGCTATGCGAATGGCGCCAAGTCTATCAAGCCTGACATCGAAGTCAAGCAGGTCTATATCGCTTCCTTCACCGACCGCGCGCGTGGCGCTGAAGCTGCCACAAGCTTTATCGCTGAGGGTGCGGACGTTATCTTCGGTGCTGGCGGGCAGACAGGCTCCGGCGCTATCCAGGCCGCTGCCCAGGCAGGGGTATGGGTGATCGGCGTGGACCAGGACGAGTACGTCACCACCTTCCAGCGCGGCGCGGCACCCGGCTCCGACAAGATACTCTCCAGTGCGGGCAAGCGTGTGGACAACGCGGTCTTCTCCGCCATCAAGTCGGCGCAGGACGGCTCGTTCGCGGGCGGCACACAGCTCTACGACGCAGCCAGCCAGGGTGTGGGCCTCGCCCCGTTCCATGACGCTGACGCCTCCATCCCGGCCGAAGTAAAGACCAAGCTGGACGAAACCCTCAAGGGTCTGGCCGACGGCTCCATCAAGACGGGCGTGACCGTTCCATAATCAATTCTAAATTATGAATTTTGAATTTTGAGTTGGTACAAAGCTAACTCAAAATTCAAAATTCATAATTTAACATTCCCCGAAGGGGAGAGTGATGCCGCCTGTTCTGGAAGTACGGGACATCACAAAGCGATTCCCCGGTGTGCTCGCCAACGACCACATCAGCTTTACGCTGGAGCCGGGCGAGATACACGCCTTTCTCGGCGAGAACGGCGCGGGGAAATCGACCCTGATGAACATCCTTTACGGGTTGTACGACCCTGACGAGGGTGAGATATTCATCAACGGCAAGAAAGTTAACATCCGAGGCCCGAACGATGCTATTCGCCAGGGCCTCGGCATGGTACACCAGCACTTTATGCTCGTGCCCACTCTCACGGTGGCCGAGAACGTGATGCTGGGTACCGAGATCACAAAAGGTCCTCTCCTCGATGAACGAGAGGCCAACAGGCGCATCGGCGAAATATCCGAGCGTTATGGCCTCTCCGTCCCGCCCGACGCGCTTGTGCTGGACCTGCCTGTAGGCGTGCAGCAGCGCGTGGAGATCATAAAGACCCTCTACAGGGGGGCCGATATACTTATCCTCGATGAGCCGACCGCCGTCCTTACCCCCCAGGAAGCGGACGACCTCTTCGTCACCCTCCACTCGCTGGTTGACCAGGGGAAGTCGCTCATCTTCATAAGCCACAAGCTGCGCGAGGTGCTTGAGATCGCCGACCGCATCACTATTCTGCGGCGCGGGCGCGTGGTCGGCACCACCATACCCTCCCAGACCGACAGCGCCGGACTCGCCGCCATGATGGTGGGGCGCGAGGTAAACCTGACAGTTGATAAGGAGCCTAAAGAGCCTGGGTCTGTAGTGCTTGATGTGCACGACCTGGTCGTTCTGGACGACCGGCGTACCGTAGCCGTGGACAGACTCTCCCTCGAAGTGCGCGCCGGGGAGGTGCTAGGCATCGCGGGGGTGCAGGGCAACGGCCAGACCGAGCTTGTGGAAGCGCTGACGGGGCTGCGGCCCGTGCAGTCGGGTGCGGTGCGCCTCATGGGGCACGACACCACCCACGCCGTGCCTCGTCGAGTCATAGAGGATGGGGTAGCCCACATACCGGAGGACCGCCACCGCCACGGCCTGGTTCTTAGCTACCCCTGCTCCGACAATATGGTCCTCTCCACCTATTACCTCGACCCATTCGCTCATGGTATCGTAATCGACGAGGGGGAGATAGAGGGCCAGGCACGCCGCCTCGTCAAAGCATTCGACGTGCGCACTCCCGGCATATTGACCGCTGTCGCCACCCTTTCCGGCGGCAACCAGCAGAAGGTTGTGGTGGCGCGTGAGTTCTCGCGCCCCATCAAGCTATTGATCGCTGCCCAGCCGACGCGCGGACTCGATGTTGGCTCGATAGAGTTCATACATAAGGGTATCATCCAAAAGCGTGATGAGGGGATTGGGGTGCTGCTCGTCTCCGCCGAGCTGGACGAGATAATGGCCCTCTCCGACCGTATCGCGGTCATGTTCAAGGGTAAGGTGATTGCTGCCCTCCCCGCCGCGAGCGCCACCAGGGGGGAGTTGGGCTTGTTGATGGCGGGGATAACTGATGGGCAGCCACAGGAGCCGCACTCCGCGCTCGAAGGGGCGACTGCTTGATGCCGGACGAAGCTGACAGACCAGCTAACGAAGTGCCTGGTGACGCGTCCGTTCAGGCCGTCCCATCGGAGGGTGGCACCAGCTCCACGGGGAGTGCTGACTACCCACCCGCGCCCCTGGTAGAGCCTGGGCGCACGCATGCCGAGCCGCCGGAGGGACCTCGCAGAGGCCTGAACTGGGGGGCTTTGCTTGGTGAGACGCTGGTGCCTCTGCTGGCTATCTTCACCGCCCTGGTGATAGGCGCGCTCATTATCCTGCTGACCGGCACCGATGTAGGCAAGGCGTATGGGGGCCTCTTTGTTGGCGCGTTCGGCTCTCCTGCGGCCCTGGCGAATACCCTTGTAGAGGCTACTCCCTTCATATTCGCAGGATTGGCTGTTGCTGTCGGCTTCAAGTGCGGCCTCTTCAATATTGGCGCTGAAGGTCAGCTAGGTATGGGCGCGATGGCGGCTGCGGTGGCTGGTTACGCCATTACGGGTCTGCCGGTCTTCATCCACCTCCCTTTGGCGCTGATAATTGGCATAATGGGGGGTGCGATATGGGGCGCGATCCCCGGCTACCTGCGGGCCAAGACAGGCGCGCATGAGGTCATCACGACCATCATGCTCAACTACATCGCCATCATCCTTACCGATTATCTGATCAATGGCCCTTTCCTGGACAAGGCGGCGAGCGCTCCACAGACGCCGACTATCCAGCAGTCCGCCGAATTGCCTTTCCTCTTCGGCGTAGATTATCGCCTGCACGCCGGCTTTATCCTGGCGATAGCGATGGCGTTCTTTATATGGTGGCTGCTCAACAAGACGACCATCGGCTTCGAGATACGCACCGTCGGCTCTAACCCTGACGCCGCACAGTACGCGGGCATGAGCATCACGCGCAATTTCGTGCTGGCGATGGCTATCAGCGGCGGGCTTGCTGGATTGGCCGGGGTGGGTCAGGTGCTGGGTTTGCAGCACAAGCTTCAGGCCTCTTTCTCAGCGGGATATGGGTTTGACAGCATAGCGGTCGCGCTCCTGGCGCGTAGCAACCCTATCGCCATCATACCTGCTGCCATATTCTGGGGTGCGCTCCGACAGGGTGCTGGCCTCATGCAGACCGAGAGCGGCATATCGAAAGACCTCATCAACATCATCCAGGCATTGGTAATCGTCTTCATAGCCGCCGACCAGATCATACGCTGGCTCTACCGCGTCCGCCGTGGTGGGTCTGGGCAGGCGGTCTTTACGCGGGGCTGGGGAGGGTGAGGCGAGTGCGGAGTGCGGAGTGCGGAATGAACGATAGATGCTAGAGGATAGACGATAGAATGAAACGTGAAACGTGATGCGTGAGTAATTACCGACTATTTTGGACTTTGAACTTTGAACTATTAAGAATGAGTGTGTATTTGGGGGTGTGAGAGTTGGCGGCAAATGTAGCGGCGATGCCTGCTAAGTTTCAGATAGGGAAGCAGCATATCCTGGGGGTTGTGGGCATCATCACGGCGGTGCTGCTCTTCTGGGTGGTCATGGGTAGGGTGGCAACTAACAAAGTCTCTACCTTGCGCATCACGTGGCCCGGCGCGAAGCCGCTTGACCCGCCCCTGCTCGACATCCCGTTGCCTACCGTCATCAGCGTAGGGGTCATATGCGGGCTGCTGATTGCGGGCGCGCTTTTCCTGATGCTGAAGAGCTCGCCGCGTGGCTTTACTGCTTACATGGGCGCGCTCATCTTCTCGGTGCTCTTGATAATCTTGCTCTGGGCCGTCGCTGGCAGCCGTATTGACGTGGTTGATATGCTGGCGCGCACCGTGCGTCTCGCCACGCCGATCGCTTTGGGCGCGCTGGCGGGCATCCTCTGCGAGCGTTCGGGCGTTATCAACATCGCGATAGAAGGGGTCATGCTCACGGGCGCGTGCGTAGGCTATATCGTCGCGCTATTGACGACCAACTCCTGGGTCGGGCTGACCGCGGCTATGGCAGCGGGTGGCCTGACGGTGATGCTCCTCGCGGCGTTGGCTATCCGCTTCAAGACCGACCAGATCATCGCGGGCACCGTTATCAACATCCTGGCGGTGGGTGTGACGGGCGTGCTGCGTAACGACCTCATATTGGGGATGCAATCGTCCGGTTACATAGGTAGCTCACTCCCCCACATGCCTATCCCCGTGCTGTCAGGCATCCCTATAATCGGACCCGTCCTTTTCAGCCACCAGCCGATTGCCTACGCGATGCTGATACTCGTGCCGTTGTTGAGCCTGCTCCTCTTCCGTACCGCATGGGGACTACGCACCCGCGCCATCGGTGAGCACCCCCGCGCTGCGGACACGATGGGCATCAACGTGAACCGCCTGCGCTACCTGAACGTCTTTATCTCAGGTCTCGTGGCGGGGTTGGCGGGGGCCTGGTTCTCCCTTGAAGCCACATTCAGCTTCGATGACAAGATGACCAACGGCAAGGGCTTCATCGCCCTCGCCGCGATGATATTCGGCAAGTGGACCCCCTTCGGCGCGGTAGGCGGCGCGGTCACTTTCAGCTCAGCCGACGCGCTCCAGATCAAAATCCAGGGCTACAACTTCGACCTCCCCTCGCAGTTCCTCCAGATGATGCCGTACATCATCACCATAGTGGTGCTGGCCGGGGTCATAGGCCGCGCGCGCCCCCCTGCGGCTGTGGGCAAGCCCTACGAAAAGTAAAAGCAAAATCGTTTGAACAACAAAAATCGGACCCAGCGGGTCCGATTTTTGTTGTGAAGAATAGGGAGCTTATGCGCAGGTACACCCAGCGCCCGTAGCGCACCCCTGGCAGCAATAGGTCGCATCCCCCATCTGGAAGCCTTCGCCGTTGTTGCCTCTCCATTCATCTTTCGACATGCCGCAGTTCGCGCACGTCTGCTCTGACTGCGTCGTGCTGTTATCCTGCTGGTCCATCATCTTATCTCCTATCGGGCGAGTCCGTAGGGGCATGGCGCGCCATGACCCTACAATCAGCTTCTCTTGTCGCCCTTCCTTTCCTTCGTTTCGCCGGCCTCGCGTCGCTCCTTGTTGACGGTGCGTGCGGCGCGCTCTGCGGCTTCGCTCTCGGAGACGCCTCGCTCCTCGTAGGAGTCTTTGATGTGCTCGTACTGGCGGTCTCGTTTGCTCCCTTCTCTGACACCTCTGGGCATTTTGGGCCTCCTTTTACTGCCGGTTAGCAGCCTACATAAGTGAGGTGCAAAATGCGTGCCAGGTGCTCACTCTTGGCACATGAACAAGTCCCCCACTAATTCCCCACGGTGGGATGGATAGGGGCAAGCTCTCCCGTATCGAGGTGGACTTCCGCTTCGCCGATGATGTGGTCCACGATGAAGAGGGGGCGTTGCCGTGCCTGGTCGAAGTTGCGCCACAGGTATTCGCCCACCACGCCAAGCATAAGCATTTGCAACCCCGACGTGATTAGCACCACCACCATGAGAGAAGACCAACCTTCGACATGTATACTCCCAACAATCGTGAGGGTCACGATCAGGATGGCATAGAGAAGGCCAAGCAGAGCGACTATCGTTCCCACCGTCGAGGCCAGGCGCAATGGAAAGTAGGAAAAGGCCGTGAAAGCGTCGGCGAAGTATTTCAGCTTGCGCGACAGGTTCCAGTGTGACTTGCCGTGCTCTCGCTTTTGCCGCTTGTAATAGATAATGTGGTGGGGGAAGCCGCTCCACATAAGTAGGCCCGGCAGGTGAGTGTTTTTCTCCGCGCACTGGATTATTACTTTCACTATTTTGCGGTCTATCAAGAAGCAGTCGAAGCCGTTCCGTGGGTAATTCTTGAAGGCAAAGCGGCGAAATGCCCAGTTGAACACGCCGGCAGGGAGCCGCGTGCTGACGGGATCTTCGCGGTTGGAGCGGGCGGCGAGTACCATTGGCGTGCCGCTCTTCCAATGCTCTAGCATCTCCAGTATGATTTCAGGCGGGTCTTGCAAGTCGGCGGAGATGACCGCTACCGCGTCACCCGTCGCGTGTGCCAACCCTGCCAGGATAGCCGTCGTTGAGCCGAAGTTACGCACCAGCTTGATCACCTTCACGCGCGGGTCGCGGCTGTTTAGCATCGTGAGTACCTGGAAGGAGTGGTCGCCTGAGCCGTCATCAACGAAGACGAACTCAAAGTTCGCCCCTGCCTCTCGCTCGGCGCACTTCGCCAGCCGCTCATGCAATATCGCAAGGCTCCCTTCGTTGTAATAGACCGGCACGACAACAGATATTTTCACCGCGCCTCTCCCCTCTCTATTTTGCGTACAAAGCGGGCGGGCACTCCCATGACCAGTGTATCGGGCGCTATATCATTCGTTACCACAGCCCCCGCACCCACAATCGCGCCTTTCCCTATTATTACCCCAGGCAGCAATAATGCGCCTACACCTATCATCGCGCCATCTTCAATCGTTGGTCCAATCATTTTTTCGTCCGAATAGCCCTCAAGCCCAAGGGTATTGTCGTTGGTCGTAAGCACCCCGCCCGATATGAAGACGTTGTTGCCCGCGCTCATATTGCCCGCCATCCACGAATGGTCCATTATCTTGGTGTGGTCGCCTACCGTCACGACGTAATTCAGGGTGACATGCCTGCCGATCACACTCCATGAGCCTATGCGACACTTTTCTCGGATCGAGGCCCCATCGCCTATGAGCGTCTGCTCGCCTATCTCCACGTCATAGTAAATCACACTGTGCGGGCCAATAGACGTGTTGCGCCCTATGACCACCCGCCTCTCGAAGACCGGCTGCCTGGCAAGCGCGCCTGCCCCCTTTGGCTCCTTGCCGATGTACGCTCCCGGAAATATCTCTACACCGTCGCCGATTGTGACCCCCTCCTGGATGACAACGTGCGGGTGTATGACAACATTGTCACCTATGCTCACCCCCTTGCGAATAACCGCAAACTCCCCGATCTGCACATTCGCGCCTATCCGGTCCGTCTGCACCACCGCAAGCTCACTTATCATCCTTGCCGCTTCCTCTCATCTCCCAGTCGTCCGTCGTCCTTCGTCCTTCGTCAGTGACCCCCGGCCCCTAACCCCCGACCCCCGACCCCTCGATCAATGCTGCACCCTGTAGGCGACAACCGTACTGCCGTCAAGCACGTACAGCGTACCATCGGGGCCGAACGTCAAGCCGGTGGGGGCGTATAACCTCGGATACTTTTCGTCAACGTGGCCCGATTGGCTGCTGCCGTCCTTTATATTGACCGAAATGAGGTTGGTGCCGCAACTTACCTCCATCCAGTTGCCTGATATAGCGGCGAACATCGGATCGCACTTGAGGTCGTACTTCTTCGTCAGATTTCCTTCCTTGTCGAAGCGATGCACGCTCCTCTCGGAGGTCTCAACCACATAGACATTGCCATCCCCGTCTATAGCGAGACCGCCGGGATTATTGAACTTCCTCTCAGGCGGGGTCCAGGCGGCCAGGGCGTCCCCGCCGGTCACTGGATAAACTAACACCCTGCCGCCCGTCATGTCGGAGATGTACATTTTGTCATTGCCGAATGCCAGCCCGATGGCTATGCTCCCTTTGGCGTTTAGAGTGGTCTGTCGCACCAGCTCTCCGTTCGGACTCATCACGAGCAACGCCTGGTCGCCGTCGCCGTTGTTCAGCACGTAGATCATGCCGTCAGGGCCTGCTCCTACACTACCTGGGCGCGTGTAGTTGATACGCCCGCTAGCAGTCACGGGCTGGATAAGCCTGTAAGCGGCGGTGTCCAATTCAAGCTGCCCAACTCTGCGGTCATCATAGTCAGTCACATATATTCTGTTATCCAGGTAGGCTATACCTCTTGGAAGAGCCAGATAGGGGTTGAGGTCCCAGCGGTCGAGCTCGACCAGAGACGTCCCTTGCTGAAGGTAATGTGCGTTAGCGAAGCACCAGCTTGCACCCGTAGCCGCGATCATCGCCAGCCAGATTATGCCGTGGAAGGCGTTTGGCAATGGGCGCGCGCTCCTGATAATATTCGCGCGGCGCATCATAAAGTAGCATACCAGCACCAACACCAGTGTGCCACCCAGGAGCCATGCCGTGTTACGCGGATTGCGTACCTCGTCCGGCGCGACCACAAAGGTAGGTATGAGCGTTCGCAGGTCTAAATGGAAGGGCGCTTCGTGCGATTGTCCCAGCCAGTCCCAGATTTTCTCGCGTTCGACGGGCCACAGGCGGCGCGGATCGTTCATGAGCACGCCCATCATAAGCACGCTAACCGATGCGAATGCACCATAAATTATCGTATATATCCAGCTTCGGGAGAAGGCCATGAGCGACATGGCGAGTGGTGCTGCCAGGAAGGGGACGAAGGTGGTCATGTAGCGTCCTGGGGGAGACCAGACGCCGTTCCATCCCTCGTATGAAAAGATGAGGAACATGTAGGGGAGTGTGAGCAAGGCCAGCCACCCGACAATACGCCGGTCGGCCCTGCGTCCCGACCGGAACATGGCGATAAGACCCACTATCGCCAGCAGGTATACGGGCGCGTAAATGATTAACCCCATCGGGCGGTCGAAGAGGGTACCGATGACTGCGTTGAAGAACTTGATTAGCTCATCCATTCCCTGCCAGGGCCAGAAGAATGTCTCTACTCTGCCTCGTTGATTCATCTCCGCACTGGGCAGGAGCCTGCCGAACTTATAGTAGTTGAACCAGATAGTGAGTGCGGCGGAGAGAGCTATTGGCCCCAGGAACCAGAGCGTGTAGAAGATGCTGCCCCTATTGCGAGTCTCGGTCCGCGTGGCTTGCGCCTGCGCTTCTTCCTCCCTGAATGTTCGGCGGTAACGCCACCACTGCACGGTAGCGTAGAGGCCCACCACTCCAGCCAGGGGCAAATAGCGCACCGACATCCAGGGCACGTAGCCCAGGCACGCGCCTATCAACATGAGACGTACCGGACCGTTGGCACCCCACCCCAACGCAAGGCGGCGGAATGCGTACAACAAGAGCAACGCCGTCGGCATCTCGGTGAAGATCAGGTAGGAGTAGCTCATGATGGGATTGCTGAAGGCGGTGGGTACCCACACGGCCAGGGCTATCCAGAGCTCGCCTGTCACCTCGTGAGCGAAGAGGAAAACGTTTACCGCCAGCAAAGCGCCCATCAGGCACATGGCAATGATGGTGGCGGGCCACCATAGCTGGAACCATGAGCCTACCACCCAGGCAGGCAGGATTAGTAACGAAAGGCCGGGCGGGTGGGCGGCGTATGCCTCGTTTGGCGGGCGTGCCGGTGTGAGGCTGAGTTGCGCCGGGAGGGGGTAGGGCGCGCTCATGCCGACGAAATCTTTGGGGTGGGGCGCGAGCCTGTAGAACTTGTCCTCGTCCCTCGCAGCGTAGTTGTTGGAGAGCTCCAGGTCACCGTCCTGCACGAGGCTGAGGGTGTCCATCAGGTAGAAAGGCTGGTCGCCGGTGGGCGGGCTACTGAAGCGGAGGAGGCGCGGTATCTGCGCTACATACACCAGCATAGTGATGCTGAAGCAAAGCACCAGCCACCACTTGCCTACCCGGCTGGGTGCCAGGTCTGCTGCTGGGGGTATAGCAGGCAGAGGAGCTGGCCGCGCGGCCTCTTCGCTTGCGCCCCCATCACCGGGTGTGACCTGCGGGTCGGCAGGCAGCGGCTGTGCATTGTCGTTAGTGCCTTCCGCCTGCACAATCTGCTCAGGATGGACAGGGCTTGCTTCGGCTGCGCCTACCGAGTCGCTCGTTTCGTCTACAGCATTAGCATTAGTCGGCTCGCTCACATCCGAAATATCAGTTGTCTCGGTCCTGTCGGACTGCATACAGTAGCCTTATCACAAATCGTTCTAACCACAAAGCCTTGCGACACATGGGGCTATTCGGTAATAGATAAAGCGCATCCTATACAAATACAAACAGAAGTTTGGCTCTCCATATCTTTGTTTGTAAACAGTAAATAGGAATTGCATATTACGGTAATGTTCCCATACTATCTAAGCTGTTGCCGAAGAGTACCGTGTAATCGGTCCTACTGGGTACTCGAAAGCTTGGACAATATAGGGCTGTGTGTACATAATTACGCTTGATCCTTTCAAGAAATATTTCGCCGAATGATACGTTGGCTGCTCCGGCTACTACATCAAGGAAGGCTTTGCTCTGTGCTCTCAAGATGTAATCGGGTGTGTACTGAAAGTAAACGCCAGTCTTGGGACACCATACCTGGTCTTGCGTCGGCATATTGTCTGCCTGCACAGTCGTCCTCACAAACAGGAAATGGTCGGCTTCCATGAATCGTTCCCAGGAGATAAGCCCTGCTAACTTGCTATTAGTGAACCTATCCTTCAGCATATCGGCTACGATGCTCACCCGTCGCTCTGCGCTAAATAATCTCCTGTTTCTTTCCTCGTCTAAGGAAGCAATACCTTGGTTAATGGCGGTGAAGGGGAAATAGCCACTTTTGTCAGGTTTGCGTCTTACGTAGAAAAGTTCTGAAAGCTTAGTACCAAGCACATCCCAGTGACCGCGCTTTATGAGCAAAGCTACGAAACCAACAAACATCTCATAGGTTAAGAACTTATATCCGTCGTTATCCTGTTTGTTTGAAGGCGAACTCGCTCTAGCTACAGGGTCCATAGTCAGCCGGAGTAGATCGCCAAAGTAACGAAATATCTCCTCTATGTCATATCTGTCCCTATGCCTAATAATATTTGATGCTGCATCTAGAAAGCGATAAGTAACAACCATTCCCTTCTCGATTTGATCTACTATGGCGTCATCATGTGCCTCCTTTCCAGTAAGATATTTACTGAATTCTGGCTGCAATTGTTCGAGTTCTGTGATAAGCCCGATAAGATAATTTGCGTGATATTCATTTGCTACTTCGCCCTTATCCTCCTGATGAAGGTCAGTAAGTGGTGACTCCTTCGTTTGCTGGAAAGGTTTTGGTTGAAGTTGTTGCACTTGCGCGTCAGCCTGTTTCTGGAATTGGTCAAGTTTGTTGGAGGCTATGAGCTTTGTTTTTGCACGCTCACGCAACGAACGGATAAGCCTCTCATATCCTCGCTCTTCGTATAGGTCAACCCAATGCCATCGTTGTAGTCTGTCGGGAACTTCACATTCCTCAAGACGCACGGGTATTAAATAGATGGTATTCTCTGGCTGCTCGTCGGCTACGTCTAGGGCAAACTTAATTTCCCTTTGGACGTAGCCTGATTTGGTAATTGCCTTTTGAGAGAGACAAACTAGTACCACGTCAGATTGTCTTACAGCCTTTGGTATCTCTGTTCGCCAATCTTGGCCTGGAAGCAAATCTTCCTCATCAAGCCAAGGGGCAAAGCCCGCAACTCTCAGGCGACGATAAAGGTCACGAACAACAAGTTTGTCTTCGGAGGCGTGACATAAAAAGACACGTACAATATGGCTCGGTGGAGCTAACCATGGTAACTCACCCCTCTCCGTACCCGAATAAGGTAGACCACGTGCCCATGCGGTAAATGCTTCTAGTTGATCTTCAGGAATGGCAAAAAGGTCAGCTACCTCAAGAACAAAATCTTCTGAAGGTTTTCGGGACCCTCTCTCGACGTAAGCAACAGACGATAGCGAATATCTGAGGTGCCTTGCCAACTCCTCCATAGTTAGACCTCTCTCACTACGGAGTCGCTTCAGCCATCCTGCGAAAGAGATTTTTTCAACCACTCTTCAGTGCTCCCTTCACCGCATCTCCTTATTCGATAGGAACGTTTTACGTACTCTGCGTTAGCAAGTTGATTACATCTAATATCTCTTCATTGGTAATAGCTGTACTTCATACCTTTTACCAGCAGTAATGGCCAGGCTTATTCTTTCCAAAGCTGACATAGCAACACTGGCGACATGGGCTTGGACAATTGGCTATCTAACGAAAGCTTCTCTATCCAAGCCCATGTCGCCAGTGTTGCTGGCTAGTATTCTTTCTCAACCTTACAGACTTTTCTCAAGTTAAGTTAGATTGCACAAACTCCCGTTTTGAATATTGAATCTCAATCCTCCGACATCTTTATCCACCCATGCCTAAGCGCGTAAATAACCGCCTGGGTGCGGTCGTTAACGGCCAGCTTTCTCAGGATAGAAGTTATGTGGTTCTTCACCGTCTGGTCGGAGATGTTGAGGATGCGGGCGATCTCCTTGTTGGAGTTGCCACGAGCTATACAGTCGAGTATCTCTACTTCACGGGTGGTGAGAGGTGCGAAGACCGACTCCCCTCCCTCCGATTCGGCGGAGGCCAGCTCGCGGAACTGGTTGAGCATACGGGACGCTACGAATGGGCGGGAGAGCACTGTGTCGTTGATGGGATAGTGCCCTTCCGATACCTCGCGCACGATGTCGAGCAGGCGGTCAGGAGAGATGTCTTTCGCGGAATAGGCTGCCGCGCCCACTTTGGTGGCGTTGAATAGCTGCTCATCGTCCTCATACACGGTGAGGATGACCACCGCTATCTGCGGCTGCCTGCGCCGCACCACCCGCGTCACCTCTAGCCCGTTGAGGCCAGGCAGGTTGATGTCGATAAGCATGATGTCGGGCGCGAGCGACTCCGCCATCTGGATGGCCCTCTGGCCGTCCGGGGCCTCTCCGATCACCTCGATGTCCTTCGTGGCCTCAAGAGTATGCCTCACACCCTGGCGGAAAAGTGGGTGGTCGTCAACGATAAATACGCGTATCCGTTCCATTAATTCTCTCCTTGCAGTCAGCTTCGAAACTTTCTCTATTATATAGTATGAAGCCAAAGGATACCAGCGACCCGCGCCCAGGTCTGTTACCCCTCAATTCCGCACTCAAATCTCGTCTTTTGGCATGGGCATCGTAAGCGTAATCGTCGTGCCCGTGCCTATTTTGCTATCTATCTTCAGCGTCGCACCAACCGTTGCAGCTCGCTCCCTCATGCTCACCAGGCCGGAGCTCATGGGGCGGCTTTGCCTCACCGACCTGGGGTTGAACCCGCGCCCATCGTCGGCTATCGTCACGACGAGCGGCCCATTCGGGCGGCGTTGCAGGTTGATCTCTATCCGTGTCGCTTCCGCATGCTTGTGGATATTTTGCAGCGCCTCCTGCACGATTCTGAACACTACCAATTCCTGGTTAGCTGATAATAACAGATTCTCCGGCAAATTCAACTCCACCGGCACGTCGAATTGCTCCTGGTAATCGGCGGCGTACTGCTTCAACGTCGGCAGCAGCCCGGCATCGGCGAGCGATTGCGGGCGCAAATTGAACATGAAGCGCCGCACGTCGTTCAGGCTCGCCTGTAGAGCGGCGCGCAAACGTGCGAACTCCCCTTCGACTTCCCCTGGTTGGCGTGTGTACAGTTGCTCGACAAATTGCAGACGCATCACTGTATTGGCTAGCACCTGGGCCGGGCCGTCGTGTATCTCCCGTGCGAGGCGCGCACGCTCGGCCTCCTGCCCCATAATGATCTGCGCCCACATTACCTGCTCGTTGGGGGTTGATTGGGCAGTCCGCGCAGCGTCCCCTTCCGTATCGCCGTCCCCGCTATCAACCGGGGAAAGTACCCATTCGCAAGCACCTTCGATCTGGTGTATGAGCCATGAGAGGCGACTGGACACTTGCTCAAGGCCGGAGGTTACCCATTCCAGGGAGGTCCTGTGGTTTTGGAGGGTCTGCTCCTGTTCCTGCATAGCGTTGAGCTGGTTGGCGGTGAGCGGGCCTGTTATCATGACGGGCGGCTCAGGGCTGCTCGCTATCGTTTCCAGGCGGTAATGCAGCTCCTCGATGAAACTGTGAAGGTGCTGTTGCTCGGTGCGGGCCTGGCGAAGGCGCTGCTGGGCTGTGGCCTCGATCTTCCGAAGGCGGTCGACAGTCTCGCCAATCGCGCCCTCGATCTCCTGCCGGAGCGCTTCGACCCCTTTTTCACTCGTTCCGTTGGACGGCATACTATCCCTCGCCCCATACACCCGAACTTGCGGCTATTGTACACTATGTATGACCCACAAGCAATTTACACCGAAATGCACCCGGTTGAGGTATACACACGTACATTATAACGATGGTATAATTATCTGTAGCGTTATACCCATGCACGAGGAGTTAGATGTTAGGGTTCAGGAAGCTGAAAAATCAGGCACAACAGCCCACCCCGCCTGTTGAAAGCACGCCCGGTGGTGAAGCCCGGTACCTGGTAAGCGATAAGAAGTACCGCGCCCGCAGGGTTGCCTCCCCTCTGCGCCTGCTTGGAAACTTGCTGATTGTCTTTGGCTTGCTCCTCCTCCTCGGCATCGGCGGCTGGTATGGCTTCACCGAGTGGAGCAACAAGCAGTATGTAGCGGAAGTTGAGAAGAAATTCGGGTCAGAGGCGTTCGAGCCTTCAATCGAAGCCACTCCCAAGCCTACGATAGCTGCCCTCCCTACCCCCATTCCCCTCCCTGTCCTCAGTGGGACCTCTATCGCCACCCAAATGGGGACCATTCTGAACACGCCTGTCCCGGTGGCTGTAGACAATTCTCCCCCGGTGCGCCTCTATATCCCCAGCGTGAAGATCGACACGAAAGTCGTCCCCGTCGGCTGGAATATGATCCCCGCTCCGGGTGGTGGCGTGAAGAGCGAGTGGCAGGTCGCTGACTACGCGGTGGGACATCACGCAGGGAGCGCCAACCCAGGCGAAAAGGGCAACGTCGTGCTTTCGGGCCACGTGGACTACAAGGGTCAGGTCTTCAAAGACCTGAATAAAGTGAACAAAGGCGACGAAGTAGTCATGTACACTGAGAAAGGCCAGTACATCTACGTCGTCACCGACCTCAAGATAGTGCGCGAAGAGGGCGTGTCAGACGCGCAGAAGCGCGAGAACGCGAAATTCATGGACCCCACCAAAGACCTCACCCTGACGATGATCACATGCTGGCCCTATGGCATAGACACCCACCGCCTAATCGTCATCGCCAAGCCCTACCAGTCCGCGCTAAGCACGCAGTCGGAGTTCAAGATAAGGTAAAAAGGATAAGGGATAAAGGAAAAAGCCCTCGTGTACTTTATCCTTTTTCCTTTATCCCTTATTCTTTTATTAGCTGTTTCCCGTCGGCGACCCCGCGCTATCGTCGGTCTCTATCGTGCTCCAGCTGCCGACGTTACGCAGCTCGTCTCTGCCTGAACGCTCGCCCGTGTTGCGGTTAGGGGAGGCGTCACCTTCTCCGGTCCCCTCCGAGCGGGAGCCTTCCGGCGTCTCTACCACCGTGGCGTCCTCAACACCTTGTACTCCCCAGCTTGTGCCTGTGCGCTCGCTATCGGAGCCTTCCACTATGTCTGGGTAGGTACCGCTTGAGTGTGGCACGGTTGCCTCTATCTTCTCCGACAGGGTGCGACCTTCACCTTTAGGGATGGCCCGCGCTACGTTGGGATTACTCTCGTCGAACTCTATATCGTCTTTGGTCACGCCAGCAGGGCCATCTGTGCTCATATCTTCTCTCATGTTATCAACCTCCGTTTTGTGTTATTCATGAGCACTCTCTGTGCCAGTGCTTCCACCTTCATCTGCGACCATTATTACGATCTTTGCGTAAAATGCTCAGGGTAGGAATGTATGTAGACGTAGGGGCGACCCTTATGGTCGCCCTGATTGTGAGATGCGTCATGTTGCACCAGGGCGACCACAAGGGTCGCCCCTACGTCTATCCTTCACCCCGCTTCGTCTGAACACTTATCCTTTGCAGTCCTTTTGTGCCCTCTCTGTATTTGCGTTTAGAGAGGTAATTGCTCAGCTATGACCTCCTCCACTCGCGAGCTGCTCCAGCGCGTGGGGCAAGACTGGCAGGATCGCTTCCAGGCACTCCCGTACCCCTTTGGGCGAGCCGGGTAGGTTGATTATGAGCGTGCGCCCGCGCACCCCCACCACCGCCCTCGATAGCGCCGCCATCGGCGTCTTGCGGAGCGACACGGCGCGCATGACCTCTGCCATGCCAGGCACCACATAATCCACCACGGCGAGCGTGGCGTCGGGCGTCACGTCCGTTGGGGATATACCCGTGCCCCCGCTCGTTATAACCAGGCCGTATCGCTCAACGTCGGACCACGTGCGCAGCACCGCTTCTATCTGTTGGCGGTCATCAGGCAGCACCTCGGTCGCGATCACCTCTACCCCCAGCCGCTCCCTGAGCATCTCTGCGGCGATCCCTCCGCTCACATCCTCGTACACGCCTGATGATACCCTGTCGCTCAGGGTCAGCACCGCTGCTCTTGCTCTCACCATTTCGTAATCTCCTATCCGCCTAGAAGGTCTCTCTCAAGTATGGCATAATAAGCGGGACTGCGCACGTCTCGCAATTCAGAGGCCGGAAATGGTGAGGATAGAAAGCATCGCAGACCACCTGGAGCTGGTCGATACCATAGCCAGGTGGCACTGGGACGAATGGGGCCACTCCGACCCTACCGGATCGCTCCAATCGTGGATTGAAGGCCTGCGCGAGCGTACAAACCGGGACAGCATCCCCACGACCTACATTGCCCTGGATGGTAGCGAGCTTCTCGGTTCCGCGACGCTTGTCGAGCACGACATGAGCACGCGATTGGACCTCTCCCCCTGGTTGGCGGGGGTATACGTCAAACCCGAACATCGGGGGCGGGGAGTTGGAAGTATACTTGTGCGACACGCCGTGGCTGAAGCGGCGAAAATGGGCGTCAAAAGGTTATACTTGTACACTAACCCCGCCAAAGAATTCTACGAGAAGCTAGGATGGCGGCACGTAGCTGACGACTATTACGAAGGCCAGCCCGTATTTATCATGGATATTGAGCCTGCTCCCGGCTGAATGAATCATAATTCCTAATCTCCAAAGAGGCATAATATTGAAAGGTTTGGGTACGCGGGTCATCAGCGGGGTAGTGCTGCTAGCACTGGTGCTGACAGCCATTTGGTTGCAGGGGCTGCTTCTGATGTTTGTGGTTGCGCTGGCATCAGGTTTGGCCGCGCACGAATTCTACGAAATCGCGCGCAGAGCAGGTTACGCTCCCTGGTATCCTGCCAGTATTGCGCTCTCTCTCCTCCTCGCGATGCGTGGCTATCTAGGTGGGAAAGACCTCCTCGCGGGTGTACCATATATTGGACCTGGCACTGGCGTGGAGATTACAGTGCTCGCCATAGTCCTCGTCTTGGTGCTCGTGCGGCAGGGTGCAATATGGCTGCGTGCGCCTGTGGCTGCCGGACGAAGTACCCTTACTACTACCTCGTCCTCTGTCAATGAATATGCAACTGCCCCAGGTTGGGCTAACCTCGGCCTGACATTGGGCGGGGCAATCTATACGGGGGGATTGCTGGGCTACGTCCCAATGCTGGCTGCTTTGCAGGATGGGCCAGGTAGAGCAGCAGGTATGTTCTGGCTCCTGGCTGTTATCGCCTGTACTGCCGCCTGCGATACGGGCGCTTACTTTGTGGGTAGCCTGTTTGGCAGCCACAAGTTGATACCACACATAAGTCCCGCCAAGACTTGGGAAGGGCTGGCGGGCGGCACGCTCGGCACGGTGATAGCCTCCATAGTCCTCTCAGGTCTACTTAAGTTGTCTCTCATCCCTGCCGTTATTCTAGGTCTCGTGATTTGTGCCGCCGCAGTAGCGGGCGATCTCTGCGAGTCCCTCTTGAAGCGCGCAGCGCGAGTCAAAGACAGCGGCCACCTCATCCCAGGGCACGGCGGCATCCTCGATAGGGTAGACAGCATCGTATTCGTGTTGGTAGCTGTTTATTGGTTTACGCAGGTAGTTATAGGTTAGGAGATAGGAATCAGGAGTCAGGAATTAGCCTTCCTACCTTCTGACTCCTAACTCCTGATTCCTATCTCCTCAGACAAACGTCTCTGCGGTGAATTCGTAAACACGGAGGGAGTAATGCCCGATAGCGAGAAGAAGCTCAGTTACGAATCGCGACCCAGCCCCTTCTGGTACTGGATAGAGCGTCGCTTCTTCGATCTCCTCTTCCATACGCTGTGGCCTTTACGTATCAAGGGCGCGGAGAACGTGCCTCGCAAGGGTGCGGCCATCGTGGTATGCAACCACCTCAGCATGGTGGACCCATTTATCGTCGCCTACGCCGTGCGGCGAATTATCTGCTTCATGGCTAAGCAGGAGCTATTCCGCAACCGCGTCGTCGGTTTTCTCATACGCGTTACAGGCGCGTTCCCCGTGGACCGCTCCCGCATGGACGCGGCCACGATGCGTACCGCTATGACCGTCCTGAAGGATGGGTACCTGCTTGGGATGTTCCCCGAAGGGACGCGTAGCACGACGGGCGACATGCTTGAGTTTCGCGTGGGCGCGATCAGGCTCGCAGCTCGTACCCGCATACCTATCATCCCCGCCGCCGTTTACAACACCGACCGCGCCCTCCCTCCAGGCAAGTTTGCCCGGCCCGCCCGCATACGTATCATCTTTGGCCCGCCCATAGAGTTTACGGAGCTTTATGACCGCAACGACAAAGGCGAGCCTCTGGAGCGCGCAGTCGCTACCCTGCGTGAGCGCATACAAGACCTCCACGAGCAGGCTGGTTAGACCTCGCACGCCATGTTACAATGTGCGATGCGTATGCTCCAACTAAATCGCTGTTCGGAAATCTTATTATTCATCGAAGATGAATAATAAGATTTCCGAACAAAAAGGGAAAAGATGGTTTCTGAAGAGATATTAGCAGCGGCGTTGCAGGCCGCGCTTGACGCCGGGGCTGATTACGCGGAGGCCCGCGCCGAAGAGGCGTTCATCGAGCGCATCCACGCACGTAGCGGCGCGGCTGAAAGCCTGGTAAATGACAGGGATAGCGGCTGGGGCATCCACGTGCTCGCGGGGGATGGTTGGGGCTTTGCGTCATCCTCGCGTGATACCCCAGACGACGCGAAAGAGACCGCCGCCAGCGCCGTAGAGATAGCCCGCGCCAGCGGCAGCCGCCGCAAGTCGCGCTCCGATGTCTCTATCCTGCCCACCGATCAAGGCAGCTACTCATCGCCCATAGAGCAAGACCCCTTCGCAATACCCTTCAACGAGCGCGTTGACATGGCAGTTGAGGCTACGGGGAGAGTATTGTCGTCGGGCCAGCGAGTGCAGGTCTCTACGGCTACGATGTCGTGCGCCCGCATGGAAAAGCTCTTCGTCAATACGAAGGGCGCGCACCTGCGGCAGAGCATCACCCACGTCGGCGCGTGGGTCTCTGCTACCGCCAGGGACAGTTCAGGATATTCCTATCGCCGCTCGTATGGCGATATGAGCCAGGGCGGGTGGGAGCAGATTGCGCGCCTCAACCTACTCGAGGAATGTGAGCGCGTGGGCCGGGAGGCGGACGAGTTGGTAGCCGCCCCGTGGGCACCCTCCGGGCCAAAGAGCGTTATCCTCGACTCCGATTTCGTAGCCCTGTTGGTCCATGAGTCGTGCGGCCACCCTACCGAGCTGGACCGCGTGCTGGGTTGGGAGGCTGCTTTCGCGGGCACTTCATTCCTCATGCCCGACATGCTGGGCAAGTTCCAGTACGGCTCGCCCCTCGTCAACATGACCGCCGACTCCCTCCTGGCAGGCGGGCTTGGCACATTCGGCTGGGACGAAGAGGGCACGCCTGCCCAGCGCACACCTATCGTTCGCGACGGCATCTTCACCGGCTACCTGACCTCACGCGAGAGTGCGCTTGCCATCGGCCAGATGTCGAACGGCTGTGGGAGGGCCATCTCCTGGGGCCGAATCCCCATCGTGCGCATGGTCAATCTGTCCCTTGAACCCGGCAAGGGATCGCTGGATGAGCTCATCTCGCAGGTGGACAACGGCCTCTACCTGCAAACACCCTCTTCGTGGAGCCTCGACGACAAGCGCATGAACTTCCACTTCTCCGCGGAGCTTTGCCGCGAGATAAAGGGAGGCAAGTTGGGCGAATTGCGCAAGGGTGCGGCGTTCCAGGGCCGCACGCCGCAATTCTGGGGTTCCGTGCAGGCGGTGGCCGGGCCAGATGAGTGGCACCTCTGGGGCCTCCCGCACTGCGCCAAGGGCGAGCCGCTGCAACTCTGCCCGGTATCGCATGGCGCATCCCCCATACTGGTACAAGGCTTGCAGATGAGCGGTCACAACGAGCGTTGAGCCACGGCTTCGGCCAGTCATAGATTACAGGGAGACCACATGATCTTTGCACACTCCAAAAAGCCGGTAGAAATCGCCATTGAAATAGACGGGGCAGAGAATCCCTTCTTCGCAGGCGATAAGGTCAAGGCAACCATCACCTTGACGACCACGAAGGGCGGCGAGGTGAAGACGATGCACGCTGGCCTGCTGTTCCATTCACGGCACCAGTCCGCGAGCAAGGCGGGGAAGAAGGATGATGAAGAGGTAATAAACCACCCATGGGTCGAACATGAGGAGTGGGTGGCGGATGAGGAGCTGCTTGGTAAAGCAGAGCTTGCGCGCGGCCTGAATAACGCCTATCACCTGGAATGGCAGATACCCGCCGGTGCGACACCCTCGTACCGGGGCGACATTATCCAGCAGACCTACAAAGTCGTAGTCGAGTTGGACCGTGCGGAGGGGAAAGGTCTCAAAGAAGAGGTGGAGTTACAGGTCGTGGAGCCTGCGCCTCCCGGTAATGAGCTGCGCCAACGCTCCTATGGTAAGGGCAAGAATGCAGAAGATGCACGCATGCAATTTGAGCTTCTGAAACTGGGGTTCGTGGAGGGAGAGACTCTTGCAGGTCGGCTGCTCGTGGAGCCTTATGTAGATATCGAGGCCAGGTCTATACAACTGGAGCTATGGCGAATAGAGACTGTCACAGAGGGCGGTACGCCGAACGTCAAGCCGCACCGCGCCCAAACGCATGCGCTCACTGGTATCACCATCTTGAAGAAGGGGGAACCTGCTACCTACGAATTCTCATTCCCCGTCGCCATTGAAGGGTGCCCCGCCTTCAAAGACGCTAAGGCGAAAGGGTCATGGCTGCTCAAGGCCATAATCACCCGCCCATTAGCCCTTGACTGCGAAGTTGAGCAGGAAGTGTACCTTTATGGTGCTTACAGGCAAGGCTAAGCTCCATCTGCATACCTTCTCATGCGACCTCGCTCTACGGTGACTAATCCACGGTTCGCCTACGCGTACGAAATTGTAGGGGCGACCCTTGTGGTCGCCCAGGCAGTCGAGATGTAACGTGGACAGGGCGACCACAAGGGTCGCCCCTACAGGAATCGGTAATGTCCATTATCTGCCGGGCGGGGCAAAACCTGACACGGTTTATTCGCACAGCACTAATCTTGACACCTTAAGTAACTCTATTTCAAGATAAGATGAATACAGCCACTACAATGCTACTTGGAGAAACCGAAGCGCTGTCGGCCCTGGAGGATGCCCTGCGTAGCTCTCCCGCCGACCAGACAGAACTGGTGCTCGTGACGGATATCACCGACGTAACGCGCTATGCCAATTCGGAGATACACCAGAACGTCTCTCAACTAAACACCCGCGTGTCTGTGCGCGTCGCCGTCGGCCAGGCGAGCGCCCGCGTATTCACCAACTCGATGGATGTCGCCGCGCTCAGGCGGAGCATAGAGGACGCTACACGGCTCGCGCGCATGCAGGCCCCCAATCCACGTTTCGCCTCCCTCCCCACGCCCGACATGGGGTATGGTCGCCCTGGAAGCGTGCCGCAATCACATTTTCCATCTACCTCCGACCTATCCCCGCAGGCGCGTGCCGAAGCGGTGGGCACCGTGATAGACGCCGCAGCCGCCGATGGGTTCAGCGCGTTCGGTGCTTACAACTCGTCTACCTCCGAACTGGCGGTGGCGAGCACGACAGGCATACGCTCCTACGCTTCCTACACAACCGCCTACCTGAAGGCGCTGGTCGAGGGGCCGCATGGTACAGGCTTTGGGGACGCCCTCAGCCGCGACGCATCCCGAATTGACCCGTCCGCCGTAGCGCGCCAGGCCATCTCGAAGTGTCGCGCCAACCACAGCCAGGCGGAAATCGAGCCTGGGGAGTATGAAGCCATATTCGACCCCAACGCGGTGGCCGATATGCTGCGCTTCCCCGCCGTCTGGGGCATGGGTGCGCGCTCGGTGCTGGATGGTCAGTCTTTCATGTCAGGACGCATAGGGGAGCGCGTGGCAAGCGAGCAGGTGAGCATCTGGGACGACCCAGGCGACCCGTGCTGCCTCCCCCTCCCTATAGACTACGAGGGCCTGCCCTCCCAACGAGTTGACATAATCAAGGAGGGCATCGCAATCGGCCCTGTCTATGACGTGCAGACCGCGCATGAGGCGGGCACCCGCTCTACAGGGCACGCCTCCTCCCCCTTCTCCGACTTCCCCTCCGGCCCCTCAGCCGACCACATAATCATGCCCGTAGGGGAGGCCACGATAGAGGAGATGATGAAGCCCGTCAAGAGAGGCGTATGGGTCACCCGCTTCCATTACACGCACTGCCCAGACGGCAAGCGCGTCATCGCCACCGGCACCACCCGCGACGGCACTTTCCTCATCCGCGACGGCGAGATAGTAGGCGCCCTCAAGAATCTGCGCCTGGAAATGGGCGTGCTCGACCTCCTATCTTCTCTACAAGAGGTGGGCGCGGGCAAGCTCTGCCAGGACTGGTGGGCGATGAACGGCATGGCTACCAACAACTACTTCGTGCCCGCGCTGAGGTTCGGTAGCTGCCGCTTCACGGGTATAACGACATTCTGAGATAGTGGGTGACACTCACTCTCGCAAGAAAGGCTCACCTTATGACCTCCAGACTAACAGGTCTCTCCCAACTTACCGCCCTCGGTCAGGGTGCTTACTACGCCCTCACGGGCATCTGGGCGATAGTCCACATAAAGAGTTTCCAGAAAGTCACGGGGCCGAAAACTGATATATGGCTTGTGAAGACCGTCGGCGCGCTCGTAATCGCCATCGGTGCGGCACTCGGCATGGCGGGCCTTCGCCGCAATGAGACCGCAGAGATTGCGGTCCTAGGCACAGGCAGCGCAGCCGCGCTCGGTGCGATTGACGTGGTCTACGTCGCACGCAAGAGCATCTCGCCCATCTACCTGCTCGATGCGATAGCCGAAGCCGGTATCATTGCGATGTGGGTTTTGAGGTGAAAGCTAAATGGCAAAGCCAGGGAATAATTGAGCGTCGAGATCATGGCACGCTCCCTGCAAATAGGGTGTCGTAGCCTTAGACGGGTCTCTTCAAAAGAGCGTCCTACACGATAGCCTGTCCGATGCCTGCACCAACTTACCGCGATACAGCGGTTATCACAGCTACACGAAAGGAGCACCACGATGGCAAACGCAGATGAGCCGGATGTCAGACTACCGGCAACACCAACGGACGAAGTAGAGCAAGACCAGAGGAGCCAGGGCACCTCAAGCCCCTCCGAGACGGGAGAGGGTATAGGCTCAGCCCAGAATCAGGGTCCGCAGGGTGGCGCGGCGGTCGAGAAGGACGAGTCGGGCCAGTCTACAACCAGGGGCTAAAAGGCCAAAAATTGCTCCAAAATTGGTCCCCTTAACCCCTTGACAAGCCCGAAAACATCCTGTATTATAAGACCACTTCGGAGGTGTTGAGCCTCGGAAGGAACAGAAAAGCTGACGGACTTTCGGGTCATTCAGCTTTTTCTGTTTTAAGCCCCCGGCACAGGGGGCTTTCTTTATTTCCCTATAGAGAAACCGCATCACCTACCCATTTTACCTGGCGAAAAGACCCACTATTCGACTAGGACCGCTCTTGAACATCGGGTGTATACTTAAGTCAGACGAAGAGATAAATGCTACTCGGCGGGATAGAACGCTGCACAGAAAGGGAACCTGATTATGATGGATGGCTCAGGTTGGTGGTCGTACATAAGGCACGACCCCAAGCAAGACCGCCCGCAAGTGAGCCGCGCTCTACTGCGGCGCGTGGCGGCGTATGCGCGACCCTACGTGGGCCGCATATCCATCATGCTGGTGACCATCATCGCCATCGCCCTCCTCTCCATCATCCCGCCTCTCCTCTACAGGCAGCTTATAGATGTAATCATCCCCTCGAAGGATGTGGGGCAACTCAACTGGCTCATCGTCTGGATGATCGGCGTGCCACTCGTGTCGGGGCTGTTGGCAGTCCTCCAACGATACCTCGGCTCGCGGATAGGCGAGGGGGTCATTTACGACCTGCGGTGCGCCCTCTTCAGCCACTTGCAGAAGATGTCCCTGCGTTTCTTCACCCACACCCGCACCGGCGAACTGATGTCGCGCCTCAACAACGACGTGGTAGGCTCCCAGCGAGCCATTTCAAGCACAGTGGTCGACATCATCTCCAACGCTATCACCCTTACCTTCACCCTCATCATCATGCTCTCCCTTGAATGGCGGCTCACCCTCCTTTCGATAATCATACTCCCGGTCTTCGTCCTTTCGGCGCGGCGAGTGGGCAACCTCTTGCGCGAGGTTGTGCGCAAGCAGCTAAGTCTCAACGCCGAGATGAACGCGATGATGAATGAGACTCTTAACGTGAGTGGCGCGCTCCTTGTGAAAATCTTCGGCAGGGCGCGCGACGAGGAGACGCGCTTCTCCGACAGGGCCGCGGGCGTGCGCGACATGGGCATCCGGCAGGCGCTCATAGGGCGCTGGTTCTTCTTCGGGCTGGGCCTTACAGGCTCGATTGGCGTGGCTATCGTCTCGTGGGTCGGCGCTCACCTGGTAATCAGCGGCAGCGGCTTCACGGTCGGCACCATCGTCGCCTTCATGTCATACCTGGTGCAGCTATACGGCCCTCTCGGCTCCCTCAGCAACTCCCGCGTCGACTTCGCCACCTCGATGGTCAGCTTCGAGCGCGTATTCGAAGTGCTGGACCTGCCGGTTGAAATAAAGGAGAAGACCGCCGCTGAGGTCTTGCAGGAAGTCCGGGGCAAGGTCGAGTTCCGCGACGTCTCTTTCAGCTACATCGTAGGGGACAACGAGGCCCGCGCCGAGGCCGCCGCTCTCTCCGAGGTGATGCGCTGGGGCCAGGCGCCGGATGCCGCTCTCACCCTATCGGGTCGCAGGCCGAGCGACAGGGTGAAACCTTCCAACGGCAATGCCCCCATGAGCCTCATGCTGACCGAAGCCGAGATAGAGGCCGCAGCGTCAGATGAGCCACGCTACGCCCTCAGCGATGTCAGCTTTACGGTCCAGCCAGGGCAGCTCGCCGCCCTCGTCGGACCCTCCGGCGCGGGCAAAACCACCATCACCTATCTCCTCCCCCGCCTCTACGACACCACGAGCGGCGATATCCTGATAGACGACCACGACATACGCGACGTAACGCTGGAGTCACTCTCCTCTCAAATCGGCATGGTTACGCAGGAGAGCTACCTCTTCCACGACACCATACGCGCCAACCTCCTCTACGCCCGCCCCGATGCGACGGACGAGGAGATCGTCGCGGCAGCGAAAGCGGCCAACATCCATGCCTTCATCGCGTCGCTCCCTGACGGGTACGAGACGATAGTCGGTGAGCGCGGGTACAGGCTGTCGGGCGGCGAGAAGCAGCGCATCGCCATCGCCCGCGTCCTCCTGAAAGACCCCCGTATCCTTGTGCTGGACGAGGCCACTTCGTCGTTGGACTCGCAGTCTGAGGCGCTTATACAGGCAGCACTTGAACGGCTCATGGTGGGGCGTACTTCAATCGTAATCGCTCACCGTCTCTCCACCGTCCTCGCCGCCGATGTAATCCTCGTGCTGGACAAGGGGCGGTTGGTAGAGCGTGGCACCCACGCCGAATTACTAGAGCTGGGTGGCCTTTACGCCAGCCTATACCGGACACAGTTTCGCGACTCAACCTCACAACAGGAGAAACAATCTGAAGTGGCGTTGGAGGTATGAGCCACGCCATCATTTGGCAAGCGCATCTAAATTGACGCACGCCTGTAGAACGCTTGCTTGTCATAGGGTTAACTAGCATTAGAGTGCGCTAAGGTTAGGCGTCTCTTCGAGTTGAGGCCGTGAAGCCCAACTCCACAACCTCCCTGAGTTCGAATTGCTGTGTGGTGAACTAGTATCAGAGTAGGTGCAGTAATGCCTATTCAGCTTCTATAGTTTCATGGTTGAAGCTAACACTGTCGAGGAAGTCGCACTTCAGCCCTAGTGCATCCCTACAAACAAGACCCTACCAGTTTCGAAGAGAGCGCTGTCGGTAGGACTGGCGATGAAGCGTTACATAGCCAAGCTGATGCAGTCCGATACTCTGATGGCTGCTGAGGTAGTAGGTGCGATTTACGACCTTCTTATCAGAGCTAACCTCGCAACCCCCAATGAACAGCTCACTACCGTAGGGATGTTTAGGTCCATACTTGGTTCTAAAGACAATTGGATGCAATCGCCCTACCTGACTATACTACCCACGTCTTACCCACTTTCGTAATGGTTAGAATTGGCGTATAATCACGGCATCAAGCGCAATGTAAGCAGCAGGGTGCTGCACTTTCCGAAGAATCATAGGAGGCTGAAGTGGCAGAATTTTTCCGTGCCCCTATTGGTCCTGGTTACGATGAGAACGATAAGCTCAAACTCGTCATAGCACGGCTCAATGAGGCCCAATCCAATCTTGCACAGATCATTGACGTGCTGAACAAGATTATCACAACGCTTACCTCGTCCAAGTCCGAGCCCTCTCTAGCCGACATTCGCAAAACTATTAGTGATCATAGGACATCGCTCGCCACCAACCACAAACAGGTGAGTGAAGCGATGGAGAAGCTCAAAGAAATCCGGGCAGATGATACTGCGGCCACAGCTCTGACCGCCTATATTGGCGACTTAGTGGATATTGAAGAACTGTGGGAGCACATAACCCAGGCGTATCCCGAGGACTTCCCCAATAGTTTGGCTAGTAAGAGTCTTAGTAGAATAGTAACTTGTCGGACCATGTATGAGGACCTTCATAAGACAAGTGTCCTCTTTACGGTACCGAAGACTATCAAGGGTCTTGTACAGGAGCGTCGACCGGGCAGTCCATATGATTTTCACAAGGAGTTCAAGAGGGAGATTTCAGATCCAGCTATTCGAGTCGCTCTTCTGGAGGATATGGCAGATGTAGAGCCCACCCATATTGGTGGCATGGTAGACTTGCAAGCCGGTATAATTTACAGCATATCCAAGCAAGTCACGTGGCGGATACTTAGCTCCTTGGTCCTAGTTCTCCTTGGGTTCGTCGGCTGGTTCATCGTGGATGCCTTAAGCGTAAATGGTGCCGCATGGCTCTCTTGGTTCAGCAAGGAACAGGGGTGGAACGGTTTCGACGGAGGGGCAGGTAAGTCCTACTCACGGTTTGACTTGTTTTAGAGTTATGTTGCGTTGATGATTGGCGTTCTAGTACACATCATTAAGAAGGCCGTTGAATTTTCAGTATCAGGAAATAATCATGTCAACATGGGCCATGCATCACTAGGCACTTTATTTCTCTGGATCCATGCAAGGGAAATTTGGTTCTGGGGTCGTGCCTTATTGGCAATTCTCGGCTTTGGGTTCTTGGTGACGTTAGGCAACATGACCCCGAGCGCTGCGTTCGGCCTAGGTTATTTCCTTGACAGCCTCGCTGACCTCATACAAGGGCGATTAACCACGAAGGTCTCGCCTCATGCTGAAGAGTTAAAACAAGCCTTGATTAACCAACTAAAACCTCCATCTTAGCAGATGCTAGTACCAAAATGAGCCAACGCCATCTGTGAGCTTAAACCAAACTCTATTACTATGCAATTGAGTTTGGTCATATTCTAGCCGATGCCAATTTTGATGCATTTGTCCTAATCCATCGCAAGACCGATTGACTTGCTGCTGCGTCTCGTAGATAATGTACCAAAGTAGCTCAGAAGGTACTCCAATGCTTGCCCACACATCAGCCCCTATCATAGAACCTAAGAACCAGCGCACAACATTACCCCACCAGAGGTCTGGTTAGTCGCGTTCTGTCATGCTGAGCAAATTGGTAATCCCCGCCAGGCCCTACGATAGCCTGGCGGTTTTTGTTTGTTATGATCGGGATAACACTATGGATATAGCTTTCCTGTTGAAAGGTCTCATACTTGGCTTCTCCATCGCCGCACCTGTCGGGCCGATAGGGGTGCTGTGCATCAGGCGCACACTTGCTTCGGGTTTCCCATCCGGCATACTGTCGGGGCTGGGTGCGGCCACTGCCGATGCATTCTATGGAGGTGTAGCGGCTTTTGGGCTGACATTTGTTTCCACTTTTCTTGTCGGTGGGCAGATATGGCTGCGGGTGGTCGGTGGACTCTTCTTGCTCTACCTGGGGCTGCGCATTTTCCTATCGCCCCCTCCCGAAAAGCCTGCTTCCGCGAGCACAAGGGGGTTGGCCGGAGCCTTCGCCTCTACCTTCTTCCTAACGCTGACCAATCCTGCCACCATAATCTCCTTCGCGGCGGTATTCGCTGGCTTCGGCCTGGGCGCAAGCGGGGGCAGCACAGCAGATGCCTCGCTCCTGGTAGTGGGTGTTTTCGCGGGCTCGGCGTTGTGGTGGCTCCTGCTGGCTTCGGGTGTCACTCTGCTGAGGTCCAGGCTCGATTATCGCCGCATGGGGTGGATAAACAAGCTCTCTGGTGCTATCATTATAGTGTTCGGGCTAATAACGCTTGCTTCTCTATATTCCTGGAGTAATAGCTAGGAGAAAGTGGGAAGTGAAAGGAATTTGCCATGACTGACGCTACGGGGATAATCGTGCGCGCCGCGACGCGAGAAGATGCTCCAGCCATCCTGACGCTGGTGGTCGCGCTAGCCGACTTCGAGAAGCTGCCCCCACCCGATGAGGCTGCTCAACAGAGACTGATAGCCGATGCATTCAGCCCCCGCCCCCGCGTCGAGATATTCCTGGCTGAAGTCGAAGGGGAGGTAGTTGGTTACGCCTTCGTATTCGAGACCTACTCCACCTTCCTCGCGCTACCCACACTCTATCTTGAAGACCTCTTCGTTCTACCCGAATTTCGGGGTAAAAAGGTGGGCTATGCACTCTTCGCACACTGTGCTGAGGAAGCAGTACGCCGGGGCTGCGGGCGCTTCGAGTGGATGGTCCTAGCTTGGAACGAGCACGCCATCCAGTTCTATGAGCGCCTCGGTGCGCGGCATCTGCACGATTGGCTCGTCTACCGTCTCGATAGAGAGGCGCTGGCGAGCTTCAGTTCTTCAAAGGAAAGATGACGGTAGTTATCATCAATTTGAATTCTGCAAGAAATCAAATTGATGATTGTTTAGCTCTGTTTGTTAGCAGACGTGCGACCTCTACCGGATCGGTAGTAGGAGCTTCGCAGATATAGTTGCGGCAGACGTATGCTGTGGCCTTCCCGTCTACCTGCGGCCTGTCAGCTAAGAGGGGTACTATGCGCGCTGCTTCTTCATCCTCCCCCTCGGCGGCAGCCACCACCTTGTTAGGCACGTATGGTTGCCACACCGCCCGCAACATCTCCATCATGTCCCCTGCCCGCAGCTCCCCGATAATTGCTACCTCAGCGGACGGACCCAGGTAGAGGTCTAACGCGCACAGCATCTGTCCGAATGCGGTAGGCGCTTTGCCCAGCACATCCATGAGAGGCTGCATCGTCTGGAGAGCGCGCTGCTCGTACTCCGGCTCGGTTGTGAATAAATAGAGACGCAGCAAAGCTTCAGCTCCCACCGAGTTGGCGGACGGTATGGCGTTGTCGTAAAGCTCCTTCGGGCGCGCTACCAGGTTCTCATGGAAGTCTGCGGTGGTGAAGAAACCGCCACTGGAGTCCGCGAAATGGGCGAGCAGGGTATCCATCAAAGCCCGTGCGGTCTCTATCCAGCGCGGCTCAAAGGTTGTTTCGTATAGAGACAATAGCCCGGCGGCGTAGAAGGCATAGTCCTCGGCGAACGCATCAATATGCGCCTTCCCATCCTTGTATGTGCGGAAGAGGCGCACCTCACCTTCCGGTACTTCCTCCTTTTGGACGAGAGTTGAGAGCACGAACTCGGCGTTGCGTATGGCGGTGCGGCGGTAATCCTCACGGTCCAGCACGCTGGCGGCCTCCGCGAACGCACGCAGCATGAGGCCGTTCCAACCTACTAGCACCTTCTCGTCCCGCCCAGGCCATATGCGCTTGCTGCGCGCCTCATACAGCTTCCTGCGCCCTTCTGAGGCTATCTCGTTTATCCTCTCCTCAGGCACGCCCGCTACTGCCGCCACCGTGCCGGGAGTGCGGGGCAGGTTGAGGATATTGTGCCCCTCGAAGTTACCGCGCTGAGACACATCATAAAGCAGATTGAATAGCTTCCCCTCCTCCGGCCCCAGCACGTCAACCACTTCGGCAGGCGTCCAGACGTAGAACTTCCCTTCCACACCCTCGCTATCGGCGTCCTGCGTGGAGTAGAAGCCCCCTTCGGGCGATACCATCTCTCGCATCACGTAGTCGAGCGTCTCCTGGGCGATGCGCGCATATAGCTCGTTCTTGGTCAACTGGAAAGCCCCCAGGTAGACCCTCGCCAGTAGCGCGTTATCATATAGCATCTTCTCGAAGTGGGGCACGAGCCACCTGTCGTCCACAGAGTAGCGATGGAACCCACCCCCTAACTGGTCGTAAATCCCCCCGCGCGCCATCTTCTCCAGCGTCAGCTCAGCGAGAGCGAGGATGTTGCGGTCGCCCGTGCGATGGTAATAGCGCAGCATGAACTCCAGTGCCATCGGCTGCGGGAACTTGGGCGCGCCCTGCGTGCCGCCCTGCACTCGGTCTATCTGTCCGGCGAGAGTGCGCGCCGCCGCATCCAGAATGCCAACATCCGGCTCCGAGCGCGCAGGGCGGAGAGTGCCACTCTGTTGCAGGTACTGTTTCATCTGCTCGGAGCCTTCATGTATCTGGTCGCGCTTCTCTTTGAAGGCCTCCGAGACCGTCTGTAGCACCTGCGGAAAGCCCATCATGCCATGTCGCGGCTCTGGCGGGAAGTAGGTGCCGCCGTAGAAAGGCACACCGTCGGGTGTGAGGAAGACGCTCATCGGCCAGCCGCCATGCTGGGTCATCGCCTGCACCGCCTCCATATATATCGAGTCGAGGTCGGGGCGCTCCTCACGGTCCACTTTGATGTTGACGAAGCGCTCGTTCATGATGGCGGCGGTCTTGGGGTTCTCGAACGACTCATGCTCCATGACGTGGCACCAGTGGCACGCCGAATAGCCGATGCTGAGGAAGATCGGCTTATCCTCATCCTTTGCCTTCTGCAACGCTTCCGGTCCCCAGGGATACCAATCTACGGGGTTATTGGCGTGCTGCAACAGGTACGGGCTGGTCTCGCCAGCCAGTCGGTTGGGCATGGTTTGCTCCCTTAGCTTTAAGCTAGTCCAAAGTCCCAGAGCCTGTTTAACAAGAGCATTCTGAGACTAACGATCTGGAATAACGAAGCACTCTTTTCCCTGTCATTCTGAGTGGTGCATCTTGCAAGTAGATGTAAATTCTTGTAGGGGCGGGTCCCCGTGCCCGCCCTCTGCCTCTGCCCCAACCCGATTACGTTTTATTCAGAAGGTACGTCCCGCTCCGCATAGAATTCCGGGTCGCGGGCTTTCACCTCGCTGATACTCCCGCTGGCGGCATCTTTGGTGCTGTTTGAAGGGGAGTTGGCGGCCTGCTCAGATGAACCCTCCTGCTCGCTATTGTGGTCCTCTCCTGGAGGGCTGTCTGTGCTCGATTGCCGGTCGTCTGGGATATTGCTGTTCTCTCGCATGAGCTACTCCTTTATGTAAGTTAGAATAGACTACACGCAACTCCCATGCCAGTACAGTATACAATGTGGTAGAACCTTTTACCGCCTTATCCCTTCTATCTGCCCCCTGAGCCTCGCCAACTCTTTCTCAATCTCTCCTAACCTCGCCTGCGCCGTGCTCACCCGGTCCTGCTCGACCCTCACGAAGCGGGTGTAGGGCGCAATGGACTCGCGGATACGCTCTTTGGAGCGCCACAGCTCCGCTTCGAACTGGTACGTCATAGCCCCTATCAGTTTATCTCTCAACTCCTGCGTGCGGGCGCGAAACTCCTGGAGAGCTTTGCGCTTGCGGTATGGGAGGATGAAAAGCCCGATTGCCCCTGATACCAGCGCGGCGGTAACACCTGTGATGTCCACGAACGCGCTCGTGATAGCGATTGACACGATTACACCGAGCGCAGCTACGCCCCCGGCGGCTACCACACCCGCCACCGCTGCCCTCATATCCTGCGCAATCTTCTCCGCTTCCTGTCGCCTGTCGAACGAGTCTATCACTGTGCGCGCTTCCTGCACAACGGAGCGCAGGAGTGCCTGTCGGCTCGTCTCGAACCCTCCGCCTACCGTGCCGATCATGTGCTCGTCCCTGCGCGAAGCTTCCTCTGCACCGCCGGCCAGTCTTCGCCGATTCAGGTATTCGCTTACACCCTGCCACAGGCGCAGGTCCTGGTCTACCATCCAGTCTATCAGCCCGCTGGTGGCATCGTCCACGCGGCGGGCGCTGTCCGCCACTACTCTCTCCTCGAATTCGCGCTTTATTTTGTTGCCGCTCAGGAGGTCGCGTATGCGCGATGCCTTTATTGTCTGGTCGAAGAACGCTTCGCCTCGCTCCCGTAGCTCGTAGATGATATTCTCTATCTGTGAGATTCGCCCCGCGAACTCGCGCTTCATATCACTCTCGTATACCTGGAGCTGCGCCTCGATATTCTCCACCGTGCGGAAATCTTCGGCCAGCACCGCGAGCCGATTCTTCGCGATCTCCTTGTACTTTTCCGCTACACGTCCGGCGATGCCTAGCGGCGTGAGGAGCTTCAACCTTATGCGCCCGGCCTCATCAAGCGTGCTGAATATGTACTTCTCTAACTCATCGAAGTGGCTGGCGCGCAAGAGCGCGTCTCGCTCGGCGAAGTTGTCGGAGGCGCGCGCCTTCTTGGCGAGCCTGGCCGAAACGGGAAATATCTCCGACTTCTGCCCAAGCAGCGCCACGCTGTGCTCTTCGATGAAATGGAGCACACGGTCCAGCTCTTCCTGGTTCCCCAGGAGGTCTATCTTGTTGAGCACCAGCACTATCTTCTTGCCCCACTCGCGTATTGCTTCCATGAAACCCCTCTCCGACTCGGTGAAGGGGCGGTCAGCGGAGGTTATGAAGAGCACCATGTCTGACCTGGGGACGAAGGTGCGCGTTAGTGCTTCGTGCTGGCGGATGATGGCGTTCGTGCCGGGGGTGTCTACGATACTGATGTCGCGCAGGAAGGGTGCGGGGTAGGTCCGCTCGGTGACGAAATCGGATGATTGCGTCTCGGTCACCTGGGGGCCGTAGCGCAGGAGATTGATGCTGGCGGTTGTGGGGGTCACTCCTTCGGGCAGCACATCTTCACCGAGGAGCGCGTTGATAAACGCCGACTTGCCGGAGTTGAACTCCCCCACCACAACGAGGAGGAAAAGCTCCTCAAGGTCTGCTTCGGCTTGCTTCAGCGCGGCTACATCTACCGCCTCCGGCCCTAGAGGCTCAATAGCCTCCCTCAGCGCGAGCAAGCTCTCCTGCTCGGCGGACCTGATTTGCATTTGCTGGTTGTCTAATATATCCATCTGGCAATCGCTTGACGCATCGCGTCAGTTCTGATACAAATGACGCGAGTGTCCTTATGATAGTACCGGAAGCAGGTAACGATAAGAGAATTGGCGGTGATGATAACGCCCCTGTGGCTATGCTGCTGTGTGCCGACTTGATGTTTGCCGTGCAGTTGCAAAGCATCGCCCGTGCCACTGGCTTCAGGCCGGAAACGCTGCGCCCAAGCGCTTCAGTGCCTCAAGAGGCCGCCGTGCTGGTGGTAAACCTGGCCGACCGTTCAGGCCCGCGCAGATGGGAGAGCGCCGTGCGCGAAGCGGCCAGTCTTGGCATTCCAGTAATCGCGTTCGGCCCGCACATGGACACCGATGCCCGCCGCGCAGCCAAAGAAGCGGGTGCATCTCGCGTGCTGGCAAACTCAAACCTGGCACGAGACCTGCCGACAATATTACGTGCCTTGCGCCAGGACCACACTTAGCGAATTATAGCATAAACTTAGTAGCCGGTAGTTGGTAGCTATTTCATCTGTCGTCTATCGTCTATCGTCTGTCGTCTATCGTCTACTTTCCAGGAGATATTGATGCCCCATATCGAAGGCGTAGTAATCAAAGAGCTTATAACCTACCCGGACGAGCGCGGCTACTTTCGGGAGATGATACGAGTGACGGACCCTTTCTTTGGAGAAGGGTTCGCGCAACTGAGCCATTCGCTCATGCACCCAGGAAGCGCCAAAGCCTGGCACATACATAAGACTCAGGTAGACTGGTGGTACGTGCCTATAGGTGTACTGAAAGTAGCCCTCTACGACACGCGAGACGACTCCCCTACGAAGGGCGCGCTGCAAGAATTATTTATGGGCGAGGAGCACGGGCAGAAGGTATTGAAGATACCCCCAGGGGTGGCGCACGGCTGCAAAGCCATCGGCGGCACAGCCCACCTAATCTACGTTACCTCTGCCGTCTACGACCAGGCCGAAGAAGGCCGCATCCCCCACGATGACCCGGGGATAGGCTACGATTGGGTGTCCGGCCCCACCATAAAATAGCTTCATATATCGCAGAAACAAAAAGCTGAGTGCGGCCGGCCACACTCAGCTTTTTGTTTCTATTATTTACCTCCACCACAGCTTGCCCTGGAGCATGTTCGCTCCCAGCAAGCCTAGCTGCACCTCATAGGGTGTGCCCGCGCTTTCGGGGTGGTACTCGAAGCGGTTCCGCTCGAAGTACTGTACCGTGTACGTTTGCCCGTCGGTGGGCGATACCTCGCTAATCTCCTCGGAGATAGGATAGCCATACACAGGAAGTCCCCCAGTCTCCTCCCAGAAGGTGCGGAAGCTCCCGCCCAACATATGTCCTGTCTCCGGGAAGTAGAGTTTGTCCGTTGGCACGCTCTCCGCTACGGCTTTCTCGAAATCGCGGCCCTCAGTGTACTCATTGCCGAGTAGCCTCAATAGCACCTCACTGGGACTGCCGGCGTACTCAGGGTGGTGCTCGAACACTGCCCTTTGGAAGAACTGGCTCACGTAGCCGCTAAGCATGATCGGCCTGCTGATGGGATAACCAAACCGCTCGATGCCGCCCTTCTCTAGCCAGTACGCGCTGAACTCAGGCGCTATGGCCTGTTGCGTCTCTGGGAAGTAGAGGAAGTTCTTACTCCGTGCATCATCTTCCTCAAGCGGCTCCGTCAATTCATAGCCGAGCGCGATTTCCTGATACGTTTTGTATGCCAGCTTGTGCACCTTGACCCTGCCCGAAGGGTGATACTTATCTCCCGAAGGAGTCTCCTTGAGGCGCACCAGCCCGTAGTTGTGCGTGTAGCTTCCAGGCACGAAGTCCTCATACTTGAACCAGAAGACGTGGGGAACGTTCGCTTTCAGCTCAGGGTCATTCAGCACGCCCATATATACCTCGCGCAGGTAATTCGCTTGCTCTCTTTCCTGAGCGGTCGGTTCGGTGCTGGAATCTTCAGGCGGGTCGGCTTCCGCGCCCACTTCCGTCACCCACAGCTTGCTCTTGAAATCGCCCCTGTCCCGCAGCTTGCGGGCGAAGTCCTTCATAATAGCGAACAGCTTATGGCTCTCCAGGAAGTAAGGGTGGAGCGCGACCCCATCCCACGGCACAACGTTCCAGCCTGTATTCGCGCTATACCCGCCCGCCTGGTACTTCTCCACCCAGGGCGACACATACAACTGGTACAGATAATCAAACTGGTCGTGGTCCTGCCCTTCGGGCGGTGAGCCAATCAGCATACCGCCTACGATCACCTCCGCCGTGGGAGAGATTGTCTTGATCGCCTTGTACGCCCCCGTGATGAGGGCAGAGTAGCGCTCAGGCTCGATCTCCGCCGACCCCAGCCTGCTATCCATCCACAGGTCCCAGCTGATGTTCGGCTCGTTGATAATCTCGTACGCGCTAATGGCAGTGCCATAGCGGTAAGCTACGGCGGCGGCGCGCCCGTTGAAGACGCGGATGAAGTGGTTGGAGCCATCGGTAGGGTCGCTTCCGCCACTGTCGGGCGGGTCGTTGAAGGCGATAGTGCGCACCGTTTGCCCCTCGTGCGCGACCATGCCGACGTTGAGCAGCGCCAGCACCTTCAGTCCGTACTTAGGCGCAAGCTCCTTGATGAACCAGTCATACTTGGCCCAGTTGATGTCCCCCGCCTTGACGCTGCCGTCGTAGTCCGCGAAGAACTCCATGCGCACCCACCTGACCCCCGCCGCCGCAAGCTCCGCCGCCTGCCGCTCAAGGGCCGTCCGATTGGTCGCGTTCGGGTAGTTCACCGGGTCGGTGTTGTACTCGTAGAACGGGTCGCGCATCACCATCCCGAAAAGCTCCCTATCGGCAGCCGCGCGCGTGGACGTTGATGCGATGGCGTTCGCTGCATGAGCGACTTGCGCCTGCCCACCCACTCCGGGTGTAGCCCAGGTCCCAAACCCTGTAAGCGTAATTATCGCAGCTAATAAGATGCGTATCTTCTTCATGCTTCGTCAGATATTACTTCTTTTTCTCTCAATTCTTGGCTCTTGCAGGATTGAGACTTGAGAGAAAAAGAAAGGCGTTCCTTAGACCCTGTAGGTGGCCTTCCAATCTACCATTACACAGGCACATCCATAGGACGAACCTGTCAGCGCCCGGTTGCGGTCAGTAGCATCCGCGCAGATAAATTATACCATTTTCTTCACCATATCTTAATCTTTGCTGAGCCGTCCCCTAATTTTGAAGAGCGATAATGAAAGTGCGAAGTGGAAAATAAAAACGAACGGGCCTCTCTTCAAATGGATACACTCCTGGCGGAAGCCAGAGAGGCCCGACTTATATCTCAAACTAACTCCTAAAAATCAATAAAGGCAATAATCTAGCCTAAAGCAAAACCAGAGAGGATATTCAGACATGAAACCTATCGAACGCAAAATCAATATCGGACTTGCAACAGGCCTGCTAATTATGCTCCTCACATTCGGTGGCATGACAGTGGCGAACAACGGCATTACAGGCGGCGTCGCAACAGTTTTGTCCCCTGTACAGGTAGCCTTACAACAGGTCGCTACAGGTAACACACTGGCGACCACCACCGGCACCGGCACCCTTGACACTCAGATTACATCAGCCGTTACAGGACAAGCAGAGCAGGGAGTAATAGATGCAAGATATGCGGTCCACCAGGCAGGCTCGGCAGTCGTAACGGTAGTCAACACGATGCAAGTCGCCACTCGCGGGCGGTCTGGGCAGACTCGGACAGCTGAAGCCCTCGGTTCGGGGGTCATCATCGACAGCCGGGGTTATATAGTAACGAACCAGCATGTGGTGGCTAACCAGCAAAGTCTCCAGGTTATCTTTGCCGATGGCACCAAAGTGAACGCCACACTGGTCGGTGAGGATGCTTCCATGGACATCGCCGTCCTCAAGGTAGAGGCAAAGGTGCCCGCGGTCGCCCAGCTTGGCGACAGTGACAAGCTTGAATTAGGCCAGCCCGTCGTGGCTATAGGTACAGCGTTAGGTGATTTCGCGAACACCGTCACAGTAGGCATTGTGAGTGGCCTGCACAGGCAGCTTGATGACGCCAGCACCTCTATCCAGGACCTCGTGCAGACCGACGCTGCCATCAATCACGGCAACTCAGGAGGCCCGCTGCTCGACCTGAACGGGAACGTGATAGGGATCAACACTGCGGTGGTGCGCAACGATGGCACGATGGGCAGCGTAGCCGAAGGTCTCGGCTTCGCTATACCAAGCAACACCGTGAAGACCGTCATCGAGCGGTTGACAAACTAACAACCTTGGAAAAAGCAGAAAAATAAAGGGCCGGCGCAGCCGGCCCTTTATTTTTCTGCTTTTAAGACCAGCCTTCCTTCTCGAACAAAGGCATACACGATAGCTCTGGCCGCGACAGTTCTGCGGCGAGAAGAGCTACGCCAATGCGACCCTTGTACAGACTGTCGCTTCGCAGTGCCCAACTCTCGATGCCGATTGCAGCCCGCTCAACGAGATCGCTCGCCCGTGCCAGCCAACTCTCTTCGCCGGTATGCTTGTACAGGTTCAACAATGCATAGGCCCTTCCCGCCAGCCCACAGCACAGGTCCGAAATACCGTCGGGTGACTCCCAGGCATACCAGGCAGACTTTTCAGCTAGCTCAAGGTATCTCGCGTCCCTGAAAAAGCTGTGTGCGAGCGTCCATAGGAAAACGTGGCCTGCGCTCCCGTGACACCACCCTTCCATATAATCCCCAGAGCCTCCATACGCACTTACAGGCAACTTGCGCCGCCAGCGCACACCGCGCCCGTAAGATTCGGCGTAGACGGCAAGCTGTTCGAGACGTTCCTGAAAAATACCTTTAGAGTTCAATAGCTCATCCACGGAGCTACCTGTAGCTTCACACCAACGTAATGTGGCATATAGCACCCCTGCCCAGCCATGAGCAATCCCCAGGAAAGGCAATTGATGGCAAGTTTCAATCGGCGGGAACTTGCCCAGTTGCTCCCATATTAGACGTAGCGCTTCGTCCCCAAAGAGACGTAAGCCTTCCCTGTCAATAAGGGGGCTGTTGGGCATCGAGTCCAGAAGTAGAGAAGATGTAAGGAGCGTTCCTGCTCTACCCAGCGTGAGATCGATATTCTCAAAGGTCCCCTTGGAGGTTGAAATGAAAGCTTCAACCGCTTCCTGCTGAGAAACCTGATCCCCCATTGCATTTGCAACAAGCGCTCTGATGCAATGCACTCCTGATTTTGTGTGGTACGGAGATATATCCCCCAGCGTCTCAGGTGTTAAATCGATATCACTGGCGTAAAAAGCTTCAGGCCGAGTCGCGTTGTTCAAAGCCCTCGTAGACCATATGTCCGCAAGGGAGAGAAGTCTGTTGTCATCGCGTATTAGGGCAATCCTGTAAAGTGTGTAGGCAATTCCGGCCGCGCCATACATCACAGAGCAGGTTGGCGCAGTTCTCGACTGGGAAAGATATAGCTCCCCTGAGAGGTCTAGCTCCGCCAGGACATTGGTAAGCAATTCTCTAGCCGCTTCGGGCCGGGTCATAATCGCGCTCATATCGTGGTCGCTCTCGACAGCACCTTCCTCCGGTTCCTCAGTAGAGGCTTCAGCGAGGCTTTGAGCAAACTCCGCAACAGATTGAAAGCGATCCGAGGGGTCTTTGCTCAGGGCTTTGGCAAGGATTCTTTCTACCTGGGGCCACGGACGAGACCCAACGCTTGAGAAGGGAAGCGGCTCCTCTTCAGCTATCTGTTTGAGCATCTTAGCTTTCTCTACCGAGAAGCGGAGATAGTGGGCACCGGTCAACAGGAAGTAGAGCATAGCCGCAAGGCCGTATTGCTCGCCCAACATTGTAGAGGGAGGAGGCCTCTTCTCGGCAAGCCGCGCTTGCGCATACTCAGGCTCGAAGAAAAATCCAATACCGCCCCGCTGCGCTCTACTAAGCCCTTCGTCGGAAGTCGTAAACCTGGTCAAGCCGTAGTCAACTATTTTCACCGAGCTATCAGCCTGGACCAGCACATTGCGCGGGTGGATATCAGAATGAACTGCGCCTTGGGCATGCAGATGTGCGAACGCCTTTAGAATCGTGCAGCAGAGGTCCAGCGCTCTCTTTCTACCCTCTGCGTTCCCGACTCCCGGCCACCTGCGCAATTCCTCAGCTGCGATCTCCGCAGTCACTCCGGGACACCACTCCAGCAGCAAAAAGCGCTTTCCTCCCAATACATCTTCATCAAGCAGCCTGGGGGAGACTATACCATCCAGTTGCCGCAGAACCGCAGCCTCCCGGTACAGAAACCCTCGGTAATTGTGATCTTCGGAGCGTCTCTCTATTTTGAGTGCAGCCTCTGACCCGTCGGGCCTCCTGACCTGGTATAGCTCAGTATCGTCAAGGACCTGTAGGCATCTAACTATCCGTAGGTCTCCAGCGTATTCACCAATTTCAAAAGAAGGTGTAATTTTGCGGGCCTCTTCAGAATCGGGGAGCACGAGCATACCTGCCCGGATGAAACGTTGGACCAATGGATAAGCCTCTTCCAACGTTTCCTCGGCATTTATCTTGCGGGAGAGACTATAGTCTATTACTGCCTCCACTATCGTCTTTGGGCTGCGAAACTCAGCGAGAAATTCGGCTGCCTGCGAGTCGATGATCCTAGAGGGGGTGCGCGCTCCGGGCCGGGTAACAGCGAAGTCCCCCTCTTCAAACTCTAACTGCTCGCGGACATGGTCAGGAAGGTCCCCAACAGGCACTATGAGCAAGTCGGGCGGCAACATTATGGGATCTATTATCGCCATATGACAAACCTTTCTATAGGGGCTATAGCAGTCATGTGACTGCTAGATACGTACGTAAAGTTAAGAAGGTGTTTAACTATGCATTCTAAATTACCTTTCAAGCTCCTCCCATAGATTGGTCGCAGGTATCCAGGAATTGGTATCAACACCCTCCAACCGGAGCCGCTCGATAGCAAATTGCCATGGTTCAAGCGTTCTCGACTCATTTGCTTTGGCACTCACGAGAGCTGCTGCCAACCGGTTCGTTACCCACAGCCTCCAACTCTCTCGCTCCTGCCACCCTAACCCTTGTTCGCGTCTTGGTGGGTCCATACCCCAGGATAACAATCCATCAAGCCCAATTTCCGCGCTGAAAGGTACGCCATGCGCCGTGTATCCCTTCAGTTCAGTCTGCAAGTGGCCTGCGGCTTCCATAAGGTCTTCATAGGTCGCAAAGTATGCAATTATTTTGTCTGGACGAAGCAACCCGAAAACGTCATTACCAACCTTAAAAGTAATCACTTTCAGACGAGACAAGGTTTCCAGGCTAAGAGTGAAGACGTCACGCACATGGTCGACAATTGGGCTGATGTAGAGCTTATAGATACGGGCAGGTTCCTCTTCTGATGGTTGTGATGCTGTTTGGTTGATACTCCACATGAACCAGCCGTCCCGTGGCGGTACCAGGGGTACTCTTGACCACGTACGGTCCAGCAGAGGTTTGTTCGCACCTCCCGGCTCTATCCCAAGATACTCAGCTACTGCGACGTCTGACGGGAAGACGCGCTTCCAGTATGGAGAAATGGGTTGGCGATTATAGAAGTACATGCGCGCCGATAGCCGGGAAACCTCCGTCATCTCCAGCTCCTGGGCATACTTCAGCGCATCCGTAGACAACCTGGACAGTTTGCTATCCGCGCTATATGACACCTCTTTACCGTAGAGGAGCCTGTAGGCAGCCGCACCGCTAACGAAAGTCCCGTTCCATTCGATTTCCAGCACGCTGTCCAGGATAAGCTCAGCGACAATGCGCTCGCATGTCTCCCCGAACAGGGTTCTCACGTAGCCTGGAAGCAGCCCCGGTTCCTGTAATGTGTAGTAAAGTAAAGCGACGTCGCGGGTAACGGACTTTATTCCCAGCCCGTGCGATCCCCTTGGAATGAGCACACCGAAGAACTCGGGATTACCCTGCAAATCATTCAGTGCGTGCTTATGAGAGGGAGATAAGCGGTCAAATAATACCAGGTTATAGTCGTTGGTGTTTGCACGAAGAGATGCCGTGTCCGCATATCCAGGGCGCACGGATGCCTGTATGGCTCTCTCACCTGTACTCAGCATACGAAAGTCACACCTTATGAACGAAGCATAGCCTCGCCTGCAGGTAGAGGTTGGATGCTCTACCAGGTCGCCGGCTTTTCAGGCTACAAATGCCCCAGATTACCGGCAACATTGCAGACGCCGGACCTTCCAGAGAAGCCCAGGTCAATGGATACATGCCCGTTAGAAGCATTCTAGATCAGCTCTCGTTATCCTTCTGCATCTGTGCTTTCTGGGCGCGCAATTCTTCCAATGCGTCGGTCAGTTTCTGTTCCAGTTCCTCTACTTCAGCCATCGTACTTGGCGGCTGTCCACCTTGTTGCACGCGTTCCCTTTCTTCTACGTTGGCCAACGCTTGCTTTAGCTGCTCTTTGAGGAGCGTCATGTCGCCGGGGCCTCCAGCCATTGATGCGGGAGGAGCTATTGGCTGTAGTGGCTGATATGGCTCCGGGTCCTGGAGGGCGCTACGCAACCAGCAGTAGACGAAGGAATTCGCCAGACAGCTACCCTGAGTGCATAAACCGCAACCTGTGCCGCCGGTACAGTTGCTACACCCTGTACAGTTGCTACAACCCGTGCATCGGGTGCATCCTGTACAGTTGCTACAGCCAGTGCAGCGGGTGCAGTTGCCACACTCAACACCAACATTGATAGGCTCATCCCCGGAAGGGAGTACGTTGATCATTAGATCTCTGACTCTAAAAGCCATAGCCAACCTCCAAATTTAGATTACTAGTTGGGATGGAAGTAGTAGCCGAATCCAAGGTTTCGCGGCCTCAATTATGACGCATCGTTGTTGGGTAGCTAGTATACACGAAACGTTGTTAATTTCCTGTTAAGAATCTGTCTTGGAAAAGCGTAGAATGGAGTTTTGGCACACCCAAAGCTCCATTCTACGCTCTTCAAACTCCCTTCCCCTGGGCGCTTACCGGTTGACCGCTACTTGACCACCAGCGTGGTTCGCTGGCCCCTTGCCGCGTGGCCGGGAAGGCTGCAAATCAGCGTGTAAGTGCCCGGCTGGAGGTTGACTTCGAGAGTCTGAGCGCCCTGCCTCGAAGAAAAATCGGGAGTCCCGGCTATCTCTCCCGAGCCATCCAGGATTGTCAGATTGTGCTGCATTCGACTCTCATTCGTAACTGTGAAGCGTATGGTCCCCGCAGGCACTTCCGCCTGGCTGAGCTCGATGGACCATTCCCTGAGCGTAGCCGCGACCTCCGTAGTGCTCCCTGCTACTTGCCCCGTCGAAGGTTGGGTAGGGGTAACCTCCGGGTTGGATACAGAGGTGGTCGGCGTCTCGGTCATCGTGTCACCTGACATGCCTGGCATCTCCGAAGACATGGTAGCGGTTGGTTGGACCTCAAGGGCAACAATCGTTGCTGTTGGCCCTCCCACCGCACTCGTGGGTTGGATATTTGAGCTGGTGGCGTCTCCACATGCGGCCAGACCCATCACGGCGACAATTCCTAGTGTGCTTACTAAGGCTATATATCTAACCTTCTCTTTCAAGTCTTTTCCCCTTCTGATTAGCGTCATTTGTTTAGATGCTCCTTTTAGATTATGTACGTTGATGCAATTTGCAAGCCACTTTTAGTTTACGGCCTTTGCATTAAGGCGGGCGGAAGAAAAATTAGGAACCGATTAAGAAGTCCGTCGCTCACCAATTTAACCCAACCCTAATATTTTTCTAGCCAACTCTTAAGTTGAGCCTGGTAAATTGGTAGTGTAAGGACCTCACACAGAGTTTCCAAACGCTAACAAGAGTGGCAACTGCCGCAAACAACAATCAAAGGCAGTTGTCGCGCAAGAACTACTAAACGACAATAAAAAGACAAGGAGACAAAAAGCATGAAACCTAACGTACTTATCGGTTCTGCCGTAGCCGCGGTGCTCATGGGCATCGGGATATTGGCAGGCAGCGTGGTAGGATCGGGTAGCGTATCCGCGCAGACGCCCTCTACCACTCCCACGGCAGTCGCGTCGAGCAACGCCCCCACCACTCCAATCACCCCAACCAAAGACTTACCGGGCATGAGAGGTGGGCCTGGCGGAAAGCATGGCGGCGGGTTCGGGCGAGACGGCTTTGGAGGCGGACCGTTCGGCCTGGGTGCCACCTCTGACGGGGCAAGCCAGCAGATCACCAACGTCACCAACCTGATTACCACGGCCAAGGCCGACCTCGCCTACGCGAATGGCAAGATGGACACCGCCGACGTGCAGCGCTGGATCGCCGGGGCCGAGACCCTCCTCAAGAGCGCGCAGAGCGCCAGCAGCAGCTCGCAGTATGGACAGGCGGTCAGCTACGCGGAAGCAGCCAGGGAACTGTTGATGACCGCCGAATCGCAGATGGCCCAGCAGCTGGGTGCCGGCACCCTCCCCTCCGCCAGCCAGCGACCTCAGCACCCTGATAGGGATATACCTGCAGACGCCACTCTAACCCAGGCGCAGGCAAGCTATATGCTCGCTCAGACCTACAACAGGCTGGTGGCCGAAGCAACTCAGGTTGAGGGAGCGTCAAACGCCGCTGAGGCAACTCCCTACCTGACCGAGGCGCAGAATGCGTACAAGGCCGCCTACGATGCATACCAGGCGGGCAACTACACTGACGCCGCTTCTTCTGCCAGGCTGGCAGGCAAGCTCGCACACGTAGCCAGCGCCATAGCCAGGGCCTCTACCGCCCCAGCCAACTCCGATACACCTGTAACGGTGCCCTCCCCCAACTTCTAGTTCACAACGGCGTGAATGGACTACCCCGACCGGCACCCGCTGGTTGGGGTAGTCCGTGGCATAAAAATCGTAATATGAGGTTATGCTAGTTGATAAAGAGATAATAACCAGCCCCGGAGGGGCAGTAGAAAGTAGCCCCACGGCGTAAGCCTGGGGATCAAACAAGGAGTATATAAGCAAGCCCCGGAGGGGCGACAGAATAACCGGAATAACGTGATGCTTGATGCCATGATGCCTTTCCTTCTGCTACAATTCTTACCTGTTCTGTCGCCCTTCCAGGGCTTGCGAGATTAAACGAGCAAGCGTACCCCAGGCTTGCGCCGTGAGGCTACTTTCTACCGCCCCTCCGGGGCTGAAGGATATTCGCAATCAACTAACATAACTCCCTAATATAAAGGCTATATTCAGAAATCAAGGCACTTGGAGAGGAAATCATGGTCAACAAGCGTAAATGGACGAACTTATCTATCATCGCAATACTTGTGCTTCTTGTGGGGCTAACCGGGTGCAATTCATCCTCGGAGACACCCACCTCGACAGCAACTTCTCAGCCTGCCAGCAATGCCGCCTCTCCTACCGCGCTCGCGGAGGGTACAGCGGCTCCGGTCAGCACTGTACAGGCTGCATCGTGCGCCAGGCTCAACCTGAATGCGTTGACTGAGGACCAATTGATGTCTACGATCCCCAATTTCAGCAGCCGCATGGTGCGCGAATTCTTTGAGTACAGGCCCTACGTCAGCATCCAGCAGTTCCGCCGTGAGATTGGTAAGTACGTAGACGCAAGCCAGGTCGCGGAGTACGAAAAATATGTCTACGTTCCGGTAGACCCTAATAATTCAGATGCCGATACGCTCAAGCAGTTGCCCGGAGTTGATGACGCGGTTGCGGCGGAGCTAATCAATGGCCGCCCCTACGCGTCGAGCGCGACTTTCGTACAAGCGCTCACTACTCATGTCGATGCGCAACAGCTAGCCGAGTCTACATGCTACCTGGTGGCACAGCCATGACCGCAGAAGTTGTCAATAGTCGCATCAGGCGGTTTCTGCTGTTGCTGGCAATATTCGCTCTGTTGGCGATGCTGACCGAGCTCTTTCTGGCAGAGCACACGAAGGAAACGCTCCAGTTCATACCCTTCATCCTATGCGGTGCTGGGCTTATCGCTCTCACAGCAGTCCTGCTGTCCCCTCAGAAATCGACGCTCATCTTCCTTCGGGTCGTTATGACATTGGTAGCGCTTGGCGGGTTGGTGGGGACAGGGATACACCTGTTGAGGAACTTCGAGTTTGAGCAAGAGATCCGCCCCAGTGCAGCAATAGGCGACATTCTATTGCCTGCCCTGAAAGGAGCAGCACCCCTCCTTGCACCCGGCACTCTGGTTTTCGCGGCCCTACTGGCCCTTGCCGCGACCTACCATCATCCTGCACTCGAAAGCAGTGAGTAAAGTAAATATCTCACTGAAAATCCAGTGAGTGCGCCAACTCACTGACCACTGTTTGAAAAAGCACAAAATGAAGGGTTGGCGTAGCCAACCCTTCATTTTGTGCTTTTTCAAACTCCACAATCTGGGATGTATCATACTGCTCGCGATTCAGGCGGCAACTGAGCGGCCTCTAGTGTGACTCGATAATCCCAGGGGGTGTGATAGGGAGCTTCTCCTGCTTCCACTCCAGCATACCCCCGCTCATGTTGGCCGCGTCAATACCGGCCTGGCGGAGCATCGCTGCTGCGTAATTGCTGCGGTTGCCACTCCGGCAGACGCATATCAGCTTCCTGGCAGGGTCAAGCTCGCGCCAGCGCGTGGGTAGCTGGCCCAGGGGTATCCATTGCACCCCCTCGATGTGCCCCAGGTCCCATTCGCTCTCCTCCCTCACATCAACAAGGTCCGCATCACCCCGCTCCCACTCCTCCTGGGCGGTCCTGGGATCAATCTGTGGAACGTCAGCGAATGGGTTGCGGTTGAAATTCATAGTTGTTCCTTTTCGATGAAAAACGTGAAACGTGATGCATGATACCTGAGAGCATTGCGTATTTCGTACAGCATAACCCCATAAAACCTTTGTGTTCTTTGTGTCTTTGTGTTCTTTGTGATTGGTCTATCACGTTTCACTTCGTCAGCAACTCTACTGCCTTCAACACGTGCGGGTCCGTCTTCAGTGTGTACTGCGTCCAATCGACCTCTATGGTTACGTCCGGTATGACCCCTCGGCCTTCCAGGTTGGTGCCGTCGGGGAGCTTGAACCCCTCCTGCGCGACCCACAGCCGCGACCCATCGGAGAAGTTGTACGAATAGATGGTCTCAGTGTTCCCCGCCGTTTTGGTGCCGACCACTTTGGCCCGGCCACTTACCTGGAGAGCAGCAGGGAGTACTTCAGCATAGCTCTGGCTATTCCCATCGACCAGCACTACCATGGGCACATTCTTTAGCTTGTCGTAGAGGTTGCCTCTATCTATCTCCATCGGATAGTCGCTCTCCTGCGAATAAAAGTGCCCCACGTCGCCCGCGACCAACTGCCCCAGGATGCCGGTCAGCACGGGACGCCAGCCCCCTTCGTTTGCTCGCAAGTCCATTACCAACCCCTTCAAGGACGGCCCTTGCAGAAGCTCACCCAGGCGCTCCTCCACCTGCTCTGTCATATCGTCCGCCCACAAGCTCGGCACCAGCAGATAGCCTATGCTACCGTCCACCTCCAGCCGGGAGCTGGAGGCCGTTATCTTCCCGGTCACGGCGCGGCGAGTAATAGTTACCTCCCGCTGCTCCTCCCCAGGCGACTTCACGGTAAGGCGCACGTCCGTCCCCGCGGGGCCTCGAATCGGGCTGACGTCGCCGTCGTTTCCTATCTTCTTGCCATCTATCGCGAGGATGCGGTCGCGCCTCTGTAGGCCCGCCTCCTCGGCAGGACTGTCCGGGAATACGAGCAGCACCAGCGCCGAGCTACTTTCATACTTGCTCAGTATTCCGATACCTGCATAGCTCGCATCTCCCCGGTTGAGGTCATCTTCGTCCTTCGCTTCTTCCGGGGAGAGATAGCGCGAGTGGTCGTCGTTGAGCAGGCCCACCATCTCGCTCATCACCGTGTAGAACTCAGCCGCGCTCCCCACTTTGTTGATGCGCTCTTCGTACTCATCATGCGTCTTATTCCAATCCACACCCCGGAAATCGGCGTACAGATAATGGTCATTTACCGTGCCCCATACCTCCTCGAACAGTTCATTGCGTTCCGCCGGCGACATGAGTGTGGCGGTGGGCGAGGCAGTTTCGCTCGTGACGCTCGTGGATTGCGCGGTAGCTACCTTCGTCACGCCTGGCGTTGCTGTAACAAGAGGCGTCGCCTGAGTAGACGCGGTTGGCTGGATTTCTATTGTCGGGCTGGAGGCCACCGTGGGAAGAGTTGGAGTCTGGCCCGCGATTGGCGTGGCGGTGCCATTGGGAATCCCTGCCGTGTCACATGCTACGAGCAGAGCTATCATGCATGAAAGCAGTGCGGCCCATAGAATATTCCGGGGCAAATGGGAAGGTAGCTTTTCTTGCAGACGGTTCAATATTTATTCCTGAGTCAGCTTATCACCTGGGTGGCGCGGTCCACTGTGGCTGGTAGTCATCCCCCTGCCCCTGCGAGAGGACCCTGACCCCCGACCCATCCTCCCCCGCCACCACTATCTTATGCCCCGCCCCGCCTTGCACTACACTTGCCCATGTTACCATCTTGCCGTCAGGCGACCATGCGGGCTGGTAATCGTCATCGGAGTTGAGGGTCAAGTTGGCCGGTTGCCCACCCGCCGTGGGCACTGTAAAAATGTCGCTCCCAACGACAGCGCTGGCGCCGCCTGAGGGTGTGGTCATTAAAGGCATCGAGACAAAATAGTATAGCAGCTTGTCACCTGCCGGGTTGAACTGCGGGCTTGACCCACGCACGCCGTCGGCCAGCTTGCGTGGGGAGGAGCCGTCCGCGTTCATTATCATGATGTCGCTGAAGCGGTCGCTCAGGTTATCCAGGTAGAGGATGTACTTGCCGTCGGGCGACCATGTGGGCTTGCTGATGTCCTTCCCCCCGGTCGTAATCTGCTTGGGAGTGCCACCTTCAAGGCCCACCGTGTATAGCTCCTTTGGCTCACCCATGTCCACCTTCCCCCCTCCGACGTACGTGATGCTCTTGCCGTCGGGCGACCATGAGGGCTGTATCGCCACGGCCTGGCCGGAGGAGATGCGGCGCTTGTTGTTGCCGTCGCGGTCCATGACGTACACCTGGAAGTTCCCCCCTTCCTTCTTCGATTGGAATGCTATCAACGAGCCATCGGGCGACCACGCCGGTAGCGCGCTGTCGGCCTTCTTATCGGTGCCGTCAACCATCATGTCTGACGTGAGCGCTGCTACCTCGCCCCCCTTGTTGTCGGTGCCTACTGTTATGCGTGCGATGGTAGAGATACCTTCCTGGGAGATTTGAGCGACGATATACCGCCCATCCGGCGACCATGAGGTGAGGCCCTCTATGAAGATGCCGTTGGTCACGCGCTCCTGGCGACTCCCGTCAGGATCGACGACATATACATCTCTCGTCCCGTCCGCGTTGCCACGCAGGAAGCTGATGCGCCCCAGGGGTGACGCCGGGCCGGGCGTCGGGGTTACAGGGTTGATGTTGTCATTGGGGCGAAACCACAAGAGCGCCGCCAGGATCACCAGCACAACTAGCAAGATACCCGCGCCGCCGGTCAGCAGCCAGTTAGGGCCGCCCCTGGCGTTTCGAGAAGGCTGCTGTACCCGCGTCGATCTGGTAGCTCGCGCATTCACAACCTGGTTGCTACCTGTGACCCCCACGTCTGCTACGCCCCGTTTCGCAGCTGACCTCTTCCGCGTCTTAGCAGGCATATATCTCGCTCACGTATTCTCGCATCTTTTATCCTCTGCCAGTAATTAGTCCCGAAATATTATACCGCACCGAGCGTGCCTGTATCATACTCGCTTCCTGATAAAAGCTCCTCTAACCAAAATCAGCGCCTGGGGCGCTGATTTTGGTTAGAGGAGAAAAGCTAGCAGGTCACTCCGCATACATGTTGACTAACTCGCTGAGCTGGTCAATATCGAACGGCTTGGTTATGACCGCCTTTGCGCCCGTCTCTAGCTGGGTACGCCTGGCGTCATAGATGGCGGTTATGATGATTACCGGGATCTCGGCCCATTCGGAGTGGGACTTCAGGACGGTGATAAATTCCCAACCATCCATGATCGGCATCATGAGGTCGAGCAGTATCAGCTGCGGGCGGCGCTCTTTCAGCAAGGCCAGCGCCTCGCGTCCGTTGGACGCCTTGCGCGCGACGTGCCCATCAGACTCGATCACGTCTGCTATCAGGTCGCATAGATAGGCCTCGTCTTCAACGACGAGCACGTCCTTCTCTTCCACCTTGCCTCGTTGTGACACGACCCCGTGAGGCGCGCCGTCAGGAGCCTGGAGTGGTTTCCACCACATCCCGCTCTTGTGCTCTCCCGACGCGTAGACGCGGCCCTCGCTGATTACTCCCGCTTCGTGGACTCCCGAATCGATGAGTAACAGTCCCGCCCCCACTTGTATTGGGTCAAAATCCTCTCTTATGTTGTGAGCCAAAGTGCTGCCCCGCCCCGAACTGATATACGAAAATATTCTCAAGAGGTCGCGTTCTGCTAATCGTACATCTACTGCATATTCCGTGCCAGTGTCCACTAAAATAGCCGGGTTGGCAGTAGTTTCTAGACTTGTGGTCTCCTGAAGAGCGATTACCCCGGCATCGATCACCCATCTTTATTCGCCAGCCACACCCTGTCACGCTCGATTGTGACCGAGGCCTGGCCGCTTGTGCTTCCCTTCAACGGTGGGTTCAGCTTCGTAACTCGCAGCCGCGCGCGCTCGATTCGGGTGTCGTGCCTCAGGATTTTCAGCATAATTCGTGCCCCTAAGTGCTCCAGGAGTCCGCTCGGCTCATCCTCCACTTCCCCCCGTACCAGCTTATACAGGGCGGCGTAGCTCACCGTGTCGGCCACCTCGTCGGTGATCCCTGCCTTGGAGAGGTCGAGAAAGACAGTCAGGTCCACCCCGAACCTCTGCCCCAGCGCCGTCTCTTCCGGGTTTACCCCGTGCCTCCCGAAAAAGACCATGCCCGACAGCGTTATCTCGTCACCACCGTTGCCCATGTGCCGATTTTACTCCCCTTGACGCTCCCATGCAAGGAGTGTTACGCTTTGGGGATAAATGGGGACGGACGACGGACGACGGACGACGGACGACGGACGACGGACGACGGACGACGGACGACGGACGATAGACGATAAAACGCCAAGATTTTTATGAGTATTCACCGCAGAGACGCAGAGGTCTTATGGGAGGTGTATTGGTGGTGGGGTGGGTGCGGGGG
>DATEOC010000023.1:0-139786 GCA_035274425.1 Chloroflexia bacterium
AGACCGCACCCGCTCTATTTTATTATCTGTTATTTGGTTTGCTCGGAAATCTCCTCAAGTACCTTTCCGGTCTTGTCGTCCTCCGACTTGTCCTTGGTGGCTACATCGCCTAGCGACACGATACCGACCAGCTCATCACCCTCCGTCACCAGCAGGCGACGTATCTGCTTCTCTGCCATCAGGTCACGCGCCTTCTCCAGCTTATCGTCGGGCGATAGGCTTACCGGGTTAGGGGACATGAAGTCCTGAACTGTGGTTTCAAGCGGGTTCAGTCCCGCCGCGGTCACGCGTATCGTTATATCTCTGTCCGTAATTACCCCTAACAAACGCCCCTCGTTCACCACCGGTATGATCCCCACGTCGAGGTCGCGCATCATGCCCGCGACCGCGCCTATAGTGGTGCCGGGCATCACGGTCTCAGGGTCTTTCGTCATAATATCTCTAACCTTCATCACATTACCTCTCTTTTCGCTATGTCATTAGAACCAGCTTAACTGAGATGCACGACCCGTGCCATCACTCTCCCTATTACCAATGGGCTTGTTCTTCCATCAACAAAATGAGCGCCACAGGCGCTCATTTTGTTGATGGAAGAACGGATTGGCTATTGCTGGAACGGAACCAGCACGTCCGCGACCAGCGTCCCTACAAGCGCTACCAGCATCGCTACCGAGGCTATTAATGCCTGCTGCCGGAAACCGGGAGTCGCGACACCCGCTTTAGCTTCTTGCCTCTCTGCCTTCACGGCGCTACGCATTGCGGCGTGGTAATACAAGTAGGCCCCGGCCAGTATCAGTACAAGCTCCATAGCCATAGTTAGCCAGGGTATCGCCCACAGGCCCAAACCTATCCTCGGCAAGTCTCCCGCGTTTCCCGGCAGGATCGCCAGGTCCGGCCTGTGCACCAACAAATCTAACACCCAGTGCGAGAAGACCATCGCGCCTATAATCAATCCATTCCGCCGCCCCCAGGGTATCGCGGCTACAACCATCGCTACCAGACTGATAATCAACGCCCCAACGAGGGAATGCGTATAGTCGAAGTTACGCCCTATCAGCTGCCCGTACCCGCCATTTGACCCCTCGACCGGCACAATCTTCTCGATACCTGCCACGTAAAGTACGACGAAGATTATGTCAAGCAGTTGCGTGCTGACCATCAGTGCCCACAAAGGTACCTGCGGCTCCCGCGCCTTCACCACAGCAGCTAAACCGAAATGACCTGCTAGCATGCTTTCCTCCTTGATTGACGACGGACGATAGACGACGGACGACGGACGACGGACGATAATGCGTTATAACTTTTGGCGTTCGACTGTCAGGCCAACTGTCATCTGTAAGCTATCGTTTGTCGTCCGTCGTCCGTCGTCCGTCGTCCGCTATCAATCCCGCCTCAGCGTCTTGCTTCGCTCGCTCAATGGCACATACCGGGGTGTCTTATCCCCGGGCTTCGGCCATCGCAGCCGAGAATCTAGATAGCCCATGACCACTACAAATAGTATAAGCGCTACAAGGAAGACCATATTTGTACCTCTATTCCGCACTCCGCGCTTTCCACGTCCACTCAGCGAGCGGCGCTATCACCATCTTGCCGCCTGCTACATCAACTCGCTTTACTACAGCCTTGATAGCAGGCACCAATAGCTCCCCTGTAAGGTCCGTTACACCTGGCCCGCGAACGACATATACGTCATTCGCAGCCGAAGTGATTATCTCGTCAATCTTCCCCACATACTCACCGGAGGTATCGTACACATCCAGGCCCGCGAGCTGGTACAGATAATATGAGCCTCTGGGCAGCTTCTTTGCCTGCTCGATGGGCACCATCACCCAGTAGCCGCGCAGCCCCTCGGCTGCCTCTATGCTATCAACACCCGACAGCTTGAGGATAAGCTGCCCTTTGTGCACGCTTGCAGATTCCACTCCAAAGGTCGTGGCGCTCGCAGGCCCAGGCACAATTGCCTGCCGGCCATCACTCCCCGGTCCCCGCAGAGCAGCAGGGTCCAGTCCGGCGGTCGGCGCGAGGTCAGGATCAACCGAACCAAACGGCGCTAGCACTACCCCCTCCAGCTTCCCGATCCTCTCAGGGAATTCCGTGTAGATAGTGGCCTTGACCGCACCCTTCACCCCAAAAGGCGCGACCACCTGCCCGGCGAACAGGTGCTCTGGCGTGGACGATTTCGGATTTCGGATTTGTGCCGAAGGCCATTTCGGATTTGGAGATTCGGAGGCGTTATCGCTCATTACGCTCCATCGATAAGCTACAACCGGGCTACTGCCTACTCAATCTCCAATATCCCGCGCTTGCCCTCACGCGACGCGGTGGCGTTTACGATGGTCCGCAGAGCGCGGGCTATCTTCCCCTCCCGGCCTATCACCTTGCCCTTGTCGTCGTCGTCTACCTGGAGCTGCACGCGGATGACGTATTCGCCGCGATGCTCTTTCACCTGCACACCTTCAGGATTGTCTACAAGGTTCCTAGCGATATATTCAATCAAGTCCTTCATAACGCCTCCACTCTCTACCGCGATTGGTCTCATAACCAAAAATCGAAAAACCGCCTACAGCGATCTTTCGACTTCCGGTTATAGAATATTCAACATAACTGGCTACCTGACTACCCGGCGGATTCGTCACTTTCCTCTGTGCCCGCGCCGGGGTTGGCCGAGCCGCCCGTTTCGGCAGCTTCGCTAATTGCAGCGTCCGATTCCTCCGCGCCGTCGCCCATGCCGCCCGTCATAGCCTCCGAACCTTCGCCACCATCGCGGGAAGCCTCGGCCATAGCCTCGTTCATAGGGGCATCTTCGGTGGTCTCGGTGGTCTCAGGCGCGTCTTCTGTAGCAGCCTCGGCCTTCGGCTCGCTTCGCTTGCCTGAAGCTGTGCGGGTCTTGGCGCTGGCCTTAGCAGGGGTTGCTGCCTCACCCGCTTCGGCAGCCTTCCGCTGGGTGCGATTGAACTGCTTCACCAGGCTCACCACCGCGTCGGTAGGCTGAGCGCCTTTCTTCTTCCACTCTTCGTATTTGGCGATGTCAATCTGTATCGTCGCCGGGTCGGTGAGGGGGTTGTAGTGCCCCAGGTTCTCGATGAACCGCCCGTCACGCGGCGACCGCGCATCCGCCACCACCACACGATAGTGCGGCTGCCTGATAGCGCCCATGCGGCGCAACCGAATCTTCAGCATCTGCTCTCTGTTACTCCTCTGTATCGCGTATCGCGTGTCGCATATCGCGGGCTACGTCTTACATGTATTTGGCGAACAAAATCGGGCCGGACAGCCCACTCTTTCAAGACTGGTGCAGCCCGAAGGCCGCCTATCATTATACGCGATTTGGAGGGGAGCGTCAAACCGCTTAGGACTCTGCAAAAAGCGGAGCGTACATAGACTTCTCTTAAGTGAAAAGAATACTCACCTATTGACAATGGTCGGGAATTATGATATATAACTAAAATGACCGACCAAACGGAGAATGCCGACCAAAGCTTGCGCGCTGATTATGAAATGGCGGAAGTCATGCAGTTGACCACGCCTGAGCAGTTCAGGGCGATAGGCGACCCTACACGAACCAAGCTCCTGGGGCTGCTCTCACAGCGTGCCGCGACGACCAAGCAACTGGCCGGGGTGCTCAACATGCCCAAGGGGAGCGCAGGCCACCACCTCAAGGTGCTTGAGGCTGCGGGCCTTATCCGGGTAGTGCGCACCCGCCAGGTGAGGGCAATCACCGAAAAATATTACGGGCGGGTAGCCAGGCTCTATAGAAGCTCTACAGATGTTCACGGGCCGCACGTTGGAGATGGCGCGATAGCCATCCCACATGAGACGATGGTGGTCCCGCTCCGGCAGGCTCTATCTGAGTTCACCCCCTCTCCTGACAAAGACGATCCCTCCATGTTCTTGATAAACCATGCCAGGATACCGGCGTCGCTGGCCCGCGAGTTTGCGTTGCGGCTAGAGGCGCTCTCCGAGGAGTTCGGCCAGAAGGGGGTTGCGGGCGAGAAAGTGTACGGGCTGGTCGCTGGTATATACCTGACGGATATACCTGATCTGTCGCAATTACCAACGGATGATGCGGAATAAGAAGTCGTGCGCAATCAAGAAAGGGGAAGATTATGGCTCTAGATCAAGCTCAACAACGATTGCTCATCGAATGGATGGAGCGCAAGAAGATCAGCACGCAATGTCCGGCCTGTGACACGTCACACGATTGGTTGCCAGGCGATATTGTAGCTGCTCCCGTTTTCAAGCCGGGAGGGCTTCATCTCGGAAGTGACCTGACACCTATGGTGGAGATCATCTGCGACAACTGCGGGTATGTGAGGTTCTTTGCCGCTGCCCCTATTGGACTGTATGAGAAGCGCGGCCAGGACGAGAGATGCGAAGATAGAGGGCGCGCACAACGGAAAGCAGATAGGGATAAGCCTTTTACCATCTCAGCCTGATTGGAGTGGGCGATGGCGATAGAGCCTGCAACCGAAGTTAGCGACACCAGCCATAGGATAAGTCGAATCGAGAGTGGGCTTGTGCTTGAGACGGCACCCTGGCGCGAGGAGTATAGGCCCACTACCATCTTAGACCGGATGGAGCATTATGGGATACCGGGCGTAAGCGTCGCGGTAATAAACAACGGCGAGATAGAGTGGGCGCGCGGTTACGGGGTGCGGGAGGCGGGCAAACCTGACCCTGTGGAGACAGATACAATCTTCCAGGCAGGCTCTATCAGCAAGACAGCGACGGCATTGGCGGCGTTACGCCTGGTAGACATGGGTATCCTGGCGCTAGATGAAGATGCCAATACCTTTCTCAAGTCGTGGCAAGTGCCCTCAAACGGCCCCTGGCAACCGCGAGTAACCCTCCGGCAGTTGCTGAGCCATACGGCAGGGACCACAGTGAACGGCTTCGCGGGCTATCACCAGGAAGAGGAGATACCGTCATTACTCCAGACGCTAAACGGCGAGAAACCGGCGAATAACAGGGCAATCTACGTCAACCTCATACCGGGCACGCAGTTTCGTTACTCGGGCGGCGGAACGACTATAGTGCAGCAGATGCTCATGGATGTTACTGGAAAGCCTTTTCCCGATCTCATGCAAGAGCTTCTGCTTGGCCCCCTCGGCATGGTCCACAGCACTTTCAAACAACGGCTGCCGGGGTCACACAGGAGCCTGACCGCTTCAGGTCATTACTGGGTGAGGAAAGAGCCGGTGGCCGGAAAGTGGCACGTCTACCCGGAGATGGCTGCCGCGGGCCTGTGGACCACCCCCTCCGACCTGGCCCGTATGGCAATCGGGATACAGCGAGCGAAAGCTGGTATTCCAGGCAGTTTGCTCTCCAAAGAGATTGTGGAGGAGATGCTGACTCCCCAGCTATCAGGCAGAGCAGGGCTGGGGTTGCTCAACCTGGAGAGCACGCACGACTCGGTCCGTTTTGGGCACGGCGGAAGCACGCACGGTTACGTTGCCGAATTGGCTGCGTACACGACGCCCCAGGTTGGCGCTGCCATAATGACGAATTCTTTCGTCGGGGAGCCGCTCATCTTTGAGATATTGAGAGCTATCGCGCAGGAGTATGGCTGGCCTGACGCTCCCGCGCCGAAACGTATAGCCCGCATAGAACCGCAACTGTTGGACCGCTACACCGGAAAGTATGAATTTACGCGAGGCACTTACTGGAAAGTAACAAGGGAAGGAGATACACTCTTGTTGCACCCTGCGGCTCAGGCCGCGATTGATTTGCACCCACGCTCTAATAGTGAGTTCTTCGCAAGTATAGTAGATGCGGAAGCTGCTTTCACCATATCGCAGGGTGGTCTTGCCAGCGAGATGATTCTCAGGCAGAACGGGCAGGAGAAATCTATGAAGCGCGTCTAGAGCTTCACCTTGCGCGCTCCGCGAATATATCGTGCCATCTGAGGTGAGGGCTTTCAGGGTCGAGGCTTTTCGCGCAGCCTCCTTGTTATTCGCTCTTCGTCCTTCGTCTTTCGTCCTCCGTCTGTTGTCACGCATCACGTTTCACCCATGTTACAATAACACATGGGCATCCTCCTTCCCGTAGCATTAGCTCTATTGGCGCTCGCCGTGCCCATCGTCATCTTCTATATGTTGCGGCTGCGGCGAGAGGACCTGCACGTACCGTCGTCGCTGCTGTGGCAGCGAGCGTTGCAGGACCGCACGGCCAACGCTCCCTGGCAGCGGCTGCGGCGCAATCTCCTACTGCTGCTGCAACTGCTCCTCTTGCTGCTCCTCGTGCTCAGCCTGGCGCGCCCTTTCGTTTATACGGAGGGAGTGGCTACCGGCAATGTCGTGGTGGTCCTTGACGCTTCTGCTTCGATGCGGGCAACGGACGAAGAGGGAGGTGCATCCAGGTTCGACCGGGCGAAGCGAGAAGCTGGCACTCTCATAGACGGCCTGAGCGGGGAGCGCAAGATGGCTATCGTGTGGGCGGGGCCGCAGGCGCTCATCGCATCTCCGGCGACCTCGAACAAGGGGCAGCTACGCGCTGCCCTGGACGCCCTTTCCGCATCGAATGGCAGGGCGGATATGGTGACCGCGCTGACCCTCGCCTCGGCCTCCGCGCTTCAGATGGGGGACTCTACTGTAGCGCTCATCTCGGATGGCTCACTTCCTACCGGAGATGGCGAGTTACCCAGAGTCACTGGGCGCGCACTCTACATCAACGTGGGCGAGTCGGCGCGTAACGTGGCGATCACTGCCCTGTCGCTGAGAGATACGCAAGCTGGCCCTGAGCTTTTCGCCTCGGTAGCTAACCCAGGCCTCGAAGCCGTAGATGCCATCCTGTCTATCAAAGTAGACGGCACACTGCGCGACTCGCGTCAGGTGCAGATCGCGGCCAATGATGAAGAGGTGGTAACATTACAGGAGATGCCGCTCGATACGCAGCTGGTGGAAGCGAGCCTGGCAGTTGGCGACGAAGAGGCCGACATGCTTTCGACTGACAACCAGGGGTGGGCGCTACGGCCCAGGCCGCCTGCGTCCGACGTGCTGCTCGTGTCAGCGGGCAACGGCTTCCTCGAAAAGTCGCTCAACTTGCTGCCCAATATGAAGCTCTTCAAGGTCGCGCCCTCGCAGTACGTCCCCTCGGCGAGCTATGGACTTACGGTTCTCGACGCATACATTCCGGCGCAGCTGCCCCCCGGCAACCTGCTCATCCTTTCTCCGCCAGACTCGCCTCTCGTGCCGGTATCGGGCACTATACAGTACCCCGCTATAGGGCAGGTGGAGGTGAACGACCCACTCATGCGCTTCGTGGACCTCTCCGGCACACATATCGCCGCCGCGCAACGGATAGTTACCCCGCCCTGGGCACGAGTGCTCGTGCGGGCGACAACGGGGGAACCTCTTATACTCGCGGGAGAGACGGGTGGGAGAAGGGTAGCCGTGATGGCTTTTGATTTGCACCAGTCAGACTTGCCTCTACAGGTGGCCTTCCCAATATTGACCGCGAACCTCGTGGAGTGGCTGCGGCCCTCTGTATCTGTAGGCGCTCAGCAAAGCCTCGGCGCGGGCGATCCTGTGAGCATATCGCCCTTGCCCGAAGCCCAGGAGATAATCGTCACTGCACCAGGGGGTAAGGCAACGGTGCTGCGCCCGTCCGGCTCGGATAGCATGTCGTTCGCGGGCACCGATGAACTGGGGGTCTACACTGTACAGCAGCGAGCGGATGGAAAAGCGCTGGGCGAGGCGGAGCGGTTTGCAGTCAACCTCTTCAGCCGTGACGAGTCGGACATCGCTCCCCGGCCCGACCTCGCGTTCGCAGGTACAGAAGCTGCCCCGGCCCAGAGTGAGGCGACACGCCCCCTGGAGATATGGCCCTGGGTGCTGCTGGCTTCTCTAGGCTTACTCAGCGTGGAATGGTGGTTCTACAACAGGGCCGGGCGATTGAGGCTGCCCGCACGCAAGGTGGGGAGTTAGTGACGTCCTTGCAAAGTCTGCCCAGCGACTAATGAAAATTAGCAAATAATCAACATAGGTGCATCTGGCCCCTCCCGGCAGATAAATCTGCGGGCTACATAACACAAAGCCCGCCTGCGCGGGCTGAGCCGAATAGGCCCCGAAGGGGGACTTCGTTTGTGTAGCCCGCATCTTCAGATGCCGGGCGGGGTTTCAAACAAAGTTTTAGGCGACGTTTGCTGCCTGTTCCATTGGGATAAATGCGTCGGCGGATGCCTCTTCTTCTACCTTGTCTTTGAGAGTCAAGTTGGGGAGGGCGATCCACGCTAACGCGCCCGCTATAACTAGCGTCACGCCTGATATGGAGAAGACCAGGGGAATACCCAGCGTCGCGCCGAGCACGCCCGCCAGTCCCATCGAGGTGATGGACGCAACCTCCGTAACCGTGCCGATACCCCCACCCACACGCCCTAACTGGCTGTTAGGGACGACTATCTGCATGAGGGTGGACGAGCCTGTGTTGATCGGCGCGACGAACAGCCCCACCAGGAACATAACGGCCACGATGAGCCAGTAGTCGGGCAGGTAGCCCAATGGGACCGTAGCAATACCCGCGAGGATGAGACCCCACACGACAAACCATTTTGGCGCGAGGTGCGAGAGGAAGTTGCCCACCGCCACGCTGGCTATTGCCATCCCCGCGAAGAAAGCGATGTCTATAATACTGAAACGCCAGGCAAGCTCCGATTCATTCGTGAAGCCTAAATTGACCTTGAGGAACGCTACCCACAGGACGTTCAGCGCGCCTACCCCCAACATTGTTACCGCAAATACCACAGTCAGCGTCGCCATAGTCCGGCTCAGTAAGAGCGCTTTGAGGCCGACTCGTAACTCTTCCAACACTTTTGAGAGTTCGGATTTTGGATTTTCGATTTCGGAATTGGTTGTGATGGCCGACTTGCGGGGCATCGTGATGGCGAGGAGGGCCAGGGCTGAGACGAGGAAAGATACGGAGTCTATTACAAAAGCTATCCACTGGTTGCCGTTGCCCACCAGGGCGAAGGTAGAGCCTGCCAGCGCGGGACCCACGAAGAAGGCCATAGTCATCGAGGTTTGGGAGAGGGCATTTGCCGACATGAGATGCTCGGTCGGCACCAGGTTGGGGATGAGCGCGCCCTTGGCGGGGTTGAAGAAGGCTCCCACGGTGGACATGGCGAATGCCAGTGCGTACATCAGCAGCAAGTTCTTCGACATGAACGCGGGTATCATGCCCAGCGTGAGGGCCATCCGAAGCATGTCGGAGACAATCATCGTTCGGCGGCGGTCCCACCTGTCTACGAAGATCCCCGCCAGCACTCCAAAGAGGAGGCGTGGCAGGGTAAGGGCTATCATAACGCCCGAAACGTTGCCCGTGACCGAGGCCGGGTCTTCGGAGAAGCCGCTGACCACTACCATAATAGCCAGGAAGGCAAAATAGTCGCCCACCTGGGATACGATCTGCCCTAACCAGAGGTTACGAAAATTACGATTCCGCAGTATGGTGACAAACGTCACGCGCTCCGCGCCTTTTGCTCCAGCTTCTTTCTCTTCAACAACCTGCGCCATCTTGCTCACTCTCCTCTCTTCTCTCAGGAGGATGATACCCTGCTACCGATGCCACGTCAATCGGTCTTTGGGTGGATACCCCCTCCTCATATAGGGCAGCTGAAAAATCATCAACAAAATCACCTGCGGTGATTTTGTTGATGAAAATTGCCGTCCTTAGAAAGAATAAAGCTGGTCGCTTGGCGACCAGCTTTATTCTTTCCATCTCTATTAGGGTTGGAGGCCCCAGTCGGGGTGGTTGTCCACGCCTGTCTGGATTGTTATCTTCTCCGGGTTCTCACCGTTGATGCCCATGATGTACAGCTCCAGGTTGCCGCTGCTGCGGTCTGAGGAGAAGACGATGCGGCTGTCATCGGGGGCGTAGCTCGGGTCCCAATCGGGGAAGGTGTTGTTGGTGATGCGGGTCTGCTCTTCACCACCCGTGCGCATGGTGTATATCTCCTGGTTGCCGTCGCGGTTGGAGACGAAGGCGATGCGGTTGCCCCGGTTGTTCCACTGAGGGAGGAAGTTTTCGCCTGCGGTGGTGACAGGGCCTGTGAGGGCGGTGCCGTCAGGGTTCATCGTGTATATCTGCGCCGTGCCGGAGCGCCTGGAGGTGAAGACGATGCGGTTGTTCGTGCCCCAGGAGGGGTCGCTATCGGCACCTGCCAGGAAGGTGATGTTCTGCGGCTGCCCACTGCCGTTGGAGGGCATCACGAAGATATCCTCCTGGCCGCCATCTCGCATAGAGACGAACGCTATCTTCGAGCCGTCGGGGGACCAGACGGGCTTGTAGTCTCGTGCAGCGTTATTGGTCAGGCGCTGTGGAGCTTGGCCGTCCGCGTTCATGACGTATATCTCTTCATTACCGTCGCGGTCGGAGGTAAAGGCGATCTTGGTGTAGTCGGGCGAGTACATCGCGTAGTCGTTGTTGGACGAGATGCTGCTTGACGTTAGGTTGATACCGCCCGTGCCGTCGCCCTTGACGCGCCAGATCTGCTTCTTACCCGTGCGCTCCGAGGTGAAAATCACGGCACCCTGGGTGATTACGTTGGGTGTTGATGTGGCAGTGGCAGTGGCGGTGCCGGGCGTACCCGGAGTGTTGCTTGGGCCGGGCGTATTCGAGGGGCCAGCCGTATTGGTCGCAGCGGGCGTAGAGGTGGGGCCGCCAGGCGTGTTAGTCGGGCCGGGCGTGCCGGGTGTTGAGGTAGGCGGGGTCCCTGTGGGTTTGCCGAAGTCCTTGTAGCGCCAATCATAATAGTGCTGGCCGATGTTGCCCATCTCGACCTGGAAGGTAGGAGGGTTGGTCGGGACGTAAGTGAGGACGCGGCGCTCGTATGCCTGGATCATCACGTTCTGCATCGTGCCCTGGATTTTGACGCGGGTCCAGTAGGCGTCGGAGACAGGTAGGCCGGAGGCGTAGAACCAGGGGTCTATGAGGCGCTTGCTTACGATCTGGCCCGTCTCGCTGATGGGGCCGGTGGCGTTGAGGAAGTTCCAGAAGGCCGTCGGTATGTTGTGGCCGGTGGTAGGCTCAAAGTAGGCAACCTTGGCGAGCGGGAAGGCGGCCTTTGAGGGGTCGTCGCCTACCTGGCCCGCTTTGTTGATGGTCGCGGTGGCGAACTGGTCAACGCGGGGAGGCTGGCGGTGGTCGCCCCGGCGGGTGTTAGAGACTGACAAGAATGAGGTATATGTAGGGGCGTCGTTGTCGTCTATGTCGCCTGAGATCGGTATATTGGCAGAGAAGCGGTCAACGAAGGCGTTATTCCCAATCTGCATCTGGCCGCTGATAAGCTCGATGGTGAGCAGGCCGTTAGTGACGAAGAAGGGGGAGTTAGGGTCGCCAGTCGGGTTGTTCAGCTCCATGCGGGACTTGTCGAAGTACTGCACGAGGCGGGTCTGCGTGCCTGAGGGAGCGTCTACGTACTGCTCCTGGGCAGCGGCGCTAGGCGCGGGACCCCAGAAGAAGGTGCGGCTCACCTGGCCGGAAGCGACGATGGAGTCGGTGCGGTCCCATACGCGCTTGAAAGCGGGATGAGCGAAGTCTACCGCCGCGGCAGGCAGGGCGTTGAGAAGCATCGTTGCAACCAACATAGTGCTGGCGATGCTAACGCCGACGCCCGCTTTGGCGGTGTTGCGTTGCCTGAAATTCATCTATATCCTCCTATTTTCTCTTTCTAGTTGGGGACCATAGCGCGGTACGGGTCTCGATTATCGTGAATATTTCGGGTCCCACAAGCATAACGACTCACGCCCAAAAGGGTTGCACGGTGGCTTTGAGCGAGTATAGCACTCAGCCCAGCGCACATATTGGTTTTCCACCTGCAATTCTCTATTTTTGGCTTTCCTTTTTCCTATCGAGCGTGGAAAAGTAGTCTCTATTATCCTTGACTATTTAGAACGTATGTGCCATAATGAGGCCTCGATGCCAAAGTGAGGGGAAAATGAAAGTGATGTCATGGGCTGAGGTCTGCGCAAGGCGGCTTGAGCGTCATGCGCTATCTGCTCCATCGCACAACGCGCGGCCCGCTGATATAGTCAGGGCTATGTGTGGCGCGCACGCGCAGGTTATGTCCGCCGCCGAGCTGTCTATTGGACTGCGCATCGCCGGTATCACGAGCGCGGCTGTGCGGGAAGCGCTGTGGATCGAGCGAAGCCTGGTCAAAACACGCGGGCCTCGTGGCACCGTGCACCTGCTCCCCTCAGAGGACCTGCCGATGTGGACCGGTGCCCTATCCGCGCTCCCGCCTTCTCGCAACGTCAATAGCAAGGATGCGCTGCTGACGCCTGAGCAGACCGAGGAGGTCATCGAGGCGATCACGGACGCGTTGGAGAAGGCCGAGCTGACCGTTGATGAGTTGACCGACGCGATAGTAGAGCGTACCGGACCGTGGGCCGGGGAGTTGGTCATGCCGGCTTTCCAGGGGATGTGGCCCCGGTGGCGCTGGGCCGAGGGGACGGCGTCTAACAGGGGCGCGCTCTGCTTCGGCCCCAACCGGGGGCGCAAGGTCACATACACCAGCCCCCGCCGTTGGCTACCCGGGTTCCGCCCTGGTGAGGGACAGGCCGCACTCGCCAGCCTCCTCAAGAGCTACCTGCATTCGTATGGACCCGCCACGCCTGAGCATTTCGCCCGGTGGCTGTCGGTGCCTTCGCGCTGGGCGACGGAGCTGTTCGACGCCCTTTCAGGTGAGCTGGAGCAAGTCGAGGTCGGCGGCAGCGTAGCGTGGGTGGTGGCCGGGGATACGGCTGCGCCGTCCACAGCGCCCCAGGGAGTGCATTTGCTGCCCTACTTCGATGCCTACGTAGTGGGGTGCCACCCGCGCGAGTTGCTCTTCCCTGGCCGGGCTTACGAGCGGGCGCTGTCGGGAGGCCAGGCGGGTAACTTGCCGGTGCTGCTAGTTGATGGTGTGGTCGCGGGGCTGTGGCACCAACGCCGCTCCGGCCGGAAGCTTGAGATCACGGTAGAGCCATTCGGCCAGCTTACCCCCGCACAGCGCCGCGAGCTTGACGGCCAGGTGGAGCTTGTCGGGGAATTCCTTGAAGGCACTCCTCAATTGACCATAGGCCCTGTGACCATTGGCCCACATGCATAAGACGACAGGAGGAACCATGATTGAGCAGAACGAAGAGGTCCTGGACAGCCCGACAGGGTGGGTCGCGAAGCATATACGCACCTATGTCGAGAGCGGGGGTGAGAGGGGACATAAATATTCCGGCCTAGACAGTCTGTTGTTGACCACTCGTGGTCGCAAGAGCGGTAAGCTCCGGCGCACAGCTTTGTTTTACGGCCGTGACGCTGATCGCTACGTGCTGGTAGCCTCGAATGGCGGTTCGGCAGGCAATCCGCTCTGGTATCTTAACCTCCTTGAGGAGCCTCTGGTGGAGTTGCAGGTCGGTAAAGATATATTCAGCGCGCTGGCCCGCCCCGCCACCGAGGAGGAGAAGCCGGCGCTATGGCAGATAATGATCGCTATAATGCCCCAGTACGAGGGGTTTCAAAGCAAGACCAAAAGGGACATCCCGGTGGTAGTCGTGGAGCGCACAGACGAGCCGGATACGGTATCATAATCGGTGACGTGAAGCGCAGAATGGTGGAATAGAACTAAGCAAAAGGAGAAAAAAGATGGCTAGTAATGAAAAGGAACCGGTAGCTGAGCAGATGCTTAGTGACGAGGATGCGACGGTGATCCCCTGGGCGGAGGTACGCGAGCATACCTCCAATGGAGGCACGTACTGGCTGGCGACGGTGCGCCCGGACGGCCGCCCGCACGTGGTGCCTATAGGAGCTATCTGGATGGATGGCACGCTCTATTTCACCACAGGTCAGGGCACCCAGAAAGAGAAGAATATAGAGCACAACCCGCACTGCGTCATCACCCTGGCCACCGGCGAGTTCGACCTGGTGTTTGAGGGCGAGGCTGCGAAGGTCGCAGATGAAGAGAAGCTCCAGCGCCTGGCCGCGGTCTACTCGGCACCCGATAATGGATGGCCCGTCACCGTGCGCGATGGCAAATTTGACGCTCCTTTCAGCGCGCCTACTACAGGTCCGGCCCCGTATGAGGTGTACGAAGTGACCCTCACAGTCGCATTCGCCTTCGGCACCACAGAGGAGACGGCCACCCACCCTACCCGCTACCGGTTCCAGTAGAATTAGCCTGACAAATAACAATAGGAGAAGAGAAATGCTAGTTGAAAACAAGAACGCCATCATCTCTGACTTGCGCGCCGTTCTCAAGGGTCGGGTGATCACGCCGGAGGACCCAGGCTACGACGAGGCGCGCACCGTCTTCCTAGGTTCGATTGACCGCAGGCCGGCAGCCATCATACGGGTCGCGGACGCGAACGACGTCTCGCGTGTCATCTCGCTCGCACGCGAGACGGGGCTTGAGCTTGCGGTCCGTAGCGGAGGCCACAGCGCCGCGGGTCACGGCGTTACCGATGGGGGAATCGTGCTTGACCTCTCGGAGATGAAGGTGCTGGAGATCGATGTCGAGCGACGCACGGCGTGGGCCGAGACGGGCCTGACCGCAGGCGAATATACGAATGCGGTGGGAGCCTATGGCCTCGCGACAGGCTTCGGTGACACAGGCTCGGTTGGTATCGGGGGGATCACGCTGGGAGGCGGCATCGGCTATCTCGTTCGCAAGCACGGTCTCACAATCGACTCCCTCATCGCCGCCGATATAGTGACCGCTGACGGCCAGCTCCTCCACGTGGACGCCGAGACGCATCCAGACCTCTTCTGGGCGATACGCGGCGGCGGGGGCAACTTTGGCGTCGCGACCCGTTTCCAGTTCCGGCTGTGCGAAGTTGGCACGGTTGTGGGCGGCATGATGATACTACCGGCAACGCCCGACATCATCGCCTCGTTTATCAGCGAGTCGGAGGCCGCACCGGAGGAGCTGACGACTATCGTTAACGTCATGCCCGCGCCGCCGATGCCGTTCATATCCGCCGAGCATCACGGCAAGCTGGTCATTCTCGCCTTGATGACTTACGCCGGTGGGGTCGAGGAGGGCCAGCGTGCCATCGCGCCATTCCGCGCGCTCGCTACGCCAATCGTTGACATGGTCCGGTCAATGCCCTACCCACAGATATACCCACCGGATGAGGAGGGCTACCACCCTGTCGCGATAACGCGCACGCTCTTCATGGATGTCATTGACCGCGACGTGTCGGAGAGGATCATCGATCACCTAAAGGCCTCGACGGCGGTGATGGCCGTGGCGCAGCTCCGGGTGCTGGGTGGGGCTATGGCCCGCGTTCCTGTTGAGGCTACCGCCTTTGCCCACCGCAAGAGCCGGATCATGGTGAACGTCGCGGTGATTTATGGGCAGCCTGACGAGTCGGCGGTGCATGAGGTCTGGGCCAACAGCTTCGCGGCGGCGCTACGCCAGGGCGACGCCAGAGCGTACGTCAACTTCCTCGGCGATGAGGGCGAGTCGCGGGTCCGCGAAGCCTACCCTGGGCCAACCTGGGAGCGACTCGCGGCGATCAAGCGTCGCTACGACCCGACTAACCTCTTCCGGCTCAACCAGAACATCCCACCGGTATAGGAACTTACACGTAAACGGACAAAGCCAATCTTAAAAGGAGATAAACGATGATTACGCAATTCGCAGGCGCATCAATCTGGAGCGAGGACCTGAATAACCTCCTGCCGTTCTACCGGGACGTGCTGGGCCTCAAGGTGGGCGAGGTATCAGAGGGCTTCATCATTCTGGGCCAGGCTTCGCCAGAGTCCCCGGCACTGGGGCTGGGCACGCACAGCGAAGTACACGGCCACAATCCCGACCCGGCGCGCCACATGGTGGGCCTGGCGAGCGACGACCTCACGGCGGACTGGGAGCGACTGAAGGAGGCAGGGGTCGAGTTCATCCAGGACCCCACGGACTACGGTGACATATTGCTGGCGACCTTGAAAGACCCCGAAGGAAACCTGGTCCAGCTCTGGCAGTTCCGCGATAGCTGAAGGGCCTCGCCATCATGCCACTACGCGACGGAAGCGTAGCAGCGGCAACGTGGGCTTCGACATTCAGGAGTGGTGAATAATGCAGATGTAAGGGCGAGATAATATCCTCTTGTTCCAGGGCGCGATAAATCTCGCCCCTACATGCCTTTCTCTTTGTTACCGCCCATAAGAGATTTACTCTTATTCTACTTTTGCTATAAAGAAATCTTATCGCAAATCATGCGATTATCTACTGACATGTGACCGTAAGGTAACATATAATGATGACATGGAAACAGAACATCTGTTCAAGGCTCTGGCTGATCACCATCGCCGCCATCTACTAGATTTGCTCTCCCAAACTGACGGGCAGACCCTCAACGAACTGTGCGCGCACCTGCCGATGACCCGCTTTGGTGTGATGAAGCACCTGGGCATCCTGGAGGAAGCCGGCCTCATTACGACCCGCAAAGTTGGCCGTGAGAAGCTGCACTACCTCAACCCGGCCCCCATGCAAAACGTCGCAGATTGGGTTGAGCGCTATCGCCGCTTCTGGGAAGAGAGCCTTGACCGCCTGGAGGATGTCCTCCATGAAATCCAATCAAAGGAGAAAAAGCCATGAAAAAGACCACTATTATCGCTGAACCGGGAAAGCAGGAGCTCGTCATCACACGTACCTTCGACGCGCCACGAGACCTGGTATTCAAGACGATCACCGACCCGACTCTTGTCCCGCAATGGTGGGGGCCGAAGCGCTTCGCCACCATCGTTGACAAGATGGAGATGAGACCGGGAGGTATCTGGCGATACGTTCAGCGCGATTCCGAGGGGAATGAGCACGCATTCCACGGCGTCTACCACGAGATTGCGTCGCCGGAGCGGATTGTCCAGACCTTCGAATATGAAGGTGTGCCCGGCCACGTATCGCTCGAAACGGTGAGGCTTGAAGAGCAGGATGGCAAGACCAGGTGGACCAGTACAGCCGTCTTCCAGTCACTTGAGGACCGGGACGGGATGATGCAATCTGGGATGGAAGGCGGGGCCATCGAGCTTATGGACCGTCTCGCCGAGCTTGTAGAGAAGGCCTGATTTTCAGCCGCTACCAGCAGATGCAAACAGAGTACCTTACCAAACATTTCTTTCACTTTCTATTTGGTTGGTCCCAATCCAATAAAAAGTGGAAGAAATTCTCCTCCCTTCCAGGGGGCTTAGAGATATATTGAGGAGTGACCATGAAAGGTAACAAACCAGAGCAAGACGATAGCGGCTTTCCAGCTAAACTTGCCCAACCTGCGCGACGGGCGCTCACCGGGGCAGGCTACACGCAACTTGAGCAGTTGACGAAGATCAGCGAGGCTGAGCTAAAGGAGTTGCATGGCATGGGGCCGAAGGCATTGGGCCAGCTCCGCGATGCTCTCGCGGCTAATGGTCTGTCGTTCGCTGAGGGAAAGAAAAGTGAGCAGGCACCTGAGGCAAATCCCGCGATCAAGCGTATGGCTGTACTGGCAGGCACGTGGCGTACGGAGATATCGATTCTGCTCGATTCGCCTACTATCATACCTGGGCAGACAACTATAGAGTGGCTGGAGGAAGGGCCGTTCCTTATCATGCGTGGGAGCGTCGAGCACCCTGACTTCCCCATCAGCACTGCGATCATCGGCAGCGACGACTCGAATGAGAGCTACTCTATGGTTTATTTCGACTCGCGTGGCGTCTCCAGGATTTATGAGATGAGCCTGAGCAAAGAGGAGTGGAAGCTTTGGAGAGAATCGCCGGACTTCTCGCAGCGCTTCACGGGCAGATTCAGCGACGACGGCAACACCATCACGGGCTTCTGGGAGAAATCGAGCGACGGCTCAAACTGGGAACACGACTTCGATCTGACGTATACAAGGGTCAAGTAGGCCGAAGCGGAAGGCGATCAAGAGTTCAAAACAATACGTAAAGGGCGTGTCCCGTAGGGGCGTGCCGACGGCACGCCCCTACAAGAGGTCTTGTTAGTGCCTCTAAGTGAAAGGAGAGAATGATGGACGACAATAACGACACCCAGGCTTACCAGCAGGCACCTGAACCGAATCCCGACCTCAAAAGCCTGGATAGATTGGTCGGGACGTGGAATGTGTCCGGCCCCGATATATCTGGACAGGTCACCTACGAGTGGCTGGAAGGGGGCTTCTTCCTTTTCCAACACGTTGATTTTGTCCACGGCGGGCGGAAGATCAAGGGCCTTGAGATCATCGGGCACGAGCGGCGATTTGGATCTGAGCCAAGCGAGGAGATTAAATCGCGCTATTACGACACTACGGGCGAGACGCTTGATTACGTGTACGAGCTGGAAGGCGACACCCTTACGATTTGGGGTGGGGAGAAAGGCTCTCCGGCTTATTTCAAGGGGACGTTCAGCGAAGATGGCAACAGCGTCACGGGCGGGTGGGTCTATCCAGGTGGCGGCGGATACGAGTCGAATATGACCAGGGCCATGCCGTAGAGCGTGCGTAAGAACAGGACCCCTTTCCCTGTCATTCCGAACGGAGTGAGGAATCTCCGAGCTTGGATGTATGGATAGATTTTCAGATTCTTCCCCTTCATTCCTCAGGGCTTCGGCTTATTTCGCTCAGAATGACAGGGAAAGAGATACTTCGTTATTCGAGGAAAGGTTGTAAGGAGCTTACGATGAACGCAGAACAGACTAACAATGATGTGAAGATAGAGCAACTCGAACCCCAACCCGTGTTGAGCATCAGGGCGACAGTGCGGATAGAGCAATTAGGCGAGGTGATGGGCGACAGGATACAGGCGCTACGGGACTACTTGCAACAGCACGGCGCGCAACCTGCCGGCCCACCCTTCGTGCGCTATCACACCTTTGGGGAGACCGAGACGGATCTTGAGACGGGCGTACCTGTGACCTCGCCCATCGGCGGCGAGGGACGGATCGCCGGTGGCGAGCTACCTGGCGGGCCAGTTATAACCAGCTGGCACACCGGACCTCACGATAAGCTGGGCGATGCCTACGCCCGCATAGAAACCTGGCTGAGAGAGCAAGGCCGCGAGAGAGACGGTGCCGCCTGGGAAGTCTACTACTGGATTGATCTCAGCCACGACCTCGACCCCTCAAGCTGGGACCCATCAACGTGGGGAACGCAGCTGGTCCAGCCAATCAAGCAACCTTAGCCTCTGGGTCACTCGTAGATAGGGAGAAGTTATGGTAGCGAAGAAGCCGCAGCAGCTTGTGAATAAGACTGAAGAAGTGGATGCATTTATGGACAAGCTCGACCACCCATTCAAGGCAGAAGTCCAGGCAATTCGGGACATTATCAAGAATGTGAACAACGGCATTACCGAGCAAATCAAATGGGCAGCGCCAAGTTTTAGCTACAAAGGTTACATGGTGACATTCAACCTCTGGGCTAAACACCGCGTTCATCTCGTCTTTCATAACGGCGCGATTCTAAGCAATGAGAGCGGACTGTTGGAAGGCGATTACCCTGACCGGCGAATGGCCTATTTCGCCAGCATGGAAGAAGTAGAAGCGAAGAGAACGGCCCTGGATGGTGCGGTAAGAGAATGGGTGAAAATAAAGGATCAAGAAGGAGAACTAGCATGAGAACTGTAACATCGAAAGATGGCACCCCTATCGCGTTCGACAAATTGGGTGATGGGCCGCCTGTCATCCTGGTGAGCGGCGGGTCAGTTGATCGGTCGTCAAACGCACCACTCGCTGCACAACTGGCAAAGCACTTCACTGTGTTCAACTATGACCGCCGGGGTCGAGGTCCAAGCGGGGATACGCCACCGTATGCGGTCGAGCGTGAGGTCGAGGATATCGACGCCATCATCGCTGAAGCCGGTGGAACTGCATTCTTGTACGGCACCTCCTCAGGTGCGGCCCTCGCTCTTGAAGCGGCGGCGAGCGGGCTTGCGATAAGAAAGCTGGCGTTGTGGGAGCCACCGTTCATTATCGGTGACAGCCGCCCTGTACCACCAGCAAACACAGCGGCGATATACAACGAGCTGGTCTCGGCAGGTAAGCGAGGCGACGCGGTCGAGTACTTCATGGTGAAGGTGGTAGGTCTTCCTGCCGAGTTTGCTGCCCAGGCGCGCAACTCGCCCTGGTGGCCTGCCCAGGAGGCGCTAGCGCACACGCTCGCCTACGACGCCACTATCATGGGCGACTATTCGTTGCCGACCGAGCGCGCGGCCTCTATCACAGTACCTACGCTCGTGCTCGACGGAGGGGCAAGCTTTGACTGGATACGCTACACTGCGCAAAAGCTGGCAAGCACCATCCCCAATGGACAGCACCACACCCTGGAAGGACAAACTCACGACGTAGCGGCGGAGATACTCGCTCCGGTATTGAAGGAGTTCTTCAACAGCTAAATGGCATCAGGCCGCAACAACCAGACTTAGGAGGCTTTGCAACATGGCAGTAACATTCACCACTATTCTTGAGAAAGCAGAGGGGATAAACGCCACCGGTATCCGTATACCTGCCGGGGTCATCGCCGCGTTGGGCACGCAGAAGAGGCCCAAGGTCAAGGTAACCATAAACGGGTACACCTATCGCAACACCGTTGCCGTTTTCGGCGACGTGTTCATGGTAGGCGTGAGCCAGGAGCACAGAGCAGCGTCGGGCCTTGAGGCGGGCAACCAGGTGGAGGTCACGCTCGAACTTGATACGGAACCTCGAACCGTGGAGGTCCCGGAGGACCTCAAGGCAGCACTCTCTGCAAAGGCAGGCGCGCTCGAAGCGTTCGAGGCCCGGTCATACACGATGCGCAAGGAATTCGTCCGGCAGGTGACCGAAGCCAAGGCACAGGAGACGCGTGAGCGGCGGATAGCAAAAATCGTCGCAGAAATGGGCGATGCCTAGAGATTACATTACAAAGGAGCACTTTATGAAGAACGCAAAGGAGAAAGTTGAATGACAACTAGCATGACCGATGAAATGAACAAGACTGCCGCGGGCAGCTACGCTAACGTGAACGGCCTCAACATCTACTACGAGATCCACGGCACTGGTGGCAATCCGCTTGTGCTGCTCCATGGGGGCTTCATGAACATTGACTCTCTTGGGCCGATTTTGCCTGCACTTGCCGAGACTCGGCAGGTTATCGCTGTCGAGCTTGAGGGTCATGGGCGCACCGCCGACCTGGACCGCCCACTCAGCTACGAGCAGATGGCGGAGGATGTAGCCAATCTGGTCCGGCAGCTTGGAATCAACCAGGTTGACGTCTTCGGTTTCAGCATGGGTGGGATGGTGGCTCTGCGCATGGCGATGCAACAGCCAGACCTGGTGCGCAAACTGGTGGCCGCCTCGGCCCCGTACAGCCAGGATGGATATTACCCGTCCATTGTCGCTCAATGGCCAGGCGTATCGCCCGAAGGCTTCGCGGGGACGCCGATGGAACAAATCTACGCCCAGACTGCTCCGAATCCCGAACACTGGCCCGTTTTCATTGCCAAAGTGAAGCATACTATGATGAATTTCAAGGGCTGGTCGCCGGAGGAAATCCAGTCAATCAAGGCACCTACCCTGCTTATCGTCGGGGACGCCGACCTTATCCGCCCGGAGCACGTTTTGGAGATATTCCACCTGCTCGGCGGAGCCAGGGAAGACGGAGGCATGGGGGAGCTTCCGAGTTCTCAGTTAGCGGTGCTCCCTGGCACGACCCATTTCAACATCTTATACCGCACCGATCTGCTGCTTCCGATCATCACGCCATTCCTCGACGCGCCTATACCAGAAGGAAAGTGAAACATGTGTAGAAACATCAAGCCTCTCTTCAACTTCGAACCGCCCGCGAACGAGGATGAGATTCGCGCGGCCTCGTCACAATTCGTGCGAAAGCTCAGCGGCTTCAGCAAGCCATCGAAAGCCAACGAAGCTGCCTTCGATGCCGCCGTTGACGAGATAGCAGCAGCCGCCCGCAACTTGCTCAGCTCGCTAGAGACGAACGCACCACCAAAGGACCGCGCAGAAGAGGCGGCCAGGGCGCGAGCACGCTCCGCTCAAAGGTTTGCCAGGGGATAAAGGATACAAATGTAAAAAGAATGTCATTCCGAACGAAGTGAGGAATCTAGAAATCTATCCGCCTGGCAAGCTCGGAGATGCCTCACTTCGTTCGGAATGACAGGGGAAAGAGCGCTTCGCTAGGGCTTGCTCCTCAGCCTTCGTCATTATTGTTAAACACGCGCTAAGAGCTTGAACGTGTATCATCAGTTTGCCAACGGAGGGAATCCATGAGCCAAACGGATCCAATAGGTAATCAGCAGGGACGTTACATCAAGGCGAATGGCCTTAATATTTATTATGAGGAATATGGAACAGGTGAGCCACTGATATTGCTGCATGGCGGAACCGCAACGCTGCAATCGTGGCAGGAGCATATTCCGGCTTTTGCTAAGCACTTCAGGGTCATCGCGCTGGATAGTCGCGGGCACGGCAAAACGAACAATCCAGCCGGGGAACTAAGCTATAGCCATATGGCGGATGATGTGGCTGCTTTCATGCATGCTTTGGACCTGCACAAACCGCTTGTTTTTGGATACAGCGACGGCGGCCAAATCGCATTGGAGATTGGCATGCGTTATCCTGATCTGACCAATGCCCTGGTTCTTGGTGGCGCATGTTACAGGTTCCCGGAGCAATATTTCGATGCGCTCAAGGGGTTTGGCTTTCCTGAGCCAGGGGTTATTGATTTTGAGCGGATGGAAAGAGAAGAGCAAGATTGGGTTCAATATTTGAAAGCTGAGCATGCCCGCGCTGATGATCCTGATTATTGGAAGACGCTTATGAAGCAAATCTCTATATTGTGGTGGAACGTACAAGACTACCGGGTAGAGGACATCCAAAAGGTCACCGCTCCTACGCTGATCTTGCTGGGCGACAGAGATGAGGGTGTCGACGTCGAGCAAGCAGTTGAGATGTACCGGGGCATCCCCAATGCAGAGCTAGCTATATTGCCGAATGCGAGTCACGGACAGCTAGATGACGTATCCGACGCGATTGTTATAGGCTTTCTCAAGCGCCATACGACGCAAATCGAATCCGCTCCATAGCCCTCGAGGCTGTGGAGCGCATCTGAGACAGCACTTCGTTTCGCACGATAGCAGGTAAGGTGGTCAGCGAATCATTTACCTGTAGATAGTGCGCCAGTAGCTCGCCCACGTCCACTGAAGGCACCTCGCGCACGAAAGCACGCATAGCCTCTCCATCCAGCCCCTTGCGCCTGCATAGCTCGAACGCCAGCCTCACCTCGCCCACCTGCCCAATACACTCGAATGGGGTATGCGCCTCAAGACCCAGCATCTGCCGGAACGAGAGCTGGTTATCCGCTATGTCCAGCAGATTACCATGCGCAGCAAACATGCCGCTGACCACGTCTGTTGGAAGATATGCCATGTAGTTAATCCACACATAGGCGCACTTGGGGCACCTGGCACACCAGGGCTTATGCAGGTTGCATGAATGGGTATAGGGCACCGCGCTCAGCTCTTCGGCAAGCAGATTGAATATCAGCACATCGTACGCGGGCTTGAGGATGCTGAAGTACTGGCAGTTCTCTACAAGGTGCTCATTTACGTAGCTGTTCAGCAGCACCTCGGCCTCGTGCGATTTGCCCCACTGGTGGTTTACCTCCTCGCCCGTGCGGTCCCACACGACGTTGCCGGTATCCGCGCTTCGCTCGTGGCCCAGGCATAGATAGGTGTACCCGTGCTGTAGAGCCAATGGCAGCGCCATGAATATCGAGGATGGCGTCTCGGCGACGGTAAGGCAGGTCGAGCTATGGTTGCCCGCAAGTTGGAGCACAGGGCTATCTGTGAGATCGTCGTAAGCCCACACCCGCCGCCGTACCACGGTAGGCCCTGTAGCCACGTCGAGCAAGCTATCTATAAGGTCATGTTGGCGCCTGGCTGAGCCGTACACCGTGCTGGAATAGGCGAGGGTGTCAAAGGGCACGCCCGCCCGCTCAAGGAGCTTGAGCGATACCAGGCTATCCTTGCCACCCCCGCAGAAGCTCAACACGGGCACCGGCCCAGGCTGCACGCGTACAGGACTGTTACGAGGACCATGCGTGATACCCGAATGCAGAGCAGGTCCCAGGTAATCGGGTTGGTCGTTTTCGTAGCGCCACTGCGCCCATGCCCCCCGCACGACCGCTTTCCAGAGCGCCCAGAACTCAGGGGTACAAAAGCGAGCGTAAGGTCCGGGGTCGAGGGTGTCGGGCCGGAGGCTCACAAGGGTATTCGCGGTGAAGGCAGCTATGTGGAAGTAGAGCCGCGCCATGAAGTCGCGCCCGTAACGCTCTTCCAGATCGTACAGGTCGGCATCAGCGTACCAGTAGGAGGCGGTAAAGCGCAGGTCATCGAGGCCAAACAGCAGAGAAAGCTGGTGCCTGGAACGCGTATGCTCGCCCAACCATAGAGTGCCTGGCATCTGGGTGCAAGCCCTCCTCTTCGCCCACCCTCATTATAGCAGGGACTCTAACTCCCTCCCAATGGAGAGTTTTGTGGTCATAAAAATGAGCGCCTGCGGCGCTCATTTTTATGACCACAGGATTATTTTCTTACCAGGGTAAGTAATCAGAGATTGTATCATAAGCGCTGCTTGCAGCGCCTGAGACGCTGTCATAAGCGCTGCCCGCGTAATTTCCTATCTGGTCTGCATACGCTTTTGCCTTGTCGGTAGTGTTGCCTTCGCCGAGTATCCAGTCGGCTGTTGACCCCGCTGCCACGTGAGCCAGGGTACCGAGGGGGTCTTCGCTCTTCATGTCGAAGGAGAAGGGGCCGAAGTCAGCGCCAAATCCGTACTCGCTATGCTTGTCCCCATCTTTATCGCCCCAGTGGAGGCGGCCCGCAAGGCCAATACCTTCACTCAGGCCGACGCGCACGCTCGTATCCTGGTTACTCGCCTTAGTAGGGTCGCCACCGAGGGTCATGGAGCCACCTACGAGGGTGGCCTGCGCGCCCAAAGTCGCGCCATCATCGCCCCAGCTTGCCTCTGCTGCGGCAGTAAAGGCTTCGGCGTCGCCGGAGACGAAGCCGCCGCTGTTGAAGCCCATCTTGGCTACACCCGCGCTACCTGATATACCATGCCGCATACCGTCCTGCCCGTTATCCCAGCCGCCCAGCTTGAACTGCCCGGTGAGTATATCGTCCGTGAATGGCACGCCCCCTATTTCATCTTCGCCATGAAACAGCCCGAATCCACCGTCGAGACCACGATCATACCCTTTCTTGCCGTTGTCTTTGAAGTAGGCCCAAGGCGTAGAGGGGTCGCCCTTCTTAGCGGGTTCCCACCCTATCGCGCTCCCGCTGGGGAAGTCGAAGGTCGGATTGTGGAATGGGAAGAAGGCGGGATCATCTCCGCCACTCGTGGGCATAGGCGCTTGAGGGGTTGGGTTGAAGAATGGATTGAAGGCGGGGTCATCTCCACCGCCGGTAGGCATGCTGGGTGTGGGGTTGAAGAATGGCCCGCCTCCCGGAAAGGCCGGGTTGTCTATCTGTGGGCCAGGGGGGGATTGCATCCAACCACCGCCGGGGCTTGCAGGCTCTATTCCTAGGTTCGGCCCTGGCAGGGAAATAGGGTTGTAGGAAGGATCGAAAGCGGGGTCGTATCCACCACCTGCCGGGGAGGGAGTATGAGGAGATTGCATCCAGCCGCTACCGGGGCTTGCAGGCTCTGTTCCCAGGTTCGGTCCTAGCAAAGGTCCGGGTGTGTACCAGGGGTCGAAGGCCGGATCGTAGCCGCCACCTGTTGGGGAGGGAGTATGAGGAGATTGCATCCAGCTAGCGCCGGGGTTTGCAGGCTCAACGCTCAGGTTCGGCCCGGTAGGCATGCCATTCCAGTCGCTATGCCGCCCGCCGTGCCCTGCCCAGGGTGTAGGCTCTATGAAGGGACTGGCGTTCATCCAGGGAGTAGGCTCCACGAAACGCTGTATGGCTGTGCCGGTGGATGCGCCAGGGGCGCTGCGCTCTCCTGCCAGCGCGCCTTCTCCGCCCGACATGACGCTATCAGCGGCCCGCTCGGCTTCCTGCTCGAAGCTGTCGGAGGGATCGCTGACGGAGACGCCGCCCGCGCTGGGGGTGCCCTCTACGGGGCCCGCTGCTTGCTGCACCGTGTGGGTCGTCTCGTGTGCGAGGAGTCTCACCCCTTCCTCCGCGCCGGGGTTATAAGCGCCGTCGCGGAAGAAGATGTCGCTGCCCGTCGTGAAGGCCACGGCGTTCATCGAGCGTGCCAGGTGGTCCGCATCGGCCCCGGTATGTATGCGCACGCCCGAAAGGTCGGCTCCCAGGCCCTCTTCTAGCTGGGCCTGTACGCCCGCAGGGAGCTTGCCGCCGGACCCGGAGAGCGCCTCGATACGCCTTGCAAGGTATTCGTCCCCTTGAGGCTGCGCCAGCCCTACGGACGCGTTACTCTGCAGGAAACGCTGCACGGCGCGGTTGCCATGCGTTCGCTGCATGCTTTGCATCACTGAGGTGCGGACGGAGGCGTTACCCCGGTTGCCGAGCCTCCGGTCTCCGAGAAGCTCGGGGGAATAGTTAAGCCCTTCACCCTGGTTAGCCTGCTCGCCGCGAACGCGCTCAGGCTGGCGGACTGTCTCTGTTGCGCGACGCCGTGCTCGTTGCTCCTCACTTTCTCTGCCTATATCTTCTGCCATTTCGGTCCCTCTTATTGATAAGTGTTCAATATTCCGTAAGTCGCCGTGGTCAATGTGCGTCAGGGAAATGTGCCCTGGAAGGTGGACCCTAAATCTGGGACGTTTGCCTCATCCGGCATTGTTTCGCTGTGGTTGGCTTGGCCCGCGTCGAGCATCTTCGTCAGCACTTCCTTCAACGTCGCCCAATCATCGAACGATGACGCCTGGCTACTGTTCATGTGCTGGACCTTACCGTGCCATTCTCCATGTGTGGTGCCATCCTGGTCTACCCACATACGTATCAGGAAGAGGTTAGATTGCGTCGGTTGGTTGCTCATACTACTCCGATTAAAGTGCATTTGGGAGTATAATAGGCCATACATTTACCCATACAATAACCATACAAATTACGAATTACAACCGTCTGCGAATTGAAGAAGAGTACACCAACAGGGGCCTGGCTCAAGGAGCGTCGTAAGGCGCTTGGTATGACCCAGGAAAGCCTCGCCAATTGCGTCGGTTGCTCGCCCGTGACGATTGAGAAGATCGAGTCGGGGGAGCGCCACCCTTCCAGGCAGATCGCCGAGCTTATGGCCACGTGCCTGGGGGTGCCGGACTCTGCCCGCGAAAGCTTCGTCAAGGTCGCCAGGGGTGAGCTGGATATACAGGTCGCCGAGCAGCAGCTTTCCCAACCCCAGTCCGCTTCAAGCGACAACCTCCCTACTCCGGCCACTCCCTTGCTTGGCCGCGAGCGGGAAGTGGAGGCGGTACGCGCTTTGCTGCTACAACCTGACGTGCGCGTCGTGACGCTTACAGGACCAGGAGGTGTCGGGAAGACGCGCCTCTCGCTCGGCGTGGCGCACGCGGTAGCGAAGCATTTCCGCGATGGAGCCTACTTCGTCCCCCTGGCCCCGATAACAGACCCGGAGCTGGTCCCGGCCACTATCGCGCAGTGTATAGGGTTGAAGGATACGGGCCAGGCCCCTCTCCTCGACAGGCTGAAGCGAGCCATGAGGGACAGGCACACTTTGCTCCTCCTCGACAACCTGGAGCAGGTAGTAGATGCCTCTCCGCTGCTGGCTGACCTGCTGGCATGGTGCCCGCAATTGATGATGCTGGCGACCAGCAGGGAAGCGCTCCGTATGCGCGGGGAGAGGCAGTTCCAGGTGCCGCCGCTCCCCCTACCCGACCTCGCACGCCTGCCCGACCTGAAGGAGCTGGCAAGCTATCCCGCTATTGAGCTATTTGTAGGGGTAGCACGGGGTGTGGAGCCTGAGTTCGAGCTTACTAGGGAGAACGCGGGAGCAGTGGCCTCCATTTGCACGCGGCTTGATGGGCTGCCTCTCGCCATAGAGCTTGCGGCGGCGCGCATTCGTATGCTCTCTCCAGACGAAATTGCAATGAGGCTCAACAAGCGCCTCAGCCTCCTGACGGGTGGCGCACGCGACCTGCCCGCTCGCCACCGCACCCTCTACGATGCGGTGGGGTGGAGCTATGACTTGCTGGACCGCGGAGAGCAGACTCTATTCGCCCGCTTGAGCGTCTTTGTGGGAGGTTTCATGCTGGAAGCGGCTGAGTCGGTATGTAACGCTCACGCCGACCTGCCGATGGACCTCCTGGAGGGGATCACCTCGCTGGTAGACAAGAGCTTGCTGCGCCAGGAGAAAGGGTCAGGGTCAGGCAGCACCAGGAAGAAACGTCTCACCATGCTTGAAACGATACAGGAGTACGCCCGCGAACGGCTGGCGGAGTTGGAGGGCGAAGAGGAGACTCAGCGTCTTCACGCCGAGTATTACCTGGCGCTGGTGGAGGCCGCCGACCCTGAGCTTACCGGCGCGCAGCAAGCGACCTGGATAGAGCGGCTTGAAATGGAGCGGGACAACATCCGCGCCGCGCTTGATTGGAGCGAGCGGGTGCCGGGTAGGGCAGAATTGGGGCTGAGGGTGGCGGGCGCGCTGACGCTGGTGTGGCAGGTGAAGGGCCGCCTGGGGGAGGGGCGAGACCGTCTCGCGAAGGCGCTGGACCGCGCTTCGACCGAACATACCGCCACCCGCGCTAAAGCTCTCTTCGCCGCGGGGTGGATGGCGCTCTTCAGCGGCGATTACCCGGCTGCCCGCAAATATTGCGAGGGAAGCCTGGAGATAGAGCGTGAAATGGGCAATCTCTGGGGTGTGACCCTCTCGCTCAACGGCTTGGGGAGGGTGGCCGAGATAGAGCGCGACTTCGAGCGTGCCCATAACTATTACGCCGAGAGCCTGGCGATACGCAAAGCGCTGGGTAACGACTGGGGGGTGGCGGGCACGCTCAACAATATGGGGCGAGCTGCCCTCCGGCAGGGTGACTATACCCAGGCAGATAGCTCCCTCACCGAGAGCCTGGCCTTGTTCCGCAAGTCGGGTGATAGGGGGAGCACCGCTATCGTGCTCAACAACCTCGCGCTGGTCGCGTTGCGCTGCAAGGAGTACGAGCGAGCAACTATGCTATTCGATGAGTGCCTTACGCTGGAGCTTGCCGTAGATTACACCTGGGGCATACCGTACGTTATCGCGGGCCTCGCTGAATTAGCCTGTGCGCGGGAGGAGGTAGAGCGTGCCGCCACCCTCCTGGCCGCAGCCGAGGCCAACCTTGAGGCAACAGGGGCGCGTATGGACCCCATAGACCGGGAAGACTTTGACCGTAACGTAGCAGCCGCCCGCGAGAGGTTAGACGTGACAGCCTTCGAGGCAGCCTGGGAGAGGGGGCGGAGCATGACGCTGGAGCAGGCTATCGTCTATGCCCGCTAGCAATTTGCTCCCTTATATCTTCACCAATACGCGACTGCCCATAGCGGTGCAATTCGCCCACTGGGTCGAGGCGTCGCCTCGCTTCCGGGCGTTCGCCGAAACTTATCGTGATAAAATCCGCAAGAAAGTGCGCGGAATCACTGAGGAAGAGGGCTATCGCGATCTGCAAGCCGAGTTGGCGACGGCCTATTTCCTGGTGCTGGAACGGCGTTTCCTGGTCGAGTATGAGAAGTACGGCGTGGGCAAGCAGCGCGGGCCGGACTTCTCCGTCACCTACAAGACCCATACCCGCTTCGATGTCGAGGTCACGCGGCTGCGTGGGGGCCAGGCAGGGGCATCTCTGGAGCCTGGAAAGCTCGCCAACACGCTCTGCGTCAAGCTGGCGCAGTTCCCACCGAGTATGATCAATGTCCTTGTCCTGGCCTCGGACGATGCGCACTATAGCGGTGACGAGCTTGCAGGCGGGCTGCGGGGAGCGGTGACGCTGCTGCAAGAGCGGGCCGAGCGCAAAGACGACGACTTCTTTACCCGGCGCGGCTTCCTCAACTCACGTGACTTTCTCAGGCACTATAGCCGGCTCAGCGCCATTCGCATGGTCGCGCCGGACGCGCCGCCCATCCTCTGGCTCCAGCCCCAGGCCCGTCACCCCCTGCCGCCTGACCTCGCGACTATTTTGAGACGATAGACGACTGACGAGGTCTCATATCGGAAGCCGCTTTATAAACCGCACGGCATATAGCAATTGCCGGAGTCGGCCCTGATCCCGTGACGCTGGATATTTCCACCCACTGACGCCCGTCTCCGGGTTTTACGCCCGTAACTGCCGGATCGAGGGGTCGCTTCGCCCATAACGTTACGGAATAGCCAGTCTCATCGGTGCCCTCTTCAGTCATGCTCCAGTAATCGGAGTGCATGTACAGGTGTCGGACCAGCACCTGCGCATCTGAAAGGTTAGTTGAGGGGTTCCAAAGGGGTACCGGTCCAAGCGCAAAGTGCGGCGAGACTTCAATATAGAGCTGTGCGCCGTCCGGGGCAGTGGCTATCACATTCCAATACCCGGACCATCGCTCCTCATATCGCCCTACCCTCGCATCCAGTACGCGCTCGGCCAGGATCGCGTCTAGCTCAGGACCGGCAGCGTAAAGATCGATGTTGTCAGGGAACGCCGGGTTTCGGCTTGTTTCGTTAGTCATTGGAAGACCCTAAAGGCTGTGGGATTTGCGCATAATTTTACAACACAGGGGCAACCAAGACGGCAATTGTTAGCAACTTCTTCCGCTCCACTTTATGGAAGAGTTGACTTTGTAAGTCCCCGCGTCTTCAGGCTCTGCCGGACTTGCGAAAACGCTTGACTTCCTACTATGCCTCACCTATACTCGTTCGCAACAGCGCACCGCTAGACCGAGAGGCTTACTGCAATGGCCCCACTCCCCATCACTGACAACACCCTTTTCTACGGCGACAACCTCGACATCCTGCGCGAGTACGTCCCCTCCGAGAGCGTGGACCTCGTTTACCTCGACCCCCCCTTCAACTCCAACCGCTCGTACAACGTGCTGTTCAAAGAGGAGAGTGGAACTGAGAGCGCGGCGCAGATTACGGCGTTCGAGGATACGTGGCACTGGAACGCGGCTGCCGCGCAGACCTACCACGACCTCCTCCTGGAGGGCAGCCCACGCGTTTCCGACATGATTGAGGCGCTGCACAAGTTCGTGGGCGAGAACCAGATGATGGCCTATCTGGTGATGATGGCGGCGAGGCTGGTGGAGCTTCACCGCGTGTTGAAGCCTACGGGGTCGCTCTATCTACACTGTGACCCTACGGCAAGCCATTACCTTAAGATTATCTTGGATACGATATTTGATCCACGAAATTTCAGGAATGAGATTGTTTGGGAACGCACCACCAGTCATAACGATGCCCGACGCAAGTACCCAGATGTAAATGATATTATCCTTTTCTATAGCAAGAGTGAACAGTTTATCTTCAACGCACAATACATGGCCTATTCAGAGGAACATTTGGCTCATTCTTACCGCTATGTTGATGAGAACGGGCGGCGATATACCATTGACAACCTACGTAGTCCCAACCCACGACCGAACCTAACATACGATTACAAAGGCTTCAAACCTCATGCCAATGGCTGGTCTGTTTCTCGTGAGAAAATGGAGCAACTCGATGCACAGGGTCGTCTGCACTTTCCATCGTCGCCGGAAGGTCGTATACGGCTAAAACGCTACCTCGATGAAATGCCAGGGGTTCTAGTTGGTAGCGTGTGGAGTGACATAAGACCGATACAGTCACAAGCAGCCGAACGTCTAGGTTACCCCACCCAAAAACCCCTAGCCCTCTTAGAGCGCATCCTCCAGGCGTCGAGCAACCCCGGCGATGTAGTGCTGGACCCGTTCGCTGGGTGCGGAACGACCGTCGCGGCAGCGCAGAAGCTGGGGCGCAGGTGGATAGGGATAGACATCACCCACCTCAGCATCTCCCTCCTCAAGTACCGCCTCAAAGATATGTTCGGGAGCGAGGCGCACTACAAGGTCGTGGGCGAGCCGGAAGACCTTGAAGGGGCGCGGGAGCTTGCCCGAAATGACCGCTACCAGTTCCAGTGGTGGGCCTTGTCGCTTATAAAGGCAAAGCCCCTCGGCGGGCAAGGCGATAGCAAGGTGGGCAAGAAGGGCGCAGACCAGGGGATAGACGGTATCATTACCTTCATAGATGACCACACCGGGAAAGCGAAGCGCTCTATTGTCCAGGTGAAGTCAGGGAAGGTTGGGGCGCGGGACGTGCAGCAGCTTGTGGGGACGGTGGAGCAAGAGAAGGCCGCGATTGGGCTCTTTGTAACGTTGGAGGAACCGACTGGGCCGATGAACGCCGAGGCGTTGAAGGCGGGGTATTACCACTCGCCCGGCCTCAACCGCAACTTCCCGCGCATACAGGTACTGACTATAGCGGACCTCCTCAAGGGCACCGAGCCGAGGATGCCCCCACAGTTCGGCACCTTCAAGCAAGCGCAACGTGTGTACCAGACCCCGGAGGCGCAGGCCACGCTCGACCTGGAATAAGCACCCCACAACTTCTTTCGCCCTCAATCACCCCAGGTTTCTACGCGCTATGCTTGGGGATCCACTGGCGATACTATCTGGTGCAGTCCAGATGTAGGGGCGAGGCATGCCTCGCCCTGGTACGGATGGAACACCAGCAGAACGGGCAAACGTAAGTAACACACTAGATAAACAGAGTTATTTGTCCTTCGTCTCCCAAACCACTAATTTCAGACCAATTTCCCAAATTGGCCCAAAATCCTGTCCCGTTTTGCCCTCGAAAGGGGATTAATTAAATAGAGATGCATTTCCGACCTCGCCGTCCGCAGTCGAGGTCCATCCACAAGGGTCCCGCTGGTGCCCCTGTCATCGAGGGATCGCAACCCGCTTCCCTCGCCACCCCCAAAAAGGAGGTCTCAGCCAAGAATAACGAGTAACGAGTGCCACATCACACAATCATTCCGCACTCCGCACTCCGCACTCAACATTCGACACACCCGGCACAGCGCAGGTCAATCCTCCCCTGGTAGGAGCGCCATGCCCATAGCTCACCCCTGCGGTGCTGTGGTAAAGGTGAACACAAACAGAATAATCATCAGGGTGCTGCACACTGCACGTAACCACGTATCAGCCCGCGCAGGCGGGCTTCGTAGGTGTAGCCCGCGGATTCATCCGCCGGGCGAGCCCTCCAGGCTTAGTCAGACCCCACATTTGATGATTACCCTGTCACAATTCACCCCACCACCACACACCACCCCAGGCACCGAGATAAATCACCAGGAACCAGTTGCGGCACAGGGGGCATCGGCACCCGACCCTACAACCCAACGCGCCCGTAGGGGCATGGCGTCGCCACGCCCCTACGTCGCACCCCTTGCCTCCGCGCCTCTGCGATGAAAACCCCCCATAAAACCTTTGCGTCCTTTGCTACCTTTGCGTCTTTGCGTTTAGCTACTCCGTCGTCCGTCGTCCGTCGTCCGTCGTCCATCGTCCGTCGTCCGTCGTCCGTCGTCCATCCCCAATTTGCCCCCGCACGACCCTTATGTTATAATTGGTGCTAATTACTGAGAGAAGTGAAGAGATAAATAGGAGGGATATAGAACTTGGCATTGCAGACCGAACCAGAACGCAAGAAGGATCTGATCGGGGATTACAGGGTACACGACACCGACACCGGCTCGCCCGAAGTACAGATAGCGATACTGACCACGCGCATAGTCGAGCTGCGCTCGCATTTTACGGAGCACAAGCACGATCATCACTCGCGCCGGGGCCTCCTCAAGATGGTAGGGAGGCGTCGCAGACTCCTTAGCTACCTGGCGAAGAAAGACATCAATCGCTACCGCGAAATCATCACTCGCCTCAACATCCGCGATATAATTGCACGCCCTGGCTCCCGATAACGCCGCGCTGTCAGGGCTTTTAGCTGATCGTCACCACCGCACATTGGCGGTCGGTTCGGCGCATCGGCATTTTGGTTTAAAGAAGATAACGAAGAGGAGAAGAACGTGAGAGAAGAAAAGAGATACAGCGCCAACATCGGTGGGCGCGAGCTTACCATAGCGACGGGTAAGCTGGCCGAGCAGGCCTCCGGCGCAGTCACCGTGCGCTACGGCGATACCATCGTCCTGGCTGCCGTCGTGGCCGCCAAGGAAGCACGCGAGGGGACCGATTTCCTACCCCTGACCGTCGATTACGAAGAGAAGATGTACGCCGCCGGGAAGATACCGGGCGGCTTTATCAAGCGCGAAGGCCGCCCCACAGAGACGGCCACGCTCACCTCCCGCCTCACCGATAGGCCCCTGCGCCCTCTCCTGCCCAAGCAGTGGCGCGCCGAGATCCAGATGACCATCACCACCCTGTCGAGCGACCAGGATAACGAGCCTGACACCCTTTCGGTGATCGGCGCGTCCGCCGCCATGTCGCTGTCAGAGGTGCCGTTCGCGGGTCCGATAGGCGCGGCTAAGGTTGGTTACATAAATGGAGAGTTCATACTGAACCCCAGCGCGAAGCAGCTACAAGAATCGCTCCTTGACCTGATCGTGGCAGGCACAGCCGACGCCGTTATCATGGTCGAGGCGGGCGCGAAGGAGCTTCCCGAAGATGTGATGCTAGAGGCGATACGCTTCGGCTTCGAGCAGGGGATCAAGCCGACCGTCGAGATGCAGCAGCGCATGATCGAGGAGCTACAACCGAAGAAGCGCGAGTTCAACCCGCCTCCCGCCGACACGAGCCTCCAGGACCGCATTACTCAATTCCTGGGTACCCGCCTGCGCGACGAGGCATACAACCCAAACAAGACGGTGCGCCAGGACCAGACCGAAGCCCTCAAGCTAGAAGTAGTCAACCACTTCGTAGAGAGCCAGGAGATGCCCGAAGGCGACGCCCAGCCTATCACTGCGGGCCAGGTTAGCAAGGTCTTCGAGAGCTTGCTCAAGGAGGAAGTCCGCAAAGCTATCCTTGAAAGAGGCGAACGCCCCGATGGCCGCGGCCCTGGCGACATCAGGGAGATCTCGTGCGAAGTGGGCATCCTGCCCCGCACGCACGGCTCAGGTCTGTTCACGCGAGGCCAGACCCAGGTCCTTTCGATAGCCACCCTCGGCACGGGCGACGACGAGCAGATGCTCGACGGACTCGGCCTCGAGAACAAGAAGCGCTACATCCACCACTACAACTTCCCCTCCTTCTCCACCGGAGAGACCCGTCGCGGGCGCGGACCTTCCCGCCGCGACATCGGACATGGCGCGCTCGCCGAGCGTTCCCTTATCCCCGTCCTCCCTCCCGATGACAAGTTCCCTTACGTCATCCGCGTGGTGAGCGAGGTCCTCTCGTCCAACGGCTCCTCCTCGATGGGTTCGGTCTGCGGCAGCACCCTATCCCTGCTCGACGCGGGCGTGCCTCTCAAAGCCCCTGTCGCGGGCATAGCGATGGGCCTGGTAGAGAGCAAAGACGGCTCTCAGCACCGCGTCCTTACCGACATCCAGGGCATCGAGGACGCACTTGGCGACATGGATTTCAAGGTGGCGGGCACCCGCGAGGGAGTGACCGGCCTCCAGCTCGACCTCAAGACTGCTGGCCTGGGCTTCGAGATTATGCAGGAAGCTTTCACCCAGGCCCGTGACGCGAGGCTCTATATCCTCGACAAGATGCAGGAAGTGATTGACGGGCCGCGCCAGGAGATGTCCTCTTACGCCCCGCGCATCCTGCGCCTCAAGATCAACCCTGAAAAGATCGGCGCGCTAATTGGCCCCGGCGGCAAGAACATCCGGGGTATCACCGAGAAGACCGGCACCAAGATCGACATCGAGGACGACGGCACCGTGCTGGTCGCCTCCACCGACGGTGAGAGCGCGAAGCAGGCGGTCCGCATGATCGAGGGTCTGACCAAAGAAGCTGAGGTAGGCGAAATCTACCTGGGTAAGGTAGTGCGCATCCTCCCCTATGGAGCCTTCGTAGAGATCATCCCCGGCAAGGACGGCCTGGTGCACATCTCCGAGCTTGCCGATTACCGCGTCGAGCGCGTCGAAGATGTAGTGAACCTCGGCGACGAGATCAACGTCATGGTGATCGACGTAGACCGCATGGGCAAGGTCAGCTTGTCGCGCAAGGCCGTGCTGACGGGCGAGATGCCCCAGCCTCGCGCCGAGCGCGAGCGCGGTGGCTTCGGTGACCGTGATCGAGGTGGAGACCGTGGCGGCTTCCGTGGCGGTGGAGGCGGCGGTTACGGCGACCGTGATCGAGGCCCGCGTCCTCCCGGAGGCGGCTACGGTGACCGCGACCGAGGCCCACGTCCAGGCGGACCAGGTGGACCACCCCGCGGCCCTGGTGGCTACGGTGACCGTGATCGAGGCCCGCGTCCTCCCGGAGGCGGCTATGGCGACCGGGATCGTGGCCCCCGCGAAGGCGCGCCACGTGAAAGCGCCCCACGCGAAAGTGTTCCGTATGAAAGCGCTCCACGTGAAGCAGGCAGCGGAGAGGATAACTTCTAAGCCGGTGCCGTATAACACTACCCCTTAGGAAGGATGAAAAAGAGCTTTCGGCATAACCGAAAGCTCTTTTTCATCCTCTTTCAAATTACTGTAGCCCTATCCAGCTCTGGATAAGTCCTGACAGGAAGTAGAGCAAGAAGGCGGCGCTTGCGAGGTACATTAACCAGTGTACTTTCCGCGCGGTCCCTGTGAAGATTGCCATCGCTGTGAAGAGTATGAAGCCGAAGCCGATGCCGTTGGTGATACTGTAGGTGAGGGGCATGACGATCATGGTGAGGAGCACCGGGAAGGCTTCTCGGAAGTTCGTCCAGTCTATATCCTTCACCGTCTGGATCATGAAGAACCCGACGATGATGAGCGCGGCGGCGGTCGCCTCTTTCGGTACCATGCCTATGATTGGGGTGAAGAAAGAGAGGAGGAAGAAGAGCACGCCCACCGTTACGGCCACCAGGCCCGTGCGCCCACCCGCCGACACGCCCGCACCCGACTCGATGTAGGTAGTTGCGCTGCTGGCACCGAGCGCCCCACCGACGATAGGTCCAACCGAGTCGACCAGCAGAGGCTTCTCGACTTCGGGGAGTTTGCCGTCAGATGTCAGGAAGCCCGCCAGCAAGCCGACACCCACCAGCGTGCCCATCGTGTCGAAGAAGTCACTCAGCATAACGGAGAATGTGTTGAGAGAACTGGTGAGAGGTGCCCTCCCGAAGCTACTGAGGTCAGGCACGAAAAAGTAGGGCAGGTCCGGCGTCCCGACCGGGCTGGACGGGAGGAGGGCATTGGCGAAGATGTACCCGCCACCCCCGATGGCCTTGACAAGGTAGTTCAGGATAACCGCGAAGGCGGTCGCGCCCAGGATGCCTATCAGTAGAGCGGCGCGGTTCTTACGGGCGTGCAGCCACGCCGTCAACAGGATGCCGAAGACCGCCACCAGCACCCCCCACGACGCGATGTTTCCCAGGGTAACTGGAGGCACGGTCGGGTCTACGGCGTAAACAGGATTGCCTGCAACCAGGCCCCCCAGGTTAAGGCCGATATAGAGTATGAACAGCCCTATACCCGCTGCTATAGCACGCTTGAGGTCTAGAGGCACCGCGTCCATGATAGCCTGGCGGAACTTGGTCAGGACTAGGATGGTAATGATGACCCCTTCCAGCACTATAATCCCGAACGCCTGCCCCCACGTGAGCCTCTGCGCGCCCACCAGGGTGAACGCAACGAATGCGTTTAGCCCCAGGCCGGGAGCCATAGCGAAAGGCCTCCGGGCGTAGACGCCCATCAGCAAACACAAGAAGGCGGCTACCCAGCAGGTTGCGGTAACGGTCTTGTTGAAATCCAACTTCAATCCGGCGGAGTCGGTTACGGCGGTAAGGATGCTGGGGTTCACGAAAGCGATATAGGACATTACGAGGAAGGTGGTGACCCCCGCCATCACCTCACTCCCTACCGTAACGTTGTATTTTGCCAATCCAAAGTAGCGTGATATGCCATTATCGTTTGCCGGTGTTACTCTACCTGTTTCTTGAGTCACAGCCATATGCCCCTCCACATTAGGATAAGACCTCAAGTTGCCTCTCAGCGACGGAAACTATGAAGATTTCACCAACCAATAGGGTTGGTGGGGCGAATTATAATCCCTGGCTAATAGAGAGTCAATAGGGAATTCAAGCTATTCTGCACTATTCCTGAGATGTCGGAAACCAGGGCGTTTCTACGAACCCATGCTTAAGCAGAAACCGCCTCAATATTGCCCAGAGTAACAGGTGTCTGCACGCGCAGGGTATTCTGTATCTCGGCAACGGTATCTGTATGTTGCATCAGCTCTCGGATCTCAGCTTCAGTTGCATGAGCGACCACTTTGGCGTGGTAGGTAACGTTCACAGCAGTCCCTCCTTCCGCCCCGAACTCCCCCTCTACTTCAACCTCCACTTGCTCAACCTTTATCCCTCTCTTCGCGGCTTCACGGTAAATATCGTTACAATAGCAGGTAGCCAGGGCCAGGAATAACAGCTCTCCTCCATTAGCGCTAGAGCCAAACCCTGAAGCCTTCGGCGGAATAGCGATGGAATGAGTGTTACTATTAGTTGTTAGGGTCGCGTGATGCTCGCCATAGCTATTCTTTACCTGGGCGCTAATCTTCATATTGCACCTCCTTCATAGTGCTAACAATCGCTCCCACTGAGCAGGTCGATGGCCTGCCAAATTGGATAGATAATAGGATGGGCCGTACTAATCGCTACGTCGCTTCTGAGTTTGCAGATATTCTGGCGCACAATAGCAGGCCTGTTAGAGCCGTTTGCGCATCATCAGGTTGATATACAGATCGACGTGCATCTGGGCGATGCTGTCCCAACTGAAGAACCGCGCTAGTTCCTCCGCACGAGCAGCCAATGAGGTACGTAAATATGGGTCGGCAGCCAGCATCTCAATACGCTTCGCCAGAGCCACGGCATCCCCTGGCGCAACCAGCAGGGCATTCTCCCCATCTACCAGTTCAGGCCACTTTAGACTTTGGACTTTGGACTTTGGACTTGGGCCCGGCGTCGTAGTGATGAGCGGGAGGCTATGTTCCAGGACCGCAAGGAGGCTTCCCCGGCGGAAGGAGGCCCCGTCGGCATAGGGCAGCACGGCTATATCGGCGGATAAGAGGGCGGCAGATACTCCCTGCGGGTCGAGGTATCCTGTCCAGATGAGGCTATCATGCAGACCCAACTCTCGCGCTTGCCTGTCTAACGCTTCGGCGGTTCCCTGGTTGGTAGGGTCGCTTGAGCCGAGGCCGCCGCCTACCATCAGCAGGCGGTATTTACCCTTATCTTTCAGGGTAGATAGCGCGACAAGCAAGTCGCCTAACCCCTTGGAGCTATTCAGGAAGCCGAAGTAGGCCAGCAAAGTCGTGTCGCTGCTCACGCCACACATGGCTCGCCATGCCTCGCGGTTGTAATCTGCGGGCGGGCTGTTGGGTATGTTTGACCCGATAGGTATGAGATGCACGTGCTCGCCGCTCCAGGAGCGCAACCGTGCCGCGTCTTCGGGATTTGTGGCGATGACCCCGTCTGCCCCCCTCGCCAGCAGGCGGTTCGCCCATTCGCGCACTCGTCCGGCCTTAGGGAAGAGGTAAGGCACCAGCAGGTCATGAAAAGTAACGACGGTAGCGCCGCGCCATTTTCGCCTGAGCAACAAAGGCAGAAGGTTTATGGTGGGGCGCATCTCGTAAGCGCCGGTCTGGTACTGGATATGAGCAATCCCTGCCCGCATCCCCTTTAGAGCGCTCAATGTTGAAGCTAAAGTGATACGAAGCGTGTTATAAGGAACGTTCTGAACATTGTCTGTAGGGGCGGCTCGCGAGCCGTCCTGCCTCGCTGAGCCATCAACAAAGGAGAGTTGCCTCTGATGCGGACTGTTTGGGGCAGACGTGCTACGTGTAAGCACTTTGGCGATGATGCCCTGCCTTTGCAGAGCGAGGTTGAGCTTGCAGGTGTAATCGCCCACTCCTCCCTGCGCGGGTGGGTATTCGCCTGTAATGAGCAACACACGCTTCTTATCCAGCAGTCCGTCGCGGCGCTCACGCAGTCTACTCCTCAAGACCTGGGCGTACATCTTCAGCCGCTCACTCCGTAAGGGACGCTTGTGGCCCAATAGCCACTTAACGGCCTCTGTTGCCGATTGGAGCACATAGGTCAGGAGGAGATAGAGACGCACGACAGTGCCGGCCATACGGCCTTCGTGGAGGCGGAAGTATCGTGCCTTGCTCGTGTTGAAGCGGATATGGCGAGAGGGGACATCCTGGCCCGTGCTCTGGCCTCCATAATGGGTAATCACGGCCTCTGGCAGATAGACGACACGCCAACCGGCGTTGCTCACGCGGCGGCATAGGTCTACCTCCTCGCTGAACATGAAGTAGCCTGGATCAAGTAGCCCAGCCTGCATAAGGGCCTCTCGGCGGCACATGAGGGCAGCACCGCTCACCCAGTCTACCTCTTGTGTCTCTCCATCTGGCTTGTCCAGCATGTAAAAGCGACCCAGGGTAGGGGCGTCAGGGAGCCATCTTTGCAGGGGCGTAGATTCTATAAGAGCGGTTGCCAGGGTGGGGAAGCGCCGCCGAGATGGCTGGAGCGTGCCATCGGGGTTGAGGAGGCGCGGGGCGACTATGCCCACCTCTGAGTGAGCTTCTATATAGTCGGCAAGTGTAGAGATAGAACCGGGATGGGCAATTGTGTCGGGATTGAGGAGGAAAAGGTATTTGCCACAGGAAGCGCGTATGCCTGTATTGTTCCCCCCAGAGAAGCCGAGGTTGCGGTCCAGCGCGATGAGGCGAACGCCTGGGAACTCATGGCGGACCATCTCGACACTGCCGTCCGTAGAGGCATTGTCTACAACCAGCACCTCGGCACGCCCCGACCAGTGTCCCAGGGCAGCGGGCAACGACCGCAGGCAAGCCTCAAGCAAGCCGGCCACGTTCCAATTCACGATTATTATGCTGAGGTCAGGGAGGTGTGATAAGGTCATGAGTGATGCGTGATGCGTGATGCGTGACAAGTGACAAGTGATACTCTGCATTAAACCATATGCACACCAGGAGGACAAAGATTGTGAGATGATCGAGTAGCCTTGACAGGGGAGGCCGTCGGGCATACAATCGCTAGATGTGATGGTATAATGTGGCTCGACTTTGAATTTGGAACATGAAACTAGAGGCCACCTGGTGTGGAGGGCCTATGTACGTAGTTAAGACAGAGAAGGCGGAGACGCACGATACTGCTAATTACCGCCCCCTTCTTTTGCGTGCCGTTGGGGTCACCAAGCGGTTCGGCGCGTTGTTGGCCCTGAGCGAAATTGACCTTGAGGTGCCACGCCACGGGATCGTGAGCCTCATCGGGCCGAACGGGTCGGGTAAAACGGTCTTCTTCAATATACTCACCGGGCTATACAAGCTGGATGGTGGGGACATCTGGTTCAATGGTGAGAGCATTAGCGGCCTGCAACCTTCGCAAATTACCTCACTAGGCATCGCTCGCACATTCCAAAATATACGCCTTTTCTCGAATATGAGCGTGCTGGACAATGTGCTGGTGGGGCAGCACTGCCGCCTGCAAGAGACGGTTTGGGGTATTATCACGCGCAGCACCGATGTTTCGTCGGAGGAAGGTCGCGCTGAAGATTATGGCATGGAGTTGCTCCATTTCATTGGACTGAGAGGGTCGGCACACCAACTGGCTAAGAACCTCCCCTACGGAGCGCAGCGCCGGCTTGAGATAGCCCGCGCCCTCGCTACAAACCCACAACTCCTGTTGCTTGACGAGCCGACGGCAGGCATGAACCCACAGGAAACGCTTGAGATTACCAACCTCATCAGCCGTCTGCGGGCAGAGCTAGGGCTGACGGTATTGCTGGTCGAACACGATATGAGGGTGGTGATGCGGATATCGGACCGCCTGTCGGTGCTGGACCACGGGGTAAAAATAGCAGAGGGTGGACCGGACGAAGTGCGCGCCAACCCACGTGTGATAGAGGCCTATTTGGGTAAGGGCGGGACACAGGTAGCGAAAACGGAATAGATACTAATCCCAGGTGAAGCTGATTTCCTTCTCGGCGTGGAGCCTCCATACTGTTAGACCCGATTTACCGGCACGAATAACGCAGCCCATGCGCTTCGCTTGGGTATTGAACTCACGATGCCTTAGGAAGCGACGCATGAACTCAGCTACTTTATCTGGCACTATCGCCATGTATACCAGGCAATAATTCGCATGACATAAAGTGCGCTCATAGAAGTCAATGTCACGTGTGAAAAAGGTTGGGCGGCGTAGTCGATGTAAGAATGGGATGATGGCTTCATCATCAATTCCCTTCATTCGCACATCAACACCTATCTGCTGGATTGGAATGCGCCATTTCTGCAAAGTCTCCCTCTGTCCGGCAGCGATATTTTCGTCCATGATATTCAAGCAGGTATCGTCTCCACAACATACTCATGGGCGTGATCAAGGAAAGCCTGTCGAGACAAGTTCACTGCTTCAGCTATGCCTTCTTCCGTAATCTTGTTATGCCACTGCCGCACTATTTCCTTCCAATCCATACCCTTCGCAACCATATATAGCACGTCTTCAACGAGAATGCGCGTGCCTGAGAAGGTTAGCTGGCCGTGACAGACCTTTGAGTCGGCGACTATATAGCGCCCGAGTATTTGCCTGGTCATCTTGTTACCTCCTTCCTGTCTTTTCTTTGCGACTTGTGACTATAGTAATTATACACCCTCCTCAGACAGCTCGAAGCAGGGGATGCGGGCGCGCACCTCGTCTACCAGGCTCATATCGAGATCGGCCAGGAGGACCGTTTCTTCTTCGGCGGCTTCGGCCAGGATGTTGCCCCAGGGGTCTATGATAGTGGAGTGGCCGGCCCAATTAGCGTTGTCGCCCTGCCCGTAGCGGTTGGCGGCGACCACGAATAGCTGGTTCTCGATGGCGCGCGCCCGGAGGAGTGTGCGCCAATGCTCAAGCCTGATCGCGGGCCACTCGGCCGGGACCCACAGCACACGAGCGCCCCCGTAGGCGAGTTGGCGGGCGCTTTCGGGGAAGCGGATGTCGAAGCAGATGAGGGTAGCCCACTTGCCGTGCGGCGTGACCGTTGCCCCACCCGGCTTGCCTGGCCGCAAGAACTGAGGCTCATTGAGGAGGGGGAAGAGGTGCTCCTTGCTATAGGAAGCGAGGTCCGTACCGTCCGGGCTGATGACGTGGCACGCGCTGTACACGCCATCCGGTCCCATCTCAGGGAAGGAACCGCCGACTATAGAGATATTCAGCCTGCGCGCCGTCTCCTGTAGAAAGCGCAGGGTGAGCGCGCCACAATCTTCAGCGATCTGCCTGAAGCGGTCCAGCGCATAGCCCGTAGTCCACAACTCTGGCAGCAGGGCAGCTTGCGCGCCTTGCTGTGCGGCTTCGTTGAGTAGGGCTTCGGCGCGCACCATATTCTTGCGCGGCTCGCCCGATACGACCTCCATCTGGACTGCGGCTACGCGCAGGGTGGAAGGGCTTTGGGGCCCGTGGCTACTCTCCATAAATCGCGTTCCTCCTGAATAGGGACTTTGCATGGAATTATATCATGTGGCACGTTTTATGCAGGCAGTGGTATCCGGCTGCATCACTTCAGGTAATTTGAGGATAGTGCTGGGGATAGGTCTTAAGTAGTATTTTGACCATTATCTAAGGTGATTTTAAGACTAACCTATTGACATGGCTTGTGAAATCTGGTACAAATATGGTTTAGGGAAAGAAAAGCGACTGCGGAAAAGTCCGAATAATTAGAGAATTATTAACGTTGGACGCGGCCCCGTAAGAAAAATGGGAGCCGCGCCGTATAATCTTTATAGGGCGATTTTTGGCGGCGACGTACCTCTCCTACATACCCTTCTCGCAGGTCCCGCAAAGTGAAACTTAGTGTGCCACTGGGACGTTAAATAATAGTAGAAGGTTATTCGTTGTAGAGAGTATAGATACCGTATCAAAGAGAAAGCCTTACGCGACTTATGAAATTGGGGTTATCGCGCCCTGTGAACGCACTGAAGGAGCGAGCCCTGTTTGGAGGTATATAAGAGAGTTATGGCCGCATGGAGGTACGGATAGGAATTGGAAACGTTGACGACCGTAATGGACACTTTCTCTGAAGAGAGAGATATAGTAAATATAGCGTGGGATAGAGACACAGCTACCATTTGGCCAGCGTCGGCCAAAGGTAGATCGCGCTTGCGCGAAGCCCAGCACACCGGCGAGCCTGAGTTGGTTGGCGTCGCTGGACTCGGAGTGCTCGATTTCGAAGAACTGGATATATACGAATTCGAAGGCGAAGAACCTGAGACAGAAGAGCTGGTTTTAGCAGAAGAGGAGAGCGATGTGATGAACTTAGACGCAGGCCAGGCACGCATGATTGGTGGTATGGATGAGGACGACCTGTTGAACTACGGCGGGGCGACCGGCGTTGACCATAAGAGCGCAGAGGACTCGGTAGGTATGTACCTGCACGAGATCGGGCGCGTCTCTTTGCTTTCAGCCACCGAGGAAATTGCGCTGGCTATAAGTATGCAAAAAGGTAAGAGGGCGCAGGAGCGGCTCCGCGAGGAGTTCGACCTGAGCTATGAGGAGACCTCGAAGCTGCGCAGTGAGGACGCTCGCGGGCGTGCCAGCAGGCGACGGCTTATCGAGGCTAACTTGAGGCTGGTGGTGAGCGTGGCCCGCAAGTACGCGGGGCGCGGTATCTCGCTGCTCGACTTGATACAGGAAGGTAACTTCGGCCTGCTGAGGGCGGTTGACCGTTTCGATTACCGGAAGGGCCATCGCTTCAGCACGTACGCTACGTGGTGGATCAGGCAGGCTATCACCCGCGCCATCGCGGACCAGAGCCGGACCATCCGGCTGCCGGTCCACATGGTGGAGGCGGTTGGGCGTCTGACCCAGGTATCGCACAGGCTGCAACAGCGGCTTGGTCGGGAGCCTGTGGCGGACGAGATCGCAGCGGAGATGAATATCACCCCCGACAAAGTTCGCCAGATCATCGGCGCGGCCCAGCAGACTGTGTCTCTTGAGATGCCTATCGGCGAGGAGGAAGATGCTTCGCTGGGAGACATCATCGAGGACCGGAACTCTATCGCGCCCGCGGAGGCGGCGTCGCAGCAGATTCTGAAGGAAGAAGTTGTGACGATGCTGGACGGGCTGACGGCCCGCGAGCGGAGGGTGATAGAGCTGCGGTACGGTCTTGAGGACGGGTACAACCGGACGCTGGCCGAGCTTGGAGACGAGCTTGGGGTATCCCGCGAGCGGGTGCGGCAGATAGAGGCGGAAGCGCTGATGAAACTGCGCGCTTGCAAGGATACGGGACGGTTGAAGGAGTACCTGGACTAGACGACGGACGACGACAATAGTGGTTGGGGCTCGGCAGTGATGCTCGGCCCCAATCTGTTTAACATCTACGACAGGATGACAGGCATACCAAGAAAAGCGCCATAGCGATGCGCGGCTGTAGCGAATGCCTGACTTTCGGCCTCGGTCAGCTTCGTGAAAGTTTGCGCTGAAATGACGACCGAGCCTTTGCTGAACGTGCGCTTCCAGGCACCTACAATCTGCCCATTCATAAGTATTGTGTTGCCCAGAACGATGTTGGCGTGCAGGGTGGGTGTTTCAGCGAGAGACGTGTCATACAGGGCGCTACGGTCTGCATAGCCTACGCTGTACTCGTCAAAATTCGGTAGCAGATATGCAGTCGGCGATGGGTCTCTTACGAATGGCGCAGACTCAGCGAGCCAATAGGTCTGACCATCTACAACTTCCTCGATGAGTTGGGACTTCACCATTTCGAGTCCGGCTTTCGCGTCGGCTGTGGCAAGCCCTGACCACCATACATAATCCTTCAGCGTGGCCGGAGCGTGGCCCGTAAAGTAGCGCAGGGTAAGCTCAGCCAACGCTTCATCCCGCTCCAGGGTCCTGGCCCCTGGCGCTCGCTCATCGAGCAGGGCATAGGTAAATTGCTTGCCCCGCCTCGCGCCGCTACATATGATCCCGGCCAATTCAGCGTGCATCACTATGTAGGTGAGGCGCAGGTTATCCTGCGTATCGATGCCTGCCTGTCCCAGCATAGCTCCAAGCTCCGTACGCGTAAGCTGCTTCCCACCTTGTAATGCTTTCGCTATCAGATCGCCGCTGCGCGCTAACAAGGCATCGTCCAATTCGAGCTTGCGATAGTAGTGGGCATTGAGCGCATTGACACGTGGAGCAGTGAGCGCAAGTAACCAGCGGATATCCGCAGGCATGACGAAGTGCCATGTAGGCCGCATCACGTGGGTGCGCAGGATAATGCCGTCTGTGAACGCCTTCTCTATGTCAGAATCTCTGGCGTCCCGCGAGCGCAGCCCAAGCGCCCACTGGGCAGCCGGATAGTCTTGAGCCTGGACAGCAACCAGCCAGTTGACTGCCTCCTCCGGCTTCTCAAACGGTTCCCCTGCAATGCGCTGGTTATGCAGGCGGTGGTGCGCGATGTCCATGCTTATCATCGGCTCATCTCTACGCCTTTAGAACTTCATTTTGTCACCTATACTTTAGTATCCTATATTTTCGACAGCTTGTGGCAGACGCGGACCATTGTACTGTAAGGCCATGGTACCCGCAATGGAACTTCACCCTATCTCCATCCGTTATGTTGGTGAGCAAAGCTATAGCCACTCGCTTGGACGCCCGTACACGCTATGGCTTTGCTCATTTTGTGTGACCGGACTCTCTGCTATTTCTGATATAATATTCTGCCGTCTTCAAGCCATAAGACAGGTTACATGGCGAAATATAGGCCGTGCAGCAGGAGACCAGTAGACGTAGAGAGGGAGAGTACCATGGCGCACTACAAATACCTGATTATCGGGGGTGGGATGACGGCGGCCTCGGCTGCCAGGGGCATTCGCGAGGTAGACACCGAAGGCTCGCTGGGGATGATCAGCCGGGACGAGGAGCCTCCGTACAATCGTCCCCCCTTGACGAAGGCGCTCTGGAAGGGGAAACCGTTCGATAGCATCTGGCGAAAGCTGGACAAGTACAATGTGCAGATGCACCTGGGCCGCACTATCGAGGCGCTCTATCCTGCGGATAAGCGTGTGGTGGACGACCAGGGCGAGAGCCACACCTACGAGAAGCTGCTCCTCGCGACGGGGGCTACACCGAGGACCCTCCCCTTCGGCGGCGACGAGATCATATATTACCGAAACGTCGATGATTACCGGCGGCTCCGTGCGACGACGGAACAAGGGGAGCATTTCGCGGTGATAGGCGGGGGTTTCATCGGCTCGGAGATCGCGGCTGCGCTGGCTATGAACGGGAAGAAAGTGACGATGGTGCTGCCAGGCAAGGGGATCGGGGATCGGATGTATCCACCTGAGCTGATGGAGTTCGTAAACAGCTACTATCGAGAGAAAGGGGTAGATGTGCTGCCTGGAGAGCGCGCCGAGAGCCTGGAGCGAGATGGAGATAAGCTTACTCTCAGGACGCAAAGCGGGCGGGAGATCAGCGTAGATGGAGTGGTAGCGGGGATCGGTGTCGAGCCGAATACCAGCCTGGCCGAAGCGGCGGGGTTGAGCGTAGATGATGGGATAGTCGTGGACGAGCTATTGCGAACGAGCGAGCCTGACATCTATGCTGCGGGGGATGTGGCGTCCTACTGGGACCCTGTGTTAGGGCAGCGCCGCCGGGTGGAGCACGAAGAAAACGCGAACAAGATGGGGAGGCATGTGGGGCGGGTCATGGCCGGACAGGAGGAGCCGTGGCATTATATGCCCTCCTTCTATTCTGACCTTTTCGACCTGTCGTATGAGGCGGTAGGAGACATAGGCACCCGCCTGGAGACCATAGAGAACTGGAAGGAGCCATTCCGCCATGGTGCGGTCTATTACATGCAGGATGGTCGCGTGCGAGGGGTAGCAGTATGGGGTGCCTGGGGGCAGATGGATGCAGCTCGCAAGCTAATCGGTGAGCCGGGTCCTTTCGGCCCGGAAGACCTGAAGGGGCGGCTGCCTGAGGCTAATGGGCATTGAGCGTGAAACGTGAAGCGTGATGCGTGATAACGGAACCGCCAAGAGCGCCAAGAAATCGCCAAGATTCTTATGGATTAGTTGTATTATCGTCTATCGTCTATCGTCTATCGTCTATCGTCTATCGTCTATCGTCCGCTCAGGAGACCGCTAGCTCAGCCACCGTCAGCGCCTCGGCATCGTCGGTGCGGGGAGGTGGGAAATCGACATTGTGCCGGATGCTCATGCGTTCGAGGATGGGGTTCCAGTCGAAGGTCCAGGCACAGCCATCGGAGCGGATAGCGCGCACGATATTCCTCGCTCGCAACTCCACCGTCCAGTTATGTTCAATCCCAAGTCCGGAGCGGGTCATTACCCTGTGGCGCGTGGATATCTTGTTATCGTGCGGGTCGAGCCGGGTGATAGAAACGAGACGCGCATTGCTTCCAAGCGGCTGAAGGTCGGCGGGGTCCATCCACGCGTCGACGTCTGCCTCTGCCCAATGGACCAGCAAATGGCCTGCGCTATCGACCTGCCGCACAACTCCCGGCCCAAGCCTCTCAGCAGGCACAAGCGCCCCCTCAACCGTGTTGACGCCAAGCAGCGAGGTCAGGAGAGTAACCAAATTTTCGGGTCCAAAGTCCATAATTATTAAGACGCAAAGGCGCAAAGGTAGCAAAGAACGCCAAGGTTATTTATTGGTTCACCGCAGAGGCGCAGAGTACGCAGAGGTCCTTAAGTAATTACGAATTAGGCACTACTCTTACGCATCACGTTTCACTCTATCGTCTTTCGTCCTTCGTCCTTCGTCCTTCGTCGTCCGTCGTCCGTCGTCACACCCTGATGTCGCGCACTCGCAACTGGATGCTCACGTTGCCGCGCCATTCGTGCCGCTCGATGTGGTACATTATGTCAATTCGTGGCTTGCGGCGGATGGCATCGGCGCGGTAGCCCTGGCGGTAGGCCATCGCGATTATCTCCTGGGCCGGGCCATCGTCGCGGTTTGCCAGCGCCAGCTTGAGGTGCGACCCACCCTCACCGACGGTGGAGACGTCAAGCACGCGCACGCCCATAGAGACGAACATCGGGGAGGGGTTGCCCGATCCGAAGGGCGCGAGGCGGTTGATGCCATCCAGCGTGCCATCATGCACATCCGTCAGGGGTAGCTCTGCCTCGGCGCGTAGCGTGGGCTGTAGGTGCTCTTCCTGTAGCTGCCCGTCGGCTATCTGGGAGAGGCGAAGGCTTAGCTCAGGTATATTCGCAGTTTTGAGGGTAAAGCCGGCTGCCGCGCTGTGCCCGCCGAAGCGCACCAGCAAATCTTTCACCTGGGTGAGGGATTCCACGACGTTGAAGTGGGGCGTGCTGCGGGCCGACCCACGGCTCTCCTCCTCCCCCTCTTCAATGACGATTGCGGGCCTGCCGAACTCCTCCACCAGCCGCCCGGCCACCAGGCCAACTACGCCGGAGGGCCAGTTGCGGTCCGACAGCACTATCATCTTCACGCTGGGGTCCATGCGGCGCACCCGACCACGCGCGTCCTCCACGATAGCGTTCATAACAGCCTGGCGACGGCGGTTGTGGGCCTCAAGCTGCTGGGCCAGCGTGCTCGCTTCGTACCTGTCGGCGGTGAGGAGGAGCTGGTAGGCTATACGTGCGTCGTCCATGCGCCCGGCGGCGTTGAGGCGCGGACCTATGACGAAGCCTATACGCTCGGTGTCCATCCTATCAGGCTTGAAGCCCGCGTTATCGAGCATCGTGCGCAGGCCGGGGAGACTGTGGCGAGGGAGGGCAGATAGACCATGCATCACCAGCGAGCGGTTGGCCCCCTTGAGCGGCACCACGTCCGCCACAGTGCCGATGGCGACCAGCCCAAGCAGGTCGAGGTTGCGGAGGCCGTCAGGCTTGCCACAGCGCTTTACCAGGGCGCGCACAAGCTGGTAAGCCACGCCGACACCCGCCAGATCGTGGTAGCAGTCGCACCCTTCCACCTTCTGCTTGGGGTTGATGCAGGCCGCCGCCTCCGGCAGGTCCGCCGGGAGATGGTGGTGGTCCGTCACTATCACGTCCAGCCCGGCTTTGCGCGCCTCCGCTACCTCGGAGCGGCCCGATATGCCGCAGTCAACCGTTATGAGGAGACTGACACCCCTGGCGGCTATCTCCCGCACGGCGTTAGCGTTGAGGCCGTACCCTTCTATCACGCGATTAGGGACGTAAGGCTCAACTTCGAGGTCGAAGTGGCGTAGCGCCGTGGTGAGGAGGGCAGTTGAGGTGACGCCATCGCAGTCAAAATCGCCGTAGACGACGACGCGCTCACGCCGCTCGATAGCCTTGCAGATGCGGTCTACTGCGGCAGTCACCCCAGCCATCAGGTGGGGGTCTGGGTACTGGTCTATCGCCAGCGGCTTGAGGAAGCCCTCTATGTCCAGCAGCTCTGTAACCTCTCGGTTAGCAAGGAGCTGCACGAGGAGGGGGGAAAGGTCAAGATGAGCTAGCTCCGAGCTTATTCGGGCTGCTTCTTGAGGTGATATAGAGGGGTAAACGTCCCAGCGAGGGCGAGAGGGTTCCAAATCAGGCTCACTTATCCACAGTTCTGGCTCACAAATCACACCGTACACAAGGATGATAGCACAGTGGCGGGGCCGCCGCAAACGGACGACGGACGGTGAAACGTGAAACGTGATGATGGATATAGAACATGGCTTAGGATGCTAAATCTGCAAGCGCCTACTTGCACGTAATCCTAAGTGCCTGTATGCTTTCAAGCGACAGCCAATCACACACCACGCATCACGCATCACGTTTCCAACGTTATCGTCTTTCGTCTTTCGTCTTTCGTCAAGCAACCCTATGGTAAGAGAGTATCGCTGGCAACTGAAAGTACGTAGCTACGAGGGGGACGCCTGGGGGCTGCTCCCGGCGTCGGGCATGATGCGCTACCTGGAGGAGTCGGCGGTCAGCGCGGCCCGCGATGTCGGTTACGGGCGCGACTTCCATGAGGAGCGCGGCTCAGCCTGGGTAATCAGGCGCATGAGTCTAGCTTTGACGACACCTGTTCGCCTCCACGATGAGTTAGAGATAGTTACCTGGATATCGCACTTTGACCGGGTGCGCGGCGGGCGAGAATACAGGGTGATCAACTCCGCTACCGGTGAGAGTGTGGCTACCGGCCTGGCCGAGTGGGTCTACCTGGAGCGCAAAACGCTGCGCCCGCTCCCAATCCCCCGCGCCCTATCCATAGACTTCGACGTGCCAGGCGCGCCCCTGGGCGAATATAATCCCCCCTCCCTCGCACTATCTGCAAAGGTGCTGGAGTTCAGCACCGAGCGTATCGCAGAGTGGCACGAATGCGATTCGATGGGGCACGTCAATAACACGCAATACGTGGACTGGCTGGATGACGCCTGGCGCGCCGCGATGGAGGAGTTAGGCTGGAACGTAGGCGAGCTGCGGGCACGCGGAGTGCAGATGCGGGGTGAGCATTACAAGCTCGATTATAAGCGAGGCGCACTGCCCGGGGACCGCCTCGTTATTACCACCCGCCTGCAAGGTGAAGCGAGGCGCTTATGCTCGGTCCGCCAGGAGATAACCGACGGCTCAGGCGCGGAGGTATTGTCAGGGAGCACCGTATACGGCTGGCGCACCAACGAGGGCCAGCCAACAGAGGCACCAGGCGCGCTATTCGCGTAAGAAGCTCCCCAAGAAGAATCCAATTCTGCCTGTCATTCTGAGCGAAATAAGCCGAAGCCCTGAGGAACGAAGGGGAAGAATCTAAAACTGTCCCCACACATCCAAGCTCGGAGATTCCTCACTTCGTTCGGAATGACAAAGAGGCTGGTGCTACGATATTCATAGGTTCGTGTTAAAACAGGAAATCCAGACGATCCGTGAGGACCCTCTGGATTTCTGTTCCTCCGAAGCTCCGGGCGAACCCGTAACCTCGAAGTAGCTTGATTATAGGGGATGCTCTCTGGCGAGTCAATAGCCTATTCTCGGACTTTTCCACATCCACCGGGAGTGTGGAAGGGGTGCGGGCTAAGACTAATAGGTAGGAGCGGCCTCAGCGCCTTTGGAGGCCATATCGCGCTTGGTGATCGCCTTATCCAGGAGGTCAGGTGAGATCTGCTCGAGACGCTGTGCAGTGCTCTCCTCTTGCTCAAGGTTCTTCTGGAGGAGACTTACCACCTCTCGCTGGCCTATGCGCTCGGCACTCTCGATGAGGCCCTTGTAGGCGCAAATCTCGTAGTGCTCGACCTTTTCGGCAGCACCCGCGATGGCGACGTCGCGGACTTTGGGCGCGCCGGTTGTCTCTTCGAGCATCTTCTTAGCTTCATTGACCAGGCCCCTGGCACCGGAGCAAGGCTCGCGCTTAGGCTCCTCGCCCAGGGCGGCGAAGACCTGCTTGAGGGTCTCTATCTGCCCCTCGGTCTCCTCTATATGGGTGGTGATCATCTCCTTGAGTGTCGGGTCGGTGGCCTTCTCGAGCATCTCTTGCTGCCCTTTGAGGAACTGGTGCTCAGCATCGTAGATGTCCCCCAGCTCGTGCATGAACATCTCTTCCATATTCTTGATCGGCATCTGCTTTCTCCTCCATTACTGCTCTGTCGCTGTCGTATCTAGTTCGCGGGTCGCTCATGCGACAAGAGATGGGAAAAGCAAGGAGTATGCCAGTCCAGGAGGCAGCAAAAAACCCAGACAATCCGTGAGGACCCTCTGGGTTTCTGCTTCTTCGTTGTTCCAGGCGAACCTGTAACCTCGAAGTAACTGCATTATACGGGCTGCCTACGGGAGAGTCAATAAGCTGGCGCTGGAGTTTTACACATCCATTCGGCACGTGGAAGGGCAGCAAGCCCTAGAAGACATCCTCCGCGATATTTCTATCGTCGCGCCCGCGGTAGTGCTCCAGCCTGCGGCCACCCGTGATAGACTGAGTTTCAAGGGAAGATACGCCGTAGTTGCGGAGGGACTGGCGTACCATCTCAAGCCCCGCTTCAAACTCAGGCTGGATAACCTCGTCGGCCCCCGCCCTTTTCAGGTGAGGTATAAAGCGGGCATCATGGGTTCGGGCCAGCACGCGAATTCGGGGGTTGAGCGCTTTACCAACTCTGATGACCTGCTCCACACTCGGCAAATCGGGCAGCGTCACCACCAGCAGCTTCGCGGAGTGGATACCGGCCCGCTCCAGGGTGGGCGGAGAGGTGGCATCGCCCTGTATCAATAAATACCCTTCCTCACGCGCTTCCTCAACCTTACCGTGGTTGAAATCTATGGTCACGAAAGGGAAGCCCCTGCGGCTGAGAGCGCGAGATACTTCGTGTCCTACACGCCCATAGCCACATACGATGACGTGCCTCTTGAGATTTGATAGCTCATCCAGGGGGTCGGGTACTTTGGCGGACTCGTTTAGAGCCTCCTCGGATTGCGCGCCCGCTCTGCCAAAGAACTTGCTTGCAAATACACTCGCGGGTGTGGACAGCGTGCGGAACATGGCAGCAATTGGAGCGGCGCTGTTTACCAGGATGGGGTTCAATATCAGAGTTACCAGGGCACCTGCCAGTATCAAATCATAGAGACTTTCGCTAATCGCATGCCCGTGGAGGCCAACGCTCGCCAGGACGAAGGAAAACTCCCCTATCTGCGCAAGCAGGAGTGCGGCCCTGGCTGAGACGCCGGCATTATAGCCAAAGAGCCGGATCACCCCCGCGCCTATGAGGAACTTGCCCAGCAAGATAACCGTGACCAGCAGAATGACCTCGCCCGCATGGGACAGCAGAAAGAGAGGCTCAATCAGCATCCCGATGGAGACAAAGAAGATGGTGGCGAAAATATCGCGCACGGGGATAATCTCATCTAACACGTGGCTGCTGAACTCAGACTCGGAGACGACAAGCCCGCCGACGAACGCACCAAGTGCGAATGAGATGCCCACTAGCTGGCCGAGCGTCGCCATGCCCGCAGCTATGGCTACTATGGTCAGGAGGAACAGTTCGCGAGAGCCTACGTGAGCGACAATAGCCAGTAGCGGGGGCACAAGTCGAGTACCAAGCAGGTAGGCACCAACGAGAAAAGCGCCACCCTTGAGGAGCGCCGCGCCCGCAGACCAGGCCAGTTCCCAACCCACCCCTTGCGCCAGCGAGGGGAGGATGATTATGAGAGCTACCATGCTGATGTCCTGGACGATGCTAGTGCCGAGGGCAATACGCCCGGCTGTGGACTCCACTTCGTCCGAAGCAAGTAGGAGTTTTAGCATCAATATAGAGCTGGAGATGGCTATCACGCCGCCGAGGAATATCGCTTCCGTAAGAGCGTAGCCCAGACCCAGGCCAAGCAAGGTCCCAAGCGCTATATAGAGGGCGACCTGCGCAAGGCCGCCATACACTGCCACCTTACGTACTTTCTGCAAAGCCTCCAGGGAGAACTCGGTGCCGAGGGCGAACATCAACAGGGCGACGCCTATGTTCGCGAGGGTCTGCACCCGTTCGACGCTCGTGACCGGGCCGGGTGTGTAGGGGCCAATCAGGATGCCCGCGAGCAGATACCCCAGGATGACAGGCTGCCGCAGGCGATGGGCGAGGAAACCCCCAATCAGGGCGGCACCCATAGCGAAAGCCAGATCAACCAGGAGGTCTATGTTTTCCATGAGGGATTATACAATAGGCGATTGGATTAGGGGTCGGGGATTAGGGATTAGGGGTCAGGGGTCGGGGATCAAAATCGCACTGACCCCTGACTCCTAATCCCCGACCCCAGAAAGAGACAGCAAAAAACCCAGACAATCCGTGAGGACCCTCTGGGTTTCTGCTTCTTCGACGTTCCAGGCGAACCTGTAACCTCGAAGTAACTGCATTATACAGGCCGTCTATATGGGAGTCAATGGATGCCGAGAAGAGTTATGCACATCCTGGAGGTGGTTGGAAGGGTTCGTCTATTATTTCTTTTTCTTCAGGCGCTATAGACATAGCAAACTAAGTGCATAGCTTGCTACTAGGGCATGATATGGATATGCCCTAGTAGCAGGGCATTATGTGCTTAGGTCCAGCGTGTCGAACGAAGTCGATTGAGCCTCCATGCGTCGGCACGAGCTGGCCGCTTATGAAACGACGGCCTTCGAAGGAGTAGTCAAACCTCGCATGATTTGGGTCTACCAGGGTCATGATACCCTTCTGCCCAGGGTTACCGACATAAATGGGCGCGTTACCGTCGTCTGGGCCATTTGCCAGGTCCCAGAAGCTGCCGTCGAAATCTACGCTATGGTCTACGCCGCAATGGGTAAAGATGCCGAATTCGTAAGCCTGACCTTGCTGTACCCTGGCACTGTTCGGTCGGAGCAACATCCCACGTACCGGCGTGGCCCCAGGACTGTCAGGCGTCCATGTCGGCAACAGCATATCGCGCCAGGCCACTTCCGCAGTGGGAGGCAAAGGGATGGGCGTCTTGAGGCCTGGAGATAGCCGAGGGGTAGCTGATGGCTGTAAGGAGGCAACCAGAGTGGGAGAAGCTAAAGGTATCTGGGTGGGCGGGGGTTGCAGATCAGAGTCACAGGCCGTAGATATGAGAAGTAAGAAACAAGTAAGAGAGATAATTACCGGCGGCTTATTCATGCGTGCATCCTCATCTTTCTACTGATATAAAAGGTGAAGAGGTGGACCTTTCAATGTCTCTTGGTAAGAACGATAAGAGCTACAGCAAGGTTCCAACCGGCGGGCAAAGAGCATGTATGTTTGACATAGCGCAAAGCGCACTGCTATAATCCGAAGTATACGCAGAGCAGCGTCGAAGAGAAGTTTCTGCTCATGCCTGGGTATTTATGCGTAGAACCAGACCCTCTAGAGCCACTTCCAGTAAGCCGGTACATACGCGCCAATGCGCGATGGGTTGACCCCGTAAACGTCTATGCGAATCCGCCACAAGATACTCCTCGGTTACGTGGCGCTCATCACGGTAGTGGTCGCGCTGGTAATCTATTTCCTCCTCACCCTCACCGACATCAACCGCCGCTACAACGACCTGATCAGTCGCGACCGCAACATCCTCGTCCAGGCCAACAATCTGCGCGTGTGGGTGCAGCGCCAGATCGTAGCGGCGCGCACCTACGAGCAGCTAGGCGACGACAGCCTCAGGCTCGAATATGGAGATGCGGTCAAGCAGCAGCAGACGGCTATAAGCGCCATCCGCCCATTCCTCACCAGCCAGGAAGACCGTCAGACCATCGACGAGATAAAGCAGGCCAGCGAGAGCTATAACATCCTCGCCCAGGAGACGATGGACCTGGCGCGAGAGACGCCCAGGACCGACCAACTTGAGTATATACTGGCGCTCAAGCGCGGCCAGGGGGAAACGGCCCGCCTCGATCTCATCAATACTACCGAAGGCTTCATCATACGCAAGAACCAGCAAGTGGAGAAAGCGCAGACCGACCTGAGCGCGAAGGTGGATGAAATCTCGACCTACCTCCTCATCTGGTCCACACTGGGCGTGATCGGGGCGGCGATTGCAGCTACCCTCCTCACCGAGAGCTTCACAGCGCCGCTGCGCCGCTTGATGCGCAATATACAGGGAATATCGTCGGGCGACCTGCAAACCGCCGTCGCCGTCCGCTCTAAGGATGAGGTAGGCGAGCTTGGCACAGTGCTGGAAACGATGCGGCAGCGACTCTCCACAGCCGCTGATCAGAACGAGGACCTCTTGCAGAGCGCCCGTGAGGAGGCCGAAAAGCTGGCGCGAGCGCAGCGTGACCTCGAAGTAGCTAACACCGAGCTACAGGAGGCGCTTGAGATAGAGTCGGAGGCGCGGAAGCGGATGGAGGAGATAGACCGCCTCAAGGCCGAATTCACCAGTATGGTGTCGCACGAATTGAAGACGCCCGTCTCTTATGTCTATAATTACGCAGGCGCGCTGAAAGAACACAACCAGAGCCTCAACGAGGGACAGCGCACCGAGTTCCTGACGGCGATACAAGGTGAAGCCCAGCACCTTATCACGCTCATAGACGACATTATGGCTATCTCTCTCCTGGAAGCGGGGGGGCTGGTACATCGCTTCGTGGAGACCGATCTGCGCAAGATAATCGACTCTGTCGTGAAAGACCAGCAACTAACTACCAGAAGGCACAGTATCACCGTCAAGGGGCCGGACAACCTGCCCGTGCGCGCCGATCCTACCCGCATGCGACAGGTGATGAATAACCTCGTCTCGAACGCTATCAAGTATTCGCCCCAGGGTGGGCCTATCGAGGTGAGATTGAGGGCCAACCCGGTAGATGGCACCGCGATAGTGTACGTGCGCGACCACGGGATCGGTGTGAATCCGGCGGACGTGCCTAAGCTCTTCGACCGCTTCAGCCGAGTGTTGAGCAAAGAGACGATGGCGATACCGGGGAGCGGCCTGGGCCTCTATATAGCCCACCACATAGTGGAGGCGCACGGTGGGACGATGAGCATCCAGCCCGCACCAGGCGAGGGGACGATAGCGGAGATTACCATCCCGATGATCATGGAAGCAACAGAGGAAGATGCAGAGCCTTCGCCCAACGATGAGCACAAACCAATGAAGATCAGGCGGCTCCGTACCATCCCCGCAGGGAGTAATGGCGCTACGGCCAATGGTAACAATAACGGTCATGGCAGCAGTAACGGCGAAAGCAGTGACTTCTATTTGACTGAGGTTGTCAGCACGCCGAGCGAGCCTGACAATCAAGGAAGGACCACAATCGCTCTTGGCGAATCTGAAGAGGCGCTACCTACCACCCCCTCCAAGTAGAGAGGTCCAGATCACCTCTTGCTCCAGGGGAAACTAGCAAAGGAAGTTAGAGTATGACCAATCAGGCGGAATGGGAAGAACCATCCGTAGAGGGTGACGAGCAAGAAGCGCGGCGCGACGGCCCTATCCGCGTGCTCGTGGTGGACGACCAGCCCGTCTTCACCGAGATGTTGCGCGTGGTGCTCGATATGCAGACCGACATCGAGGTAGTGGGGATGGCCTTCACAGGCGAGGAGGGGCTGAAGACCGCTCTCGAAGTGAAGCCGGATGTACTGCTGGTGGACTACCACATGCCCGGCATGACAGGTATCGATGTGATACAGGAATTGAAAGCCGCCGGACAGGAGACCATCACGGTGGTGCTCACTGCCGATACGGACGAGGCGGTGATGGCGGGCGCTATCGCCGCGGGCGCAGCAGGGTATATCACGAAGCAGCAGGCGCTCAACGAGGTTGTGCAGGCGGTCCGTAGCGCGTCGGAGGGGGAGCCTGTGGTCCCTCCCTTCATGATCCCACGCATCCTGTCGCACTTTCACCGCCAGCAGCAGAAAGAGCAGCAAGCCGAGCTGCTACGCGAGCGCCTGTCGGCCAGGGAGATACAGATACTTGAGCAGCTTGCGCGTGGCCGCAGCAACGAGGAGATAAGCGAGATATTCGTGCTCAGCCCCAACACCGTGCGCACTCACATCCACAATATCATCAAGAAGATGGGTGTCCATTCCAAGTTGCAAGCTACCACATTGGCATTGCAGCTTGGAATCATCGAAGTCCCGCGAGACTAGAAGTTTTTTCTTTATCATGAAATTGCGGACGCTACGCGTCCGCAATTTCATGATAAACATATCTCAACCACGTGGGGGTCTGTCCGTGAGTTCCGATGTGCGAGAGTTGAAGAAAGCGGCGGCGTTACGTGCTGTTGGCTACGTCCGCGACGGGATGCGCGTGGGGCTGGGCACGGGGTCTACCGCCGAGTACGCAGTGCGCGAGCTTGGAGCGCGGGTGGCGCAGGGCCTACAGATTATTGGCGTGCCCACGTCGGAGAAGACGGCAGTGCTCGCCCGCCAGCTTGGTATCCCCCTCGCAACGCTGGAGGAATGCCCCGAACTCGACCTAACCATAGACGGCGCGGACGAAGTGGACCCGCGAACGCTCGACGTTATCAAGGGGCTGGGGGGCGCGCTGCTAAGGGAGAAGATTGTGGCTCTCGCCAGCAAGCTAGAGGTGCTGGTGGTGGACGAGAGCAAGATAGTGGAGAGGCTGGGAGAACGCACACCTGTGCCTGTAGAGGTGGTCCAGTTTGGCTGGACGCAAACGCACAGCGCCCTGGCAGCATTGGGCTGCGATCCGCAACGCCGCATCACCGGGCGGGGAGAACCGTACATCACCGATAGCGGTAACTATCTGCTGGACTGCCGATTCCCTGGAGTAGACGACCCTGCTGACTTAGCCACGCGCATCAAGAGTATCACTGGCGTGGTGGAGCATGGGCTGTTCGTGGGGATAGCGGGCAGGGTAGTGGTTGCGGGCGAGAGTGGGGTGCAAGTAATCGAGAAGGGCGCATGACCACAGCAGGCTACAAACCCAACCCCACATAGACCCTTCTTAAGATGTGGGGTTGGGTTTGCTATCTTCCATGCCCCTTCCCATATCCGCCACGCTGGCCTTCCCGCGCACCTTGACCTCTGGCCCCTGTTGCTCCTTTACTCCCCATAAACCTGGGGTCCGCACGCCTCATGCGGTAGTCGCCGCACTGCATGAAGACGTGGCGGCAGAGGTCAGGGTCGCATAGACGCGAGCGGATGCGAGGGTCGAGGTTGTCGAGGTCGCAGTTGGATGTGACGACTGTGGGTAGGCGGTGGTTGTAGCGGTGGTTGAATATCTGGTAGAGCTTCTCTACGGCCCAGGGGGTGGACTGTTCAGCTCCCAGGTCGTCCACGACAAGCATATGGACCGAGCGTATCTGCTCGAATCGCTCATCGTATGTGACGTTGCTGTTTGGGGCGTACGCGCCGCGCAAGTGGTGTAGCAGGTCGGGTGCAACCGCGAAGTAGACCTGCATCCGGTGGTCCTGCACGACATGGTTGGCTATCGCGGCGGCGAGGTGACTCTTGCCCGTGCCGTAGCCGCCCAGGAGGACCAGCCACCCCTCCGGGTATGTAGCAAACTCTACGGCGGCATCGTATGCTTCGTTCGTGCCCTGCACTTCGGGGTCAAAGTTGGCGAAGACCTTGTGCTGGAAGGCGTCGAGGTTGCTCAGACGGTAGAGGTCTTCAAGGTTGCTCTGCTCGGTAGCGTTTGTGCGGCAGATGCACGGGTAGAGCCGCCCAAAGCGCGGGTCGGTGACGACCACATTCATGCGCAGCCAACCCGCGCCTTTGCAGTGCGGGCAGACCTCTTCGGAGTGCGGAGTGTGGAGTGCGGAGTGCGGAATATTAGGAGTGTCAGTTACTTCTTCGTCCTTCGTCCTTCGTCCTTCGTCGGCACCGTTCCGCATTTCACTATTCCGGCCTGAAGAGGAAGGCGTATTTTCCCTTCGTATATTTATCGGGATCGATAGCTCGCCCATCAGGTCCCCTAGTTTTTCCACTTTGCTTTCCCTCCGCTGCCCATCTCTCTAATATGCGCTCTATGTAGCGCCAGCTTCTCTTGTTGTTGCTCACGGCCTCACTGAAGGCCAACTCTATCCACTCTACCGGGTAGCGCCGCTCGGCATCCTGCAATTGCTCGGCCAGGATCGGTGTGAGCAGGCCGATGTTCTGCTCGTACAGGGCGTAGATGCTTGGCCGTTCGACTATTACTCTGATTGGGTGTTGGTTGTTGGGCGTGCTGTACTGCTCGACCCAGAGCGGCGTAGCAGTCACATCTATCTCACCCTGGGCGAGCGCGCCTACCCAGCTCCTATTCTCTTTCGTGTTGAATATGTACCACCGCTCTCCGGTCTCTGACGCCTGGCCGTTCGTAGTTTCTTCCCTGACCAGCAGTTGGAGGAGCGTACCACGTGACACGCATAGCTCCAATCCCTCACGTAACGCTTCATCAAAAGAGCGCGGGCCTTTGCACATAGATAAGGCGGAGCGAAGGGCGTCCGACCCCTCCATCTCACCGAGGCTGACCATGCGGGGCGACGAGCCGTTAGCGCCATTGCCAGAGTGCGATAGCCGCCAGAAGAGATAGAGTGTGACCTTCATCTCCAGCATAGAAGTAATCTGGGGCAGGATGTCCTCGAAGAATCCCTCCGGGATGCGGACGGTCTTGTGCTTGTCTGTGGAGAATCCGATGAAAGGCTTCATATTTTGGATTTTGGATTTTGGATTTTGGATTGCGACTAGGAGGAACTGGTGAAGTAATCCAAAATCGCAAATCCAAAATCCAAAATCGTTAGGGTTCTTGGCGGTATACTTCCAGGTCAGCGAACTTGGTGGTGCGGCTGAAGAAGCGTAGAGGGATGGTGGTGAGGGGGCCGTTGCGGTGCTTGGATATGTGCACCTCGGCGATGCCCTTCTTCTCGGTATCCGGGTTGTACATCTCCTCGCGATGAATGAACATTACTACGTCCGCATCCTGCTCGATGCTGCCACTTTCTCTAAGGTCGGAGAGCATCGGTATGTGGCTGGTGCGGCTCTCGACGGCGCGGGATAGCTGGGCGCATGCCAGGATCGGCACGTTAATCTCACGGGCCAGCATCTTGAGGTTGCGGCTGATTTCCGACACCTCTTGCACGCGGTTGCCGTCGCGGCGAGAGGTCCCCTGCATAAGCTGAAGGTAGTCGATTATCAACATGTCCACGCCCACTTCGGCTTGAAGGCGGCGCGCCTTGGAGCGCACCTCGTGGATGGTGAGGCCCGCCGTATCGTCTATGTAGATGGGCAGTTGTGCCAGCCGTCCAATTGCGTCTGACACGAGCTGCCACTGGTCGTCGGTGAGGTAGCCCAGGCGAAGTTGCTGGCTGTCCACCCCCGTCTCGACGGAGAGAAGGCGCTGCACAAGCTGCTCGCGGCTCATTTCTAGGGTGAAAACACCGACCCGGCTCCCTTTGTGGGCGGCGTTATGCGCTATGCCCATGGCGAGGGAGCTCTTCCCGATACCCGGCCTCGCAGCCAATATAAGCAGATCGCTCCTCTGGAACCCGCCCGTAGCCTCATCGAGATCGTGGTAGCCTGTGGGGACGCCGACCACGCCGCCAGGGTTGTGCTGGATCGCCTCGATGCGGTCGTAATATTCGTGTAGCACCTGCTCGATAGAGGCGAAGTCTTTAGAAGAGGTGCGCTGGGATACGGCGAATAGAAGGGCCTCAGCCCTGTCGAGCACCTGGGCCACCTCGTTCTCCTCGGAGTAGCCGAGGGCCGCGATCTCGCCGCCAGCCGAAATGAGGCGGCGCAGGACTGAAGTGCGCTCGACGATGTGAGCGTAATACTCTATGTGGACCGACGTGGGGGTGCGGTTGACGAGGCCGATGAGGAAGCTATAGCCCCCTATCCTTTCGAGGTTGCCCGTGCGCTCAAGCTCCGATGCGAGCGTCACAGGGTCGGGCGGCTCGCGGCGGCTGTAAAGCTCAAGCACCGCCGCGTATACCCAGCCGTGCGCCTCGCGGTAGAAGTCCTCCGGGCGCAGGAATGGGGCGACCTTGATGATGGCGTCGCGGTCCAGCAGGAGCGAGCCGAGCACCGACTCTTCGGCGGCCAGGTCGTAGGGGACCGGGCGCTCCACCATCTCCGTCATAGCCAATGCCATGTGGGTGCTACCTCGATTCAGGGATTACAGGTTAAGGGCCATTAGTTAGTGATATGTGACATATAGCATATCACGCCCGGCCCGAAACGTAGCGTTAAGCACTTTAAGTGTGGAAATCGCCACAAACCTGATCGGATAGCGTCCGCATCGCGGGAGATGACTCGCGGTTAGCTGGGGTTCGCTTCTGCCCCTTCCTGCGCTTCCTCTTCAGTAGCAGGCTCCGCGTTAAAGTCATCTTCTGAAGCGGTAGGCTCAGTCGCTTCTTCGGCGGGGGCGGTCCCGGACACTGTACTGGCCTTGCCGTGTGCACCCGCTACCTCAGGGGCAACCTCAACGCTGAATGTGGCGTTGACGCCGCTACCCATGTCGGCTGCGGCGCTGTACGTGCCCAGGCGGTGTATCGTCTCGCCCAATTCGATCTTGCGGCGATCTATGGTGATGCCGTATTGCTGCTGGAGGGCGTCTGCTACGTCGGCGGCAGTCACGGAGCCGTACAGGCGGTTCTCGGAGCCTGCGCGGGCGCGTATCGTCACGACCTTGCCTGTAACCCCGGCGGCGGCCTTCTGCACCTCGGTCAGGGCCTTGCTGGCTCTGCGAGCATACAGCTCGGCGTGGGCCTCGGCCTGCTTCACCGAGCCTTTAGTAGCGGCCACCGCCAGCTTCCGGGGCAGGAGGTAGTTTCGGGCGTACCCGTCGGCCACTTCCTTTATCGCGCCCGCCTCACCCAGGCCTTGCACGGGCTGTGTCAAAATCACTTTCATATGGGGGCTTTTTCTCCCTCGTCTGATGTCAAGGGCAAAATCCTTGCCTTGCATTATACCACAAGCATCCCGGCCGCATCTGGACGACAGACGACAGACGACAGCGACGGACGACGGACGACAGCGACGGACGACAGCGACGGACGACAGACGACGGACGATATTAAACACAGAGACACAGAGAGCACAAGGGTAACACAGAGATTATTATTGGTTACTGCACACCATTAATAATCTCTGTGCGTCCTCTGTGTCTTTGCGTCTCTGTGTTTAATCCGTCGTCCGTCGTCCGTCGTCCGTCGTCCGTCGTCTGTCGTCCAGACGGCTAACGTCGGCGAAGGACCAGGACGTGACGCTCCTGGCCGCCGTTCAGCCATGAGACGTATGGTTGTGAATCGACCTGGATATAGCCTTCTACAGGTACGTCACTGATCAGATACGTGGGGTCAAGTACGGCAAATGGGGGGAAGGAGTGAGGTGGAAACTCACCCTTTTCGCGGAGGCGGCGCACGCCATCTTCATACAAATATTGACCTTGCCACTCTGCGCCGCCGTCTATTTGATACCTCGGTACGCCTTGCACTGCCAGGCTCTCGGCCTCATTCCAACGTACAGTGAGGTGCTCCATGTAATCTCGCTGCCCAATCACGGAGAATAATGTTAACAGCGCCAGCGGTGCCCACCGCCGGAGGTTAGGCGCATATTGACGGCTTCCCGCTTCCTTTGTAACCGCGCTCATGCGGCGCAGAGCCGGTATCATCACTATGGGTAGGAGAGGAAGCATGTAGCGGTCATTGAGAGTTGGCATAATGATAACGATCACGGCTGCCATTGCTGAAGCCAATAAATAGAGCATTAGAGCGGGATCTGCGGTGCGCTCACGCCGGGCGCGCCACCAATCGTGCACATCCTCTCCCAATGCCGCGAGGTATAACGAAAGTATGGCAGCACTGACAACCCCCAACGACAACCAGACCCATTCGGCCCATATAGGGGCCGCGTGATAATACCACATGACGAAGCCCGTATTATCCAGGACATTCCCGTTTACGGGAAATGCGCTCCCCCAGAAACGCACGCTTATAGCCAGGGATAGCGCAAGGAGACCAAAGATGGGTATGAGCAGCAGTCGGCGGCGCGGTAGCCGAGCCAACGGTGCCAGGTACAGGCCCATCGAAAGCACAATCCACCCTATGCCCTGGCCGCGTCTCGCTATGTAAGTTACGGGGTCGTACATGAAGCTCTGGATATTGTTGGTCATAACCACCGCCCCCACCGCAGGTGGTTGTGTTCGCTCCCACGCCATATAGGCAGCAATCACTAACACAGGTAACAGAGTGATGGATAGTGCACGTCGCCAGGTCCACATGCGCGACCAGTAGAGGCAGGCGAGAGCCGCGACCAGTATCAGTAGCCCATGCTGGCGGGCCAGGTAGGAGAGAACGATGACTACGCTGCTGAGCCAAAACCAATGCTCACCGTAGCCGCGCATACCACGCACGAAGAATAGGCACGCAGCCAGCATATACGTAATAAAGGTCAGCTCGGTCATGAAGCTGTAGCTCAAGAAGATATAGAGAGGATTGAAGCCCAATAGAGCAGTACCAAGCAGCGCATGACTTGGAGCAATGTCCAGGTGGCGCAACAAAATGTAAAAAATCGCCAGGCACAATAAGCTCATGACCAGCGTGGAGATTGTCAGCACGGTAAAGTTGTTGCCGAACAAAGCGGCAAATATAGCGCCCCATGCGACGTGGCTGACCAGGTTGGCCTGCGACTCCAGAGGCATCTTGTAGTCCCAATTCAGCAAATCGCCTACCGAGTGCGCATATATCCAGTCATCCGCTATCGGGAAAGCACGAACCGGTGAGACGAATACCAACACACAAACGAATCCTAACGCGAGCAGGCCCAGATTTCGGAGATCGATACGCGTAAGCAGATTAGAGCGCCCCGCGCTCAGATCAACCGCCGTTGATGTCTTGGATATGTGTGTAGATATTGCCATACGTCTTATCGACTTTCGCCCGTCATCACATATCACGTTTCTTCGTCCTTCGTCCTTCGTCCTTCGTCCATCTACGGCCCCAGCTTTATCTCATGGATCCATATCAGCAAGAACGTGGAGCCCCAGATACAGACAGCGGTGCCCGCCAGCACCAGGATTCTCGACAGGCGAGACATCGGATTGGGGAAACCGCGCGCCGCGAGAATGAGCACGAACGGCAGGAAGTCGAGAGCATAGCGGAACCCGAATTGTATCCACCCTACGCCATAGTAGGTAATTATCGGCACCATCCCGCACAAAGCGCCCAATAGACACGCCTGCGTCAGAGTATCCTTGAGCCTGTTGCGGAACGCGTACAGCAGGGCAGGGGACGTGTACAGCAGCCCCATGCCCCAGGGCGAAGGCACCATATAGGGAAACAACAGGATGGGCGCATCCTGCCGGGGATAAGGCAGGGGACCCTGGAAAAGCATCATAACGAGATTCTTTGGGATATGCGCCAGGCTGAAGAGGCCGTAGCTCCGCGCATCTCTCAAGGGCGGATAACCTAGAGTCGCCAGGCTATAGCCGCTCTCTAAAAAGCTACCGAAGCGCAGATAGTTATATAGCCCAAGCAGCACTATCGGACCAACGAGGCCAAGCAACAGTGCTGTAACGCCCACAGCGAAATGCCGAACACGAAGCGCTTCTACTTTGGGTTTCGATTGATCTCCGAGCGCCTGGATGCTAGATTCGTCTGAGGACCTCTCGCCTTCTGCATCCTCGGCAGGTTGGTCTTTAGTTCGCCAGAGCAACCACAAGAAGAATGGGAGGGAGAAGATAGCCGTCAGGCGCACCATACCCGCAAGGCCGATGAAGAGGCCAATCAATAGAGGCCGCCGCTTGCCTAAAGCCTCGGTAACTGCCGCCAGTATGAACGTTAGAGTGGTGATATGGGCGAAGAAGTAAGAAGAGCCGATTACCGCTATGGCAAGATATGACGTGCTGCCAAAGAAGAGCAGCAAAGCCCACTGCCTGCGCTCACCTGTCACTCCCGCCTGCCCCAGCACGCGGTAGAATAGCCAGACGTTGAGCAACGTGAAGAGATAGCCTACCCATACGAGCTGCACTCCCAACATCAACAGAGGCAAGAAGGGTATCAACAACACGCCGGGCAAAGGTCCTAGTGGCAGGTATGTATGCCCCTGCCAGGTCACCAGGTCAGGGTAATATGCCGGGATGTTGTCTACCGACAGCCTGCCTTGCACCAGGTTCTGGGCAAGGTAAGTGTAGTGAGCATTGTCCACACCAGGTGGAAAGACCACAGGCGCTGCCACCATAAAGGCCGCCACCACACATATGGCAATAGCAAAAGCGCGCTGCCACCCATCCACGCGTCTCCCATCCTCGGCGCGCTGCTTCGCAGTTATCGTAACCGTCGTTTCCATATACTCCGCTGTCCCCCTTCTACCAGTTACCCTTACTTACGCTGAAGTACCAGCACGCTACGCGTCACACCCCCCTCAAGCCAGGAGTGGTACGGTATGGAATCTATCTCCCTGTAGCCTGAAATAGGCAGATCGCTCACTATATACACCGGGTCGATCACGGCACCTGGCGGGTAGTTTAGATTGGTGAAATCGCCCGTATCGCGGATGCGTTGCGCGCCCGCCTTGAAGTTGTAAAAGCCATCCCACTCGTACCCGGCCCTCATCTGGTCGGGCCGAATACCTCGTGCGACCAGGCTCTCGGCGGCGCTCCATCGTGTGCCTGCGTGCTCCTTGTAGTCGCGCATAGCGACGAGCGAAAATAGCGCCAGGGGTGCCAGCAGCGCCCAACGCGGCCATGCAGGCTTCGTTGAAGCAGGGGCATCAACCTCGGCACCCTGCGCGCTCATTTGACGTAGCGGAGGCACGCACAATATAGGTAGCAGCGCCAACCAGTAACGGTCAAACAGGAAGGGTGTCAGTAAGAACACCACCCCCGCCAGCATTAGCCCCAGTATGTACAGGATGAGGGCCGGGTCTTGCACTTGGATAGATGCCGGATCGCGCCAGGGGCGGGCGCGCAGCCACACCCATGCCCGCTCTGCATAGAACGCGAACTGGAGGCTGAAAGCCGCCATGCCCAACACGCCCAGCGCCAACCATACCCACCTGGTCCATATAGCGGCGGCATCGTAAGCGTAAAAGATGTACCCGGTGATGTCTATGATGTTACCGTTGCTCGGCCAGAAGCTGCCGAATATCGTCGCGCTCTGGAACTGGAAATAGAGGAGGAAGGCGAAGAGAGGCAGCGAGATGAGAGGGCGGCGTGCCCTCAACATGAGCGGTAGGAGTGATAGCCCCAGGCTGGTGAGCAGCCAGGCTATGCGAAAACCGCGGTCGGTGAGATACCGGTCGAAGTGCTGAAATCTGGTCTCGTTTACCGCATCCATTTGCAAATTGATCAGTGGCGCAGGCTGGAAGTGCCCCCATACCGAGTAGCTTACCGCCGCCATTATGGGGATGGCAGCGATTGCGAGGGCACTCCGCCATGACCACCGGCGGGATAGTAGCAGGAAGGCAAGCGCCGCCACCACGATCAGCACGCCATATTGCCGGGTCAGGTACGCGAGAGCAGTCGCCAGTCCTCCAAGCCACAACCAACGCTCGCCATAGCCCTGCACCCCGCGTATGTAGCAGAGGCAGGCTCCGAGCGTGTAGACCAGGAAGGTGACATCGGTCATGAAGCTGTAGGTGAGGAAGAGATATATAGGGTTGAAGCCGAGCGTCGCCGTGCCCAGGAGCGCATATGTGGGTGCGATGTCCAGGTGACGCAGCAGCAGGTAGAAGATAACGAGGCACGCAACGCTCATTACCAGGTTGGAGAGCGTCAGGACGGTGAAGGTATGGCCGAAGAGCGCAGCGAAGAGCGCGCCCCACGCCAGGTGGCCCAGTGCGATGGGCTGCGTCCAATCGTGCGGGGCATAGTCTATGCGCAGCAGATCGCCCACCGACTGCCAGTATATCCAATCGTCGGTGACGGGGTAAGAACGTGCGGGCGACACGAGAAGGAGCACGCAAGCAAACCCCAACAGGATCGCCACTATATTCCTTACGTCGGCACGCCCCCACGCTACGGCACCCAAAACGGGTGTACGCACCTTGAGCCTGTTCGCAGCCACAGCAGTAGTCATAACTTCCTAAATGCTCACTTCCTCACGATTTCCATCTCAGGGGACGGAATTGGTGAGGAGGTATTGATGGGATTCTGGGAGCGCATTGCTATGCCCCCATCAAAGGCCCTCAACGAAAATAGCACACGGGTCGCCAACGCGGCAGCTATAGCGAGCAACGCCAGCATTGGTAAGAGCGACAGGTTTCCCGCCTCACGCGCCAGGCGGAACCATACTATGTCTATGCTGTTCGTGTCCAGAGAAGAGGTAGCATAGAGGTGATGCAAGAATGTCCACGCGCCCACGGGCGGATAGGCATCCCACCTGAAGCTCTCGACGGTGCCGTTATAGGTCTCACCATAACCGCCCGCCAGGTCGGTCAATACGCATGGTACAGCCCAGGCCAGCCCCGCCATGAGGAGCAAGCCCGGTATCCAGTTACGTGCCCCCGCAGGCAAGGCCTTGATGCCAGATGCCGCCAGTACCGCCAGGATAGGGAGCGCCGGGATGAATAATCGCAAGCCGAAGTTCCAGCCACCCCACCACCACATCCACGCGGCCACATTGACGAGCTGCGCGCAAGCCAGCCCTGCCAGGGCAAGTGATAGGGTGCGGCGGCCTCTACGCCAGAGCCAGAGCATACCGAGTGGGGCAAGCAACACGGCAGGGAATTGCCATAATAGCCCCCGTGCGGGACTTACCAGCGCGCCGGTAAGCCCCACGCCGAGGGGGGTTGTCCAACCTTCGCCTACATAACCGAAATCGAGCGGCGAGCCATAGCGAAGCAAATTGACCAGCAACGTGATTGCAACCCCGGCAGCGAAACCGGCCCCGACTATAGCTAAAGCACGCCAGGCGCGCACCGGCCAGCGCCAGAAGTGCATGCCAGGGACGACCAGCGCAAAAATCGTAGCGGAAAGCAATACGCCTTCGAGAGGCCTCGTCAGCAGCGAATAGCAAACCGCTATGCTACAAAAGATGAGCGGACCCAGATTCGCGGTGCGCCGGAAGCGCAACATGCCATAGATAGCCGCGATCCAGCACAGCCCTTCCAATTGCTGGCCCCAGTCGCCTCTAGAATAGATGATGGCAGGCGAACCCAGCCCGTAAAGCGCCAGCCCCCACAGCGCGCCTCCCTTCCCCAGCCCAAGCTCTCGGCATACGAGCGCGACCAGGTACGCAGCAGCCACTGTAATGACTATGTGCACGGGTGCGGCGGCAAGCGCATAATAGGGGTCGTCGTAATAGAGCGCCTTATCGAACGGCTGCGCGCCCGACATAGGAGCGTACGGGTGCAGCCATGACCAGATGAGCAGTCCCGGCACGTAGAGGAGGGAGAGTCCAATCCCGTACTTGCTCGTTGTCCAGGGCGCTTCAAGCCAGAGGGGCTGGCTCCACTTCAAGGAGCCTTCGAACGCAAGCGATTCGGCTTGCCTGTAAGTTATCAATCCATCTATGCTATGCAGATGCCCACTCATCACAGCCAGATAGAGCGCAGCCAGGGCGAGGGCCGCCAGCAATTCGACGTTAGCTGCGGGCAATATGCTGAAGAGTCTGCGTGTAATGCCCAGGGTGGGCAGCCTGGAGGCTGAGGCCGGTCGAATCACGTATAGATACTCGATGATAGTAGATATGAAACAGAGGCAATTTGATGCCAGTAATAGCTTAGCAAAGTACTACTACTTTCAGAATAGCCTGAATAGTACATTTGTCGCCCGACAAATGTACCAGCCCAATCTATATAGGGTTTACACGGACGACGGACGGCGATGCTCAATTGCTTGCGACCTGCTATAAACAGCCTAGCCGTAATAGACGAGCAGAATATGCCATATAAGCGCATACCAATTGAGCGCGAAAAGCCCCGCCAACAGCCCCACCAGCGCAATCTGGCGGGCGCGTGCCGAGAATGGAAGGATGTACCCTCCAAGCATTGATAGGCCGCGCGCTACCAATAGGGCAAGAGCAGCCATGCCTGGCAACAGGAGCCGCCCTTGCACCGCCCAGAACTGAGTGTTCTGGTAGGCTACCCCAGCGTTGACCAGCAGCAGCACGACCACCAGCACCAGCCCTATCCACCGCTCGGTCGCGGGCATTGACCGGAATCGCCTCACCAGGCCCACCAGGGCCACTCCGCATAGGACGTAGTAGATGCTATAGAGCCAGGTGGGCAGGTCGATGCTGCGCAGCCCGAACGAGCCCCAGAAAGAGTTGAACAGCGTCATCATGTACGCAGGCGAGAGCCAGAAGCCCGGAACCTTATCCAGCGGAGAGGAGATCGAAGACTTGGCCTGCATCGTGACCTCTGTGGCGAATGGGTCGCCGTGCTCGACTATGTTGGAGATGAAGGGCCATATTCCCAATGCCACAGACAGGAGGAGAATAACGCCAATCCCCATCCATTTAGCGCGGCGACTTGCAGACGGCGATAGCAGAGGAACGAGAGTCACCAACGGCAGCATGACCAGTAACGACCGCTTGGAGAGGATGCCAAGTCCCATCGCCAACCCCGCCAGTATCGCTGCGCGCATACTGACGCCGCGCCGCAAGATATAGACGAGAGCAAGGGTGATCGCAGCGCCAAAAGCGGCTGCTAGCGAGTCGTTAGAGACCGTTCCGGCGGCAAAAGTAAAGCCTGGAATGAATGTGGTCAGTCCTACAGCCGCCACCGCCACGCCTCCATCTTCCGGCCATGCTGTGCGCGCCGCCAGCCACACAAATATTAGGGTGAGCAGCCCGAAGAGCGTGCTCAACAGGCGCATCAGGTGCACGGGTACAGCTTGCGCGGGAGGGTAGTCGTGCAGATAGGCATTAGGTACGGCATCGCTGGCGAAGGAGAAGCTCGGATTGGCGCGCAGGCCCGGCTTCAGCTCATCATTGGGCCAGATCAGGCGCATCCACGCAAGCTGGAAGAAATAGTAAAGAGGGGGCTGTTCCGCCTCGTACGAATAGCGAGGCGAGCCTGTGGGGATCGTGGGTAGCTCGCCGGTACGCATCAATATCTCTACGTACCCAATATGGTCAGGCTCATCGGGGGCCTCTCCAACCGGCACGGCCAGATTGTATGCGATGGACGTTACCAGGTAGGCGACCACTATCAGCCACAGGGCCAGCTTCGCGGCTGGGGTAACTGCGCCTGCCCTGACCTCGTTTGTTGTCCCATGCGATATGTCCATAATTACACCCACGTAACCAAGAAAATAGCCCCCCATATATTGATCACGACACTGGCTAGGATCAATGCTTTGGCGGTGCGAGTCAGCGGCCTGGGGAGGCCCAATGCCGCGAGCATCAGCAGCAACGGCATGAAGTCGAGCGCATACCTGTACCCGAACTGTATCCAGCCGATACCGTAATAGGTAATCAAGGGGACCATTATCGAGATGATACCAAGCAGGCAAGCCTGAGCCAATGGATGCTTGAAATTGGCCCGAAAAGCGTAGAGAAGCGCGGGGGATGTGAAAAAGATGCCCATGCCCCACTGGGACGGCCGCATGAATGGAAACTCCAGCACTGGCGCATTTTGATGTGGGTAAGGTAAAGGCCCTTGCAGGAAAAGCATGAAGAGGTTCTTGGGCACGTGCTCCAGGCTAAAAAGGCCGTGATCCAGGGCCTGCGCGAGTGGTGGGTAAGTCAGCACCGCATGGCCGTACCCGCTCTCAAGCCCGTTGCCGAAGCGCAGATAATTGTAGACAAAGAGAAGAGCCAGCGGCCCGGTCAATTCCAGCAATAGGATACCCATATTGAACGCGAAACCTGGAGAAGCCGCCACAGGGCGGGCATGGCTGTGGTCCGGCGCGCTTTGATTGCTATCCGCAAATTCCTCCGGTACATTCCACCCCTTCTGCTTCTTCCAAAAGAGCCAAACGAAAAAAGGCAACGCGAATAGTGCCGTGATACGCGTGGTGCACGCCAGGCCGAGCATGAGGCCCACAAGCCATGCACGCCCTCTGCCGAGCGTCTCATAGATAGCGCACAGCAGGAGAGCCGTAGTCAGGATGTGCGCGAAATACCAGGAGTTACCCGCCGCAATAGCCGAAAGGTAGACCGTACCCGCGAAAAAGAGGAGCAACGCCCACAACCTGACCTCGCACCTGACCCCGGCCAGCCCCAATACCCGGTAGAAGAGCCAGATATTGAGCAACGTCAGCAGATAGCCCACCCACGAAATCACCCTGCTCGGCCCCAGCCCGGTAAAAGGGAGCGCGGGTATGAGCACCACTCCCGGCAATGGGCCGAGCGGCAGATACTTGTGTCCTTGCCAAACGACGACGTCCTGGTAATTATCAGGCAGCGTATCCACCGACAAATCGCCCCTCACAAAATGCGAGGCGAGATAGAGGTAATGGTCTCCCTCTTTGGGAGTTTGGAACGCCGGCTTCAGTAAAAGCGCGAACGCCAGCAAGCCTCCAATGGCGAGGACAACGATGCGCCCCCGCCCACCTTCAGCCTGAGAGGTATCTATATCGCTCGATTTGGTTGGTCCGCTCTCGTCCATCCCGCCTCAAGTGTATCACGGCGGCAAGAGTAGTGGAATAGCCTGGCCGGACGGTAGACTATAGTATATAGTCTACCGTCCGGCCAGGCTATAGATTTTACCGCAGAGACGCAGAGGTTTATTGAGGGGATTCACGCATCACGCATCACGTTTCACGCATTATCGTCTATCGTCTTTCGTCCGTCCCAACGCCTCCGCAATCTCAGCCTCGACGCGGCTCTCGGCATCACGCCCGGCTTTCAGCAATTCACCGGAGAGCCACCTATGCACCGAGGGGTTATCGGGCTGCCAGAACTTCGACAGCAGTGCCTCCCTCCAGGCCCGCCAGTCGTCGCCGAGGGCCGCGAAGCCTCTAGCCGTGCGAAGATACTCGTCGCCGGTTGGGAAATATGCCCCGGCCGACCTGTACGCGCTCACAGCGTTGTCTATGTCGCCCCGTGCCTGGAAGAGAGTGCCGCGCAACGTCTTCACCGGCTGGTAGTTGGGACTCAGCGCTTCCATCTCGCCTACTATACGCTCCACACGTTCGATAATCGCTGTAGTAGGGTGAGCCTCGCGTAGCACAGTCACGCCCTCGAAGCGAAGCACGTCCGCCCACCCATGGCCCGGCGTCGCGAGGGCAGGGAGCCAGCGCGGATCGTCCGCGCTAACTACCCAGTAAATATCACCTTGCAAGTTGTGAGTGTAAAGGAGAGGGTCACGCGCATCAAATACCTGGGCAGGAGGCAACCCTCGCCAGTAGAAACCGCTGATTGTATATCCAAGAGCAGGGTCGTCTATGAAGATAATAATGTCCTGGGGCTGTGCTCGCCCGGACAGGTCCCTGGCAGCATCCCGAAAACCCGGACGGTATGATAAGCTCTCATGTCCGGTTGCGCTGTTGTAATTGTACGCGCCCACCAGAAATAGCAATATAACTAGAAACATAGCAGTTATGAAAGCGATGTTCGGCACGCGAAATGTTGGGTACGATTTCGCATTTCGGATTTCGGTTTTCGGATTGGTCAATTGTTCTGGAGTTTCTGCTTCGTCTTTCGTCCTTCGTCCTTCGTCACGCACTCCCCATGCTTGTGGCACCAGTGCATGGCTGATGAGGAGGTAGTAGAAAGGCATCGCGAAGAGCGCGTACCGCTGAAAGATCACGTAACGAGTGCTCAGGACTGCCAGGATGAGCGCGGGAACGACGACCATCGAGAGGCATAGGAGAGCAGACTTGCGCTGCTCGCTACCCCGCCTGACCGCGACAAAGCTGCCCAGGACGGCCAGCAGGAACAGAGCCAGCTGAAGAGGGCGCTCCCATCTCGCATCTATGCCGAAGCGTGTCATCCACGTCGCCATTTCCACGACCGATGAAGGCAGAGAGCTAATAGAGAGCCTAGAGAGGTCTGGAGATGGGCGGGGCGTATTCATCATGTCAAGCAGCATAATCGCGCAGGCCGCGCCAACGGCAAGGAAAGAGGATAGCGCATACAGAAGAGGCCGAGGCGTAGCAGCTCGCGCCCGCCAGAGCCGCCACAATAGCCATGCCAGGTACGGGGCAAGTGACGGAAGAAAAAGGGTCATGGCGTGGTAATTGGCGAATACATTGAGGGCCGTAGCAGCCACGAAAGCCGCCCACCACCTGCCCGAACCGCTCCTTTCAGCACGAACCAGGCAATAGATAGAGAGCGCGCTAAAGAGCACCAGCATCGTATAAGAGCGCACATCCTGTGAGTAGTTGAGATGCACCGCCGACAATGCCAGGAGAAGTGCGGCAAGGAGGCCTTGAGCGCGCCCAAAAAGCTCTTTGCCGAGGCCGTACACAACCGGTATGGTGAGAGCGCCCGCCAGCGCGGAGGGGAGCCGCACCCACAGAGCCGTCGTGGTAGGGTCGGCGGGCTGGCTCGCGAGCCATACTACCATGTAATGAAGGGGTGTTTGGTTCCCAATCCAGCCAAAGCGTTGAGTGAATATACCGGGCAAGCCCAGGCCCCCGCCGTCAAGGGACGCGATCTCGTCGCCCCAATAGCCATAGCAATCGAGGCAATATATGCGCAACCCCAGCCCCAACAAAAAGATAGCGCCCATCAGGAGCCAGGGACGCGTGCGTATAGAAGGGAGTAATGTGTCCATTTGAACTCTTCAACAGTGTATCACGTCAAACAGCTATTTAGAATAGCCCTACATGGGCGAAAGAGGCCGGACAAATGTACCGGGGCTTCCGGGCTTCAACGTCTCAACGCCTCCGCAATCTCAGCCTCGATGAGGCTCTCGGCGGTGAAGCCTGAGGTGAGAAGTTGCTGGGATAGCCAGGCGTGGAGGTCGGGGTTGCTGGGCTGCATGAACTTGGAGGTGATAGCTTCGCGCCATGCCTTGTCGGTATCTCCGCGTGCTTCGAAGCCCTGCGCCGAGGAGAAGAATTCCGCGCCCAGTTGAGGGAAGTAAGCGCCCGCCTGCCCGTATTGGTCCGCTGCCTGGACCGTCTCACCCCTCGCCTGGTAGAGCACGCCCTGGAGGGTGCGCACCGGCTGGAACTCAGGCAACTTCTCTTCTGCTCGTGTCGCCAGGCGCTCCATGCCAGGTAGTGCGCTGTGCCTGGAGTCGCGCACTATGACGATGCGCTCGAAGTACGTTGGGTCCGACCACGCGGGGTCTGATGAAGGGAGGTCCCGTATGAATTCCGGGTTATTCTGGAAGAAACTGACCACCCAGAAGATGGTCCCCTCGGACTGCTGAGCAAAGAGCCTGGGGTCGCGCGCATCAAACGTGGGAGCAGGTGGCACGCCTCGCCAGTAGAAATGCACCACCTCCACACCTAACGCAGGTTCGTCGGCCATAATAATGAGGTCTCCCGGCCCAGCCACACTTGATAGATACTGAGCCGCGCCCCGGTAGTCAGGCATATACGAAAATCTGCGATGCCCCTCCGGACTGATGTAAATAAGCAATCCCGCAATGAATAGCAATGCTACCATCATGCCTAAAATTGCGCTAATTTTGGATTTTGGATTTTGGATTTTGGATTTGTCAACGAGACTTTTATCTTCCAACTTTGTCTTTTTAATCCAAAATCCAAAATCCAAAATCCAAAATCGCATGATTCCATTGGCGATGAGCAGGAAGTAAAAGGGCATTACGAAGACGGCGTATCGCTGGAATACCTGATTTGTGGTCCTGGCGATTGCAAGCAGAAGAGCGGGTATCACGATGATCAAGACGCATAGCGCGAGTGGGCCGAATCGGCGGGCGCGAATGGCCGAGTAGATGCCTATCAAGGCCAACAGGAATAGCCCCCATTGGGCATAAGTCTCGATCTCGCCACCGAGGCCGATCTGCGTGGTACGGGTGAGCAAGAGTGTGCCCTGGTCGAGCAATAGACGTGGCGTGAGCAAGCCCAGGTCGGGTGGATTACGCAGCAAGCGCAAAACGTCAAGGGCGATAGGTATAGCCAGGATAGCTATACCCAGCATGGCGAGAAGGCCATTCATCAAAGAGAGACGATTGGTGCCTCGACGTGACCACAGCTTCCATAGTAGCCAGAACAGGTATGGGATAAGCGCCGGGAGGAATAGGGTCAGCGAGAAGTAGCTGATGTACATGGCAAAGACCGTCGAAATAGCGAACGCTGCCCACCACTTGCGAGAGCCATCCCGCTCTGCCCTCAGCAGGGAGTATACCGAGAGCGCGGTAGCAAAAATAAGCAAGCTATAGGGGCGCACGTCCTGCGAATAGCCTATGTGCACTGCGGAGATAGCGACGAAGAGAGCCGCCAACAGTCCCTGTGCGTGCCCAAACATCTCCTTCCCAATACCATAAACAACCATGGGGGTGAGCGCGCCCGCTATCACAGAGGGAAGGCGCACCAGCACCGGCGTGGAAGCAGGGTCTATGGGCAGCGCCATTAGCCACACCATGAGATAGTGCAGTGGGGTCTGGACCAGCATCCCACCGAAGCGGTCAGTGATTATCGCAACCGGCCCCCGCCGCGCTATCTCTACGGAGGCAACCTCGTCATACCAGAGGCCATAGCAGTCGAGGCACCACACCCCCAGCGCGAGAGCGAGAATCGAAATGATCAGGACTGAGGACTGAGGACTGAGGACTGAGGGTAGTAGAGGACGAAAGACGAAGGACGAAGGACGAGCTATTTTATTGCGTTTACTACGCATTTCTCAGTCCTCAGTCCTCAGTCCTCAGTCCTCAGTCCTCAGTCCTATCGTCCAGGCTCAAGCTCGGAGAAGTAGTCGCGCACGAGGTCTTTGTAGCCCTGGGGGATGTAGTCCGAGCCAAGCGCGGTGCCTGCCTGCTCCAGGTATTGGGCGTAGACCTGTTCGTAGGGAACCTGGGCCTCACCCGTGGTGGTGCCGCCATTTATGGGCGCGGTGCCCTGCTCGCCGCCGGGGTTCGGTTTGCCCTGGACGACTACAGGTGTGAGAGTGGCGCTCAGGCTACTGGGAGGCGCGTACACAGGCTCCTGATGCCCGGTGCCCCAGCTCTGGTTACCGCCTTGCCCGCCGGTACCCTCCTGGCCCGGCAAGTTACCCTGATTGCCTCCTTGCTGCCCACCCTGCGGACCGCCTGTTTGCCCCTGGCCTTGTCCCGGTATGGCTACGGCGGTGCCGCCCGCACCAGGCGTGCCCGAAACTGGAGAGCCAAGTGCGATGGGCGTACCGGCCTGTGCGGTTCCGTTTCCCGGCTGTGGTGTGATCTGGCCCAGGGCAATGGCAGTACCAATAGCGCCTGCGGTGCCGTTGGCGATAGCTGTGCCGCTGCCCGGCTGTGATGTGGGCTGGCCCTGGCCCGCCTGGGCGATGTTCCGCTTGCTCTGCTGTAGCTGGGCAAGCGCCTGGCTGATCTGCTGCTGGGTGGCAAGCTTTTGCTCTGTATCCACTATCTGTTGGCCCAACGCTTCGAGAGATTTCTGAGCAGCCTGGGGGTCGCTCCCAGAGAGGGCTTCGGCAGCATCGCTCAGGCGACGGGCCATCTCAGGGTTGAGCGCTGACAGGTTGTCGCGAGCCTGCTTGAGCGCATCCGCCAGCGCTTTGCGCTCTTCCGGCGACATCTTGGCGACATCCGCACCGGCCTGCTTGAGGGCATCAGCGGCCTTCTGCGCATCGCCCGATTTCAAGGCCTCCCCAGCCTGTTTGGCTGCCGCGCTTTCCGACCCGGCTAGCTGCTTCGCAAGCTCATCGAGGGCGGCTCGTTGTGAGCGCGCCTGGCTATCGAGGACCTTTTGCAGCTTGCTTTCAGCGTCAGAAAGGCGAGCCAGCGCCTCCTCACGCTTCAAATCACCTGCGGAGAGGTCGCGGGAGAGGTCGGATAGCTCTTTGAGCAACTCCTGCAAAGCCGGGTCCTGGGCGAGGCGCGGGGCAGCCTTCACCGCCTCCTCGATGCGCTGAATCTTCTTCTGCTCCTGCGCGATCTGGCCTTGCACAGCCCTGTCTATGTTGTAGAAGGGATTGGGAGCAACCACAACCAGGGCCAACAGCATGATGAGGAGCCCAACCGGTGCAAGTCTGCGGCCTTCCACCTTCAAAGGGAGGGCGTGGCGTATCGAAATTGACTTCGCGCTGGTGAGCGCGTCGTCTAATTGCGCGCTACGAAGCTCTAGCTGCACCGGGGTGGGATTCTCTGGCATTTTGGTGGAGGCTTCCAGCGCGGTGGCGAGGCGCTCATCGAGCGACAGCAGGTGATCCGCCATGCGGGCGGTGTGCATCTGGTCACGCGGGCGAAGCCATGCATACAGGAACGTGGTCAGAATTGCCGCGCATACGAGCAATGACCCCACTCCCAGAAGTGTCAGCAGCGATAGCTCATCCCTGAGTCGCCATATAAGGGCAAGCGCCAGGGTCGCGCCCACGCCAAGCGCGCCGGCGATGGGTATGAGCCGGACGGCCTCCCGCAGGCGCAATCGTACCTGCGCTGACCTGAGGGTGGCGTGTAAGTGCCCCAGGCGCGCATCTTGAGTGGGGAGTGCGGGGTGCGGAGTGCGGGGTGCGTTCATTGTAGAGTTCATTCTACCTTAAGGACGCATGGAGGGACGATAAGTTCCCTTTCTATCGCAGGGCGGGGCCAGCACGAAAGTTCTCCGAGAATAATCACAATTGATTTATTCCTGCGGACGAGGCGCACTCACTCACGAGCTAAGTGGTGATTTGTAGCGCACGGGCTGCACCCTGCTTATGCTGAAGAAGATGAGTATCGCACTGAAGAGAAGCGCTTCTATGCAGAAGAGGAGCCATGGGGATATGATCAAGACTGTGTTACCGTTCGAGCTAAACATTCCCCAATTATCCGTTGTGTAGATGAAAAGCGAATCACCCCTCAGGTAGTACATCTCACTCATCCCCAGAGCGATTACAGGGTGAGATGAGAGCATTATCAGGGAAAAGTAAAAGAAGCCCTCTGTATTGACTGAAGAGGTGCCGTAATAGCTGGAGGTCATAGTCATGGTGGTCACAATGTAATAGATGAAGGGCACACCTAGCGTAAGGAAGAGTATAGTGCCGTAGGTCAGCACATTGCTCGCCACGCTCGTCTTTACGATTGAAGACCAGAAGATGCCCACCGAGGCGAAGAGGAGCGCCGCGAAGAGCATCACCACCTGCGACAGGATTATCTCCTCCGGCGATACCCCCCCGAACATGAAGGCGAGGCTCTCCAGGGGCGCGATGGCGATTATGAGGAGCGCCACGTAGGCCAGGGCCGACCCCAGCTTGCCCATTATGATAGAGCGAGCGGGCAGGAGGGTGGTAACAAGGAGCTCATACGTCTTCTGCTCGCGCTCCTGGGTGATGGCGCTCGACGTGAAAGCGGGGGTGAGGAGGGCCACCATTATGGCCTGGAATGTTACCAGGCCGAAGAAGATTGCCTTACCGACCTGCGACGATTGGGGGCTATTGAAGCCCGCGCCGGCGTTCTTCGCCGCCGCGTATATCATCATCGAAATGATGCTCAGCACCGACAGGTAAATCACCAGTATCAGCAGGGAGCGCCACCCACGCATCCTCCCCCGAAGCTCTTTGACGATGACGGGATTTATTTTCATTACTGCACCAGACCTTTCGTGGTGCTCAAGAATATATCTTCCAGGTTCCCTACAGTCTCACCGAAGCCGAACACGGGTATGCCCGCGCTGACTAGCTGCGACAGCATCTCGCCAAGGAGCGCGTCATTACCGTCAACGCGTACGACAATTTCGGATTTCGGATTTGTGCCGAAGGCCATTTCGGATTTGGGGGTAGCACCGTCAGGTCTAGCCTCTGACCCCTGACCCCTGACCCCTGACCCATCGTCCAAGCGTATACTCAAGACGCCATGCAGTTTCTCCAGCAGCGCGACGGCCTCAGCAGCGCGGGCAAGCACTTTGATGTGAATCTCACGGGCGGGCTGCAATCTCTGGAGGATGTCCGATACGCGGCCACTCTCAAGGAGCCTGCCGCGCTCGATGATTCCGACGTGGGTACACATCTCGGCAAGCTCGGTGAGGATGTGCGATGAGACGAGTATCGTCTTACCGAGGCGCTGTAGCTCCCTCAATAGCTCCCGGAGCTCGATTCGGGCGCGGGGGTCGAGGCCGGAGGCCGGTTCATCCAGTATCAGCAGGTCAGGCTCATGCACCAGCGTGCGGGCGAGGCAGAGGCGTTGCTTCATACCCCGCGATAGGTCCTCTACGAAGCTGTCGCGCTTCACCGTGAGGTCAACCAGCGCAAGGAGGTCGTCCGTCAAGGCTTTGCGGCGATTGGCGGGCACGTTGTAGGAGGCGGCGAAGAAGTCGAGGTATTCCCACACTTTCATGTTGTCGTACACGCCAAAGAAGTCGGGCATATAGCCAATGCGCCGCCTCACCTCGTACGGCTCCTCCGTTACGGGGTAGCCCGACACCCAGGCCTGCCCCGACGAAGGGGCCAGGAGCGTAGAGAGGATGCGCATTGTAGTCGTCTTACCCGCGCCGTTCGGCCCGATGAAGCCGTAGATAGAGCCACGCTCGATGGCGAGATTCAAATCGCTCAAGGCGACGAACGCGCCGTACTGCTTCGTCAGGTGGGATGTATGCACGATGAGCCTCCGCACCACAGGCGAAACTGGAGCCTGGGCGGTGCGCGAAGCTCTTGTTATGATGGTTGAGTTTTCAGTCTGGTTGTCCATTGCTAGCGACCTTCGTTCAAACTGAAGGCCAAAGTCGGCAGGCCCACCAATTTGCTGCCATCTTTGGAGAGGATACGGATCGTCAGGTCACCTGCGGGACCAACGTGGTCGCGCGGATTGGGTATCGGGAAAGCCAGGTCGGTGCCGTTATGGGCGGGTAGCGTATCGATACGGTCCCACGCCCCGGTCACTACGTTATAGACGAGCATATCCGCCGAGGTGAGCAGAGACTCGGTTACTCTCAGCCGGATATCATCAGCGTTAGAGCGATACGTGCCTACAGGTAGACTTGCCAGCAGATCAGCGTACGGGTTGATGGTCAAGGAGGAGTTGTGTGTTGCGGTAGAGTCGAGCCATACCTCACTATTGGCCGGGGCGTACACCCAGAAGGGCACGCTAGCGACGTGGGGCTGGCCTACATCTGCGCCAGCACTCACCGGCAATTGAGCCGTCCACAGGTTCAGATCCTCGGATGTTGGGCTGCGGTCGGCAACCGCGAAACCACCGGGAACGGGAGGCCCCCACGCGAGGGCTATGACACCCATGTCAGTGGGCGCAGTAGTGGAGAGTAGATCACTCAGGCCCGTACTCAGTAGCTCGACCTTCCGATTGTAGCGACGTTGAGCGTCGGAGATGCGCTGTTCGCCGTAGTAGGGCGGACCTGAGGGGGCGAAACCCAACGGCGCTTGCAGCAGACGCTCAGGGGAACCTTCACTCAATGGCTGCTGAGAGATATTCAGCCGCGCCTGCGCTTCCTGGCCGGGTGCCAGAGTGCCGATAAGTTGCGTCTCATCTCCTCGAACCAGTGCCACATCCTGAAGCTCTACCCCTGAGCGATTGCGTACGGTCCCTTCGATAGCGCCGTCTCCCAGGTGGAGATCAGCTTCCAAAGGGGATTCAGCAGCAATGGCGCTTTCGGAAAGGAAAGCGCGTAAGCTCCAGGTGTTGATGTTTACGTTGGAGAGGCGGGTAGGGCCACCGTCACCCCCACCCGTCACGAGCGCGGGGTTCTCAGGGCCGGAGCCATAGCCATAGGAGCTTATCTCCGAGATGGTGCTGTCTGATGCACTCTCCAGACTGTAAGTGCCACGTTGCGGCGAGAAGATGCCAAAGAAGTGGTCCACAGGCGACTGTGGCAGTCCGGGCGCGGTGTGCACAACGTTGGAGTTCAAGGCGAGCAAATTACCACCCTTCACGCCATACCCCACTGCATAAGCTCCCAACGAGAATAGCAGGACCAAAGCCGGAACGGTGATCCAGGCAAGCTCACCTCTCTTCATACGACGCAGGATGATGAAATTGACCGGCCCGATGATTATTATGTAAACCAAAAGGAAGAGGCCTAGTACCCCCTCTGATGGAAGGTCGAGGCCTGGGATGTCGAACAGCCCGCCAGAGTAGGCAAAGATAGACCCTCCATAGGAGCTGCCGAAGGAGGTATAGATATATGAGCTATAAGAGGTGCGGCGGCTCGCGCTCGCAGATAGGCGCACGGGGTGCTCAGCGACGATGCGCTTGAAGAGAGGCACGGTGCCGTCCCAACCTTTGAGGGGCGCGACTGCGGGCGACAGCCCAATATAGGCTACATGGCCGCTCCCCATGTCACGCATCGCCACCAGGGGCACGCCATCTTGCTTTGCGAGGGTACGGGCGGAGAGGTCGGGCAGGTCGCGTAGAGTGGCTGAAGGCGCGAGGAGTTGCCCTGTGGGAGTGATGGGTGTAGCTACCAGGTCGCCCAGGCTTGCGAGGCCGGTAAGAGTGACGGGATTGCCCAACGTCACCGGGAGGAGATCGGACAGCGCCGATAGCGCGCCCCCGCCCCCCGGCCTCCCCAGCCCCACCAGCATACCGCCCCTCCCCACCCAGGCAGCGAGCGACTCTCTCTGCGCCGCGGTCAACGTGCCGGTGTCCTCATCATCAACTACGATAACGTCGAGGCTGTCGAGTGCATTGGAAAGGGGAGGTATGTCGGCCAGGCCGATGTGCAGCACAGCGGTGCGGGCAGGTGTAGAGGGTTGCAGCCCTGGCGCGCTATAGAGTGAAGGTGGGTACTCCGTATGGCCTAAGCCCTCGCCGTTGAGCGCGTTCAGGAGCGACTGGTCGGACGATATGACACCCAGGAGGAGGTTTGCCTGTTGCTCGTAGGGGGCGAGTGATACGTCCACACTCTTTATAACGGCGTTCCCATCCAGCAAGCGCACATTCAGGCTGCGGGTAAACGAAGCCGAATAGGCATAAAGAGTAATTTCCTTGCGCGACTGGGCAGGCAGGTCCACTTCCCGCGAATAGGTGATGAGATTGTTGGCCGGGCTATCGACAATCGAGTCTACAGTCACGCGCACGCGCCGGCTATTTGCCCCAGGGGGGTTGGTAAGGGTCACACGTATTGGAAACCACTCGCCTATGAGGTATGAACCGTCGCTGCCAAAGCCGCCGGTGACTAACAGTTCTACAGCAGGCTGGGCAGCAGGCGCAGCAACGATTGGCCCGCTTCCAGAAGCCAGCGCCAATACCGCCAGAGTAACAATCAGAGTAGAACATATAGCAGCACGCATAGCCAGTCTATCCCTTCAATTTTCGGTCCCCAATAAAACCTCTACGCCCTCTGCGTCGAACCAAAAACAACCTTTGCGCTCTTTGCCCTCTTTGCGTTTAATAATCACGTTTCACGTTTCACGCATCACGTCATGGTACGCCCTCAGCCACCCTTCGATCTCGCGGTCCACGCCTGAGTGCTCCTTGAGGCGATATTCATCGAGGCGGGTCATTATCTCCTGCTGTACTTCACGCGGGTGGGGTATACCCCTAAAGACGAATTCAGTCGCTTCCCCCGGCGTCTTTATGACCACGTCGCCGAAGTTGAAGAAGTGAGCGAGGAGGCCGGGGACAACGTAGCTCACGTCGGTGATGCGCGTAATCAGGGTCTCTTTGGACTGCTCGCGCAGGCCAAGCGGAAGACTGTCTATATGATAAACGCGTTCGTGGTCCAATTTATACAGGTCAACGCGCCAATCTTCCCAATTCCATAGCATCCAGGCGATGCAAAAAGGGGTAAATAGCGCCAACGCCCACCCCAGCTTGCTCGCCAGCGGCCCCGTCAACCCCTGGCTATCGAGCATAGCCGATACACCCCAAAGGGATAGCACTACAACATATGCCAACAAAGGCCATATCATGGTGCGTGCCAGGTAGAATGGGTGCTTGCGCCACACGATAATGGAGTGCGGCTCGGTCCTTGCCCCCCTCCCGGCCATGCGCGTGGCCACCCCAGGCGGGAGGTAATCGGCGGGGTCGCGGCCATCGAGGATGCCTCTTATGGCGGCGCGGCGATAGTCTTCGGGCGGGGGCTGAACGGCACGCCAGGCGGCTTGCTGCGCGAATACCGCCTCGCGTATAGCCCTGGGGCGAGACACGCTCTCGAAAGTGAACACTCCTACCCCTGCCGTGTCAATCTGCACATCCCCGAAGTCGAGCGCGGTGCCCAGGGCGTGAGGGTACGTAGCGGTCACATTCTGTATCTTGAGCACGGGCGCTTCGCGGCGCGACTCGCGGAGGAAGAGTATCTTGTCCATGATCACTACACGGCGAGTGGTGAGGGCGATCCAGTGATCGAGCCAGTCGAACGTAACATATGCCCCCCAGGTGAGTATAGGGAGGCAGAGCGAAAGCCACAGGAACATAACCACAGGCGCGACCCAACCCGGCAGGCCACCCCCGGATAGAGCAATTGGGTCGGGTTGCAACCCGCGCACAACGGTAGGCATGAAGAAGAGGCTGGCTACCCACAGAGCCAATAACAGGAGTGGTCCAACCAGCCTGATAAGAAGCACAATCGGGTGCCGTCTCATCAATACTAACACACGCTCTCCAGGCCGCAAGTCCGGGATAACGCGGAGTGCGGAGTGCGGAGTGCGGAGTCTCAGCCGCGCATTCGTTCTCGCCATAGGCCCATCTTACACCAGTGAGGGTAGTGGTGCAACAAGCTGGACGACGGACGACAGACGACAATCTACAATCTAAACACAGAGACACAAAGAGCACAAAGGTAACACAGAGTTTATTATTGATTACTATAAACCCTTAATAATCTCTGTGCGTCCTCTGTGTCTTTGTGTCTCTGCGTTTAATCCGCATTCTGCCTTCTGCCTTCTGCCTTCTGCCGTCCGTCGTCCGTCGTCCGTCGTCCGTCATCCACTCATGTATAATGGAGCTATGGAAGTAGATGCAGTACGTATCGCTTGCCCGGCTTGCGGGTCGCGGCTGACTGTTATGCCGCGCATACAATATTTGGCTTGCAAGCACTGCGGCAGTGAGTACCTCGTGCAGCGCCGGGGCAACACCATCGGCCTCGAAGCCTTCGCGGAGGAGCAATTCGAAATCAGCAAGAAGATAGCTGCCGTCGAGAAGACGCAGACAGAGGGTTGCAGCAACGTCTTCTTCTGGATATTCGCGGTGGCAGGTATCTTCTTCTGCCTCCTGGGCTACCTGGGGCGCACCTTCCTCAACAGCAATATACCTCTGGTGCTAGGGTGGGCGCTGTCAATCCTCGCGCTTGTGGTGGCGGCAGGCGTGCTGTTACAGATGCTCAACTCCCAGCGCGGCGAGCGCCTGAAGCTGGAGGCCCAGCAGCAAGAACTGCATGAGCAGCGAGGCGAACAACCTGACGAGTAGCAGCGAAGAGTTCTACCTCTAACCTATGGCGGCAGAAAGGTCCTTTATAAGATCTTCTACGTTCTCAATACCCACGCTGAGGCGTACCAGGTTGTCTGGCACCGCGAGTGGAGAGTTAGCGACGCTTGCGTGGGTCATCACGCCCGGGTGCTCGATGAGCGACTCGACCCCGCCCAGGCTCTCGGCCAGCGCGAAGAGGCGAGTCCCTTGCACGATGCGGCGCGCCTCCTCCAGCCCGCCCTTCGCCAAGAAGGAGATCATGCCGCCGAAGGAGCTCATCTGCTTGCGTGCCAGCTCATGCTGGGGGTGCGAGGGGAGGCCGGGATAAGCGACGCGCTCGACGGAGGGGTGCCCCTCAAGGAACTCAGCTATGCGCATGGCGTTCGCCTCGTGGGCGCGCATCCTGATGCCAAGCGTCTTCACCCCGCGTAAGACCAGGAAGCAGTCCATTGGCCCAGGCACCGCGCCTATCGCGTTTTGCAGGTATTTGAGCTTCTCATAGGCCGCATCGTCCGAGGTGACGATCAGGCCACCTACAGCGTCGCTGTGACCGCCGAGGTATTTAGTGGAGCTGTGTACCACTATATCCGCACCAAGCTTGAGGGGGAGTTGGCCGTAGGGCGATGCGAAGGTGTTGTCCACTATCACCCTCGCGCCATGCTCTTTAGCGATAGCCGATACCGCCGCAAGGTCCACCAGCTTCATCAGGGGGTTGGAGGGGGTCTCGATCCACACGCCCTTCGTATTCTCCCGCATTTGCTTGCACACCGATTCAGGGTTGGTCATGTCTATGTAGTCGAACTGGAGGCCGTAAGGTGCCAGCACGCGTTCGAATAGGCGGTAGGTGCCGCCATATACGTCGTTCGACACGAGGAAGTGGTCACCCTGGGCGAAGAGGTACATGATGGTGGTCTCCGCACCCATGCCAGAGGCGAAGGCGAGGCCATACTTCCCCTCTTCGAGAGAGGCCACGCACTCCTCAAGGGCGGTACGGGTGGGGTTGCCCGTGCGCGAGTATTCGTACCCTTTATGCTCGCCCAGCCTCGTCTGCACGTAAGTAGAGGTCTGGTAGATGGGCACTATCACCGCGCCCGTGGTGGGATCCGGCTCCTGCCCCGCGTGTATTGCGCGTGTCTCAAAGCCATAGGTTGACAGGTCATGCCCGGATTGGCTTCTTTCTGCGTCTGACATTCCAACTCTCCTGTTAGCTTCTTGATTTTCACACCTTCAGTGGGGGAAGGAAGCAATTAATAGGTGCGTATCCTCTCCTCGACTGTATATCATAACAGGGTGTGGGCTGATACGCCAGCAGCGTAGGGAGTATAGGTAGGGGCAAGATTTATCGCGCCCTGGTCGCTACAATATCTGCTTGTTCCAGGGCGCGATAAATCTTGCCCTACAGACCTCTCTTCGCTTTTCGTCACTCGCCAGCGGAGCTATGGAGGCAAGATCTATTCATTCGTAGGGCAACTGCTCTCCTAGCCTGACCTGATATAGAGCACAGAATTAACCTATTCTGGTGATGTGGTAGCTGGACAACTGTGCTAACATCCACATTGCTACGACTCTAATCAAAGTTCGGCCTGATACCTCACTGAGGAAAGGTCGTATAGTCGTATAAGAGTAGCATAAGTGGATGCCAGATGCTATTTTTAGATAGCGTCTAGCTCCTGTCCATGGACGGACCACAGAGCCACAGATATGTGCCTGTTCGTCTTGCCACGTAAGGATAAGAACTTTAAGGAGGTTACAATGGGCCACAACCATACGGGCCACGGAGGCCACGAGGGCCACGGGGGCATAGGCCAGGTCGGCTCTTCGCAAAATAATGCGCCTGAAGACTTGCCTGGGTCGACCTTTGGTACCCATAACCAGATGATGGTGGGAGAGCAGACGATTTTCCTGTCTCATTTACCCATGTTCATGTTCGATCCGGCGGATCACGCGCATAATTTCCAGGTGATCCTGGAGGTGACCCTCAGCGGCTCGGACAGCCCCGACCCTCAAGGCAAATACGTAGAGGACCGCAGAAGCCCCCCCAACGAGCGCATGTATACGATGCAGCCGGCCCCCTTTGAGATGGTCGAGCTTGATCCTCGACACCCCAGGCGTGACAGCTTCAAGGGGATTATTTACCGGGGCCACTTAGAGCGGGGCGGCGTAGAGATCATCGGCCACATAGATCCGGTCACCGAAAAGATGATCTCTCCTGCTGATGTCCAGGTGGTGAACATCGTCTACTTCCACAAGTTCGACCCCAACGCCCAGCCACTGGCCCAACTCGAATATCTCCTTTTCGGTAAGGGGCAGGAGCTGTTCTTGGCCCATATAATCAACAAACCGCCTGACTTTGACCAACTCCTCTCAGTGACGGTCAGTGGTCACCAGTTTACGGCAGAGGAGCTTAGCCGGGGGATTCGCATCCGGATTACTGGTAGAGCTAATACATTCCGCAAGCGGATCAAGAAGGGGGAGCGGGTCATAGTGCAGGCTCAACTCACCGGTGCGCAAGTTGCACCGCCGCTTCAGATTCAGATCACAGCAGGCACCGAATTTTACTTTGAAGAAGGAGAACTGCGCCTGCCAATGACTATGGACCCAACGCCGGAAGAAATAGCATCAGGTTTCTAATTTCATGGGAGGTTTGACATGGCATACCACGTGGAAGGGCGTTTATTGGAAGTTTGCACGTGCGGCTCCAATTGCCCGTGCCGGGCGCAAGGGGAGCCGGATGGGGGCAACTGTGAGGCTGTAAACGCCTGGCACATCCAGAAGGGAACGGTTGACGGAGTTGACGTCTCAGGCTTGACCTTGATCGCGCTGAGCCACGTGCATGGTCACGTTTTGCAGGGCCGGCCCGTACTTTACTGCGTGGACGACAAGGCAACTGATGCTCAGCAGACGGCGCTGCTGAGTGCCTGGACCGGCAAGCAGGGCGGTCCCCTGGCCGACATGGCTATTTTAGCCGGGGATATGGTAGGCGTGCAGCGCGCCCCTATGAAATTCTCACTCCGAAAGGGCAAAGGCCGCCTGCAAGTGGGCGAAGTCATCGAGGCACATATCGCGGGTCCTGGGGCCGGCCAGTATGGTATGACCCATCTTACCAGCGACATCTGCACCACTGGGCCGGGAGAGGAGACACATCCCGCCCAGGCCACCGATTACCGGGTCACGCTCCCTGACTATGGCTTTCTCCTCGATCTGCACAACCATCCCGTCATGGAGGGCCGCTTCCGCTTCAAGGGCTGAGGCCGGTGAGCGTATGCTTGCACTTTAGAAAGGTACTTTAATGAGGGCACGAGCTGACGACCGCAGGATGTTCATGCGTACGGCAGGCGTCCTGATTGGGCTGGCCTGGGTCGTCCTCTGGCTATGGGGGCAATCTCCATATGGCCGGTTCCTCAACCACGGGGAGATGGGCCTCGTGCGCCTGGACGACGGCGGTCACCTCCTTACCTTTGCCGCAGGCTGGACTTTGATGATCGCGGCCATGATGCTCCCTACCAGCCTGCCCCTCATCGCCGCTTTTCGCACCCTGGTGCGGCAGCGGCATAACCACAAATGGCTGCTGGTCCTTCTGGTGGCTAGCTATCTTGGTATCTGGAGCCTCTTTGGACTTATGGCCCACATCGGTGATTGGGGCCTGCATCAGGTTGTGGAGGGGAGTCCCTGGCTGCTGTCCCACCTCTGGCTGCTGGGGGTGACTCCTCTGCTACTGGCGGGGCTGTACCAGTTTACGCCGCTGAAGTATTACTGCCTCGACAAGTGCCGCTCGCCCTTGAGCTTCATCGCCAGCCATTGGCATGGCAACCACCTCACCGCAGAGACCTTCTGGATGGGGGTCCACTACGGCCTCTACTGTCTGGGTTGCTGCTGGTCGCTGATGCTGCTGATGTTCGCCGTCGGTGTCGGCAACTTTGGCTGGATGCTCGCGCTCGGTGCTGTGATGTTCATTGAGAAGACCATGCCCTGGGGCCGGAGGCTCAGCGCCCCGCTGGGCGTGTTGTTGGCCGGCTGGGGACTCATTTTCATCCTGGGCAATGTCCTGGGATACACGTAAGAGTCGGCCTGGCGATACACCAACCTCCCCTTTTGGTACTTCATACCACCCTCATCTTGTTCTAGCTGTTCTCGGTTGCCTCAGCGAAAATAAATATACCCTGGTTATGAGGTGGCACCAGTACAAGGTACTCTAGCTGCCGTTGCGAGGGCTGCGCAAATGTGATAAGGTTCTGAGACATCCACGTTGAGCAACGTGAGCTATCTGTATAGCATACCGAGCGGAGGATTAATAAAGTGGAGAGTAAAGGTAACATTGAAATACGAGACGCACAGGAGAATGATCTCGACGCGATGCAAGAGGTTACCCTGGCCGCTTACGAAGAGTACGCGGCAGTCATGCCCCCTTTTGCCTGGGAGGAGTACAGGGAGGGGATGATAGAGGCAATCACTGGCAAAGGGCCAGTATACGAGAAGATTGTCGCAACCAGAGACGGCGCTATCGTAGGCTCTGTTCTGTTGTTGCCGGCAGGGACGCTCCTCCCGCTCCCCGACGGTACAGAGATAACTCTTAAATTGCCGGAAGTAAGGCTGCTGGCGGTCCCACCAGAGATGAGAGGTCAGGGCATTGGAGCCGCGCTCATGAAGGAGTGCGTGCGGCGGGCGCGCCAGGCAGGTGTATCCGCTCTCTCGCTACACACGGCAGACATGATGCAGACCGCCATGCAGATGTACGAGCGCATGGGATTCGTAAGGACGCCTGAGACCGATTTCCACCCCGCACCAGAAATAGTCATCAAAGGCTACCGCCTCGATTTGAGCGCGTAGCAGGCTTCCATTGTAGAGATATATAGAGTATAATCGGGCCACTGCCGTATTTATCCTTCATTTGAAGGCTACTGTACGCGCACGTAAATCTATGGGGTGCAAAGTTTACATACATAACCTATATATTGGAGGGAAACTATGGATGCAGTTACGCTTCTACGAGAGCAGCTGAAGACAGCGCATTGGGTGCTCGAGGGGACGATGGCCGATGTCACACCTGAGCAGATGGATTGGGCACCGCCTGGTATCGCCAACCCATTGGGGGCCAGCTACGCGCATACCGTAACTTCAGAAGATATGGTAATAAATGGCATGCTCAGGGAAGGGGCACCCCTCTTCGCCTCGGCGTGGGCGGGTAAAACCGGCTCCAATGAGCCTATGCCCAGGCCCGGCCCTGATTGGGAGAAATACGGTTCGTGGGCCCGCAATGTGCAGGTTGACCTGCCTGCCGCACGCGAGTATGCCCAGGCCGTCTATGCAAGCTCAGACGAATACCTGGCCGGCCTCACCCCTGAGGCCCTCGACACACAGCTGGACCTGAGCGGCATCGGTATGGGGCAAGTAAGTCTGGCCTCAGCCATCAGCCTCCTGGTGATAGGCCACATCAACAACCTCGCAGGTGAAATCTCCTGCTTGAAGGGCATACAGGGAGCTAAGGGCTACCCGTTCTAGTGCGGAGTGCGGAGTGCGGAGTGCGGAATTGACGAATGACGAATGATCACGCATCACGCATCACGTTTCATTATTCCGCACTCCGCACTCCGCACTCCGCACTCCGCACTACCGAATAAAGCCTCCCACGTACCAGAGGTGGTACACAAGCGCCTGGCGGTACTTTATCGTCTCCTCGCCGAGGAACTCGCCCAGGTGGCCCAGGGGGTGGTTGATGTATTCGAAGCCGTAATACTCGTACTTCAGTGGGCCTCTAAAGGGCAACTCCTCCGATACCTGACCGAGAGCGGAACGCAGCACCGCGTATATCCACTGAGGCTGCAAGTCCCACATATAATGGTCCACCAGACCCCCGGCGTAACCCATACCCCAGATCGGTTTATTGTTGTAATGCACCGTCTCCTGGCCTGAGAAGCGCTCGTAGCCGCAATAGAGGTTGCTGTAAGTATAGAGGCCGCGAGCGTGGCGGAGATATACCGCGCCCGGCATTAACTTTCCCGCCACCGCGGGGTCAGAGGCAGGCGCGGCATTACGCTTCGCCTCCACCAGGAAGCTGGTGAAGTCTACAGTATCAAAGGGCATCGTATCCTTATCGCCCGTTGGTATGTTATGTGTAGAAGTCAAGCTTAGCCACCCCTATTGCCGGACGACGGACGACGGTTGTCCAAAGTCCAAAGCCGAAGTTCAAAGTTCAAAGTTCAAAGTTCAAAGTGGTTGGTAATTACTCACGTATCACGTTTCACGTTTCACGTTTCACGTTTCACGTTTCACGCCTTCGTTCGTCGTCCAGGTAAGCCTCACCACCCAGCATATAGCCAGCATAGGTAAGGATTGCGCTATCGCCGGGTATTCTTTGCCGCGGACACTTTGCAGGGCCACGACCAGTATTGGCAGCACGGCCATCCATGTATACATAGCCATCCTCAAACGCTTCTTGCCGGCAAGCTCCTCTCCGGAAAGACCGCTATCGCCCGGCAGCCCTGCCGCGGCTATATACAGAAGCGCGGGTATCAAGAGCAGCACGTGCTCATAGCCAAGCATATAGGGGCTGATTACGCTGTTCATGCATAGAGTCAGGGGCAGGCTCATTGGCATAGGCGACGTTTTGTCGCGCAAATCTCGCCACCACCAGGGGAGAATGGCAGCTACACCTGCTATGGTAAGCGCTAATGCTATCAGCCGCCAGGGAGAGTCTGCGCCGAGCCAATTGTACGCCAGTCCCCACACCGAGGCCGATACCTGGGCCTGACTGGCAGCCTGGCCTCTGCCGAAGACTACAGAGAGCCAGTCGCCTATCGAGTTGGGGTAGAAGAGAGCGGGCAGCCCCAGCATCAGCACGAAGCTGGCGATTGCCGAAACGGGCATCGCGAAGCGCCGCCTGCTCAGCGCCCATATACACAGGAGCACGATTGGCAGTCCAACAGACTGCGGCTTGGTGGCAAGCACTCCCAATGCCACGCCTGCCAGCACATCTCCCCATAACCTCCTGCTGCCCTGCGCCTCGTGCGACGTGACCAGCCAACCGAGGACTGCTACGATCAGGCCAAACTCAACGATGGCGAACTGGCCGATGAAGAGGGTAAGTATGCTCTCACGGTAGACGAGGCTCAGGAATAGCGTCATGCCCAGGGCGGCCAGTGCGACCGGCTTGTTCGACCTGAAGGCCGGGTTGAACTTTCTTAACAGCGCCGCTACGCCCCACAAGAGAAGCAGCACGTTGGCAGCGCGCCATATCGCGGTTGCGACCAGGAGCGGCATCGCCCCAAAGGGAGTCATGGCAAGGGCGAGCCAGAGCGGGTAGATAAAGTAATACTCAGGTCCGCCATTGAAAGCATCAAACTCCGCCCTGTATGCGCCCAGCGCCATATCAACCTGGCTTGCGGGAGGGTAATATGGATTCACGCCATCGAGCACAAGGCGTGAGGGGAGCCACACGTTCTGCGTGAAGTCGTTATGCACCCCCGTGCCGGCACTCCACTGCCAGGTGAGGCCCAGCACGGCGCAAAACCCTAGCGCCCATAGTGCGAGGCGCACCGGCTTAGACAGGGCAGCGCGTCGAGGCGCTTCCTCCCCCAAGGCACTCTCTTGTAAGCCCGGCAAGACCGGGACCTTACTTGCTATTTGTCCGACAGCACGATCAGGAGACAGTGTACCAACCCTCCATGAGTAGCAAGTCGTGAAGATAAAGATGACGCGCTATACGCGAAACGCGGTACTGGCTCTCCCCGCTCAGTACCTGTGAGACGAGTATAGCACCCGCTCTTTAAGGCTGTAAATGCCCCATTTGGCATAGGAAGGAGGTACCAGGGGTCATGGGGAGTGCGGAGTGCGGAATACTGAAACGTGATGCGTGATATGTGTTATTGAACCGCCAAGACGCCAAGAGCACCAAGAAACCGCCAAGATTATTTATGGTTTAGTTGTTATGTTGTCTATCGTCTATCGTCTATCGTCTATCGTCTATCGTCTATCGTCTATCGTCTATCGTCTATCGTTTATTCCGCACTCCGCACTCCGCACTTCTTGCAGGGCTTACCACAAAGGGGTACAATTAGAGTGTGATACTTTAAGACTATATAGAGCGCCCAACATGGGTGTTCTTTCACTGGCGAAGAGACGATTACGAGTGGTCTAATGCCTTCGTCCTCCGTCCTTCGTCTTTCGTCCTCATAAACAGATAACAGGCTCTCGGAGGGACTATTACATGGAGAAGTCTACCTTTACGACTAAGAAGGGCCTCGCCCAGATGCTCAAGGGCGGGGTGATTATGGACGTGGTGACGGCTGAGCAGGCGCGCATCGCTGAGGAAGCTGGCGCGTCTGCCGTGATGGCGCTGGAGCGCGTGCCCGCCGACATACGCGCCCAGGGTGGCGTAGCCCGCATGAGCGACCCTGAAGTGATTACGCGCATCATGGAGGCGGTGACCATCCCCGTCATGGCGAAGTGCCGCATCGGTCACTTCATGGAGGCGCGCATCCTTGAAGCCCTCGGTATCGACTATATTGACGAGAGCGAAGTGCTCACCCCAGCCGACGAGCGGTACCACGTCAACAAGCACGACTTCAAGGTGCCCTTCGTGTGTGGCTGCCGCGACCTGGGAGAAGCGCTCCGGCGCATCGGGGAGGGCGCTGCTATGATCCGCACGAAAGGCGAGGCGGGCACCGGCAATGTGGTCGAGGCCGTGCGCCATATGCGCTCGGTGTGGGACGGCATACGCAAGGTGCAGAATATGCCCCGCGAGGAGCTGATGTCCGAGGCGAAGGAGCTAGGCGCGCCCTACGACCTGCTGGTGTGGGTAGCCGAAAATGGCAAGCTGCCGGTGGTGAACTTCGCGGCAGGCGGGGTAGCGACCCCAGCCGACGCCGCCCTGATGATGGCAATAGGCGCGGACGGAGTGTTCGTAGGCTCCGGCATCTTCAAGTCGGGCGACCCTGAGCGCCGCGCCCGCGCAATAGTGCAGGCGGTCACCCACTGGGACAACCCTCAGATATTGGCAGAAGTGAGTCGCGACCTGGGCGAAGCGATGGTCGGCATCAACGTCACCACGCTTCCTAAGGAAGAATTGATGGCGGTACGCGGCTGGTAGCTCTTATCCTAATTTCTCTTGGAGAATAAGAGATGGACCAAGATGAGAATGCTATCCGGGACGTGGTCAAAAGGGTGGAAGCAGGGTGGAATGCAGGTAGCGGCGAGGCATTTGCTGCCCCGTTCGCCGAAGATGCGGACTACGTCGTTGTAAACGGCATGCATACGAAAGGGCGTGCGGAGATTGCGGAGGGGCATGAGCGCATATTTAGCACCTTCTACAAAGGCAGCGTCAACACGTACACTGTAGAGGGTGTTCGCTTCATTCGCCCAGATGTCGCTATCGCGCACGTGCACCACGTGCTGAAGTACCGCGACGGAGAGGGAACGCAAGAGATCACAGCCAGAAGTACCTGGGTGCTGACCAAGAACGACGGTGAGTGGAGCATCGCAGCCTTCCAGAACACCCCAATCAGGCGATAGCCTGACTTGATACTATCGGCGTAACTCCATTTTATCGGCAGTAAGGCGAGAAGGTAGTCGTAGCCAAGGATGAAGATAGGTGTACTCGCCCTGCAAGGGGCCTTTAGAGAGCATATCGAGGCGCTGACGGCATTGGGTGTGGATTCGGTTGAGGTTCGCCTTCCCGAGCAGCTCGATGGCCTGGATGGCCTCATCATCCCCGGCGGGGAGAGCACTGCTATCGGCAAGCTGGCGGTCAAGTATGGCCTCCAGGAGGCGATACGGCGCTATGCCGAGATGGGCAAGCCTGTATACGGCACCTGCGCCGGTATGATACTCCTGTCAAATGATATTGGGCGGGAGCAGCCTCTACTGGGCGTGATGAACGTCAAGGTAGAGCGCAACGCCTTCGGCAGGCAGCTTGACAGCTTCGAGACCGGCATCTCCATTCCCGCGCTAGGCGAAGCGCCCTTCCCAGGCGTATTCATCCGCGCCCCTAAGATAGAGAGCGTAGGCGAAGGAGTAGAAGTGCTGGCCGAGCTACCGGATGGCACCCCCGTCGCCGCCCGCCAGGACAACATGCTCGTCACCGCCTTCCACCCCGAACTGACAGATGACCTCCGCTTCCACCGATACTTCATGGCGATGGTCGAATCCCACAATCGCCAAAAGCAAGGTGCTGTGACAGGGCCTGCTACATTTACTGCCCAGACTACGCACACCAGATAAGGAGTGAGCGATGGAAATATTGGAGCTTGCAGAGCTGCGGTCTAAAATAGGCGCAAACCTACAGGCCCTACTTCCATTTGTTGTGGGCGACCATAGCGAGGAAAACAGGCTCCTCTTAGAGAATGCCACATCTGTCACCCCATCGATAGATGATAACTCGTGGTCCATGGTAGCCTACATAACTGGCGTATATGGACGCTTTATGTGGAGACACCCACTCAGTGCAGAACAAAAACGCGGGCTGTGGCAGGCTTTAATATGGGCTGTCTGGTACGAGCAGCATTACCGGCCCAAGATGGTGCGCGAGCGTTTCCGTGACTTCCTCAACTTCCTGGCGGGCCAATCTAGTGACCACGAGTTTCTAACGGAGGTAGTCGATGACGCCGAGCGCCTGGTTACGGAACTACCTTATGCCAGTCTAGGGCAGATAGAGAGTGTATTGGCAAGGGGTCACAAGTCGTGGGCCGTAGAGAGGCTCAACAGGGCAGTAAATGAGCGATTATCTTCAACGGCATACCAGAACCCTCAGCAAGCTTCTCCTTTGCCACAAACCCCTCATCAATCGCACGTGTCACAACAACTTCAAGTGCCACAGACCACTCGAAAAGGGCCCCAGACTTCGCCTCTCGGATCGCTAGATGCATCATATGAGTTAGTTGGGGTAACGTCAGCAATTGACCGATTATGGGGTTACCTAGATCAGAAGTTTGAGAAGAAGAACCAGGAGACGCTGGACCGCGCCAAGAGCGCTCCGAACGACCATCGAGCTATACTTGGATTGGCCGTGCTCGCTGGGGTCATAACCCGCAATGTAGTCTACCGCTATACACACGGAGGCTCCGGTCAAGAATCGTTGTCAAACGCGAACCTCAACGACGCTATTCTGCTGAGCGAATACGCTCTCAAGCACAGCACAGGAGAGTATGTTAGAAATACACGAAGGGACCGCATACTCCTGCTGAGCCTCTTCTACATGCGGCAGCGATCCCTTGACCCGGAAAGCATCATCAGCCGGGTAGAGGAGGTCGCCGGAGATCAAAGAGACATGGTTGGCGATCCGGCTAACTCCATCTGGTCGGACCTGGCCGCAGTCGTTACGCGCCATCTATCGGAGCGCCGGGCATCTGGTCACCTGGAATCTTCAGAGGTGGACCAGTGGGTACGAGGCTTTGCCAGGCAGGGAAGTTCACCTGGGCCTTCCGCAACGGGCAATTTCGTGCGAGAGGCTCTAGAGCACGGCGCTAAGGATAGCGTACCTCTTAAGGTGCTACAGAGCAGCCAGGAGAGTAGCCGCAGAGGAGATAAGTCTAATACCGATGACCCTCTAAGCTTCCTCGGTGAGGAGCGGCGAGCCGAGTTCCAAGAGTGCATCGCCAACACGCAACTTCAGAGAGTAAAGGTGATCTTACACGAGTCGCGCCGCTCCCTACTGTCGGTGCTCAGTCGCGCTCTGGCAGATTCGATGTTCCAGTTGGTACTTCCACCCAGACGCCCTTTCAGAATACAAAGGGGCAGAAACGCACCCGATCTATTCCCTGATGCCAGGGGTCTCATCATGAGTGCGGACCCGGAGGAACGGCAAAAGGGGCTTAGTATATTCGAGGAGGGGATGAGGCTAACTACACAGAGGGATTACGTGGGCCTAGCGCGTGAGTGGGCGCTCTTTGCCAGGGCAAGGACGATGGGCCTATTCGGTGTAGTGGCAGAGTGGCAGGAAGACATCAACCGTAAGAGGTCGTCCTGGGAGGAGACCTGGAACCTCTCTGTATTCTATTTGCGCAGTGAGAAGCCCGATGAGGCGCTCACCGTGCTGAGGCCGGGTGTCGAATCTTGGGATGCTCCTTTCTCCCACTTGAAGTTTGCACTTTACTGTGGAGTGCAAATCCTCGTGGGGTCCGCACAGGCAACGCCAGGTGTTAAAAGCACCTACGAGGCCGCAGCGCAGTTCCTGGTGGAGAACCTGTACAAATATCCAATACCCGAATGCTACCTGGCATGGCTGGTACTCGTGGATGAAGTGCAGGAGGAGGTTCCACTCATAGAGCAGAGTGATAACCTCGGTTTGTTCCAGGAGATTCTAGTCCGACCTATAGTGATACCCGCTCCAGATCAAGAGGTGGTGGGTGACCAGATAGAAGTTTTGCGCCAGAGGCTCGAACGGGCAGGCAGGCGTGATACCTGGAGACTCTGGATAAATGACTACGCCGAAAGACACCCTTGGTATTATAAAGCCTGGCAGTGGCTCAGCGAAGCGAGTGAATTGGCCGGGGACTTGGATCGTGCTGAAGAGGCGCTGGTGCATGTAATTACGGTGCAGTTGAACCAGTATCGCCAGCAGGTGCAACGAGGCATCCCCAACCCCAACCTTAAGTTCCTCAAGGACAACCTCTTCCTGCTGTTCCAATTCTACCGCAGGAAAGCCCTCCACGATAGGCGGCAGGCAGCCTTCAACAGGTATCACCGCGACCTCCCACAACTCTGGTATTCTGCAGACCTATCAAACAAGCGCCTTATCGAGGTTACCCGTGACTTGTTGGAAGGGGCTAGTCGGGGATCGGAACCACCACCCCCAACTGATGTCTGGGCGACTCTCAACGCTGAGCTAGCTAGCGTGGATAGTGTGCAGGCGCTAGCGGCTCTACGGCAGCGCCTGGAAACCGCTATGGAGCACCACTTGCCTATTGCCCCCGGCCAGAGAGTGGCACGGGAGCGTGCTGATTTCATCAAGAGGCTCCTTAGCGAGATTTGCGCGCTGGTGGAGACCCGGCGTACCGCAGACGAGCTAAAGAGTGAGACTGACCGCCTGAATAAGAATATAGCAAGCTCCATAAGCTTTGTCGCAGACGAGGTGACGCTACGCCGCCTGAAGGCTATAGTCTCTGCTTTCGAACGCGTTCTCGAGAGCGTTACCAGGCGTCTCAAGGCACACCCAACCCCGGAGGTCAGCCCCAGGGCATTGGGCGCCGGCCTACCTGATGATGTGCCAGAAAGCTCCCTTATACTACAAATCCACAACCCGGGTCCCGGCGAAATCACCAATCTAAGGGTGACTTGCAGTGACAGCGGTATGATTGCCTCACGTCAAGAGGGTTTTGTGGATGTCCTTCCTGAGCAGAGTCGTGATGTAATCGGTGTGCCGGTAAATATGAAGGCCCCACAGGACCGCCGAAGCGTGCGTTGCCGAGTGTTTTTGAACTACGATTGGGGTATCGTTGAAAATTTGCGTAGCGAACAGCCGGTCGATGTGCCCTGGTTCTCGTTCCAGGAGTTCTTGAATGAGAATAAGGTCGGTGGTCGTGAGATACCCAACCCTTACATCTTCGACAAACCAATAGATTTCGCCAAGCACGATCCGCGTCTCTTCCAGGGACGTGAGAAAGAGATGGAGTTGGTGCGTGGTGGCCTCATGGAAGGCCGCAACAGCGGAACCCCAATCTACTTCCACGGCATACGCAAAGTAGGCAAGACCTCTTTACTGCACCGGCTTAGCGTTGAAATGGAGACCGCGCCGATCCCCCTTAAGCCTGTAGTTGTTAATTTATTCGGTGTTGATGCCATAGGTCACTCCCTTGAAGTTAATCTGAACACCTTCACTGAAAACATTCTTAGAGATGCGCGCGCCGCCGGGGTGTTAGTAGATGACCTGGAAGCTATCCCAGCCAGCCACCCAAATCCCCTTGTAGCCCTTGAGCCATTCTTCAAGGATCTGCGCCAGAGGGTAGGCAACAAGCAATTGGTGCTGCTGTTAGACGAATTCAATTTGCTGGTCGGGGAGCAGACTACCTCGACATTGGACGTGCTACGCCGCGTCCATCAAAGCGACCTGGCCTGGTTTATCTTATCAGGGTGGCTGCGTCCTGGGCCGATGCAGAAGGCCTGCCCGAGAACCCAGCTTTTCCCGCTAAACAACTGGGCCATTGACTTCCTGCCGAAGGAGGTGGTTACGCAGGTCTTACGTGTGCCTACATCTGAATATGGAGTCCAGGTGCCACGCACCACAGTCCAGGCCGTCTTCGTGCAAACGGCTGGTAACCCATACCACGTCGCCAAGTTAGCGTACCATTGCATCACCCGCCTCAATACCGAACACCGTAACGTAGTAACTGCTCAAGATGTCAATGAGATCTCTGATCTCCTGGCAGCAGATCATGGCAACTTCACTTCATCCTCCTTCAGCACACTGGTGCTAGACCGTGAAGAGCGAGCGGCGGCAATTCGCTTTGCCAAGACTCTGGGCGAGAAGAACGAATCCATGCCAATTAATCAGGCCATCAGCATGTTCGGAGCCGATATCATCGAGGAGTTGGAGGAGAAATACATACTGGAGCTCCAGGGTGATAAGCTCAAAATACGCAGCAAACTGCTGGCTACGTTCCTGAGGGGTCGAGTAGCTGAGTCTGTAGAGCCTTCTTTCCAGCCATGGCAACCCAATACCAAGAAGGTAGGTCTGTTCGTGGACTTCGAGAACGTATGGTTCGGCTCCACCTTGCCCTCAGAGGCTAGGGCAAAGGATATCGCGCTCCTTCTGTCGCGCCACGCGGAACAGTTCGGCACAGTGGTTTGCCGATGGGCATCCGCAGACCGGCGTAATCTTGCCAACCCCACCGGTGTGCAGATTGACCTGGAGGACGCAGGATTCCAGGTTAGCTTTCCCCATGAAGAGTTACAGAGGAGGCCTGGCAGCAATAAAAAGGACGCTGCGGATCAGGTGCTTATTGAGCGTATTATAGATGAGTCGACTCACAGCCGACCCGATATATACGTTATCGTCAGTGGAGATCACTACTATAGTGAACGTGTGATGGAGTTATTGGATGATGGTTATACAGTGCATATAGTGTCTTCCCAGAGTACCGCTGCAATGGCGTCCATCTGGAGGAACCTGGAGGTCGAGCGTCGACTCCGCCGTGAGGCCGAAGGATATACCGCGTCCGACTTCTTCATTGATGACCTTGACGAAATATTAGGCCCCCTCGCAGTCTCCTCATAAGGAGCAAATGAGGCTAGTTTACCATGTCGGCCAGAATACGCCATGCCACACCATTAGATATCTGGCGAATAAGCGCCACCAGGGGACGGCAGCATATCTTCCGCCTCAATCCGCCGTACACTCTCGTGCAGCCGGAGGCGCTTTCGCACGACCTCTTGAGGTCGCAATTCCCAGGCAACCCCAGGAGCAGCTTCGTCTTCGTTTATGCCGACAGGGGTGCCGTGCTGGGATACGTGCAGGCGCGGCGGAGGTGGCGCAGAGAGGACGAATGGACCATCACGACCATCGCCGCCAGTGACCGTGCGCCTGATCACATATGGGAAGCCTTGCTGGAAGAGGTATGCCGCGCTGCGGGTGAGGAGGGAGTGATGCGCCTTTTCGTGAAGGTGCCGGATGGTGAGCCTCTGATGGAGGAGTTCAGGGCGCTTGGCTTCACGCGCTACACCAACGAGCGCATCTGGGGCAACCTCTACTTCGGGGCGAGCGGCGCGCCTTCCACCGAGCCGCCCCACCCAGCTCTTCGCAGGCAAGCCAACCATGATGCGTGGGACCTGATGCAGCTCTACAACTCCGTCACTCCGCCCGTGACTAGGAGCGCCGAAGACCTTACCACTCACCAGTGGCGAAGAACCGGCTTGCCGAGGTTCCTGCGTCTATCATCCGGGCCGGAGGAGCGGTCTTACGTCTGGGGAGATGAAGGTGGCTCTAAAGGCAGCACTGCACTGGGAGGCTACATACGCTTGCTCACGGCTGCCCGGGGACATTGGATCACCACCATGTTCCTGCCGGATGCCGCGAATCGTGCCTTATACCCGCAGGCGCTTGATTATGTCTTGTGGAAAGCCGCTCGTATCGGCAGCAAACCTGTATATTCTGGTGTCAGGGAATACCAGGTCGAAGCTGAAGGGCATCTCGAAGAGAGGGGCTTTCATTTGCTTAGCGAGCAGGCGCTGCTGGTCAAATACCTGACGGAGCCGGTACGGGTTAAAGAGCCTGCCCTTGTGCGCTTGCTGGCACCCAAGCGAGGAGAGTTAGTAGCCAGTAAGTGATAGATGATGGGTGAAAGGATGTAGATGAACGTCGCAGGTTCGTGGTCTTCGTCCAGTTCAGGCCTGGAAGCACCCCAGCCACAGGAAAGCTATACCACGACGGTCCATATCAGGACTACCTGGCGGCGCTTCCGCCGGAGACGCATGGGCCTCGTTGGGCTGATTATCATGGCGCTCGTGGTCACAAGCGTAATTGTGGTGCCCATGATTTCCCCTTTCCAGCAGAATGTCGCCACTTCCAGCGTTGACCTCTGGATGGTGCCGCTGAACCCTAACCCCGATATGTGGTTCGCCCCCGTCGGGGCCGTCGACCCCGCCACCGGCTTTACCGCCTGGCTTGGGACCGATAAGATTGGGCGGGACGAATTCACGCGCATCTTTCTCGGCGGGCGACTCACTTTGTTCAGCGCGGCGTTGGCCGCCATAATCACCACAGTGCTCGGCACGATCATAGGCTTGGTCGCGGGGTACTTCGGGGGGTGGATAGATTTGATCTTCATGCGCTTCACGGATTTCGTGCTTGCCTGGCCCCTCCTGCCAGCATTCATCGTAGCCATCCAGCTTATGAAGAGAGGGCTTGCCCGCAACGAGCTTGCCAACAACACCACCCTCGTGCTGGTAATAGTAATCTCGTCCTTCGTCATCTTCAGCTGGATGGGGGTGGCCCGCCTGGTGAGAGGGAGCGTGCTGGTACTGCGCCGCCAGCCTTTCGTGGAGGCGGCAAAAGCGCTCGGCGCGGGCAGCAACCGCATCATCTTCAAGCACCTGTTGCCAAATGCCATTGCGCCCATAATCGTAGCAGCTACCCTCATGGTAGCAGAGTTTGTGCTCTGGGAGGCCTTGTTAGCCTTTATCGGACAGGGGATAACCGAGCCGCCCGCGCCAACATGGGGAAATATGCTGGCCGATTCGCAAAGCCTTATCTCGTACGTCACCCGCGCCAACCCATTCGAAGAGATACGATTCTTCTTGTTCCTCTTCCCCTGCCTCATGATCATGATCACAGTCTTAGCCATCAACTACATCGCGGATGCCCTCCGCAGCGCCCTCGCCCCGACACAAATCTAATTTTGAGTTTTGAATTCTAAATTTTGAATTGATAGGATCTATTTCAAAATTTAGAATTCAAAACTCAAAATTCCTCAGAGAGGCTAGCCAATGTCAAGCTACTTAGTGAGGCGCATTTTACAGAGCCTGGTATTCATAACACTTTCAACACTTGCTGCCTATGTAGTGATAAGTAGCGTGATGAGCACCTTCTTGCCGAGGGGCATGGTAACCGAAGGCCCTAGCCCTCGTGTCATCGAGTTGATTGGAAAGTCGTGGGGCTATACCGCATCGCTCATTGGTGCGGCACTCCTCATCACCATACTGGTGGCTGTGCCACTGGGTTTATTCGTTGCGTCCAGACCGCACTCGCGGCTCGACCATGCGGTGACCTTCTTTTCGTCGCTGGGACTCTCGGTGCCCTTGTTCGGGCTAGGACTAATCCTCATCATTGCCCTCGCCATCCTCCCTTACCAGTGGAACACCAATAATGGCTGGTCGTGGCTACCGTACTTACCACCGGGCAGCCCTTTCGATTACCAGCAAGAAAACAATCTCCTCAACCGTCTGTACCATGTGGCCTTGCCCGCCGTCACGCTGGCGATACCGCAAATAGCGATACTCACCAGGTACGTTCGCGCCTCGATGCTGGAGGTGCTGGGGCTGGACTACATACGCACCGCACGCGCCAAGGGACTGCCCGCATGGCGGGTGCTAGGCAAGCACGCCTTTCGCAACGCGGCCCTACCTATAATCACAGCGATCAGCCTGGCGATCCCCGGCATAATCTCAGGAGCGATCATAGTAGAGTACTTGTTTGGGTTCGAGGGCCTGGGAGGGTTGATGTTTGAAACCCTCGGCGGCTGCGTGCCGACGCAGGAACGTCCATGCCCTCCCGGCGGCTTCGGTATCCGCGACCCCATGCTGGTCAAGTGGCTGATACTGCTCCTTTTCGTCGTAATCGCCGTCGCCAACATGATCGCCGACATCCTTTACGCGGCAGCCGACCCGCGTGTAGAGCATGGAAGTAAAGCGTCGCGTAGTGGGTAGCTGGTGGATAAGGTAATTGCCCCATCCTTGCAAGAAAGTTGGTATTATTGCATAAGTAAGTAAATGCTCTAAGTGAGAGCGATGGGAGTAACCACAGCAAGAGATATGACAGAACTCTATGAGCACGAAAAGGGTGGCCCGGCTTACAGCGCCGCGTCGCAAGGCCCCCTCCCGGCCCAGGCTACAACCTGGACGGGCAGCGACAATAACGGCGGCGCTGCTGACGAGGTAATACGCGATAGTGGAGAGCACGTCGTCACCGACGACCTCGAATTGCTGCTGTCGGCCCTCCCCCCTTCCATAATCGAGCCGTTGCGCGCCATTGGCAACCGCGCCAACCTCCTCGAAGTGGTCATGGATCTGGGGCGTAAGCCAGAGGCCCGTTACCGTGACCGCGAGCATATACTGAGCGACGCCGAGGTGACCCAGGAGGACATCCACTACGTCATCTCCCGCATCGGTGAGTTCGGCGGCGATAACCGCGCGGGCATCGAGCGCACGCTACACCGCATCTCCTGCATACGCAACCGCCGGGGGATAGTGGTGGGCCTCACCTGCCGCATCGGGCGCGCCGTCTACGGCACCATCTCCATCATCAAAGACCTTGTGGAGACGGGCAAGAGCCTTCTGCTGGTGGGGCCGCCGGGTGTGGGCAAGACCACGCTCCTTAGGGAGTGCGCTCGCGTGCTGTCGGACGAGGTGTCGAAGCGCGTGGTGGTGGTAGACACCTCCAATGAGATAGCTGGCGACGGCGACATCCCCCACCCCTCCATCGGGCGTGCACGCAGGATGCAGGTGCCCGTGCCGGAGCGCCAGCACGCCGTGATGATCGAGGCGGTGGAGAACCACATGCCCGAAGTAATCATCATTGACGAGATCGGCACCGAGCTTGAGGCGCAGGCCGCACGCACGATTGCCGAGCGCGGCGTGCAGCTCGTGGGAACGGCGCACGGCACCAGCCTCGAAAACCTCATGCTCAACCCCACCCTCTCAGACCTGGTAGGTGGTATCCAGACCGTAACGCTGGGCGATGAGGAAGCTCGCCGCCGAGGCACGCAAAAGTCGGTCCTTGAGCGCAAGGCGCCGCCTACCTTCGACATCATGGTGGAGATACTGGACCGCGAGCGCGTGGCCGTTCACCGCGACGTATCGGAGGTAGTCGACTCTCTCCTGCGCGGCGAGATCATCCCGCCGGAAATCAGGACGCGCCTGGCCGACGGCAGCATCCACACCGAGATCGCCCGTAGCGCCCCCACCCGCGATAGAATGCGCAACGACAACGGCATGGGCGGCGGAGGTATGGGGATGAGGCGCGAAGGTGGGCGGCGTGGCTATGATGATCGTCAATATGGCGCAGGTCTCCCCAGCGCGCCGAGGAGGCAGATGCCCGCGACAAGCCCGCAATCTCCCGCGATGCGAAGGGACCGAGTCGATACGGGCCGCAATCGTGACGAGAATGGGGGGACCGGTTCTGCTTCGCATTCAGGCCCTTTCGACCCGGAACGCGCTCCGCAGAGCGACGCAGAGCTTGAACAAGCGCAAGGCTCTATGTACGACACCCGCGACCCTCTCGACGCCCAGAGGGAGGAGCGGAAGCGCGATCAGATTAGGATGGGCGCGGCAGCCATGAGCATCGCGTCCCACGCATCGAGCCAGAAGCCGTTGCGTGTCTACCCGTTCGGGGTGAGCCGCAACCGCCTGGAAGAATCTATCAAGGACCTGCGCGTGCCCGCCACTATCGTGCGCGAGATGAACGACGCGGATATAGTGATGACGCTCAAGAACTACTACCGCAAGAGCGCGCAGACGTTGCGCCATGCCGAGGCCGATGGAGTGCCCGTCTTCGTCCTCAAGAGCAACACCCAGGTGCAGATACAGGCAGCCCTCGCCAACGTATTTGACGTAACGCCCCCGGCAGACCCCCTGACGACTGCTATGGAAGAGACCGAGGAAGCCATAACCGATGTGATGGAAACATCGCGGCCCAGGAACTTATCGCCCCAGTCGGCCCACATCCGCAAGATCCAGCACCAGATGGCCGAGAGATACAACCTCCAGTCTGTCAGCAAGGGTAAAGACCCGTTCAGGCATGTCAGGATTTTCAGGCAGGACTAATCTGAGGTTTGAATTGTTAGTTTTGAGTTTTTACAGACAACTCAAAACTCTAGAAGGGAGTTTGCATGAGTTCTGTAACACAACGCCTACTAACCGCCCAAGAGTTCTGGCAACTTCCGAACAGCGAGCATCTTGAGCTTGTGCGCGGGAAGGTAAGGGAGACTATGCCGCCTGGCTGGAAACATGGCGTAATAGCTGGAACAGTGTGGGGACTGCTGAGTCATTGGGCACGGCAGCTCGCGGGTGGATTGGTTGCGGTAAAAGCAGGATTCATGCTGAAGCGTAACCCCAATACTTTGCGCGCGCCTGACGTATCATATGTTCGTGCAGATCGAGTTCCGCAAGGTGATGTTCCTGAAGGCTTTGGGACCCTTGCGCCCGATTTGGCCGTCGAGGTGATTTCACCTAGCGAAACGGCAGATGAAATCCAAGAAAAGGTAGGGGATTTCCTCAGTGCGGGCACGCCCTTGGTGTGGGTAATCTACCCACGCAGAGGCGAAGTGGTCGTGTATACTGCTGATGGGCTGGCGCGGACGTACAGTGGAGACGACGTGCTTGAGCAGCCGGAGGTACTGCCGGGGTTCTCGTGTAGGGTGAGTGAACTGTTTGCGTGATTAAGTACATAAAGATATGAAGGCAATTGTAGCAGTAGTACAGGGGCAGGACGCAATACGCCTGGGCAACGCCCTGCGTAAGAACAACATACGCTTCACCACCATAGACAGCACGGGCGGCTTCCTGCGTGAGCGCAACGCCACCTTCATGATGGGCGTGGCCGAAGAAGAGCTACAGAATGTGATAGACGTGCTGAAAGCGAGCTGCCACACGCGCTCCGAGTATGTCTCTTCCTACCCCTCCGCCTTCGACCCTACCGAGTTCTACATGCCCCGCCCCATAGAGGTGCAGGTAGGTGGCGCGTCGGTGTGGGTGCTGGACGTGGAGCGATTTGAGCTACTGTCGGACGATGGGCAGCCGATAGCGGACGACATAGCAATGTCCGAATAAGGCCTACCTGGCCTTGCCAGGTCTGATATAATACATCCGGGCGGCCTGCATGGTGCTTTGGCCGCCTTGTCTATGTGTAGAGTCTGATTTAGGGACGCCATTGATGATATAGTAACCGCGGACGACAGACGATAGACGATAAAAGGCTAACTTAGGCAATACTCTCACGTTTCACGTTTCACGCACCACCAGAGGAGCTAATGGAACAATTCCTAGACGCGCTCAGGGGTCCACTCACATATTTCCTGGCCTGCTCAGGGGCCTATTTATTGGCCCTCTACTTTGCCAGCCTGGTGTGGACCTTCCGCGACATCACAGCGCGCACCCGCGACGTATTCACTATCTCCCTCGCCATCGCCCTGGTAGCCCTGGTCCCCTTCGCCGGGTTGCTCTTATACTCAATCTTGAGGCCCAAAGAGACCCTATCCGAGGCGTACGAGCGCGCGCTCGAAGAGGAGTACCTCCTCCAGGACATCGAAGAGACCGAAATGTGCCCCTCCTGCAAGCGCAGGACCAACCCTGAGTACCTCTATTGCCCCCACTGCCGCACCAAGCTGCGGGATGAATGCGACAACTGCGGCCGCCCCATCAACACGCGGTGGGCTGCTTGCCCCTATTGTGGGAAGCAGTAGCCAAACTTTCATTGTTTATCTGTCAAAATCCGGCTCTTGCAGAGCCGGATTTTGACAGATAAACAGCCTATATTCCTACCACCGCGGCCACGCCTCCACCGCCTCCGCCCGTAGCTGCACGTAGCTCCTATACCTCCCTGCGTCTATCTCTCCACTCTCTACTGCATCGCGCACACGACAGCCCGGCTCCGTCAGGTGGGCGCAGTTGTTGAACTGGCAGCCGTCCATGTAAGGACGCATCTCCGGGTAGCAGTCGGGCAATTCGTTGGGCGGGATCAACCACAGGTTCATCTCCCGCAGACCCGCCGTATCCGCTACCGATCCACCTCCTGGCAGATTCACAAGGAGCCCACCCACGGTCGTATGGCGTCCCTTCCCATAAGCCGCGCTGATCAGCCCCACTTTCAGGTCCAGCCCAGGGTAGAGCGTGTTCAGCAGGCTCGACTTGCCCACTCCTGATGGCCCTACGAAGACCGACGCCACATCCTGTAGCGCGCCCCGCAGTTCCTCTATCCCTTCACCCGTCTTGACGCTAGTGTAATGCACGGGGTAGCCTGCCTTCTCATAAGGGCGAAACATGTCGTGGATATCCTCGCCATCGGCCAGGTCCATCTTGTTGACCACTATATGAGCATCGAGGTGGTTGATCTCTGCCGCGACCAGGAAGCGGTCCAGGATAGATAGCACCGGATCGGGCTGGGCAGCCGCGAAGGCCACAATTACCCGGTCGATATTGGCGATAAGCACCTGCCTGCGGACCGTCTTGCCTGCCGCCCGCCGCGCCAGCACGCTCTTACGCGGCAGCACCTCCGTAATGAAATAAGTGCTCCCCCGCTTCTCCAGCGTCACCCAATCGCCCACCGCTGGCGGGTCGTCACGGAAGAGCTTCGCCCGCAGCGTCCCCTCTACCGTCCCCCCCGGTAGCTGCACAGTCGCTACATCCGCGTAGAGTCGAACTATTTGTCCCGCATCCTGAGTCGTCAAAGTAAATCTTCAGAGTTGAATAGCCGGCAGCCATCGCACACTGCCTTCGTCCTTCGTCCTTCGTCCTTCGTCCTTCGTCCTTCGTCCTTCGTCCGGCGGCATTATAGATGCCGCATAGAGCGTGCGTCAAGGCATCTCCGAAATCGTGGCACACTCTATGCAACCCCCTTCCAAAAGCCCCATGGATTAGGTGTTTATTAGCTAAAGAAGATACTAAAGGAAGATACTTATCGACACTACATTTACTTCTACTTACTTCCACATCACGCTGAGTTCGTGGGCGCAAGCAACCAGCGTTCGGCTGGTGGCAAGTACCAGCAGAGATCGAGGACAGACATTGTAGTCCGTCCCCGAGTAGAAAAGGAGGTAAGCAGGTTGAAGAGAAAGCTACAAATAAGGCGGCGCGACCTACTAATCACTCTCACTATGCTCGTTGCGTTGGGCGTTACCGCAGGGTTGATCCAATGGCAATCCAATTCTGCCCCAAACCCGCGCTCAGCACAACCTTTGCCGAAAGAGCATATACTCAATGCCCTATTGGCCCCTGAGCCAGGCGAGGGAAACGAAAGCGACTCGCTCCTGAGCCAGGACGCTTACTGGCAGGCGCGATACGGCTACCCCACCGGGCGGGCCGACCGCCAATGGCTCGCTGAAGCCGCGAAGCAAGACAGGGATAATGTCAGGGATGGAGTGCCCATTGGGCAGGTGACGCAATACCCGGACAGCGCGTCGCCCCTGCTGCTCGATCCAGCCAGGTGGTTGAATATAGGCCCCAAGCCGCAAAACAGCAATACATGTGAGGTCTGTTTCTCCTTCGGTATTGTGGCGGGGCGCGTGAACGACATCGTGGTGGTCCCTATGACCCCCACTATTGCCTTCATAGCCTCCGATGGGGGCGGCGTGTGGAAGACCACCAACTGTTGCAGCCCCGCAACCTCGTGGACTTCTACAATGGATGACCCACTCATCTCAACTACCGCCATAGGCGACCTGAAATACGACGCCGCCAGCAACACTCTATATGCGGGCACGGGCGACCTGCGCTTCGGCTCATTCTCCTTCGGTAGCGCGGGCCTCTTGAAGAGCACCGACCTGGGCGCTACGTGGCAGGTCAAGGGTGCCGACATATTCGGCGCAGCCCTGCCCCAGCCCGCAGGCCAGTACCCGCAGTACGACTCCATCGGCAAGGTGGAAGTGGACCCCCGGAACAGCAACAACCTTATCGTAGGCACTAAGACGGGCGTCTACTTCTCCTATAACGCGGGTAACGATTGGGCTGGCCCATGCTTGCCCGACCCATTCCCCAACCAGCGCCAGGACATCACCTCGATACTGGTGATGACCAACACAGGCAACATCACCGACCTCTTCGTCGCTGTCGGCTCCCGCGGGTTCAGCACCACCGTCCAGTACAACCTCGCGGAGAATGGCGCGAACGGTATCTACAAGGCCACCGTGCCCGCCAGCGGCTGCCCCACCAACTGGTCCCTTGTCAGCCGCCCTAACAACGGCTGGCTACCCGAGTCGGGCAGCGGCAATCGCATCCAGGTGACAGCCGAGAACGACTACGTCGCCGGCAACCCCCTCGGCCGTATAGACATGGCCTTCGCTCCCAGCAATCCTGACTATATTTACGCTGAAGTGCAGGCAATCGCCGACAACATCGGGGGCGCGATACAGAGGGGCGGTCTGCTCGGCATCTGGCGCTCCACCGACAGGGGCGCGACCTGGGAGCAGCGCACCACCGCTGAAGACCTTGAAGCGGCCCAGGACCTCTGCGGAGGCACTTGCGTCGGGGACGTGCTGGCGGTGTGTGGCGACGTGGCCCAGAACTGGTACGACCAGCACATCGCTGTAGACCCCAACGACCCAGATACCATCTTCTTTGACAATATCAACGCCTGGCGGTCCAACGATGGAGGTGATACCGTCCGCGACCTCACCTGCGGATACGCCACCATCAACGTACCGCGCCCCGTGCACGTAGACCACCACGCCATCACCTTCTTCCCCGGCTCATCGAGCCAGGTGATGTTCGGCAGCGACGGCGGCGTCTATTACAGCGCGAACGCCAACGCACCCGACCCGGCTGCCGTGACGTTCCAGAATCTCAACGCCACTCTCAACACGATAGAGTTCTACGGCGGCGACATCAGCGCCAACTTCGCGACGTCACCGCTACCTTTCGCGGTTGCAGGAGCGCAGGACAACGCCTCATCTGCCTGGACGGGCGACCCGCAGATTGGGCCATTCGCGTGGGACCAGCAGATCGGCGGCGACGGTATGTTCGCCCGCATCGAGCCTGTGCTGGGACAGCGAGTATATATGGAGGCCCAGGGCGGCGCGCTTCGACGCTCCGAGAATGGGCCTTTCGGTAATTACCCACTCATGACGGTAGCTACCAACTACACGGCAGACGCACCACGCCTCAGCTTCATCTTCCCCTACGAGATTTACAAGGGCGTGCCGACAGGGACCGCCGGGGGCGGCGAGGACTGCCCGATCACCGGCTGCGAGCACATGATTGGGGGTGGCTACCGCGTATGGGAGCATAACACCGGCGCGTCCACCACCGAGCAATGGACGCCGATCAGTCAGGACCTTACCAAGAACACCCTGGCCGACCGATCTTTCATCAACCAACTCGCCTATGCTTACAGGACCGACAACTTCGCGATAGTGGGCACCAACGACGGCAACGTAGCTATCGGCTACAACCTGCACATGCGCCCCGTGCTGTCGGCCACCTTCGTCAACGTCACGGGCGGCAATACCGTGCTGCCCAACCGCCCGGTCCTCGATGTGGCCCTCGACCCAGGCGTCATGATAACCACTACAGCACCCATCGGATATGCTGCTGTCGGTGGCTTCGACCAGAACACGCCTTCTACTCCCGGCCATGTCTTCCGGGTGACGTGCGGCCTCAACTGCGCGACCTTCACCTGGGCCAACAAGAGCGGCAACCTGCCGAACGTACCTATCAACGCGATAGCGGTCAACCCCCGCTTCCCGCAGCAGGTCTTCGCGGGGAGCGACTGGGGCGTCTACTATACGAACGACGTAACGGTGGCCTCACCGACGTGGTTCCGCTTCAGCAGCGGGATGCCCAGCGTCATGGTATGGGACTTCGCGATTGACCGGGGCTTCACTACACTGGCGGCGTTCACGAGGAGCCGGGGCGCGTTCGTCTGGCAGCTGCCCAGCGCGCCATTCGTAATCACTCCCACCCCCACAGTCACGGGCACGCCTCCTACCGCCACACGCACTGCTACCGTTGGGACGCGTACTCCCGCAGTGCCGCCAACTTATACGCAAGCACCAACCGGCACGGCGACCAGTACCTTCACACCACAGCCGACCGCCACGCCTCTCCCCTGCGGCATCAATTCCCTCTTGTTCGAGGGCTTCGAGACCGGAACGCTTGGCGTGTTCACCGCGACAACCACAATAGGGAGCGAGGAACAAGCCTGGGAGCCTGCCAATTCGGTAGCCTATGCGGGAAGCTGGTCGGCACACATAGAGAATAACACTGTAATAGCCGACCAGCGCCTGGAGATGCGTAACGCCATAACTATCCCCGTGGCCCCTGCTGCGGCGCAGTTGCAGTTCTACCACCGCTTCAAGTTCGAAGTGGTAATATTACAGGGCACATATGATGGTGGAGTGCTCGAATACTCGGCCAACGGTGGGGCTTGGACCGATGCAGGTTCGCTCATAACCGAAGGCCAGTACAACTCCATCATCGTCGGACCTGACAATCCTCTACAGGGCCGCCAGGGATGGGGCGGGCAGAGTCCAGGTTACCCGGACTTCCAGCGTGTCACCGTGAACCTCGACACGCTACGCGGGCAGAACGTCAAGTTCCGCTACCGCCACGGCAGCGATCAGAACACCGGCGAAGAGGGTTGGTACGTAGATAACGTCCTCTTCACCTCTGGCGTGGCATGCGCGACAGGTACGGCTACACCTATACCCCCGACGCAGACGCCCGGCGGACCCACTGCTACTCTGGTGCCTACATCGCCACCCACAAACACAGTAGTGGTGCCTAGCGCTACCCCACAGCTACCAACACAGACACCCGGCGGACCTACCGCTACCCTGGTGCCCACATCGCCACCCACGAACACAGTAGCACCATCTAATACGGTTGTGGTGCCAAGCGCTACCCCACGCCCACCTACACAGACACCTGGTGGACCTACTGCTACAACCGAGCCTACCGCTGTGCCTAGCGCCACAGCTACAGTATGCACCATCTCCTTCACGGATGTGCCTCCCGATAGCACCTTCTACATCTGGATCAGGTGTCTGGCGTGTAGAGGCATCATCTCAGGCTACTCTGATGGCACCTTCAAGCCAGGCAACGAGATTACTCGTGGCCAGATAGCCAAGATGGTGAGTAACGCCGCAGGCTTCGATGAAGACCCAGGGCCACAGATATACGAGGATGTAGACGCCAACAACCCCTTCTACGCCTGGATCAACCGTCTGTCGATGAGGGGGCACATGGGTGGTTATCCTTGTGGCACAGTCCCGGAGGAGCCATGCAACCCTCCTGACAACCGCCCATACTTCAGGCCATTCGCCAGCGCCACTCGTGGGCAGCTATCCAAGATAGTCTCCAATGCAGCAGGAGTAGTTGGCGACCCGAGTGGCTTGTACTACACGGATGTACCGGAGGATAACCCCTTCTACGTGTGGATCATGCGCCTCACCAACATAGGTGTGATGTCAGGTTACCCATGCGGAGGACCTGGCGAGCCTTGTGACGATCAGAACCGTCCATACTTCCGGCCATTCACCAACGTGACGAGAGGGCAGGCATCGAAGATAGTCTCTAACACTTTCTATCCTGATTGTCAGACCCCCTCAAGACGCTGATGCCAGTAGTTATGAGCAGCGATAGCCTATAGGAGACGGTTCAAGCAGAGAGGACACAGAAGTGCCCTTTCTGCTTGAACCGTCAGCAACCAGGAAGGAGCTTGTAAAGCATGAAACGTACAATTGCAGCCGTAGCAGCACTTTTGCTCATACTGGGCGTTGCGGCGCTATCTACCAGGGGCGGGTACACTACCAGTGAAGCCTCAGCAGCCCTGGCGAGCGTGGCGGAAGCGCAAAAGTCGTTTGGCCCGCCCCAGGTCATACGGGCCACCCATAGCGACACGTCGCCGCCTTTGCGAACGCTTAAGTCTAAGCCCTTACCCCCATCGCAAATGGGCGATAAGGAGATAGAAAACCCCAGGCTGCCAAATAGACCCCCGCCCCTGTACGCCCCCGTCGATACGGTCGTCCAAAGCGCCTTCGGCGCGCTGGCTATGCCTACTCCTATAATCACCTTCGAGGGGTACAGGCAGGCAGACAACTACGCCAATAACAATGGTCTGGGCGTGCTCCCACCTGATACCCAGGGAGATATTGGCCCGAATCACTATTTCCAGTGGAACAATATCGGTATCAGGATATTCGACAGGGCAGGAAATACAGTGTACGGCCCGGTGAACGGCAATACCATCTTCGACCAGTTCACCCCGAACTGCGCACAGCCTTTTCCCGCTGGCAATAACGGCGACCCCATAGTCCTCTACGACACTATGGCGGGACGCTGGATCGCCAGCCAGTTCAAGGTAAACCAGACCCTCACCGGACCGAGCTACCAGTGTATAGCTATCTCGACCGACTCCGACCCTACCGGCAGCTATCACCGCTACGAGTTCCTAACGAGCGCCAACCTCTTTGAGGACTATCCACACTTTGGAGTGTGGCCTGAAGCGTACTATATGGCTACCAACGAGTTCTCCAACGCGGTAACGTTCGATGGCGCGGGTTTCTTCGCGTTCGACCGGGCCAAGATGCTCGTCGGCGACGCGACCGCCACTATGCAATACTATCACCTCGCCGCGCCGGAGGGCGGTTATCTTCCCTCCGATCTGGACGGTGCAACACTTCCCCCTGCGGGAAGCCCGAACTTCTTCATCACCTCGGAGGATGTGAGTCCAGATAGGCTGAAGATGTACAAGTTCCATGCGGACTTCATAACACCCACCAATTCGACCTTCGTCGGCCCGATCCTGATAAATGTCGCGCCCTTCGATAGCGAGCTATGCACCGCTGACAGGGGAGCGTGCATACCACAACCCAACACGGCGCAGGCATTGGAAACCCTTAGCGACCGACTGATGTATCGTCTCGCGTACCGCAACTTCGGCACCCACGAGTCGCTGGTAGTCAACCAGACGGTAGACGCCGATGGGGCGGGTAAGGGGGGCGTGCGCTGGTACGAACTGAGGTCGCCCAACACAACGCCCGTCGTGTACCAGCAGAGCACATACGCTCCGGACGCCGACCACAGGTGGATGGGGAGTATAGCGCAGGATAGACAAGGGAACATGGCCCTCGGCTTCAGCGTGTCGAACGCAAGCACTCTCTTCCCCACAATCCGCTACACGGGCAGGCTCGTGACCGACCCCTTGAACCAGATGTCGCAGGGGGAGACCACGATGTACCCGGGAGGCGGCTCGCAGACGGGATATGCTCGTTGGGGCGACTACAGCATGATGGGCATTGACCCCCTGGACGATTGCACCTTCTGGTATACGCAAGAGTATTACGCGAGCACCAGCGACGGGGAGTGGACCACGCGTGTCGGCTCGTTCAAATTCCCGGGCTGCACCGCTGGTGGAATAACGCCCACCGCTACCGTCACCGGCACGCCGCCTACGGCCACGAGCACCGTTACCATCGCGCCACCAACAGCAACGGGCACCTCGACCGGCACCTCAACTCCGGGCGGACCCACATCGACACCCGCCGCGACCCTTCCGCCCAAGGAAGTCCTGTATGATCAATTCAATCAGCAGAGCGTCCTGGGCAGCCCCTCGTTCAGAGGTAGCACCTTCATCCAGGTAGCGGATGACTTCACTGTGCCCATGACGCAGACCTGGGAGGTCAACAGAGTTGAAGTTGATGGTTTCTACGACCCTGACACCGCACGTGCCACGACGGTCGATGTCATTATCTACGCGGCGTCACCTGTAACGCCCACATTGCCGGGAGCCGCCGTCTTCACGCAAACCAACATCATCCCCGACGGGGGTCTGAATGATGGCGTATTCAACATACCCCTCAACCCACCCGCGTCCCTACCGGCAGGGACTTTCTGGGTGTCAGTCATAGGCAACATCAATGGCGCAGGTCGCTGGCTATGGCTTGATCGCCTGCCGCCACCCGCGGGTAACCCGGCTGTCGCCAGGAGTCCAGCCAATATCAACCCCGCGTGTCGAGATTGGAATCTCCGTGGGATATGTGTGGCAGGCTCTGGAGCCGACCCCGACCAGACGTTCCGCCTGACCGGACGCAGGTTCGTCTCAGGTGGCGGTGGCACGGCTACCGTAACGGCCACTGTGGGAGGGACGAGCACAGCCGTCGCGACAGGCACGAATACGGCAGTGCTACCCTCCGCGACCATGACAGCCGTAGGCCCAACCTCCACACTTATCCCAACCCAGACGCCCGGCGGAGCTACGGCCACGCTTGTTCCGACGCAAACTGCCCTACCCACAGGCACGAATACTGTGGCGGTACCGACAGCGACAGTTACGGCAATCGTGCCAAGCGCCACGACGACCGCCATCGTGCCGACACAGACACAAGTTGGGGCAACCTCTACGCTCGCACCGACGCAAACCGCATCCGCTACCCGCACTAATACCGTGGTGGCCCCCAGCGCGACACGTACTGCTACCGTCGTGCCTACGCAGACATCTGTTGGAGCGACCGCTACAATAGTGCCTACAACTGTACCCACAAGCACAGCTTTGCCCAGTAACACGGTTGCGGTGCCAAGTGCTACGCAACGCCCACCAACACAAACCCCTGTTGGTCCCACCAATACAATAATGCCGACAAGCGCTCCGAGCAACACGGTAGCGGTCCCAAGCTCTACCGCAGTCTCTAGCGCTACCCCTCGGCCACCTACACAGACGCCCGGCGGGGCTACATCTATACCCACTAACACGGTAGCACCATCTAATACAGTAGCAGTACCTAGTGCTACGCAACGCCCAGCAACCCAGACACCTGGCGGCACGACTGCTACGACCGAACCTACCTCCACCCCCCAGCCCACAGCTACAGTATGCACCATCTCCTTCACGGATGTGCCTCCCGACAGCACTTTCTACATCTGGATCAGGTGTCTGGCGTGTAGAGGCATCATCTCAGGCTACTCTGATGGCACCTTCAAGCCTGGTAATGAGATTACTCGTGGCCAGATAGCCAAGATGGTGAGTAACGCCGCAGGCTTCGAGGAAGACCCAGGTCCTCAGATATATGAGGATGTGAACCTCGACAACCCCTTCTATCGGTGGATCAATCGTCTCTCGATGAGGGGACACATGGGTGGATACGAGTGCGGATTAGTGCCGGAGGAGCCATGCGTCCCACCGGATAACCGCCCATACTTCAGGCCATTCGCCAATGCCACTCGCGGGCAGCTATCGAAGATAGTCTCCAACGCGGCGGGGATAGTTGGCGACCCGAGTGGCTTGTACTACACGGACGTGCCTCCAAGCAACCCCTTCTACGTGTGGATCATGCGTCTCACCAATATAGGTGTGATGTCAGGTTACCCATGCGGAGGACCTGGGGAGCCATGTGACGAAGAAAACCGACCATACTTCCGCCCATTCACCAACGTGACGAGAGGCCAGGCATCGAAGATAGTGTCCAACACCTTCTTCCCTGATTGCCAGACCCCTTCGAGACCGTAACCCCGACTCCTTTTCATGGCGAATAGTAACAGGGGCATACATCGATGTATGCCCCTGTTACCCTAAATTGTACGCCACCAAGGATGGCTAACGATGTAGAGCGTAGCGTACCCCCGCACGCCATTCTTTACTCCTTTATGCGTTCTCAAAGCGTGATTTTCGCTTGCTTATGGGGGAGTTATGTGGAATAATAAAGATTACGTGCTACGTCTAAGCGGCCAGAGCGTGTGCATAGTTGGTTGCAGGCACATACATAAAATAGACTGCGCGAACTGGTTTCCGTATAGCAAGAAAGTGAGTAATAAGCATGCCTAGAAAAGGGAAAGTGGGTTTATCTTTATTCGCGCTGACTATGCTGATGCTATCTATTGGATTACTGGCGAGCGTCGCTATGGCGGGCTTACCTGCCGGCGCTAATACAGAGCAGTATGCGAGCGCGATAGCAAACCACCAAGCTCAAAATGGAACACTCTCATCTGCCCCGATCAGAGGGCCAATCGTAGTCAAAGAAACCAAGCACGATATTTCGCCTCCATTGCGCGACATCCCCCCGGCTGCCCCTCAGCGAAAAGGGACTGAGCGAGAGATATTGCGGCACGCGCCGGTAATCCGTGGAAAGCAAGATGTAGACTATGTCGTGCAAAGAGGCTTTGGGCCGATGGCTATGCCGACGCCCATCCTCAGCTTCGATGGCGTCCTTTACGCCGATTCGACCTGTGACTGCGCCCCGCCGGACACCAACGGTGACGTAGGGCCAAATCACTACGTCCAGACCGTCAACACAGCCTACCAGGTGTGGGACAAGAGTGGCACGAGCGTATTTGGGCCTGTCGCCATGAACACATTGTGGACCGGCTTCGCGGGCGTCTGCCAGATTCGTAATGACGGCGACCCCATCGTAAAGTACGACCAGCTTGCCGACAGATGGGTCCTCAATCAGTTCACCACCGCCCCGCCATTCACCCAGTGTGTAGCAGTGTCTACCACAGGCGATCCGACGGGCAGCTACCACAGATACGAATTCCAGCAGTTCGAGCCTCTCACGCGCTTCGGTGACTACCAGAAGTTTGGTGTCTGGCCTGATGCCTATTACATGTCCAACAACGAATTCAACGCTGCCGGTACCGCTTATCTAGGCGCGGGCAACTATGCCTTCGACCGCACCGCCATGCTCGCCGGACTGCCTGCAAGCTACGTGTACTTCGGCCTTCCCCCGGAAGACTGGGGTGGGCAGCAACCATCGGACCTCGACGGGGCTACCCTCCCGCCTCCAGGCGCGCCTAACCTTTTCGTGGAGATAGACGACTCGGCCTGGGACCCGCCTAATATCCCCACAGACCAGCTCCAGATGTGGCGCTTCCACGCTGACTTTGTCACGCCCGCCAACTCGAGCTTCACCGCCCTGACGCCGTTCACGCCACCCACCCTCGCGGCCTTCGATGGGCTACTCTGCGACTTCGGCAACTGCGTGCCCCAGCCGGGCACCGCGCAGAAACTCGATACCCTGGCAGACCGCGTCATGTACCGCGTGGCTTACCGTAACTTCGGCACGCACGAATCTATCGTCTTCAACCACACGGTCGACGCGGGAACCGATAAGTCTGCCATACGCTGGTACGAGCTGCGCGGTATCAATACCACGCCGACCATCCACCAGCAAGGCACCTACGACCCCAACACTGACCACCACTGGATGGGCAGCATCGCGATGGACAACCAGGGGAATATGGCCCTCGGCTACAGCGTATCCAGCTCAAGCCTCTTCCCCTCGATAAGGTACACGGGCCGTTTGGTGGGCGATACCCTGGGCACTCTGCCGCAGGGTGAGGCCACCATTTTCGACGGCACCGGCTCCCAGACCGGCACCAACGGACGTTGGGGCGACTACAGCTCCATAAACGTTGACCCCCTGGACGACTGCACCTTCTGGTATACCCAGGAATATTATGCGACTACCAGCAGCTTCAACTGGCGGACGCGTATCGGCAACTTCAAGTACCCGGGCTGCACGGTCCCGGTCCAGGGGACTGCTACCCCCACTATCGTAGCGCCGACTGCCACGATAGGCGTGCCCACCAGCACAGTAGTGCCAACGCAAACACCTGGCGGCCCCACCGCTACACCCCAACCTACCTCATGCACCATCTCCTTCTCAGATGTGCCGCCGGACAGCACCTTCTACACCTGGATAAGGTGTCTTGCCTGCCGCAACATCATATCAGGCTACTCCGATGGCACCTTCAAGCCTGGTAATGAGATAACGAGGGGGCAGATAGCCAAGATGGTGTCTAACTCTGCCGGCTTCAATGAAGACCCAGGTCCGCAGATATATGAGGACGTACCCTCCTCCAATACCTTCTATGCCTGGATAAACAGGCTATCGATGAGAGGGCACATGGGTGGATACCCGTGCGGAGGAGAATTCGAGCCTTGCGTACCACCGGGCAACAGGCCGTACTTCCGACCCAATGCCAGCGCCACTCGTGGGCAGCTAGCTAAGATTGTTTCTAATGCCGCAGGGCTAGAGGGAGACCCTACAGGCCAGTACTATGCCGACGTGCCTGCAAGCAACCCCTTCTATATATGGATCATGCGCCTCACCGACCTGGGAGCTATGAGTGGATACCCGTGCGGTGGGGAGGGTGAGCCATGTGACGACCAGGACAGGCCTTACTTCCGGCCATTCGCCAACGTTACGAGGGGACAGGCGAGTAAGATAGTAGCCAATACCTTCTTCCCAGGCTGCCAGACCCCTCAACGATAAGAGCCAGGGATAGGCTAACAAGAATAAGAACCCGCGAGATGCTAATATTTCGCGGGTTCCCTCTTGCATCTGAGCAGGTTATGTGGAATAATAGAGACTACGTGCCACGCCCAAGCGGTCAGGGCGTGTGCATAAATAAGAGTGCATTTCAAGACCCGCGATCAGCCATCTGACGAAGGGCGTAAGACGAAAGACTAAGCTGGCTGACATACAGGTTTTGAAAGCGGCTCTAAGCGCGGGCACAGTCCATACGATTTTGTAAGGCTGTGCAAGTCGGTTTCTCTCTATTGCAAGAAAAGGAGCAGAAAGCATGTCTAAAAAAGGGAAGATCGGTCTGTCCCTATTCGCCCTGACGGTACTGATGGTAATTATCGGTATCGCGGCGAGTGGGACACTGAGCGGCAAGACGGCGGCTAACGCCCCGTCAGGGCCGGCAGCTAACGCCCCGGCAGGTGCGGCCAACGCATCTTACGTAGCCGAGGGCATCTGGGCGCAGAAGCCACAGGAAAAGACCCTACCTAACGGCGTTAGAGTAGTTCAAGAGGTCAAGCATGATACCTCCCCACCCCTGCGCGACATCCCTGCGGGACCACCCATTGCCAAGGGTGAAGAGGCAGAGAATGAGAACCCCGATCCCTTCCCGGTGCCGGAAGGCAACGTGAAGGATACGATGGTGCAGCGCGTATTTGGCGCTCTGGCGATGCCCACGCCCATATTGACCTTCGAGGGCATCAGCGTCACGACCAGCGGCTGCGGCTGTCTCCCTCCCGATACAAACGGCGACGTTGGCCCCAACCACTACGTGCAGACCGTGAACTCGGCATACCAGATATGGGACAAGAGCGGCACCTCGCTCCAGAGCGCACGCAACATCAACACCATCTTCACAGGCTTTGGCGGGCCGTGCGAGGCGCGCAATGACGGCGACCCCATAGTTCTGTACGACTCGATGGCCGACCGCTGGTTCATCAACCAGTTCACATCCGGGGCACCGTATACCCAGTGTACGGCCGTCTCCACCAGCCCAGACCCATTGGGCAGCTACAATCGGTATGCCTTCCTGACCAGCGCCACCGACTTCTATGACTATCAGAAGTACGGCGTGTGGCCTGACGGCTATTACATGACCGCCAACGTCTTCGAGGCCGACGGCGGCTTCCACCCGTCCGCAGCAGTCTTTGACCGCGCTCAGATGCTTGCAGGCAATTCCGCTACCTTCCAGGAATTCAATCCCGGAGACTTCTATGGCAACCTCCTTCCGAGCGACTTCGACGGAACCATAGCTCCTCCGGCAGGAGCGCCCAACGTCTTCATCACCGGCTCCAACACCCAGGACAGGTTGAGAGTGTGGGAATTCCACGTGGACTGGGCGACCCCCGCTAACTCAAGCCTTACCGGCCCGACCGATCTCCCGATTTCACCCGTGGACCTGAACCTGTGCGGCGGCTCTCGTAACTGCATCCCGCAGCCCGGCACTACACGCAGAGTGGACTCTATCGGTAACCGCGTAATGTATAAGTTCGCGTACCGCAACCTGGGCACGCACGAATCATGGGTTGTAAGCCAGCCGGTAGACGCGGATGGCACAGATCACGCGGCACCACGCTGGTACGAGCTGCGCGACCTCTACACCACTCCATCTGTCTACCAGCAGAGCACTTACGCGCCTGATGCCAATCACAGGTGGATGAGCTCGATGGCGATGGATAAAGACGGCAACATTGCCATTGGATACAGTATATCCAACGCCACCGACATCTTCCCAAGCATTCGGTACGCAGGCCGCCTGGCGACCGATCCGCTGAATGAGCTGTCACAGGGCGAAGCGGTGCTTCAAGTAGGCACCGGCTCGCAGACAAGCTCCACCAGCCGCTGGGGCGACTACAGCAGTATGTCTATTGACCCAACCGACGACTGTACCTTCTGGTATACCCAGGAGTATTACACTACTATCTCCGGGAATGCCTGGAAGACACGCGTCGGTTCGTTCAAGTTCCCTTCCTGCGGCGGACCTCCTGCTCCGACGGCTACCCCCGGCGGACCTACTGCTACAGCTACTTCACTCCCCACCAGCACGGCTCTGCCTACAGCCACAGCTTGTGCCAACTACACCTTCACCACGGGGACGGACACCATCGTCACCGGTGATACGGACACCACTATCCACTGCGATGACTGTGCTGCTCTCGTTACGCTCCCCTTCCCGGTCAGGATATATGAGCGCACATTCACTTCAGCACAGATAAGCTCCAACGGTGTAATCGAATTTGCGAGTGCAGACTTCGCTTATGGTAACACCTGCTTGCCCGTGCCGATCTACGAATATACGGTCTCAGTTTACTGGGATGACCTCTTGACCTCGGCAGCTGGCGATGGAGTCTTCACTTCTGTGAGCGGCAGTGCGCCTAATCGCATCTGGAACGTTGACTTCCGCACGCAGGTGCTGAACAACAACAATCAGGCTGCCGACTTTGAGGCTCGCTTCTACGAGGCCGACGGCCAGATCGACCTCATCTATGGCACCATCCTCAACGGCACCAGCGACTACACTATAGGTATCCAGCGCGACATGGGAGCTTTCACGCAGATCGCCTGCGGCGCTGATCCTATCTTACCAGGCACCAAGTACACCCTGACGCAGCCATGCGGTGCCATAACACCTACACCTGTATCAGCTACGAACACAGTCGGACCTACCAACACGGTCCCGCCCACAAACACAGTTGGACCCACAAATACACCTGGCGGTCCTACTAACACACCTGGGCCGGAGCCAACGGCATGTCCGATCCAATATCAGGACGTACTGCCCGGCGATGAGTTCTACCCCTACATCCGGTGTCTGGCTTGCCGCAAGATAGCTAACGGTTATGCCTGCGGTGGACCTGGCGAGCCTTGCGATGGTGACAACACTGGCTACTTCAGGCCCGGCAACGACATCACACGTTCGCAGATAGCCAAGATGGTATCCATCGCGGCAGGGTTTGGAGAAGACCCAGGTCCCCAGATATTTGCTGACGTGCTGCCGTCCAACATCTTCTACCCCTACATCCAGAGGCTGACGATGCGCGGGCACATGTCAGGATACCCGTGCGGAGGACCTGGCGAGCCGTGCGATTCACAGAACAGGCCATACTTCCACCCGTACAGCAATGCCACACGCGGACAGCTGTCGAAGATAGTTGCCAACGCGGCGGGCATCAACACTCCTGTGCCCAGCGGTACTCAGACGTTTGAAGACGTACCAGAGTCCAACACGTTCTGGGTCTACATCGAGCGCTTGACAGCGTTGGGTGTGATGACCGGTTACCTCTGCGGTACCACTGAGGTCGAGCCTTGTGTGCCGCCGGAGAACAGGCCATACTTCAGGCCATACGCGGACGTCACCCGTGCGCAAGGCTCGAAGATCATATCCAACACCTTCTTCCCGAACTGCCAGACCCCTCAGCGGTAAGGCCAGGGATCTTCAGTGAGCGTGCTAACGCACTAACAACTCTCTGAAAGGACAAAAAATGTGGGTTTGGCTAAGCCAAACCCACATTTTTTGTCCTTTCAGACTCCCCGTTCGGAGAGAGGGGCAATCTAGGGGAGGGGTGGCATCTCAGCATGGTGCAGCCAGGCGTTGAACAAATCGCCTAGCTCCTTCCCGCTCACCTCCTCGGCCACCTCGATAAAGTCCTCGGTACGAGCGTTGCCGTTGCGATAGCGAGACGTGTACGTTTGCAAAGTGCGGAAGAAGAGGTCGTCACCCACTTCTTTGCGGAGAGCATAGAGGGTCAACCCGCCACGCAGATATACACCTGCGTTGAACAGGTCATCAGCCGAGGGGTCGGCGGGTGGGGACAAGAAATTCTCCTGGGCGTATCCATATACTCCGCGCACGTAGCTTTCGTATGCTCCTTCCCCCTGTGAGTGCTCTATCCAGAGCCACTCTGACATCGAAGCGAACCCTTCGTTGAGCCAGATGTCGCGCCACGATGTCAGGCTCACGCTGTCGCCGAACCACTGGTGGGACAGCTCGTGCGCAATCACCTGCTCGGCATCCACCCGGTCGTTCCCCACCCGCCGCCCAAACAGAGATAGCGTCTGCGTCTCAAGAGCGAAGCCCAGGTTGTCATCAAGGACTACCGCGCCATACACATCGAATGGGTAAGGGCCATATATCTGGCTGAAGTACTCTATCATCTCAGGCGTGCGCTCGAATTCCTCCCTCGTAGAGCTATCCAGGCTCTTCTCGAAGTAGTTGCGTATTGGTAGCCCACCAGGACCTTGCTGCGTCTCGCGGTCAAACTCGGCTATATTGATGGCAGCCAGGTAACTTGCCATTGGGTCCCGCGTCTCGAAGAGGTATGTGTTCGTCTGTCCGTTCTCTGTTATCCCCTTGAGTGTGCCGTTAGCCGCTACGACGTATCGCTCCGGCACCGTTATGCGGAAGGTATATGTCGCCTTGTCGCATGGGTGGTCGTTGACCGGGTAGAAGGAGGCCGCGCCGGACGGCTCACTGGCTACGAATATACCGCCATCGTAGTGAGACCACCCCAGCGCATACTCCTTTTCATTGGGTGAGTTGTCACCAGGATCACTATTCGGCTCGCCCCTGTAGTCTACCGTAACGGTAAATATCTCTCCCGCTTTCAGAGAGGTAGCCGGGGTAATTGTCAGCTCGTGCCTTTCATGGCTGTAGCGAGCTGCGGTGCCGTTCACAGTTAGCGTGGTGATTTCCAGGCTCTCGAAGTCGAGGTTGAATGCGCTCATGTCTTTGATCGAGCGAGCGCGCATCGTGGTGGTGCCAAATACGAGGTTGCTCTCCACACCTACCAATAGGTCGAGGGTGTAGTGGAGCGCATCGTAACCGGAGTTACCTAGCTGCGGGAAAAGCGGATCGCCGAGGCCGTCTTGCTCTGCCTGGGCAGTTTCCGAAACGCAAGACTCTGCGCTTGAGCCGGGGGTCGGGGGTTGGATGGTAGGCGTAAGCTGCTGAGTAGGCACGGACGTAGCGGGGGCAGACGTAGGGGACTTTGCCGCAACCGAGGTTGTTGTAGGCATGAGGGTAGCGAGGGTAGTTGGTAGCGTCGAGGTAGTTACAACGGTGGGCGTAACGGGGCCTGGTGCGTTGTCACACGCTACCAGGAGTAGAAGAGACATGGCTATGGTGAGCCGTGCTCGCTTGGTTAGCTTCATTTGCATATCCTATCTCAAAACTATATACTGGCTGCGCTATGCGTATTGCGTAGTCAAGGCTGATACAATGTCACAATCTGACTGCAACCCTATACATGTCATTCTGAGCGAAATAGGCCGAAGCCCTGAGGAACGAAGGGGAAGAATCTAAAACTGCCCGCACACGGCCAAGCTCGGAGATTCTTCGCTTCGCTCAGAATGACAAATGAAGAGATGATGCTCCATGCGACATATACTTCCTCCAACTTTGCATCAATCATCTTTGCGAGGTTAGAGATACCAGTAGTATAAACGGTATGATTGGGGCGTTGCGGTTCAAAATTGTGCGGCGGTGAAACGCGCACTTTCAACCCACGTATATATTGTCGGCACTGATCTTCTGGCTTAAGGATGGAGGTAAGTAGGCATGGTAGGCTCCGGTAGATTGATCGGGATAATAGTGATAGCACTCGCCGTGGCTATGATGGGCGGGGTCACAATTTGGGCGTTGAGCAACGACAAGATGGAGGGTGGGGGTAAGAGCCTGACTATAGGTTGCGCTTTCGTCTTCGCCGTTCTAATCGCGGGCTTCGGCGTGTGGTTCCTGATGCAGGGCAAGACCGAGTCGTCCCAGTTCGCAGAGGTAGAGAAGCAAAAGCGCATCCTCAATATGGTACAGACGCAGGGCACCGTGCAGATTTCAAGCATCTCCCTCGACATGAACATGCCGGTGGACAAGGTAAAGTCCGCCATATACGACCTGGTAGGCAAGGGCCTGTTCACGGGGTACGTAGACTGGAAGGGGGGCAAGCTGGTATCAGCCGATGCCGCTACGCTCAACCAGGCGGCAGCCAACGGCAAATGCCCCAATTGTGGAGCGCCCCAGACCGTCGGCGGCAAGGGCATCATAACGTGCGAATACTGCGGGGCAGATATCTTCCTGCCGCAAACCTCATAAATATGCCGTAGGGGCATGGCGCGCCATGCCCCTACCCTCTCCTCATAGGAGCGTACTAGATGTCGAACATTCTATTTGCGAAAAGTAGCCGGAGGTTATGGAGACCGGCCCTCATAGCGTTATGCCTCGTATCGGTGCTGATCCCTGCTGGGTTCATAGCGTATGCTCCTCAGAGCGCCCATGCTCAGACCAGATCGTTCCACATGGACCACTACGATACCGACATCACAGTCAACGCAGATGGCACGATGGATATTGTGGAGACTTTGTCTTATGTCTTTGACAGTGGCACCTTTCGGCGAGGCACGCGCTTCATTCCACTGGACAAGGTTGAAGGCATCAGCAATATAAGCGTTGAAGAGGTAGGGTTTGGCCTCTATACGGAGGGGAGCTATAACGGTGATGATGCAGTATTCGGGATTGATCACACATTCGGCACAAGGAAGATAGATAATAAGCTCTATATACGCTGGGTGCATACCAACGCCGGGACCTCACGACCCAAGACCTTTCGCCTCAGCTACCACGTTACCGGCGGTATGCGTGTCTACCCTGAATTCTACCAGCTTGACTGGAATGCGATACCCCCTGACTGGGGAGGAAACATCGAATCGAGCCGGGTGACGGTCCATTTCCCAGGTAGCTTCGATACCGGCAAGCTGGACATTGCCTCGAAGCCCGACGCCGCGAGCAGCAGGGAAGCCAACAGTGTCACATGGTCCGCCAGCAACGTCAACAACGGCCTCGAAGTCGGCATCAAGCAGATACCTAAAGATATCTTGCAGGCCAGCAAAGCGAGTTGGCAAGATGCCGCTGATTTCAAGGAGAGGATGGAGCCTTTCCTAAATCTTGGCCTGACAGGCGCGGGCTTACTCATACTGATATTTGGCCCCCTCTGGGCTGTCAGAAAGTGGTACAAGTATGGGCGCGACCTCCCCGTAACTCTCCACAGCGATTACGTAGCGGACACGCCCAGCGACCTTCCACCAGGACTGGTAGGTACCCTGCTGGACGAGTCGGCGGACGTGCGCGACGTCATAGCTACGATCGTGGATCAGGGCCGCAAGGGCAACCTCACCATCAACGAGCTTGAGAGCCAGGGCATCTTTTCCTCATCCAAAGAGTTCCAATACAAGCAGACAGGAAGCAAGACCGACTACACGTTCGAGCAGATGGTGCTGGACTCCGTCTTCAAGAATGGGCCGGAGACAGGCCTCTCGGACATGAAGAACAGCTTCTACAAAGACCTCCCAGCAATCTACTCCGAGATGTATGGGGAGTTGGTAAGGCTCAAATATTTCCCTGAGGACCCCAGCGCCGTCCGCACCCGGTACATCGCCGGTGGTATAGGTTTCATCGTGCTCGGCGCGCTGGTGGTAGGCGCGTCCTATCTCATTGGTGGAGGCATCACCCTCTTCCCAATGATACCGGCAGTGGCCCTGGGCATAACGGGCATCGTGCGCATGGGCATCGCCCGGCACATGCCCCGCAAGACCGACTTTGGCTCCCAGGAGGCCCAGAAGTGGCGCGCCTTCCAGCGGTATTTAGAGGAGATACAGCGTTACACCGACGTGCAGGCCGCCGCCGACAAGTTCCAGAAGTACCTGCCTTACGCGGTCGCGTTAGGGGTAGAGAAGCAGCTAACCGCGCAGTTCAACAGCGTACCCGCCGCCATGCCTCCTTATTACATCCCCTACGGCTGGTATCCCTACGGCGCTCACCCAATGGGCACTTCCGCGAGCGGGACATCTGTAGGTGGCGGGGGAGTAGGCAATTTCGACCCCGGTGCGGCTATGCAAACTATGAGCGACTCGTTCGGCTCAGCCATGCAGAGCATGTCAGACAGCTTCACCGACATGGTGAACTCCGCATCCAGCATATTGACCAGCCAGCCCTCCAGCAGTGGGAGCGGCGGGAGTAGCGGTTGGGGCGGTGGCGGAGGCTCCTTTGGTGGCGGAGGTGGTGGCGGAGGAGGCGGTGGTGCCGATTAGCGACCATTGGTACGAAATATGCCTTGACTTCCACGCAACATACTTGGGCTATAAACCGTATGTAGAGTGGTCAATCAAGAGGAGGTAGTTATGGATATAAAAGATAGGGTGATGGGCGACAAGCCCAATAGCTGGTTGCACAAGATTGCTGGCATCATACCGGGCTTCAAGGGATATGTGGACCGCGAGCGGAGGCGTGACGCCGACAAGCTCCTGCGCACGCACCTGGCGCGGCAATATTCAGCCCAGCGCGACCGCCTCAATCGCGTGCAGCAAAGTCTGCTCAGGGCGAAGCGCATGGACCAGATAGCAGAGGTAGACCGCCTCGGAGGCGTATTCCAGCGCTTCATAGATCGCCTCAACACCGCGACGTACGGCTACACTGGTATGTTCGACCCCGTGAAGATCGAGGCCGAAGACCTGGACCAGCTATATGCGTTCGATATGACGCTGGCTAGCGGTGTGGACCAGGCATCGGCTGCTATAAACAGTATCGAAGAGTCGGTCTCCGACAAAGAGAGCAACGCACTCCCTTCGGCTCTAGACCGCTTCTCTGAGCTGGTGGACGACTTGAACGAAAAGCTGAACCAGCGTGGCGAGTTGCTGACGTCAGGCACCCGCGTATCGTCCGAGCAGTTCGAGACGATGCTGGGCAACCTCAACCCCTTACCTCCATACGGCCAGGGGCAGACAGGCGGATCGGGTGCAAGCAACGCCGAGATATACCCTGGCAGGAGCGGCAATATGAACGCATCCACGAACATGAATACCGGCGCTGGCGGTGACGTAGCTCGTTACGGCGGAACAGGTGCGGCCAACACGGATGGAGGCGCAGGGGTGTCGACCACCAACCTGGGAGTGGCACCTTATGAGCAGACCGAGCCGGGGATGTCGTCTCTAACCGAAGGTAACGACAGCCTCACTCCCATGCCAGCAGGTACGGATATGGGAGGTCTGGGCGCGGGACCTATACCCACGGGTGGTTCAGCAGGCACAGGCACCGAGTCCGCATCGTCTCCGGCAGTGGCCCCAGGTGCGCCCGGCCATGACATCGTAGACGGCATGAACATGGCGAACTCGCTCGACCAGGTGGCTGACGCCACCGACGACGGACGGCAGTCCGGAAGGCAGTAGGCAGAAAGCAGTAGGCAGTACATGCCGACAAGATCGAAATTCGCAATCACAATAAGGAGGACACAAAACAATGGCAATCCTGGAGAGAATATCTACTATGCTAAGGGCTAATATCAACGCTATGCTCGATGCGGCGGAAGACCCGGAGATCATGCTTAGCCAGATACTCCGCGACATGGAGACGGAGATAGGCAAGGCGCGCACGCAGGTGGCCGAGATGATGGCCCAGGAGCGCCTCTTCCGCGACGACCTCAAGGAGGAAGAGGACAAGGCGCGCCACCTAGAAAGCCGCGCCGAGCACTACATCCGCCAGGGCAACGACACGATGGCCCGCGAGGCCCTCAAGCGCAAGGCCGATGCGGACGCCAATATGGCCGTGATACAGCAGCAGCTTTCCGCCCAGAGCGAAATGGTAGCCCGCCTGCGAGAGCAGCTTGAGGCCCTGCAAGAGAAGCACAAGCAATCGGTCGCCAACCGCGATAACCTTCTGGCCCGTTATCGCCGCGCTAAGGTCCAGCAGCAGGTCAGCAAAAGTATGACCGACCTGGACGTTACCGACTACAGCGGCGACCTCGCTCGAATGGAGCGTCGAATCCACATGGCCGAGGCCCGCGCAGGTGCGGAGGCCGAGCTAACCAGCGACGCGATGGGCGATGATCTCGATGATGCCTTCGACGACGCTGAGCGCGGCTCGCAAGTAGACGACGCCCTGGCCGCCCTCAAAGCGCGCATGGGCATGGGCGGGGACGGCACTTCCAGCTCCGGCGGCTCATCGAGCGCAGGGAGCGATACGGGCGAAGGCACCCGCAACCTGAGCCAGACCCAGAGTTGACGATTCTAATCACAAAGAGCACAAAGACACGAAGGCCACGAAGATTTTTTATGGTTTAGAACAGAGGTAAGGTCTCTACATTAGGGATGGAGAAACCCTCTCAACTTGGAGATAAAACCCATAAATAATCTTCGTGGCCTTTGTGTCTTTGTGCTCTTTGTGATTAAACTGCTGTACGAGCTAATAGCATATAGGAGAAGAAGATATGGCGTTATTAGATGTAATTGAGTTTCTGGACCCGACGGGGCGGCAGATTGTGCATCGCGTGCCGGAGGGTGGCTCAGGTGAGTTCAGGCTGGGGTCGCAGCTTACGGTGCGTGAGAGCCAGACGGCGGTATTCTTCCGCGACGGCAAGGCGCTCGACGTGTTCGGGCCGGGCCGCCACACCCTCTCCACCGCCAACATCCCCTTACTCGCCAACCTGATAAGCATCCCCTTCGGCGGCAAGTCTCCCTTCCGCGCCGAGGTGGTATTCGTCAATATGGCCGACTTGCTCGATATGAAGTGGGGCACACAGGAGCCTGTGGTCTTCCGCGACAGCGAGTTTGGGATGGTGCGCCTGCGCGCCTTCGGCACGTACGCTATGGCGGTGGCAGACCCACAGCTTTTCGTCAACAAGGTGGTGGGCACGCAGGGGCTTTACGAGACCTCCCAGATAGAGGACTACCTGCGCAACATCATCGTCTCTCGTTTCAACGACATCATGGGCGAGATGATGAAGACCCTCCTCGACCTCCCCGCCCAGTACAACGAGGTAGGCGCGGGGCTGCGGGCCAGCGTCACCGATGACTTCGGCAACCTGGGCCTCAACCTGAAGGCTCTGTACGTCACGTCTATCACCCCGCCGGAGGAAGTGCAGAAGCGCATTGACGAGCGCTCGAGCATGGGCGCGATAGGCGACATGAATCGCTACATGCAATACCAGGCGGCCCAGGCGATGGGTGGGCTGGCGCAGGGCGGCGATGGTGGTGACGGCGGTGGAAGCAATATAGCAGGCGCTGCCGGCGCGGGCATGGGTCTCGGTGCCGGTATGGGTATAGGCGCTGGGATGGCGCAGATCATCGCCCAGGGTATGCAGGGTGGCTTGCCCAATAACCAGGGCCAGAGTCAAGGTCAGCAGCAAGCAGCCTCCGGCCAGCAGGACAACCCGGTCGAGCGTCTAAAGCAACTCAAAGAGATGCTCGATGCAGGCCTCATCACCCAGGAGATGTACGACGCCAAGCGCAATGATATCCTGTCTAGAATGTAAGGTCTCTATAAAAGAAGGTAGAGGCGCGCCTCAGACGCGCCTCTACCTTCTTTTATGGAGACAGAAGATGTTGGCCGTATTCACTATGGGTTCAGTGCGGGCAATACTACCCAGATTATCGCATAGAGATTCAACGCGAGTAGCCCCACCGACACAATAACGACAGAACTATCCGATAAGAGGGCGCGCCAGCGGCTTAGAGCCACCGGTTGCACTGCGCCTCGGCCCAATATTAGTCCCCCCAGGCCCAGGCCCAGTAGCAAACAGACGCTGGAAAGAGCAGGATACATCTCTCGGCCCTGCCATGCCACCAGGTAGGTGCTCGACTGAACGATAAATGCGTAAAGAAGCGCCACCGTCAGGAGTAGCACGAAGGTGCTCCCCCGCTGGCCCCAGCTTAATGCGCGGCGCGCTACCAGATATACTCCACCTGTCACTGCAAGCAAGGTCGCTATAATAAAAGCGGAATATATCCAGTCAGGCATAAATACCTGCTGCCAGCCGTATACTCCCCAGAAAGAATTCCAGAGCATCTCGCGAAACGGCTCCTGGAACCAAAAGAGATCGGCCAGGGAATAAACGCCGTCAGGAGGCATCATCGCGTACCAGGCACCCAGGGCAAGTGGATCTCCATAGACCACCCACTTGTAGATATATAGCCAGCCACCGATCAGAGATGCAAGCGCACCAACTATCGTAAGGTCTCGCAGGAATGCCCAACGCCCTCTCTGCCTGCGCACCCAAAGGACCCAAAGCGCCGGTAAGGCGAGAGGGAGCACGCTTAACTTGCTTACTAATGCCAACCCAAATGCCACACCAATCCAGAATATCCTCTTGTCGCTATGGGGGCGCATGAGGTGTAGCGAGAGCAGCCATACGACAAATGCGCTTATCAGGTCGGCCAGGTTTTCATTGGAAATGCTCGCGCGGATAAAGTTGGCCTGGGGTATCAAGGCAGCAAAAGCCGTTGCACTGAGGGGCACTATGGCAGGCGCGGGCCAGGGTACAATCGCTCGCGCTGTAGCATACGTCAGCACTATCAGGCCCAGCCCCAACAGCACAGAATAGAAACGTAACATATAGACTGTGAAAGGCCACCTATCTTCGGGAGGGTGAAGCAGCACTGCTAGGTCTATACCGGGCTGGCGGTTAGGTCTTACATATACAGGAGGGGCTAAAGGTGCCCGTAAATCTTTGCTTGTCAGCGTCCGCCCGGTGGCAACGGCAAACGCCGCTACCAAATAATAGAGAGGTGGCTCGAATGACTCATATGTATAGCTGCTTGGCGTGATGTCCGGCACCTTGCCGAAGTTAACGATGTGCTCTATGTAGGCGAGGTGGCTGAACTCATCAGGCGCTTCGCCATAGGGCGTAACAACAGCAAAACCATATGCCGATGCCAGATAGAGTGCGATCAGCGCAAGCAGAGCCACCCGCTCCCTACGCTTGTCAGGGGCCAGTGGAATAGTTATAGAGGCTTCCTGTACAGAAACGTGAGAGTTAGTAGCCTCAGGAGACAGGGCGGACATGGGAAAATTATAGCAACAATAAACCCCGTAGTAAAAGCCAAGCTAGATGCCTATAGGGCTACGACATCTTTGCCCCTGGCCTATCGGCTATGGTATAATCGCGTCTAATGAAGTCAATTACGGTGCCATAGAGCGCCCGGCTCTACACAGCATCAGGGAAATGCATACCTACGGAGAAAGAATAGGAGGCGATTTTTGGAGTTTCTTCACCACATCGAGGATGCGTACATCTGGCCTTTTATAGAGAATATCTACAACACCTTCCAGTGGCTTGGCGTCGTCATTATGATGGCGATAGAGAGCGCGTGCATACCTCTCCCCAGCGAAATCATCATGCCCTTCGCTGGGGCATATCTTGTCAACGGCGGTGGCGATTGGGTAGGCATATTGCTGGCGGGTTTCTACGGAGCGCTAGGGTGTACCATCGGCTCGATCCTCGCCTACTGGGTGGGGGCTAAAGGCGGTAGGCCCATAGTCGAGAAGTACGGCAAGTATGTGCTCATCAACAAGCACCACCTGCATACAGCCGACAAGTGGTTCGAGAAGCACGGCGAGGCTACGGCATTCTTCTCCAGGCTCATCCCCGTCGTGCGCACATTCATCTCCTTCCCGGCGGGTGTGGCGCGCATGAACTTCGCCAAGTTCGTCATTTATACCTTCCTGGGGTCATTCCCCTGGTCGGCAGGGTTAGCATGGGCGGGTGCGGTGTGGAACCCCCGCGACATACGCAACGCCCTGCGCCCTTTTGACATCCCTATAATCCTCGTCATCCTGGCTCTCATAGCTTGGTTCGTAATACGCAGCCTCCGCAACCGGAGGCTGGCTAAGACCGAGGCGGCGTAACAATTTTGGATCTTAGATTTTAGATTATGGATTGATTAGCATTCTGGGTAAAGCCAACAGGCACAAAGAGGCAATCACGATGGAGCTACAAGCCACAAAATCCGAAATCCAAAATCCAAAATCCAAAATCGCCACAGCTCTCGCCCTGACACTCCTGCTAGTGTCCGCCACAGCACGTGCCGACGTAGCTCCGCCTGAGATGCCTCCCGGCAGCAATATCAGCCCCGGCGGCCAGACACAGGTGGTGATGAGCGCCGAGCGGGTAGTCATCGAAGCACAGCCTTCAGAAGACAGCGCAACGGGCAAGGTCACGGCGGACTTCGTGATGCGCAACACGGGTCCCGCCGACGAGCAGCTAAACGTGCGCTTCCCCCTGGGCGACCCCAGCGGGCGCGGCGACATCTTCAGCGAGTTCCCCACAGTGGAGAATTTCGCAGTCAGCGTGGGCGGCAACATCCTCCCTACCACTGTAATCACCACACCCAACCCTGCCACCAATGAGGGGCAAACAGAGCCTCTAAAATGGGCCGCGTTCGACGTAACCTTCCCCATAGCGCAGGACGTCACGATTAACGTGACCTATACCATCAGGGCTACCGGCTACCCACCCTCGGCCCGCTTCGCATACGTGCTCGAAACTGGTGCGGGGTGGAAAGATGCCATCGGCTCGGCGGACGTCGTGCTCCGCCTCCCTTACCAGGCCACCAACCAGAACGTCTTCTACGAAGAGACCAGCCCCGGCAGCCGACTAAACGGCAATGAGGTGCGCTGGCACTGGGATAACCTGGAACCTACCTCTCAAGACAACCTCCGCGTGACGATACTCGCCCCCAAGGCCTGGCAAGCCATCCTGGATGCGCGGGCAGCTGTGCAGTCAAAGCCAGGCGAAGCGAGTGCACTCGCAACTCTCGCCAGGGCGTATAACGCAGCTATCACCACAAAGTTTCCTACGGAGCAGCATGACCCCTTCGCTACGCTGAGCGAGGAGACCTACGAGCGCGCTGTCGTGGCCGACCCCAAATCAGCGCCCTTGCGCGTCGAGTACGCGCGCACCCTCTGGGACCACATGTTCTTACCGGTAAAAATCCCCCAGGACGACCCTAATCTCCGCCGGGTGGTAGCGGAGATTAGCGAGGCGCTCGCTATTGACCCTCAGAACGCGGAAGCTAAGAAGTTGCTCGCCGAGGTCCAGTCCAACGTCGAGGGCACCATTGTGCTGCCGACCCCGGTCAATAGAGCGCAGGCATCGCCTACATCGAGCCAGGGTCAGGCAAAAGGGTCTCCGAGTGTGGGAAGCACAGCTACCACCGCCGCGACTCCCACAACAGAAGTCACTGTCGACGTTGCACCGACCAGGACATCTCTCCCGCCAGTGCAGACTATCGTAGTCCGCCCATCACCTACAACTTCAGGTGGGGCCTCATCACAGGCTAATAGCGCGGGCACTGTGCTGCTGGTGATAGGGATTATCGCGCTCCCGGTGATCGCTGCCATAGCGACTTTTCTGCTGGTTACCCGCAGGCGGGAGCAATCGGGGCCGCGCTAGATAGCGCACGAATTCTTGATCTTTACCTAACAAAAATCACCTCTCTCGGCGGTGATTTTTGTTAGGTAACTGAATTATGAGTTTACCCGGCTATGTAATCACTTAGAACAGGCACGGTGGGCCTGTACTTCAAGGCTATCTCCTCGTTGTATACCGCGACTATCTGGTCCGCGATATTGCTCCAGGAATATTGCTGGGCGTGGGTTGCCGCTTCCTCGCCCATGCGCAGCCGCAACTCAGGGTTCTTGAGGAGGGTATGGACCTGCTCGGCAAGGGCAAAATGGTTCTCCTCAGGAACTAGGTAGCCTGTCTCCCCATCCTTGACGGTGAATGAAAGGCCGCCCACATTGGAAGCTATCACCGGCGTACCTGATGCCATAGCCTCCACCGCGACCAGCCCGAACGACTCATAATGTGAGGGCATGACCGTTATATCCGCCGCCGCGTAGTATAGAGGGAGCATCTCCTGAGGTTTCGAGCCAACGAACTCCACCTGCTCCTCGAGGTTGAGATCGCGGTGGAGTTGCACCACGCGCCTTAGCTCGGCATTCTCGGCCTCAGTTTGCCCGCCCCCACCCACGATCAACACCTTCAGGTTGCGTCCTGAGCACGTGCGGCTGACAACCGCCACCGACTCCAACAGCGTATCGATCCCCTTCAAACGCTCTATGCGCCCCACGAAGAGGAGAATAGGGGTGTCGAGGTCTGGGAGGCCAAGCTGCTCGCGCACCTGGGCACGGTCACGCGGGTAGAAGAGGCTCGTGTCCACGCCCGCCGGTATGACGGTAACTTTATCCAGCTCGGCTCCATAACACCAGACCATCTGGGACCGCTCCAGGGGAGTAGCTGCGATAACACGGTCAGCCCAGGCGATCACTCTGCTCTCGATTTCGATGCGAGCATCTATTTCCTTGTCGGCAGCGCTCTTAGCGACGCTGTTTTTCAGCTGGCCCAGGGTGTGGAACATCTGCACCATCGGCACGCCCCAATCTTCCTGAAGCCTGTGCGCCACGAGGCCCGACACCCAGTAATGGCCGTGCACAAGGTCGTAGCGGGTCCCTTCGCGGCGGGCGAACTCCTCTATCCCCTCGGCGAACTGGCCCACGTGGTTGACCAGCTTGTTCTTGTCATATGGGGCGAGAGGGCCTGCGGGCAGGTGTATCACCCTCGCGCCAAAGCCGAGCGCCTCGATCTGGGGCGTATCCGTATCCTGGAAGCGCGTGAAAACGTCCACACTTATACCCCGGCGCGCCAACTCACGGCTCAACTCTCGAACGTAAACGTTCAGACCTCCTGTCTCGCGCCCACCCAACATCCCTTCCGGGCAGGCCAGCGGACAGGTATGCATGCTTATGAGTGCTATTCTAGTCATATTTTGTAAGTCCTATTTGGTATGATTGGTCTGTTATTCTTGAAACGTGATGCATGAGATAAGTGTGTAGACTGAACTATATAAACCCCATGAAACTTTGCGTTCTTTGCGCTTATTAATCACGCATCACGTTTCACGTTTCACGTAAGCATCGCCCTGTACACATATGTATCTTTAGCACCGAAGTCGTATTTGTATGGTTCATCGCCGCGCAGGAAGTCGAAGTAGCGGAAGCCTTGCAATATCGCCTTGTGTATTCGGTAGGCCAGCAATGCCACCCCTGCGCTGTAGGCGGCGAACTGCTGGCTGTAGCCTGAGTTGTAGAGGTAGAGGCGATCACCGTAGCTGAACGACAAGTAAGCCGACGCGGGCTGCTTGTCCACTTCGAGTATCGCCAGGTCGAGCCACCCCGTCTCCGCAAGCTCCGACGCCATCGTCAGGAAGAATTGCGCCATGTGGTCGTCCATAAAGTGGGCTTTGTCCACCCCACTCATTCGATGCAGGTCGAGGAAGATGTGCATCTCCTGCGCCATCGCCTCCGCGTCGTGAGGTGGCACGAGCCTCCAGCGAACGTCGTCGCGCCCTTCCAACTTGCGCACTTTGCGGCGTAGCTCGTGGCGGTCTTTCTTCCTCAGGCTCATCAGGTACGTTTCCCAGTCCCCCGGCAGCTCCAACACGGGCGACACATCCTCCGGGAAGACTTCCGCCGCCAGACCTCTCTGTGAAGCCAGCGTCACCAGCAACTCACGCGAGGGCGAGAAGTGCGGCAAGGAGTGGAGGTCGATCACGTCCCACTCGTCCCGCCGCTCAATGAGATAGTCCAGCGCGACCCCCCATACTTCAGCCATGCGCTCAGTAGGCGCGATTATGTCAAGATAATCGGCAATATCTATACCACCGACTATTCGCACCGCTCGGACCGGCGCGCCCTCACCTTCGGGGCGAAGCTCTCCCCTGCGATACTCCTTCGCTGGAGGGAGCGGCCTGGCGTCAATAAAAAGAGGAGCGATACCGACTAGGGCACCCTCCTCATCGCGCACAGCCAGCAGGTGGAGCTTACATTCTTCTATATCTTGAGAAGCCTGGGCGGGCGCGCCGAAGTGCTTCCACCAGAGGGACTGCCACTGCCAGGTCATGAACACCACATCTGAGGCTGCGGACTTCAAGAGCCGCTCCCACTCTTCGGTGGAGAGTATAGCGTTCGAGCCTGCCGCTTTATCAATGCCGAGCGCTGACGCGAAATCGTGCGCTACCTCTATACTGAGACTTGGCTGTACCGACAACATCCCTCGACAAATACCTCTCGTCTATTTTACGCCCGCACCGGACGCATAGATTGACATAGTTATTATAACAAATCGTTCAAGGTTCAAGGTTCAAAGCAGACCTTGAACTTTGAACCTTGAACTCGGTCAGTGTGTCGCTTCGAACTTTATCTATTGCCTTAATCATAGTGAAACTTAACAGGAACCTAACACGAGTTCGGCTATAATAGTCATTGAAGCAGATATATCTTCTGCAGCATAGCACTTCAGGTCAAACTATTAATTGACAACCCACCTGTATTAGGTTAGTATCTACAGTAGCTCAGCAAGTTACGGCGAAAGGTGACTGAGCATAGGTTTGGGGCTGAAGGTTGGGGGTTAGGGCGTAGAACCTCCGACGTATCTCCCCTAATCTCCAACCTTCAGCCCACCACCTCCACCTGTACAAAGCTATCTTTTTCACCAGGCACGATTTTTTATACCCCTATCTCGATATGAGCTTCCGCAGCAAGGCGCGGGGTCTATTACCTTCCAGCCAGGCTGTCCGCGCTCTCAAGCTCCTGGCGGCCCTGTTGGCCGTGGGAGCTTTTTTGTTCGTCTTCGCGGGCCAGGCGCGCGCTCTGCAAGAGCATGAATGGCACTTTGATGGCACCTACCTGGGGCTGGCTGCGCTCATGGCGTTAGGGCGTGGGGTGTTCATCGTCTATCCCTGGTGGCGAATCATTCGGGCCTGGGGATATGGGTTGCCCTGGAATCGCGCCCTTCGCCTTTACTTTCACTCCGGCTTTGCGCGCTACATCCCCGGCCAGTGGTGGTTTGTAGCGGGGCGAGCCTACCTCGCTGAGCGCCAGGGCGTGCCGCCAGCGGCAACCGTAGCCGCCACTGCCCTCGAAACGGTGATACTTACGGGCACCGCTCTCCTGACCGGACTGGCCGGCCTGGCGACGATCCCATCAGGAGGAGTGCTTGCCTGGACGTGGATGCTGGCTCTGGGCGGAGTGGTGACGCTCTTGTTGCCGGTAAGTCCTGCCCTCCTCGCCCGGTTGACGGATTGGCTGCTGCATGTTATGGGGCGCGAGAAATTGCCCGCTGGCCTCTCTATAAAAGAGATGATAAGAGTGCTGGCGGCGTGCTTCGCCAACTGGGTGATGTACGGGTTAGTGGCGGCCTTGCTGCTGGCCGGGCTGTCGGGGGGCGGGTATCTAGCGCAAGCTCCTGCTACTATAGGGATATTTGCCCTGAGCGTGTTGGGCGGGGCTATATTACTGTTCATGCCCCAGGGTATCATCGTGCGCGAAGGGGTACTGGTTTACCTGCTCCACACGCTCCTGGGCGTGCCCGTGCCGGTGGGACTGGGGGTAGCGGCACTGACGCGCCTCTTCTCTATGGGTGCAGAGGGAGTGTGGGCGCTCGCCGCGCTACGTATATAGCCTATCTTCTGGAGACCCATTCCGCAAGATCGAGTGATAGACCCAGGGCAAACGCATCTAAATCATAAGGTGCGAACGCCAGCCCCGGAGGGGCGGTAGAATGTAGCCCCACGGCGTTAGCCTGGGGTTGCTCCGCCCCGCACAAATAGCCCCGGAGGGGCGTAAGAAATAAAGAAGGTTCCCCCTTCTTCTTATTTCTTACGCCCCTCCGGGGCTTTGGTCTA
>DATEOC010000024.1:0-30273 GCA_035274425.1 Chloroflexia bacterium
CCCCAGCCCCTGACCCCTCGGAGACCGAAATCGTCGAAAGCTTCCGCGCTCGCTACCCCTTCCCCCTCGACCCTTTCCAGGAAGAGGCTATCGCTCACCTCGATACGGGTGATAGCGTCATGGTGGCCGCGCCGACGGGTACGGGCAAGACGGTGGTGGCTGAGTTTGGCATCTTCCGCGCACATCGTGAAGGTTTCCGGGTGATGTACACCACTCCCATCAAGGCGCTATCAAATCAGAAGTTCCGCGACCTCCGCGAGCAGTATGGCGATGCGGTTGGTCTCCTCACCGGCGACGTGATAGAGAATCGCGAAGGCTCTATTATAGTCATGACCACCGAGGTATTGCGGAATATGCTCCTACAGACACCCTCCGAGCTGTGGGGCGTAGGGTGCATCATCTTCGATGAGATACACTACCTGGCCGACCCGGAGCGTGGGACCACCTGGGAAGAGTCGATAATAATGTGCCCGGAGCACATCCAGCTCGTCTGCCTCTCCGCTACCGTCACAAACGCCCCCGAAGTGGCCGACTGGATAGGGCGCACCCACGCGCCCATCCACCTCATCACCCACCTGCAACGCGCCGTCCCTCTCTCCCTTTATTACTTCCTCGATGGGCAGCTTCAGATGGTCATAAATGAGAAGGGGCAGCAGATAGCCGACTTCAATGTGGGAGGGGAGGTACGCAAGAAAGGGGGCAACCGCTACAGGGGGCCTATCCTGGAGGAGGACTCCACGCGTCCCGATGAGCGCGGTGAGCCTACCCCACGCGAGATCATCGAGAGCCTGGAGCGGGCCGACCTCATCCCCGCTATCTTCTTCCTATTCTCGCGCAAGGACTGCGAGGCCGCCGCCAAGGTGTGCGCCATGACCCGCCTCAAGGTGATGCGCAGCCCTAACATGATGCGGCGCGTCAACGAGGTGCTGGCGAGCTACCTTGAGCGTCTATCGCCTGAAGACCGCAACCTTAAGCAGGTGGAGGATGTCACTTATCTTGCACGGCGAGGCTTCGGCTTCCACCACGCGGGCCTCCTCCCCATCCTGAAGCAGCTCGTGGAGGAGTTATTCAACAAGGCGCTCATGCGCGTCGTCTTCGCCACCGACACCCTTGCCCTCGGTGTGAATATGCCCGCTCGCACGGTGGTCATCGGCAGGATGAGCAAGTTCGACGGCGTATCTCGCCGCCCCCTCATTCCCAACGAGTTCCAGCAGATGGCGGGCCGCGCAGGTCGGCGTGGAATCGACCCGCAGGGGCACGTCGTCATACCGTACTCCCCCTGGGTCACTTTCCACGAAGCGCTGAATATCGCCACCGGACCTCTCCGGCCCGTCGAGAGCGCCTTCACTATGCGCTACAACTCCGTCCTGAACCTGTGGGACCCGCCGCGTGGTGACCGCGTGATACGCGTTATGCGCGCTTCTCTCCTACAGTTCCAGCAGAGCCGCCGCCTGCGCGACCTTGAGCAAGACCTGGAGGAAGAAGAAGCCGAGCTTGCCCAGGTGCCGGTCGGCTGCCTCATCGGCTACGACAACGGCGAAGAGCTACTGGACGAATACGAGCGCCTGGGCCGCATCACTGAGGAAGCGCGCCGCCGGGAGAAGAAGGTCGAGCAGAACCTAGTCTACCTCCAGTCCCGCCGCCAATCCCTCCCCTGGAAGCGCCCGGAGCGTGACACCCTGCGCCGCGAGTTCCGTACCCTCCCCCAGGGCGCAATGGTCCACGTCGAGAAGAGGGGGTGGGCGGTATACCTGGGGAGAGGGTTGGGTGCGGTAATCGGACTTTTCCTTGCTGTCGCAGACGACAGACGACAGACGACAGACGACAGAGATAACTCCGCACTCCGCACTCCGCACTCCGCACTCGGGGAGGTTTTTCCCCTCAACGAATATCGCACGGTAGACTACCTTCCGGCAGAGCCTGTGGTGGTTGAGCTACCTTATGCCCTTACGACGCTTGCGGTGTCGCCGACGGTCCCATTGAATGAGCTATTGACGACTGAGGAACTGGATGTGCTTGAGGCTAATATCGCCCGCGCTTTGGAGAGCCTGCCCGACCTGGAAGGGTGGATAGAGGAGCATCGAGTTGAGCAGGAGCGCCATGTTGAAGCCGCAGCCGCAGAGGTGAGGGTTGAGCTAGATGCTCTTAGGGAAGAGGTGCGCCAGGCATCAGAAGCAGAGCGCAACCACGTTTGCCACGTTTGCCCCGTCCGCAAGGAGCACCGCACCTACCGCCGCACCCGCGCCCGCCTCCTCCTCGACCGCGACGCCGCCGAGAAGCGCCTGCAAGAGCGCCAGCGATTCGAGGACACCCGCCTCCAGGTTATCCTGAAGGGGCTATCGAGCGTGCTGGTGCAGTTCCACTATCTGCGCAAGGGTGAATTGACCCACAAGGCGAACAAGCTCGCCGACGTCTTCGACACCAACGCTCTTATGATTGTCGAGATGGTGGAGGGGAACTACCTGGAGGGGCTGCACGCCCAGGACGTGGCCGAAATATTCTCGTGGTTCGCGTATGACCGCGATATAGACTTCCCCAATCGCTTGCTTATCCCGCGCTACCTCATAAACCTGCGCCGCGACCTGGACCACCTGCAAAATGCCATCTTCGCCGCCGAGCGCCGCCAGGGCATCTCTCTCACGCGGGGCTACAACCCCTATTTCTATGGAGCGGCTCGCGCATGGTGCAAGGGGACCTCTATAGCTGACCTCCTCCAGCAGGTGGAGATCAGCGAGGGAGACCTGGTGATGACCTTCAACAAGACGCTTGACATAATGCGCCAGGTGCGCGATATGCTCTACCGCTATGACCGGGACAACCCCCTCTATGAGCAGCTTCATGAGGCGGATAAGATGATGAGGAGAGGCGTGGTGGAGATGGTGAACGCGATAGGGTTCGCGCCTATAGAGGATAAGGCTGCATCTCTACCGGTTATGGAGTGAGAGAAGACGGCCCTGTGCCAATAGCTTCACTGAGTCGCTTCGCACTCATCATATCCATATTTGGCCCTACAGCATTATTCCATACCAGCCAGTCACCGGCGATGGCGACGGTCGTTGTCCAATCGCCCTGGGATACTGGCTGGTCCACCAGTTGGATGGCCAGATGGTCGGGGTCACTAAGCCTCATACCCCATATCCTGGACTGCGAAATCCAAGCCACTACATCGCCTTTGATCCTGGCGCTATAAGATGGAGCATCTAAGAGCTTGCGGGTCTCGCCTGTGTCGAGATCAACCATTTGTATCTGGGGCGTGCTGTAAACCAGGCGATGGCCAGAAAGGGAGGGTTCGTCGCTCGCTCCGCTAATACCGAGTATGCCCTTGTAGACGGAGCGTACCTCGCGCGTCTTGAGGCTCATAGCTCGCAATTCGAAGAGCTGCCCACTATTTTTGGTTGATGGTGGTCGCTCCGACCAGACCAGGTATTCCTCACTTATGGCTGTATAGCCGAATGTAGGCCCGTAGCTCGAACCATTTTGCATAGGGAAAGACTGCACCTCATATAGCTCCCCGGAATCGAGGTCCTTGAGGAGTAGCCGGATTGCATCCCGGCTCATCTCTACCCAGGCAACCTTCTTACCTGCAATAGCAGGTTTAGTCTGGTCGTTTGGCCCTGTAGCTACCGTAAACTCCCTACCCGTTGCCAGGTCCTTACCGAGGATGTCGTAATCGCAGGAAGGGCAGCTATGCCCATTATCTACCCACAAGACAGTCGAGCCGGAGACACTGGCAAAATCCTGGTTACCCGGCGCGCCGGTTACGGTGATAGGAGTGTTACTCTTCAAATCGACCCCCAGGATGTCGTAGTTCCCATCCCCGGTATTCGGAGTGGCCTCTAGCCAGATCAGGTACGAGTCCGAGCCTTTTGGCAAGAGTTGCATACGGCCCTTAGCAGGCGCGGGTATAACGAGAGTCTCATGCCTGGCCCTGTAGTGGAAAGTACCTAGATGGCTCAACAGCACCTCATAAGGTGTACCTGCGTTTTCCGGGTGTAGCTCGAACACTGCACGCTCGAAATACTGTACGGTATATACCTTGCCGTCCACAGGGCTGCGCTCCTGGAACTCCTCGGTAAATGGATATCCCTGCTGCATCACGTCGCCGTGCGTTTCCCAGTACTGCCTGAACTTCCCGCCGAGCGTCTTACCCGTTTCCTTGAACGTGATGGGGTTGTCGGTGCTCGCCTTCTGGCCCGGAGCGATGGTCTCACCGTAACGCCTGGCGTACTCAATTACCCCAAGCTGAGTTAGCAGCACGTCGTAAGGAGGCTGGTTCTCAGGATGGCGCTCGAACACTGCCCTCTCGAAGTATTGCATCGTGTAGGTCTTGCCGTCGATCTCCGATACCTCTTGCATCTCCTCGCCGATAGGGTAGCCCTGCTGCATGAGGCCACCATGCTCCTCCCAGTACGCAAGAAACTGACCCTTTACTGTACGGCCAGTCTCGGCAAAAAACCTGGTGCCGCTCTGAGCCTGTGCCGATGCGGGTGTGGCATGGTAGCCTGTGCTAACTTGAATGAGCATGGTGAGGATGACCACAATTAGCCCCTGGACACTAATTCTAAACTTATACATATATTTGACTGTCCTATCCTTCTAATTGCTAAAATATGGAATTTGTTCTGCTTACCATATAAACATCTGGTCGCCAAGTTAAAACGCTTTGAATTTCACAAGGTTTCGGATCTTTCATGGGAGGAGAACACCGACGACAAATAAACTTTAACATCGTGCTCATATTAGTAGAAACTTTCTTCATACGCCTGTACTATTCTCTCTTGCATCTCCGGCTCTAGCGTGGCCAACTCCTTATCAATTTGCTCTGACTCCTCTTCGGTTATTATCACTTTGGGAGATGTAACGGGGTGTGTATGCAGCATCTCTATGCGATATGCCGTAGGTGGGTGCGTAGTGACTATATCCAGCGTAGGAAGCTTCGCGACGCGCCTGATACGCTCCTGCTCGCGCCGAGGTGCTATTCTTACTCGCTCCCTTAGCTCATAGAAAAGGTTCTCACCCTTGAAATATGTTGATGCCCTCTGTGCTGCCATCTCGAAAGAATGTCTGAACTGAAACTTCTCCAGTGAAGATACTTGCCCGACCGTGCCCGCCACGCCGGCAGCCAACACATCCGCCATATATTCAGCGCGCTGGCTGTCGCGCCACAGGAGATTAGCCAACGCGTGCACAAGCCCCACTATAGGCCATGCCAGGCCACGCATGATGAGGTTTGCGGGCATCACACAGCCACCACCCAAGGCTCCATACCCCTCTGCATCGGGCGTCACACTATCTGGATAAAGGATGCCGTACCACGTCACTAGTGAATTTACAGCTGTGCCTATGAAGAACCCACGTGTTGGGTCGCCATTGATACTATGAGCCAACTCATGCGCGATGATCCCTACTTTCTCCTGGCTGTTGAGTACTGAGAAAAGAGGTAGACCGACAAACAATACCTTCTTGCGCTTCCACCCAAACTGGCCGAACGCAGCGTTATACCCCTCATAGACCACGATTGCATCTATACGCGGTGCATTCAGTCCTTCCGCTACTTTATCAACCAGTGCATAAAGTGCAGGGAAATCGTCGCGGGACACTATCTCGGATTCTTTGGGTAATTTGGGAGGCTTGGGCGCTAATAGCCATGCCGCCCCAAGCATCAAGAGGCCAATAGCCGTCAATATGAGGTAAGGCCATGAAAATAGAGCTAGCCATAGGCCAAGCACCACCAGCACGAGCGTCAGCCCATGCACCAACCCTGCAATCGTATACGCGATGATTTTGGACCAAGTGAGGGTAGGTTTGAGAGAGTGCGCTTTTAGTAGCTTGTTGAACAGCCCCGTGCTCAATCTCTGGTTGATAGAGGCGTATATAGCTTCGAAGCGATTGTTCGGGGGGTCCGACTCCTCCAAGCGAAGGTTCCAGCCACAATTCTCACACCAGGTTATATATCCGGTGTAGACAGGCATTTTGGCCTGACACTGGGGACACTCCTGTTCCCCATCCGGCTGTGGCTCCCGTGTTGTAGCTGTGGCGTCAGACATAGGTCAGCGATCTGCGTCAAAGAGAACGAGGTAACTAACACTATTTTGCATGTACCTTGCTACTGATTATCGGCTGCGCTTCACCTCATTCGTAATCGCCACAATCCGCACGAACTGCTCCGCGTTGAGCGATGCCCCGCCCACCAGCGCGCCGTCTATCTCAGGCTGTGATATGAACTCCGCAATGTTACCCTCATTGACGCTGCCGCCGTACTGGATGCGCATGGCATAGGCCGCGTCTTCGCCGTGCAACTCAAGAATTTTCTGCCGGATCGCGCCGATTACCTGGTTCGCCCCTTCGCCCGTGGCGGGCCGTCCCGTGCCTATCGCCCAGATCGGCTCGTAGGCGATCACGCAGTCGGGCACCTTCGCGTTGTCCATCTCATAGAAGGCCGCCGTCACCTGGCGATGGATGACCTCAAGGGTCTCGCCTGCTTCATTCTGTTGAAGGTTCTCCCCTACGCATACGATGGGCTTCAATTCATAAGCCAGCGCCGCGTCTACCTTGCGCCGCACCGTCTCATCCGTCTCTCCGAAGTACTGCCTCCGCTCCGAGTGCCCCACTATGACGTAGTCGCACATGCCCCTGAGCATGAGGGGAGAGATTTCGCCTGTATACGCGCCTCGCTCCTCCCAGAACATATCCTGCGCGCCCAGGTACAGGCCCGTGCCGTCGAATAGCTCGGCAAAGCTCTCAAGCAGGATGAAGGGTGGGCATATCACCACCTCCACGTCCTCTATCGCATCCAGCTCATCGAGCATATCGTCCATAAGCTCGTAGCCTGTGACGGTATCCATGTTCATCTTCCAGTTGGCCGCTATAATAGGCTTTCTCATATCCCTCCCTGCTTACTTTGTTGAGCTATCATAAAATCTGGCCCTCACAAGGGCCAGATTTTATGATAGCTCAAGATTCCATTGCGGGACGCGAGTACCTCTTGCGTAGATCGTCTACAGCGAATATGGTCGGCACGAATATGAGGTGCAGCGCCATCAGCAAGAATAATAAGTCGCGCAACACAGGTATCGGCCCGATCTTCTCGTTCGCGAGGAAGTCGCCTACCGGCCCCAGCGCTTTCATCACTCCCTGGGCAAAGGTTGTATTGCCGCCCGCACCCCCGCCTCCGAAGCAGCCGCAGTCGGCGTCTATCCCCCTTATCCATGCCTGCGTTATTGCTACGGTGAAGACCGACATGAAGATTGCGGCAATGATCGCCGAAAACCGTGTGAAGAGGCCGACCAGGAGCCATATTCCCAGGCCAATCTCCAAAATCGGCAATACCCGCGCCATAGTCTCAACTACAGGCACGGGCAGAGGTATCCCATACGATTCAATGCTGATCTCAAACGTGCGCGGCGCGCCAAGCTTTGTAAAGCCGGAGAGGAGGAATATACCCGACAGCACAAAACGGGAGAGCAGGGTAGGGTACGGCCCTCGCAGGAAATCCCAAACGCGCCGCCCCGCAGACACGCGCTCTTCGACATTCGGCGCTTCCGCAACGCCATCTGCCTCTACCTTTTGCGCGCCCCTCATACTCTCCGGCGCTTCACCGACCTTCGCCATGTCAGTTCCTTTGCCGGACGAAGGACGAAAGACGAAATAGTGAAACGTGACGCGTGAGATTATTGCTTCGTCTATCGTCCTTCGTCCCTACTTCAACGCCTCGTCCAGTTTCCTCGACAAGAATTCTACGCTCAACGGCTCCTCGCGCTGCGAGACGGGGTTGCCGTTCTCGAAAATGTAGTTGCCTGCGGGATTGGAGGCTACCTTCCCATCCTTGCCTATTACGTACACGGTGGGATAAAACGCCAATCCATACGCCTCGGCTGCCTTCAGGTCTTTGTCGAACAGCATTGGGAAAGGCACCTTGTACGTATCGCGGAACCAGATTATGTCGTCCATCGAGATAGGGGTTGGCGTTTGCTCGGCAGCCTGCTCTTCCTGGAGCTTGTGCCCCCACGGGCTGCCGCTCACAGCCAGCACCTGTACGCCTTGGTCCTTATACTTTTCATACACCTCGTTGAAAATGGGCGCATCTTCCTGGCAGTGAGGGCACCAGGGGGCGAACAGCTCAAGCAGCACTACCTTCCCCTTGAACTGGCTCAGCGAATATGCCTTGCCGTCGGGGGAGGGGAGCGCAAAATCAGGCGCGACCTCCCCTATCGCGATGGGCTTGGGAAACGTTGGGTCGAGTGTTGCGGTCGGTCCGCCAGGAACGTTGGCTACCGTCGGAACGCTGGCGGCTCCAGCCACAGTCGGAACCTGAGACACGCCCAGATTGCTTGGCGTGCTATTGTTACTAGCCAGGCTGCTCCACACGATCAGCCCAACCACAATCAGTCCAAGCACGACCAGCCCAAGATCGAGTGGGCGCACCTCGAAGCTACTTTTCTTCTGAGGGGGTAGGGTCCGCGACCTCTGCCTGGTCTGGGCGCTACTGCTTACACCTCCAACCCTTTTGTCGGGTGTCTGCGCGGGCCGTGGCGGCCTGGCACCCGCAACAGGTGTTCTGTCAGCCATCTTAGGCGTCACCTGGGTCCTGGCGGTTGTGCTGCGCGTCGTCCCATCCGCTCGCTTTTCTCCTCCAACCTTCTTATCTGGGTTTTGCTTACTCATGCCCTGAAGTTATCCTTTCTGGAAATTAGGGGTCAGCCGTCAAGAATCAGTAGCCGCAAATCCGATCCCTAACTCCCGCCTCCCTGTCACACACTACTCATTACTCTCACGCATCACGTTTCACGTTTCACGCATCACGTTTCACGCCGCCCGTCGTCCGTCGTCCGTCGTCCGTCGTCCGTTGTCCCGCCGTCACATCCCCTTATCCTTCAACGCCGCTACCCCAGGCAGTTCTTTCCCTTCGAGGAACTCTAGCGAAGCGCCGCCGCCTGTGGAGATATGCGTTACGCAACCGGCCAGGCCCATTTGCTCTATCGCTGCTACGGAATCGCCGCCGCCTACTATCGTAGTCGCGCCTTCACGGGTAGCATCGCATACCGCCTGCGCTACGCGGAGGGTCCCCTGGGCGAACGGCTCCATCTCGAACACGCCCATCGGGCCGTTCCACACAACGGTCTTTGCGCTCTCTATCGCTTCGGCGTACTCGGTAGAGCTTTCGGGTCCGATGTCCAGTATGCGCCACCCTGTGTTGTCAGCATCTGGGGCTACCTCTCTTACGTGCACGGTCTTTACATCGGCGTCCGCCGCGAATTTCGAGGCGAGCACCACGTCGCGAGGCAGCATCAGCGTAACGTTCCGGAGCGCGGCCTTTCCTATGAGAGCTTCGGCATCTTTAACACGGTCCTCCTCCACCAGCGACTCCCCCACCGGGAAGCCTGCCGACTTCAGAAAGGTGTTCGCCATGCCACCGCCGATGATGAGGGTATCTACTTTGCCCAGCAGGTTGCCTATCACGCCCATCTTGTCTGAAACCTTCGCGCCGCCGAGGATAGCTACGAATGGCCTCTCAGGCGACTCCAGCGCCTTGCCGAGGAAGCTCAGCTCCCGCTCCATGAGTAAGCCCGACACGGCTGTCAGGTGGTGGGCAACTCCCTCAGTAGAGGCGTGAGCGCGGTGCGCCGACCCGAAAGCATCGTTTACATATACGTCACCGAGTGACGCCAACTGCCGGGCGAAGTCAGGGTCGTTAGCTTCCTCTTCGGGATGAAAGCGCACGTTTTCGAGGAGCAGTACTTCTCCAGGTTGTAACGCCTGGGCGGCATCCCTTACCTCGTTCCCGACGCAATCGTTCGCGAACGTCACCTTCGCCTTCTCCCCAAGAAGCTCCTGTAGGTGGGCCGCCACGGGAGCGAGGCTGTACTTGGGATTGGGACCGCCCTTCGGCCTCCCCAGGTGCGACATCAGTATGACCGCCGCCCCCTGCTCAAGAAGGTGCTCTATTGTGGGCATTGAAGCTCGTACGCGCGTGTCGTCCGTTATCGTCCTGTCATCATCGAGGGGCACGTTGAAGTCCACCCGCACCAGCACGCGCTTCCCGGCGACGTTTATATCTTTGAGGCTCATTTTGTTCATGGTGAATTCTCGGTAGTCAGCGAATCTGCAGTTCAAATTAGCTGTTGCAGCAGCGTCTCTCTGCTGGCCTGGCTCCACATTTCCTCTATCTTACCCGCCGCATCGAGCTGGAACATGTGCATCCCCGTCAGAGTGACGGCCCTGCCTGTTGCGGGTATCCCCTGGTATTCGCCGAGGTGGGTGCCGCGCATTGTCCAGCGCACACTAACCTTATCATCTTCGGCCACTATGTCGTCAATTGTATATCCATAATCGGGGAAAGCGGCCCGTGTCTGTGCGCTCTGCTCCTTGAACCCCTGTACGCCTCGGCGTTCTATATACGCCTGCGAGTAGGTCTCGTCGAACAGGTCCAACCTATCCTTGTTCATCCCTTCTTCGACTAGACGACGGATGATAGCCTTGTTCTCGCTGGCCTGCGCTCTCTCTTGTAGACACAATAAGCCTGGCTCTGCTACCGCGCTTTCCATGCTTTATTCACCGTATCCCATTTCTGCTACCCAATCAAGACTTACCCAAGAGAAATATCGTCCGTCGTCCATTGTCCGCCGTCAGCTAAACCCCCTTCTCCGCCATGAAATTCACGAGGTCAGCCACTCTGCACGAATAACCCCACTCGTTGTCATACCAGGCGACGACTTTTACCAGGTTGTCCCCGATCACCATCGTGCTCAGCCCGTCCACGATGGCCGAGTGCGGGTCGCCCTTGAAGTCCATGCTTACCAGAGGCTCCTCGGTGTAGTCGAGGATGTCAACAAGCTCGTTCTCGCTCGCCTCGATTAGCGCGCCGTTGATCTCCTGCACCGTCGCTGAACGCTCAAGCTCGGCCACGAAGTCGATAATAGAGACCGTAGGTGTGGGGACCCGTAGCGCGAAGCCGTCGAACTTACCTTTCAGCTCCGGTATCACCAGGGCCACTGCCCTGGCTGCCCCGGTCGTCGTGGGTATGATATTCAATGCAGCTGCCCTGGCCCGGCGCAGGTCTTTGTGCGGCAGGTCGAGTATCTGCTGGTCGTTCGTGTAGGAATGGACCGTCGTCACCAGCCCCTTGACGATGCCGAAGCGCTCCAATATCACCTTCGCTACGGGCGCGAGGCAGTTGGTCGTGCACGAGGCGTTCGATACGATGTGGTGGCTTCCGGGGTCGTACTTGTCCTGATTGACGCCCATCACGATGGTGATGTCCTCGCCTTTCGCGGGAGCAGATATGATTACTTTCTTGGCCCCAGCGTCTATGTGCATCTTGGCTTTAGGAGCGTCCGTGAACACCCCCGTCGACTCGATCACGATATCGACGCCGAGGTCGCCCCAGGGGAGCTTTGACGGGTCGCGCTCGGCCAGGGCCTTGATATCTTTGCCGTCGACGCTGATGGCCTCTTCGGTAGCCGATACGTCGCCGTCGAACGCGCCATAGTTGCTGTCATAGGACAGTAGATGGGCCAGCGTGTGGTTATCGGTCAGGTCGTTTACGGCGACCACCTCGATCTCGTCCGGGTAGTAATCGCGTAGAGCTTTGAACACCTGCCGCCCGATGCGCCCGAACCCGTTGATACCAACTTTCATCGCCATCTTATCTGCTCCTTCCGAACTTCATTGTTCGCGTCTGTATATATTTGCAGTGTGAGGGCCGGTTCGCGGGTAATCTCTTTTCTTGGGAGAGGTGCGACGGCCACCAGGGAGTATTATATACGTTTAGCCGTAATCTTTCGAGATTGCTTTAGTGAGATTCAGGTTTCATGCTTGGAGGAAGACGATCCGTCACAAAGTCCCTGATTGTTATTGCACTATCGAGTGCCTGGCGTGCGGTAGTTAGTGGAGGCCAAAATTCAGCATCATAACGAAGCTCGACCGCATAAGGGGTCAGACTTTGGGCTAGACCCTTTATGCTCGAGAAGGCTGAGTCATTTGACGAGCACAACTCAGTCAGTTTTTCAAGATTGTGTGTAAAAGGAAAGTCTATATTATGTGCTGTAAGATATGCCTTCAGGCATTTTTCTGTCGCCTGTTGGGCATGAAAACAAGCCGTATCAAGAGCCTGCTCCTGTGCGAGACACAGTTTGGCGGCTATCAGATCGCTCTCTGCCTTCAAGAGCCAACCTTTCACCAGGTCCTCTATCGTCTTCATACAATATTTTTCCTTCTCGCATCGCCGTAGTGACAAATGCCTGGGGAACCGAGCTCCACTCATAGACCTCTTCAGGAGTGTAGACCATTATGTCCATGGGCACGAGTATATTACTCAACGCGCCATATAGGGGCGCGGCGCGTTGGTACCTGGGCTGTGTAGAGTGGGCTATTACTAAGAGGTCAATATCACTGCCTGCATGAGCGTCACGGCGTGCTCGGCTGCCAAAGAGCACGATCTTGATTGGGTGCAGAGTATCAACAATTCTCTTGACTATTTCCTGCATTAGAGCATTGTTTGTCTGAGCAGCTACCTGCCTCATATCTTCGACCCCCGGCTCCCAACCCCTGTCGCTATCTCATCCTCACTCAGCACAGCAGTCCGCCCATTCTCGGACGCCAGCCTGCGCTCTTGCTCCTTCACTCGCCCAGGCGCGCCTCTCCCACCTCGATTCTCGAAGAGGCGCATCACTGTATCGGCCAGCTTCATGGGGTCGTGCCTCAGCGGGTTGTCATCGCGCACCACGTCCGCCGGGATGAACTCCACGTTTGCGATTCGTGCTGCCGCTGCCGGGTCCAGCTTCACGGACGATACATTCCATTCAGGCTCGATATCCTTCTCCCCCGCCAGGTTGGAGTTGTATATCACGTAATTGAACAGCCCAGGCCCGATATGGTTGTGCAGCGATCGCACGTGCTCCACGACCCCATATCCATCCGTCTCGCCGGGCTGCGTCGCGACGTTGCATATATACACTTTGAGCGCGGTTCGGTTTGATTTCACTGCACGCGCTATATCCTCTACCAGCAGGGGCGGCATGATGCTCGTGTAGAGTGAGCCAGGCCCCAGTATGATCATCTCGGCGTTATATATTTCCGACAACGCCTCCGGGTAGCCTGGCGCGTGTGTGGGCTTCACGAAGACACGCTTGATCCGCGCGGGTGCCCTCGGTATCACCGACTCGCCTCGCACTGTCTCCCCGTTTTCCAGCTCGGCGTACAACTCTATGTCGGTCAGCGACGACGGCAGCACCTTGCCCCGTATCGCCAGCACGCGGGACGACTCGCGTATTGCCTGCTCGAAGTTGCCCGTGACGCCCGTCATCGCCACCAGGAAGAGGTTGCCAAAGGAGTGGCCCTCAAGGTCTCCCGCCCCCTCGAAGCGGTGCTGGAACAGCTCCGTCATGAGCGGTTCAACGTCGGAGAGAGCCACCAGGTTGTTGCGGAAGTCCCCCGGCGGCAATATCCCCAGGTCGCGCCTCAATCGCCCCGACGATCCGCCGTCGTCCACCACGTTGACCACCGCCGTGATGTTATCTGTCACTTCCTTGATACCACGCAGCAGGGCAGGCATGCCCGTCCCCCCGCCTATAGCTACTATGCGCGGCCCCTCAGGTCTGCGCGCTGCTCGCAGGGGCGCAAGAACAGACTCAGGGGAGCGGCCCTGCGCCGCAGCCGCCTTTATTGCCCTGTAGATGCCCCTCGCCCCTAGCAGACTCAACGCCACGCCCACCGACCCTACCAGTAGCTCCCGGTAGGGGTGGGGTATGAATTGAAGCGTGGCGTAGTACAGGAAGGTTGTTCCTGTCTGGTCCACGATGAACGCGCGGTAGAGGTTCGTAATGCCCATCGCCAGGCCGAGGCCTATTATTGCCACCCCCAGCGCCAGCACCAATGCCCAACGCCTGAATCCGAACCCGCTAGGTAGCCATTTATCCATGCTGCTCATAACGCCAAATACGTGCGCCCGCTGCCACCATAACGCCCGCGATGGCAGGCAGACTCGCTTCTCCCTCTTCCTGGATGATGAATGTAATTATACCTGAACGTGTGTTGACACTACAATGGACGACGGACGACGGACGACGGACGACAGAAAGTAAATTCACCGCAGAGGCGCAGAGATCGCAGAGATTTTATTATAGAAGTATCATCCGTCGTCTGTCGTCTGTCGTCCGTCGTCACCGTCCGCTAGCCGCCCGAGAGGCCGCTCGCACCTGGGAGGTTATCTCTTGTGCGGCCAGGTCGTCGGCGTTCCACGCACCCAATGCTACTAACTTTACTCCACGCGCTGCTGAGACTTGTCCAAGTTGCGCCGGGATGTCGTACATCGTGTTGACCCCATCCGCAGGGTACGTCGAAGGCATCCAGTAAACCGATTTGCAGCCTCCGTTCACAAGAGCGTCCAGGGCCTCGGCTATCGAGGGCGACCCGTGTCGTAGCCAGGCTATCACCACACGCTCATGGCTGAACCCTACTTTGAGCAGCGCCCGGCGCACTCTTCGCTGGAATGTCTCTTCCTGCTCCTGCCGCTTGACCGAAGCATCTCCTCCGCTCGTAGGGTGGCCTCGACCTACCAGCAGCAGGCCTACCTCCTCCACGCTGTCTCCTACCTGGGCCATCGCTTCCAGCACCCGGCGAACGTAGATCTGTGGCAGGAGGGTCGTATCCCATAGAGGCCCCACTTCGCTCACCGTCACGTCATGCTTTTGCAACTCCAGGCCCTCTAATAATTCCCCGGCCAGTACACTATCCGGCGGGTCCGCCACTCGCAGGTGTAGCACTATTATCTGTCTCACCCCTTCTTCTACGCACGTCGCTACCGCTTGCGCGACATGTGGCTCGTCACTGTAGAAGGCAGGATATACCCTATGGGTCGAGTCGAGCCTCGATTGAACTTTCTGGACCAGTTGGGTGTAATAATCTCTGTATGGACTGTCGCCAATCGCCGCGTACTTCCCTTTCAAGTCTCTCATGTAGAAGGGCCGTAGCAGCGCGCCCGGCACGTCCGCTGCATCGTCTGCAAGCTCCAGCCGTTCAGCCGCGCTTCTCATTTCGTAGTCGGGCGGCTCTCCGGGCGCTAAGCAAATTACTGCCGTATGATCAACCCGCACAGGCGGCGCGTCGATCTCGACCTTCTCTCTTCTGGGCGATAGCACGGAGTACGTTGTGAGTGTGTAGCCAAGGGTGAATGAGAGTACCAGCAGCACAAGTCCATTTAGCAGGCCGGCTGCCGTGCTCTGGAGCATAGCAGCAGACCCTATAGCTCCCAGTACAGCGAGCAGCCCGGTCAACCCAAACATGATGGAGAAGCTAGTCTGCTGTCTGCGGCTCGACAGCAATACCAGGGTCAGCAAACCTCCGCTCGCCAGCCCCATGAATACCGTCACCGCGATGCTGACGTTCACATACTCCGGCAACTCTTTCTCTCCATATTCAAATCGAGGCTATTATAGCACAAGGGAGTATGTTATAATCTGCTAATGAGAACTGGTATGCCATCATCCTCATCTACCCGCACGGGCGCGACACGGAATCTCAAAGACGCGCCGGTTGAGGGCTTGCCCGCTATCAAATACCATCTGCCCATCGTAGCCACCATCTTTGCGACACTGATAGTGGTCCTTATACTCGGTATTCTTACCCTCTTTGCATTTGGGAAAGTCGCCTTCCAGTTGAACCAGGCGAATGGCACTAATAGCGACGATGCCGCCGTAACCGTGGGCTTCTGTGGGATGCTTGGCGTGCTGGGAGCGTTGTGCACCCTCTACTTCATCGTAGCCCTGGTCAACGGAGTCCGCGACCTCTTCGCTCCGGTCCATTACGCAAGGGGCACCGTGCTCGATAAGCGTATCCTGGGCGGGCGCAAGACGGGCAACTGGATGGGTGTGGGCGTGCGCTATGCAGGCCCTGATTTCGCGACTGCCAAAGAGATCACCGACGATCAGCGTGCCGCGTCTCCCGACCGCTCGAAGATCGTTCAGCCCCGCTTCTCTCAGGGCCCCGCAGCGCCGTCAACTCCGGGGGCCAGGCGCTCCAGCTCCTATCTTCCTACCGACCGCATAACCGAACAGGTTGTTACTTCAAACACGCCCCCGGACCCCGCTGCTCCACGTGTGGTCTACCGGGTAGACCCCGCTTCATTTGAAGCTCTCGATCCAGGCGAAGAAATCCTTATCGCCTATTCCCGCCACCTCCAACACATTTTCTACGTCGCGCACTTAAAGGGTGGCGAATGGGAATCGTACATCAACAAGCAATTGATTTAGAAGAGTTCTCGGGCGCGTTCTCAGGACCAGGTAAGCATAGCAGATAGCAGGAGGATTCATTATGAACGCTCACCTCTTTGCGCGCCTTACTCATCGCGCAAGCACGTCACACTACAGGTTTGTTATCCTTGTTATTACAACGGCATTGGTCCTCGTAGGACTGCTCTCACAATCTTATGGGGCCGGCGCATCGCCCGTCTCTGGTTCTGAGCCTCAAAACGCTACACTCAACAACTGGACCAATCTCTACCCCGACCTTCAGCGCGTCAGCGCCGTCTCCGGCAGCGAAGCCTGGGCGGCAGGCTCATACGGCGAACTTCTCCACTATACCGGCGGCGCTTGGACCTCCGTAGACGTGCCCACAATGCAGGGTGTCTATCCTTATGACATCAACATGCGTTCGGCTGCGGACGGCTGGATCGCCGCAGGCTATCGTGCCTTCCAATACGACGGCACTAACTGGGTCGAAAAGAGTAGCGGCCTGGGCTACAATATCGCCTCCGTTTACGGCATCTCGCCTCTCGCCCCCAATAATGCGTGGGGCGTAGCCTGGACCCCTGCCGGATATGGCTTCATCCATTGGGATGGCACGCAGTGGACCACCGCTGGCCCTATCCTCCCTTCCAGCTCTTACATGAACGCCCTTTCCATGTCATCCTCCACCGACGGCTGGGCTATCGGCCAGGTTTACGTAAGCTCCTACTGGCAGGGGACGATGTACCACTACGACGGGGTCTCCTGGCAGCAGGTAGCTAACCCCGCGGGCATCGCTCCTCTTCGTGGCATCTGGACCAGCCCCACTATGCCCGGCGAGGCCTGGGCCACAGGGGGTGACTCCTCCCATCCAGGCACCGTCTACCATTACAGCAACGGCTCATGGTCCGCACGCACCACGCCCAGCAACACGGTGCCTGGCAGCATATTTATGCTCAATCCGAATGAAGGGTGGGCTACCATTGTCCAGTCTGTGACCGGTATCCTCCACTGGAACGGCACTTCATGGAGCCTTGAATACACAAGCAACTTCTACCTCCGCTCCATCGCGGGCGGCCCCGGCATGACGTGGGCCGTCGGCAACGGCGGCACCATTGTGAGCCGCCCGGACGCGGGCAACTGGACCCGCCAGCGCGGCGCGCCCACCTTCAACAACCTCAACGCCGTTCACGCTCTCAACGCGAACGACGCCTGGGCGGTGGGGACTTATAACACTGCCCTCCATTACGACGGTAACTCCTGGCAGCAGGTGCCTGCTCTCCTCGACAGCAGCTTCTATGATGTGCAGATGCTCTCCGCGAACGACGTATACGCGGTCGGCAGCAACGCCATAGCCCACTGGGACGGCACGTCATGGACCCGCGTGGCGCTCCCACCCAACACCCTGCGCGGCATCGCTATGACCTCTCCCGGCGAGGGGTGGGCGGTGGGGGACTCCGGCTCTTTCTGGCAGGGCACAGGCGGTAGTTGGTCGGCAGTATCTACGGGCATCACTCGCACCCTCACCTCTATTGCGATGGACTCCCCAACTCACGGCTGGGCAGTTGGCGGGGACCTGAGCCAGCAATATTCCTCCATCCCCGCCCTCATTGAGTACACAGGTGGAGCGTGGGTTGACCGCAGCTCAACCCTGCCCGCGAACGTTGGCAACCTGGAAGATATAGTGCTCGCGCCCGGCGGAAACGAAGGGTGGGCAGTAGGGCAGGTCCGCGCCACCAACGAGCGTTCTTTCATACACCTGCTCAATGGCGTATGGACACTAGATCCTTACCAGACCCAGGCTGGTATATTCGCCGTGGATATGTTCTCCCAAGATGATGTATGGGCTGTAGGGAGCAACGCCTTCCATCGCACAAATGGGGCATGGAGCCAAATGCTCTTACCAAATACCAGCCCTGTCACCGGCTTATCGCTCGTTCCTGGCTTCGGTGGTTGGGCGGTGGGGGCATACGGGTCGATACTCCGTCTCGATCTACCGGCGGGCGGTGGCACTCCCACCTCTACTAGCCTGCCTATCACAGCTACGGCCACCTCTACAGTGTTCGTCAATTGCAGCGCACAGGTGTCCAACGCCGTCGCTTCTTGCTCGCTCCCCAATACCTATAACTATGATTTCACTGTATCTTCCACTTGTGGGATTACCGCCACAGGTGATGTTGTCTTCGTGGTTGGGCCGAACGCGAGCGGCCCGTGGACGACATTGAGCACCCTACCATTCCAGCAGGTGTTCAGTCCGGGAAACAATACAATTCAGGGTAACGTATCGGCAGCCGTCCCTGCCCAGTATAGCTGGTACAGGTTCGAGCTGGATGGCCGCCTGGGGACCGGCCTGGGCTTTGGAGCGCCAACGGCGTCGCACCCTGTCTGCGGCCCTTCGACTGCCACACCTACCTCTATCCCAACTAGTACGCCAACTGCCAGCCCAAGCGCCACGGCATCCTGCGTCGGAGACTCGCCCGACTGTAGCACAGCTACCCCTGTAGTCACCTCAACTACGGGTACCCCCATTTCTTCGAGTGCTACTCCTGTTCCACCCACAGACACGCCCGTACCGCAAACATCTACTGCTACGGCAACGTCTACTCCAGAGTGCGAAGTCCTGGCGTGGCGCGAGGTGCCCAATCCCAGCACGGGTACCCTGCGCGGCGTCGAATCCATAGCGCCTGATGATGTATGGGCAGTGGGCGATGCGGGTGCCATCCTGCATTGGGACGGTACGACCTGGAGCCAGGTCCCATCTCCCATCAGCGACGACTTATACGCGGTCTCGGCAAGCTCTACAGATGACGTGTGGGTAGCAAGTCCGGACGGTATCCTGCACTGGGACGGGGTTGAATGGAGTGTCTCATACAGTAATCCAGGTGATGATTTCTATGGCATAGAGGCCATCTCAAGCGACGACGTATGGGCAGTGGGTAGTGGCCCTGGCACTTACTTTTGGTCTAGCCTGACCATGCATTGGGATGGCTCAGAGTGGACCCGTGTACCTAGTTACCTGCACGCTCGTCCTAACGGCTTCCGCTCGGTTTCCGCACTCTCACCTACGGATGTTTGGGCAGTAGGTAATCGAACCGACGTTACTACCTACCCTCTGATACAACACTGGGAGGGCGCTCAGTGGGCCAACGTTAGCCCTCCCTTAGGTGCTCCATGCTACACAGGGGGCCTGTCAGACCTGTACACCATTTCCCCTACTGACATATGGGCAGTAGGGAGCTGTTCCTTCGGTGTTGGACTTGCTCTACATTACGACGGCAGCACATGGACCCAAACTGCTATGCCCGATATTGGAGACCTCTACACCGTCTCCGCGCTCGCTTCGGACGACATATGGGCAGGCGGAGAAGAGGGCATTCTGCATTGGGACGGTTCTGCGTGGAGCATTTCGTACGACGCGGGAGCTGCTATCCATGCTATAGATGCCCTCTCACCCAATGATATGTGGGCAGTGGGTAGCACTATTCTCCACTATTCCGAGGCCCTTTTCGCCGACGTGTCTCCATCGAACACCTTCTACAGATATATCCAATGCATCGGCTGTCGGGGCATCATCTCAGGCTATGAGGATGGGACGTTCAGGCCCAATGCTGACGTTACGCGTGGGCAGATAGCCAAGATAGTCTCCAACTCGGCAGGGTTCAACGAAGATGCGGGCGAGCAGATATACGAGGACGTGCCCGGCTCCAACCCCTTCTATGTATGGGTCAATCGTCTATCGAGGCGTGGGTATATGAGTGGCTACCCATGCGGAACCGTGCCGGAGGAGCCTTGCAATGCGCCCGACAACAGGCCCTACTTCCGGCCCGGAAATAGCGCCACGCGAGGCCAGCTCGCCAAGATAGTCTCGAACGCGGCGGGATACAAAGATACACCCCCTGACCAACTCTTTACAGACATCGCGCCCGACCACCCATTCTACATCTGGGTGCAACGCCTTGCGTCGCGGGGCTTCATAAGCGGCTACGCTTGTGGTGGTCCAGGCGAGCCATGCGACGACCTGGACCGCCCGTATTTCCGCGCATACAACAACGTCACGCGCGGGCAGACGTCGAAGATAGTAGCTAACACTTTCTTCCCGGAGTGCGCGACGAGGTAGTTGAGGCCAGGTGAGTATTATGGGTGTCAACATACAAAACTCTTCTACAGCTCTGCAAGCCTTCGATGCGGTGAAGCGGGCCGTAGTCGTCTGCGCGCACGCGGATGACATGGAAACGATGATGGGGGGCACAATCTGGCTTTTGGCGCAACGGGGCGTGCAGATATATGAGCTGATATGCACCCAGGGCGACCTCGGCTCCCACGATGAGAGCCACACCCGCGAAACGCTGGCGGCGGAGCGCATTGCGGAGGCGCAGGAGGGGGGTAGGCTGCTCGGCTTGCAGGAAGTAGCGACGCTGGGGCATCATGACGGCGAGCTTGAGCCTACGCTCGAATTGCGGGCCGAGATTGCCAGGTGTTATCGGAAATGGCAGCCTGATACCCTCTTCACTTTTGACCCCTCATGGCTAGGCCAGATACACCCTGACCACCTCGCGGCGGGTAGAGGGGCGATTGATGCCCTGATGCCCTCCAAGATGCCCCTCTACCGGCCTGAGCAGCTTCAGGACGCCCAGGTAGCCGACATCAAGCGGGCTTTCCTCTTCAGCCCTGCCAACCCAACCCTATTTGTTGACGTGTCGGGCGTCTATGACAAGAAAGTGGCAGCCGCGGTAGCCCACAAGAGCCAGTTCCCGGAAGGTGACAAGAACCTCGACTGGATGCGCGATCTGGACAGGATGTGGGCAAAGCTCGGAAGCATCGGAGGGGAGTATGCCGAGCAATTCGGTGAACTGAGGGTGTGGTAGGCGTCTACGCCAGCGCGAAGAGGATAGCATCTTCCAGCTTCATAGCGCGACCCCCATCCCACGCTGAGGACCATGCAGCATCGCCAATCTGGGCACGGGTGCGCTCTACGTTACGGTCATAATCCCTCTTGTCGATAGGCTGCATCTTGAATGTGCTATCTTCGAGGAGCGACTCTGCTGCCCCGAAGAGGAGGGCCGCCTTTTCAGGAAGGCCGCGTGATGACACCACCCCCGCCAGCCCCGTTAGAGACATGTAGATGCCGAGTCTGTCATCCAGGTCGCGGCGTATCGTCAGGCTCTCCGCGAAAAGGTCGTATGCCTTATCCAGATCACCCTGGTGGTGGAGCACGTGCGCCATATTATGCAGCGCATTTGCAACCCGCGAGTTGTCATCCATCTCGCGCATCTTCTCGATCCCCTCTATATACAGGGGGACTGCCCGCTCATAGTTCCCACGACTACGCTCTACCTCGGCGAGGTCGTTGAGGACGAGGGCCACGCCGTACATGTCGCCCACCTCTCTCCAAAGCTCCAGTCCCTCTTCGAGCAGGGCATAGGCGTTGTCCGCATCGCCCATAGCATGGGCTGCATTCCCCAGGTTGTTGAGCGTGCTGGCGATATCGGCTTTATCATCTAACTCCCTGCAAATCTCCAGACTCTCGGCCAGGAGGTCGAAGGCTTCTCTGTATTCCCCCTGCTGATGTACCACCAGCGCCAGGTTGTTGAGGGAACTGGCGGTGCGCTGCTTATCTCCTAATTGCCGCCGCAATGCAAGACTCTGTTTGTGGAGCGAGCGTGCGGTATCGAGGTCCCAACCTGTCCAGGCCAGGATGCCCGCCGAGCTGAGCACGTTGGAACGTAGCAGAGGGAAGGCGCTGCTGTCTAACTGTAGCGTCAGGTCGAGCCAGCGGCGTCCCTCGCTGATATAGCCGTGCATGTCCCAGAATCGCCACAGCACCGTCCCGAAGCGTAGAGCGGTCTCGGCATCAGCGTATTCAATAGAGGTAGCAAGGGCTGCGCGTATGTTATCGTACTCAAGCTGCAATCTCTTGTACCACGCCTCATGCTCCTCTCCAGTCAATTGGGGCCCAGCTTTTTCCACCAACTCAAGATAGAAGGCCGCATGGCGCTTCCTCAGCGGTTCCACCTCATCACTTTCCGCGAGCTTTTCCCATGCATACTCCCGAACGGTCTCCAACAGGGTGTAACGAGAAGAATCGTTATCAACTCCCACCCTTTCCCTGTTGAGCAAGCTCTTGTCCACAAGAGAGGCCAGAACGCTCGACATCATATCCTGCGCAGTACCTCTTCGTCCGTCGTCCGTCGTCCGTCGTCCGTCGTCTATCGTCTGTCGTCCGTCGCCAGCACACACCGCCTCCACAGCTTCCAGCGTAGCCCCTCCAACGAAGACGGCCAACCGGCGGAAGAGGGCAGCTTCGCTCTCGTCCAGCAAATCGTAGCTCCAGCTGATGGCGCTACGTAACGCCTGCTGGCGGGGCGGCAGGTCGAGTGGCCCGCCTACCAGCAGGTCTAATGCGCTCTGGAGCCTGGGGAGCATCTCCTGGGGAGCGAAGGTCCGGACCTGGGCTGCTGCCAGCTCGATGGCGAGGGGGAGGCCATCCAGGCGGCGGCAAATCTCGACCACAGCCTGCGCGTTTTCGCTGGTGAGAGAAAAAGCGTGCTCCACAGCCACAGCCCGCTCGACAAAGAGCCGGACCGTCTCATACCTTTCCAAAGTTCCAGGTTCAAAGTTCAAAGTTCCAGGCAGACCTAGCTCATTTTGAACCTCGAACTTTGAACCTGGAACTTCAAGCGGCGGCACTGGGAAGTCGTGCTCGCCGTAGATATGCAGCACTTCGCGGCTCGTAACGAGCAGTTTCAGCCCTGGCGAGCTCAGGAGCAATGTGCCGAGGAGCGGGGCTGCCGCTGTGACCTGCTCGAAATTATCTATCAGGAGGAGCAATCTCCTCTCACGCAAATAACGCTGCAAAGTCACCTGTAGAGGCTCGCCTGGATTCTCCCTCACGTTGAGGGCTTGCGCTATAGCGGCAGGCACTCTATCGAGGTCGCGTATAGGTGCCAGCGCGACGAAGAAGACCCCATCCTTGAAGCTGTCAAGAAGCGCTTCCGCCACTTGCAGGCCGAGGCGCGTCTTGCCGATACCGGGCGCGCCTGTAAGGGTCACGAGCCGCACTCCTGGCTTGCGAAAGAGGTCTCTTACCGAGGCTACTGCCGACTCGCGCCCAACGAAGCTGGTGGGGGGCGCGGGGAGGTTGTTCGGCACGGTCTCACGGCGAGCAGCCTGCTCCTTGCCCTGCTGGCCGGGAGGATAGCGGGCCAACTCCACGAAAGCCGCACGCTCTGCTTCTTCCAATTCCAGGCACTGGGCAAGCAACTCGGCTATCTGCCTGGAGGGCCTACGCTCTTCCATCTCCAGCTTGACGATAGTCACTTCTGAGCAGCCGACCCGCTCGGCAAGCTCTTTGCGGCTCAGCCCAAGCGCCTTGCGCCTCTCCTTGAGCCAGGAACTGAAACTACGCTCCGTATTACTCTTTGCGCCAAAGGCGATATCGTTCTTACTCATCAGGGCCATGAATCCCAACTCCTGTTTATAGCCGTATTTGTATAAAAAACTGTACAACCGCCGGTATCAAAAAAATCTTCTATTGGCAGGCATCGTGCTTTAGACTGTTATCAAGGCTGCTCTATTCCGCCTGCCGTTTACATAGTACACCATCAGAAAGAGGACCTCAATGCTATTTCAAGCTAGTGCCCGTACTCTACACCGAAACTCACTCTTGTTGGTAGCCCTCAGCGTCCTGGTAGCCGGTGCGGCTGCCCTCACGCTTATACGAAACAGTACCGCACCATCTCAAAATACGGCATCGGGTTTCGACCTGAGCAGTATACCCCTCTCTTTTGAGGCCAACGCAGGACAGGCAGACCCCGCCGTCCGCTTTCTAGCTCGCCAGCCGCAGGGCACCCTTCTCTTTTCCGACTCAACCGTATATATAGTCATATCCCAGCCTTCGGAAGCAGCGCCCGGCCCTGGAGATGGCCAGGAAGCGACAACAAAGCCCCCCGCTGATATTGCTGCCACTTTCAGCACGGTTCGCATGGAGTTCGTGGGCGCTAACTCCACCCCTGAAGTGTGGGGAGGTAACGTCTTGCCTGGGAAGGTGAACTACCTCCTGGGTGCGGACCCTTCGAAGTGGCATACAAATCTCGCTACTTACGACGGTATCACCTACCGCGAGTTGTACCCCGGCATTTCCCTGGACTACAGTGGTACGCGCTCTAGCCTGAAAGGGACATATACACTCGAATCGAAGGCCGATCCAGGCCAGATTCGCTGGCGCTATCAGGGCGCGAACTCCGTAACCGTAGACGCGGCGGGCCGCCTTCAAATCACCGCCTCAGCCCCGGAAGGGAAGCCATCGGGGCTAACCGAAGAGACGCCTGTAGCCTGGCAGGAGATAGGGGGCAAGCGCGTGCCCGTCTCCGCACGATATGAATTGGCGCAGGACGGCAGCATAGGCTTCGCCCTCGGCACGTATGACCAGGCTTACCCGCTTACGATAGACCCCGCGCTCACCTTCTCCTCTTACCTGGGCGGAGCAGGTGGTGACTGGCCGGAGGGCATAGCGACCGACACAAACGGTAACATCTATGCCACCGGTTACACCAACTCCAGCAACTTCCCCAGCGTCAACCCTTACCAGCCGACTTACGGAGGCCAGATCGATGCATTCGTTGTCAAAGTCAATCCTAACATCCCTGCAATTGTCTACTCCACTTACCTGGGCGGCGGCTCACTCGACTACGGCTTCGGCGTAACAACTGACGCGGCGGGTCATGCTTACGTCACCGGCTTCACCAGCAGCACCAACTTCCCAACTTGGAGCCCTTTCCAGGCCGCCAACGCTGGTTTCAACGACGCATTTCTTATCAAGTTGAGCGTAGATGGCTCCGCAGCGGTCTATTCAACTTACCTGGGCAGCACCGACAACGATTATGGCTATGATATAGCCGTAGACGCCTCCGGCAGCCCATACCTGGTAGGGACCACCCAATCGACAAGCTTCCCTACGCGCAATCCCTATCAGCCCAGCTTCGGCGGAGTCCAGGACGCTTTTGTGACGAAGTTCAACCCTGACGGTGCCGACCTGGCGTTTTCGACTTACCTGGGCGGTAACGGCGGCGACAGGGGTGCAAGCATCGCCCTCCACAGCTCAGGGAGCATCCATATCATGGGCGATACCTACTCCAACAACTTCCCGGTCGTGAACGCCTTCCAGCCACAATGTGCTGGCGGCTGCACGGCGGGCGATGCCTTCGTAACCAAGTTCCAGCCAGGCGGGCAACAGCTGGCCTTCTCTACCTACCTGGGGGGGGGGATTGGGGAGATAGCGCATGGTGTCGCCGTAGACAGCGCGGGCAGCACCTACGCTGTGGGCACCACCGACTCCTTCACTTTCCCCGTATACGCCGCTTATCAGTCGAGCCAGGCAGGCTTCGACGACGCTTTCGTGACGAAGCTCAACCCGCAGGGGCAGTTGGGAGTGCCAGGCACCTTCTCTACGTACCTGGGAGGTGGCGGCAGCGATTCGGGCTATGGCGCGGCGGTAAATAGCTCCGGCAACGTCTACGTCTCCGGCTTCACCCAGTCTGACGACTTCCCGATCTTCAATGCCGTCTTTCCGATCATCGCGGGCGTGGAGGATGCGTACCTGACGAAATTCGCCGCAGATGGGCAGTCGCTCGTTTACTCGACATTTTACGGTGGGAGCAACGACCGCGAGGAGTCGGGCGCGAGGGGCGTGTCGCTCGATAACGCAGGAAACGCATACATAGTCGGCGCGACCAAAGCGACCAACTTGCCTCAGGTCAACTCAATCCAGCCGCAAAACGCGGGCGATTATGACCTATTTCTCGCCAGGATAGCGGACAACGCACCTCCCACGCCAACCCCGGCCCCCGGCAGCCCCACGCCTACGATCTGCCCGACGAACTACACGTACACGCAGACGACGGGCGTAAACCTCGTTCCAGGCACGACCAACATTGGGCGCTACGGCTTTGGCGAGACGACGATTACATTGCCTTTCCCGTTCAGGCTGTATGACACCACCTTCACAACAGCCAACGTAGGGACCTTTGGCTACCTCAAGTTCGGCACCAACTACATCCCCGAGGTGAATGAGTGCCTCCCTGCCTCCCAGCCCAACATGATGATCATGCCATACTGGGACGACATCTTCATAAGCAGCGAGCCAGGGGGGTGGGGCGTCTTTACCTCCATAAGCGGGAGCGCGCCCAACCGTATCTTCAACATCGAATGGCGCGCTTTCCAGCATGGCACCGGCACGCCCGTGAACTTTGAGGTACGCCTCTACGAGGATGTCACCAACCAGCGCTTCGACTTCGTATATGCTCAGGTCGGAAATCTCGCGGCCGGGGCCACTATAGGCGTCCAGGAAGATTTCTTCGGGCGATATACGCAGCACTCGTGCAACCCGGCGCAGATCAGCAACGGCATGCAGATAACGTTCACGCGGCCCGCCTGCGCATTCGCTACGCAAACGCCTACCCGCACGCCAAGTCCCACAATAACAGGGAGTCCTCCCACCGCCACGCGCACACGCACTGGCACAAACACCCCCACGCGCACGAATACCCCCACTATAACCAATACACCCACGATCACCCGCACTCCAACTCAGGTGCCCCCGTACACGCCCGTCGCGGGGACGTGGGAGCATCAAGCGCCCCTCCCTTCAGGCGCTACTTTTACGGACGTAGATATGATTTCCCCTACCGAGGGATGGGCATCCGGTGAATATCTTGGAAATGGTGGCGTCGTCGTCCACACCACCGATGGTGGAGTGACCTGGGAGTACAGCACGACAGGTGTTGAAGAGCCTAACTACTCTGTGCGATTCCTCGACTCGCAACATGGGTGGGTAAGCTCCAACAACGCGGTCTACTACACAACCGACGGTGGACGTACATGGGGCGGGGACGAAGGGCACGGGTTGTTCGGCTCCTTGTACTTCATGGACTTTGCTACTGTAAACGACGGCTTCGTCACCACCGGCATAGATAGAGGCTACTTCAGGAGCACCGATGGCGGTAGGAATTGGGCATACCGCGCTCTGCCCAGGGATGTCGCGGGTATACAATTCTTCGATGCCAACAACGGCGTCGCGAATGCTGCGGACGGCGTCTTCCACACCACCGACAGGGGCAACACATGGTCGTTCACCCCAGGCAAGGGTGGCAGCTTCTTCCTCAACCACAACCTCGGCTGGGGTGTCAGTGAGAATGTAGCCGAGCGCACGACAGATGGAGGCGCGACCTGGCAGCCTGGCACTATGCCTTCAGGCGCATGGGTATACGATGTTATGTTCCTCGACGCGAACAACGGGTGGGCTTCGGGGGCAGGGTTCCAGATTCTGCATACAACTGATAGCGGGCTGACCTGGAGCTTCAGCCGCCAGCCCGATACGTATCCTCACTACATTTACGATGGCTGGGGCATCGACTTCGCCGATGCCGCTCATGGCCTGGCGGTAGGCGGCTTCGCGGGCTTCTCACGCCCTATCGCGGGTGCCCTATTCAGCACGTCGAACGGCGGGGCAAACTGGGTCTCCAGGTTGAACGGCACCGGAACGGATAGCTACAGTATCTTCGCGCTTGACCAGAGCCACGCGTGGGCATCGAACGATTACGGCGAAACGCTCTGGACCACGGATGGAGGCGCGCGCTGGAACCTCGCCAGCGTCATAGACGGCGGCAGTATGAATGATATTGGGTTTGCGGACCCGCTAAATGGGTGGGTCGTAGGAGACGCGGGGAGAGTCTACCGCTCCACCGATGGAGGCCGCAACTGGGTGCGGCAGTTCCCCAATACAGCCGGCCATGTGTACGGTGTTGCCGCCATCAATAGCCAGACGGCCATCATCGTTGGTGGAGCTGCCAGTGTCGTATCGTTCCGTACGACCGATGGAGGGGCGTCATGGACCCCCTTCAACGCCAATATTGGCGGCAACCTCAATGACGTTGACTTCGTCAACGACACAACGGGTTGGATAGTCGGCAGCAACGGCAAAGTCTCGAAGACCACGGATGGTGGGCTGACCTGGACGCCACAGACCACTCCGGCGACAGCCGCGCTCTACACCGTCTCATTCGCCGACGATAATAATGGGTGGGCAGGGGGTGGCCCCAGCGCCGTTCTAATCCACACCACAAATGGAGGCGCTACCTGGACGGTGCAACCAAATACCGGCCTGCCGAGTTACGCCATCATCCGTGGAATCAGCGCGCTGAGTCCAAGCATAGCCTGGATTGTGAGCGGTGGAGGCCCATTCATTCCGCAGGTGTTGCGCACGACGAATGGGGGCGCTACCTGGGTGGAGGAGGAAACGGGCAGCGAGCCAAGTCTCAGCTTCAACAGTGTCTACTTCATTACTCCCGATTACGGCTGGATTGCCGGGGGGATTTCGGAACCACGGGGTGGCATCTTGCGTCGCGTCCCAGGTATAAGCTCGCCTACGCCCACGAGAACGCCAGGCACGACTACCCCTACGCTCAGCCCCACACCTATACCTACACTTCCAGCTACCAGCACGCCCGTCGTCGCATGTACGCAAATTCCACGCGAGTTCACAGGCTCCATCACTCTCAGCGATTTGATAACCACGGAGAGCATAGATTACGACAGGGTCGAGAGCACTTGCGAGATCCCCAAGAGCTGCCCTGATCTCATAACCGAAGTCAATTTCCACTATGACTCGTATAACTTTACCAACAGCACAGGGTCAAGCCGGTGCATCACGGTCACGATAGACGGCACGCAGTGTGGGTTCGACATAGAGACTGTCTTCAGCAGGGCCTATCTGGGGAGCTTCGACCCCGGCAACGCCTGCGCGAACTACCTGGCGGACCCGGGCTTCTACAGCGACCCCTTCGCGGGGCCGGCGACGTACAGCTTCGTAGTACCTGCGGGCGCGACTTTCGTGGTAGTAGTTGAATCGTTCGAGGAGGAGGGTTGCAACTTCTACACGCTGAGCGTATCGGGCCTCGACCCATGCCCTACGGTAACACCCGCACCGACGGGCCAGGCTACCAACACCGCGCAACCAACCGCCAGCCGGACCGCGACCCGGACGGCCCAGGCTACGGGCACGTCGCTGGTTACGGCCATACCTACCGGTAGCGTCCAGGTAACGCGAACGGCGCAGGTTACGGGCACTACCACAGCTACCGCGATACCGACTTCGTGCCCTATCGTCTTCACAGACGTGCCCGCCGACCATACTTTCTACGCGAACATCAGGTGCCTGGCGTGCCTGGGGATCATCTCCGGCTACTCCGATGGCACGTTCCGGCCCTCCAACGAGATCACCAGGGGGCAGATAGCGAAGATAGTCTCGAACGCCGCGAACATCGATGACGACCCTGGCGCTCAGATATTCGAGGACGTGGACATCACTAACGCCTTCTACCTGTGGATCAACCGCCTAGCCAACAGAGGCTTTATGAGTGGCTACCCATGTGGAGGGGAAGGGGAAACGTGTGGCCCCGACAACAGGCCATACTTCCGGCCCTTCGCTAACGCCACGCGGGGGCAGCTTGCCAAGATAGTCTCTAATGCTGCTGGATTAGGTGGAGACCCCACAGGCATCTTCTACGCCGACGTAGCGGAAGACCACACCTTCTACGTGTGGATCATGCGCCTCACGAGCCTGGGTGTAATGTCGGGCTACCCATGCGGAGGGGAGGGAGAGCCTTGCGATGACCAAAACCGCCCGTACTTCAGACCATACGCCAACGTGACGAGAGGTCAGGCATCGAAGATAGTAGCCAATACCTTCTATCCAGGGTGTACCGTGAGGTAGGTGAGCAGGTAAGGCCATCCTGCTGGCAAAAAGCGCACCGCACATAGACTTCTCTTAAGATGTGCGGTGCGCTTTTTGTCTCCTATACAGTGGTAAGGCAAGGGAATGATAATCGATGGCATCTCAAGGGTGAAATATGAGTCTGAGAACCAATGGTGCTAGTTCACAAGGAGAATTGAGCAATAGAAAGATGAGTTCTACCATCTTGATCAGGTTGCAAGCCATGCCAGCTAACGAGAAGATTGAACATAGCCATCGTGTAAGCAAGCCTTGCTTGGAAGTAAC
>DATEOC010000025.1:0-25922 GCA_035274425.1 Chloroflexia bacterium
TCTCACAACAAACAAAACAAACAACAACAAACAAAACCAAACACAACAAAACCAAGAAGGAGATAAAGAACACAATGAACGTCATAACAAATATCGGAAAGGCAATCAGAACCCTCGGCGTCATGGGCATCATGCTCGCACTGGCAGGCTTCGCAGTCTCATCTGCTCCCTCCGCCTCCGCCGCTAGCCTCGCCCCCCGTGTAGAAGCAGGCACGCTGGCAGTGCACGTAGACTTCGCACCGAGCGTGTCAGACGCAAACGAAGCGCTCGTGACAGTGCTCAACCAGGACGGGAAGATAGTGGCACAGGCAGTGGTAAACGAGAGGACGATCTTCGCCACCAAGCTCCCCGCTGCTGCGTACATAGTGACTGTAGAAGCGAAGGCCTTCAAGCCGTACAGCACGAAGGTAATGATCACCTCTGGACAGACGAGCACGGTGAGCACCACCCTCGAAGCCGATGGTGTCCCTGCCAATCAGTAATCGGTAATCAGTAATCGGTAATACCCACAAGGGTTAGAGACTGAACCGAAAACAACGGAAATGGGGTCGAACCAAGTTCGACCCCATTTCTTTTTGCTTTGCCCTTTTATCCAACCCCATAAATACCCGCTATCCGAGGGCCAGCCTCGCTACCAGGGCGCGTTCCTCCGGCCCGAACCAGGGAGGCTCCCCTGCCAGCGCATTCTCTTTCATACGTGCTGGAGATGAAGTAGCAGGGATCGCAACGTGGCAGCGCGGGTCGCTGAGTATCCACTTCAGCAGAGCTTGCGCCCACGTAGTCACGCCGAAGGGGTGCAATGCCTTGATATCGTCGGCGGCAGGCTGGCGTCTCAGCAAAGCGCCTTCCGCGAAGGGACGCATAACGACAACGCCCAGCCTCAGGTCGGCCGCCAGGGGGAGTACCTCCCGCTCGACCTCGCGCTGCATAGGGTTATAAGGGATTTGTATCGCGCCGATACGCCCCGTGCGCATCACCCTGCGCAGCACATCGAAAGCAGCAGAGACATAATGTGTAGCACCAATCGCGCGCACTTTCCCCTCCTCCCGCATCTCTTCCAGCAGCGACAACTGCTCCTGCCAGGCGAGCAGATTATGCACCTGGTAGAGGTCAACCATCCCTCCAAAGTAGCCAAGCGCACGCTCTACCTGGGCGCGGCCCTCTGATGCGCTCGCGGTCCATACCTTCGTAGCGACCAATGCCTCACCGCGCCTCTCCTTCAGCGCAAGCCCAAGCACCCGCTCAGCTTCGCCGTACATAGGTGACGAGTCGAAGAAGTTAGCGCCCACACTCAGAGCCGCATCCACCACCTCACGCCTGCCATGCTCAGCCACATCTCCATGCACATCAAAAGTCTGCCACGTGCCCATGCCGACTGTTGGTACTCGCAATCCTGTATGCCCCAGATTTCGATACTCCATACCACATTATAAATGGATAAGGGAAAATTAGATATCGCCAGAAATCCCAGCGTAAACACATCTAAACTGAGGAAAAATGCAACCCGCAAAAGGCTATAGATGGTCAGCCCCGGAGGGGCGAAAGAGAGTAGCCCCACGGCGCAAGCCTGGGGAGATTAGCCAGGATTAGGCCAAAGCCCCGGAGGGGCGTAAGAAAAAGGAGATGAGGGAATTTCCTTGCTTTCTTACGCCCCTCCGGGGCTTATATGTTGTAATGGAAGCGTACCCCAGGCTTTCGCCGTGGGGCTACATTCTGCCGCCCCTCCGGGGCTGACCATCTATAGCCTTCCCATTTAGATGCGTTTGTCATGGGGCATTCAGCCTTTATCCTTTATCCCTTTTCCCTTATACTTCATCTCTATTAAGTCGATAGGAGCATTAAATGACGGTCCAGGGTCTGCATCACATAACTATCGTTTGCGCCGACGCCCAGCGCACGGTCGATTTCTATACTGGCGTACTTGGTCTCAGGCTCGTAAAGAAGACCGTCAATTTCGACGACCCAACCTCCTACCACCTCTACTTCGGCAACGAGACAGGCAGCCCTGGTTCCGCTATCACCTTCTTCGAGTGGCCGGGTACGCCCAAGGGGCACTGGGGCATCGGCGGCACCCACCACTACGCCATGCAGGTAGCGGACTACGATGGCCTGCTCAAATGGAAGCGCCGCCTCAACGACCTCGGCCTCCCCGTAGACGGCCCGCTCGACCGCCACTACTTCACCTCCATCTACTTCAACGACCCCGACGGCACCATCCTCGAAATCGCCACTCTAGGTCCAGGCTGGACAATAGATGAAGAGCCAGACCGCATAGGCACCGAGTACCGCGAGCCACCAGCGGAGATGCTGGTGCGCAACCGCGACGAAGAGCGCATCGCGGCTACCACCTGGCTAGAACCCGTGCCCACCATCACCGCCGACATGGCGCTGAACCGGGGCATGCACCACATCACCGCGATAAGCTCCGACATCGAGCGCACCCACGCGTTCTTCGGCGACCTGCTCGGCATGAGGCGCGTGAAGCAAACTTCCAACTTCGACGACCCCGACTCCGCGCACTGGTACTGGGGCGTCAGCGATGGCCGCCCAGGCACCCTCATCACCTACTTCGGGCGCAGCGCCTCCAAAGAGCGGCGCATGAGGATGGGCGCGGGCCAGACCCACCACTTCGCCCTGGCCGTGCCGAACGAAGAGACGCAGCTAGAGTGGCGAGAGAAGCTGCTGCAAGCAGGACTGCGCGTCACGCGGGTGCTGGACCGCATCTACTTCAAGAGCATCTACACCAACGACCCGGATGGGCACATAGTGGAGCTTGCCACCGTCGGGCCGGGCTTCGCGGTGGATGAGGACTTATCATCCCTCGGCACGGAGTTGAAATTGCCCCCCTGGCTGGAGAGTGAACGCGAGCACATAAAATCTCATCTCCGACCCATCATCACGCCCGAATGGCGCTCACCGGGGACAGCATGATGGCGAACGACTCTCGCAAATCGCAGGGTATCCACCAGAACCAGCCTATCCTCACGGCAGGCGCTCCTCTCCAGGAGGCGCAAGCAGCCCTGATAATGGTGCACGGGCGCGGGGCCACTGCGGAGAGCATCCTGTCGCTAGCTGCTGAGCTGCGCCATCCCGGCTTCGCATACATAGCGCCCCAGGCCTCTAGCAACACCTGGTACCCCTACCCCTTCATGGAGCCTATGGAGAAGAACGAACCGTGGCTCTCCTCCGCTCTGCTCAGGCTCGAAGAGACGCTTACCCATGTAGCCGCGTACGTGCCTTACGAGCGGATAATGTTGTTAGGCTTCTCGCAGGGCGCTTGCCTCACCACCGAGTTCGCGGCGCGCCACGCCCGGCGATATGGAGGCGTGGTCGGCCTCAGCGGCGGTCTCATCGGCCCGGACGGCACCCCCCGCGACTACCCAGGCTCCTTCGAGAGCACACCTGTCTTCCTGGGGTGCAGCGACACCGACTTCCACATCCCGAAGGTACGTGTAGAAGAGACCGGACGCGTCCTCTCCACCCTCGGCGCTCATGTAACAGTTCGCCTCTACCCCAACATGGGCCACGCCGTCAACGAAGATGAACTCGCCTTCGTGAGCAGCATGATGTCTGAGGTTGCTGCGAAGTGATACAGCTATGTGACGAAAGACGAAGGACGAAGGACGAAAGCGATGGTCATCAGTCCTTCGTCTCTCGTCTTTCGTCATTCGTCCAAGATGGCCGCTAAACTCCTCTCCATGCAGCAAGCCATAGCCACCTACGTGCGCGACGGCATCTCCCTGGCTATTGAAGGCTTTACCGCGTCTATCTGCTTCGCCGCAGGGCACGAGATTATCCGCCAGGGCCACCGCGACCTCACCCTCATCCGCATGACCCCCGACCTCATCTACGACCAGATGGTGGCGGCGGGACTTGCGCGGAAGCTCATCTTCAGCTACCTTGGCAACCCCGGCGTCGGCCCGCTGCACTGCATCCGCCGGGCTATAGAGCGTGGCGTTCCAGCTCCCCTGGAAATCGAGGAGTATTCGCACTACGGCATGGTTGGCCGCTACACCGCCGGTGCCTCACGCCTCCCATTCTTCCCGCTTCGCAGCTACACAGGCACCGATATGCCCTCCGCCAACCCTCTCATCAAGTCTGTAGACAGCCCCTACGGCGATGGGCCAATAGCGGTGGTGCCTCCCCTGAACCCCGACGTAGCCATCATCCACGCGCAACGCGCAGACGTCGAGGGCAACACCCACCTGTGGGGTCTCCTGGGCGCTCAAAAGGAGGTCGCGTTCGCGGCGGAAAAGGTGATTGTCGTGGTCGAGGAGATAGTGGGGGCGGAAGTTATACGAAGCGACCCCAACCGCACCCTCATCCCCGGCCTCATAGTGGACGCCGTTGTCCACGAGCCATACGGCGCGCACCCCTCTTACGTCCAGGGCTACTATGACCGCGACAACGACTTCTACATCGAGTGGGACACCATCTCACGCGATCAGGCGCACGTCGAAGCGTGGCTTGCGGAGTGGGTGCATGGCGTCCCAGGCCGGACCGCATACGTGGAGAAGCTGGGGCAGGGCAAGCTACAGAGCCTCAAGCCGGGAGCTGCGCTTGCCGCCCCAGTTGACTATGGAGACTACAGGTGACGCCTCCGGAATACACCGCCTCCGAAATGATGATTGTAACGGCGGCCAGGGCGCTGGCAGGCGCGCGCACGGTCTTTGTCGGGGTCGGCCTCCCGAACCTCGTCTGCAACCTCGCCATGCGTACAGTCGCCCCCGACCTTGAGCTTATCTACGAATCGGGCGTGTATGGAGCGCGCCCCGCCCGCCAGCCGCTATCCATCGGCGATCCCACTCTCGTGAGCGGCTCTATCTCGGTGGTCTCTATGGCCGACCTCTTCGGCTTCTACTTGCAGGGAGGGCGCATTGACGTTGCCCTGCTCGGCGGCGCGCAGATAGACAGGCACGGCAACCTCAACACAACCGTCATCGGCGACTACGACGCGCCCACCGTGCGCCTCCCCGGCAGCGGCGGCGCGTGCGAGATAGCAATCAACGCCAGGCGCGTCCTGTACATCATGCGCCTCTCCAAGCGCGCCTTCGTAGAGAAGCTCGACTTCTGCACAAGCCCTGGACACCTGGCAGGCGACGTGGCAAGGGAGTCGCCCGCAATGCTCGGCGAAGGCCCACAGGGCGTAATCACCGACAAGGCCACGTTCGACTTCGCCAACCCGGAGCGCGAGCTACAGTTATCCTCCCTCCACCCCGGCGCGACCCTGGATGACGTGCAGGCATCAATAAGCTGGGAAGGGCGAGTAGCCCCCTCAGTAACCGACACCCCCACCCCAACAACTGAAGAGCTGCATCTGCTGAGAACCGTGCTTGATCCGCGCGGCCTGTACAGGTAGAAAGGAAAAAGGATAAGGGATAAAGGATAAAATAGATATGTGACTTTATCCTTTATCCTTTATCCCTTATCCTTTTTCCTTTATCGAAAGGGGGGTTCAAACTTTGGAAGAGAAGACCATCTCCATAACGCCCGGCGACCTGCACCCGCGAGATGCCTACCGCCTGCTGATCAGCGTGGTGGTGCCGCGCCCCATAGGGTGGGTCTCTACCATCGGCGCGGACGGCTCTCTCAACCTCGCGCCATTCTCCTTCTTCAATGCGGTGGGTGGGACGCCGCCGACTGTGATGGTGTCAGTCGGGCAGCGTGCCGGGGTGCCCAAAGACACGCTACATAACGTGCAAGAGACGGGCGAGTTCGTCGTCCACATAGTGAACGAGGCGCTTGCCGAGCGGATGAACCAGACCTCCGGCGAGTGGCCCTACGATGTCAACGAGTTCGAGCTTGCGGGGCTAACCACCCTCCCCTCCACCAACGTCAGGCCGCCACGCGTCGCAGAGGCCCTCATCGCTATGGAGTGCAAAGCCACACAGATCGTGCCGGTCAACGACACCCACTACACGATGGTGCTGGGGCAGGTGCTCCGCTACCACATCCGCGAAGAGCTACTTGGGCCGGACATGCGGGTTCAAGCCCTGCAACTGCGCTCGATAGCGCGCTTGGGTGGGGACGAGTATACGGCGATTGATAGGGTGTTTGCGATGGAGCGGCCTAAGGTAGATTAGAGCGTGTTATGCACTTCCACGACAATTTACATCATAAGTACATTATGGGAGTCAGCAGGTTGGAGGAAATGCGGGCCACCCTGCCAGTCATTGTGCTGCACCACCGCCTACACCGGCTCGCAGGGTGGCCCAGATACCATGGTGCCTGACCCGCGGACAAAAGACAAAGCCTTAATTACTTTCTTCAATCCGCTTCTTGATGTTATTGAGGTCGCGATGGATAGGTGTCTTGAGACCCAGCGCAGAGAGCACGCGCATCACCGACAACAAGGCGCGCATCATACCTTGCACACCCAGTTCTACGAGGTACGTTACCTGCGTGCCGCTGCCGTTCGGCTCTATAACCCAGCCAAAGGAGATTGGGTATGGCCACTGTTTCTCGAACTGAATGCGCCGCCCGACTTCATATTCCGCCACGGTAAGCGTAACGTCTCGTTTGCTCTCCTTGTCCTTCATGGTCTGTGTCGCCGTGCTCCCCTCACGCATTGGCTCGCTGCTATTCAACCGACACGCAAGAACGGTAGGCTCCCATTCCGGTTGTTTGGTTACGTCAGCTAGATAAGCGAATACCTGGTCTGCAGGCCTGGCAATTGTCGTACTGGTCGATACTTTGATCATAAGATATGCCTCCTCAGGTTATTAGGTCGTGCCTGACAGGGCCAGGCGTTGGCAGGCTTCGAGTATTTCATCAGATAATGTCTGATCCTTCACAGCTCGAGCCAGCATCACACCACCTGCGCAGAGAGCGAGGGTCGCCAGAGCGCGGCTGCGCACCTCGTCGTCACTATGCAACAGATGTCCGTCAAACGCTGCCGCCATCTCTAGAAGCTCAGCTTGGAAAACCTCTCGGACTTCGGCCCCACTCCTTCCAACCTCAGTGCTGAGGGAGGGTAAGCTGCACCCGTCGGCGGGGCTATCTCGGTGTACGGAACTAAGGTAACGACGGACGATCTCCTGAAACCGCGCAGAATCAGGCAAATCGTCAAGCCCTTCGACAATTCGCCGCCGAATATCGGACATAGCAAACCCGAGAGCCTCACGCAAAAGAGCTTCCTTGGAGCGAAACTGGGCGTAGAACGCACCAGCTGTCATGCTACACGCCTGCATTATGGCGTCCACTCCCACGGTAGCGAAACCACGCTCCCGGAAAAGGCGAGAAGCGGCCTGAACTATACGTTGATGGCTATGCAGTTTTTGGTCGCGAGAATATCGCACACCAGGATTATATTACGATCGTAATATAAAAGCAATAGGCAAGGCTATAATTGGCCATCGAGGAGTAGTTTCGCCTGGCTACGCGTTCACCCATGCGCATAGTGGTCATAACACGCTCTAGACGCGTTTCGTAAGTTATACTCAAAGCTATCGGAGATGTTGATCGTAATTGATGAGTGGCTAGTGGGCCATGTTCGAATTATTATTCAGCTATGACAACACCAACACTCACTCAGGTTTTGTACCTGCTCGATGATGCGTTTGCGGGACAAGACTGGCATTCCTTGCTAAGCAACTTTAGCTCGGTCAAGCCCGATGAGTGGCTATGGGTACCCCCTGGTGCACGCCGCTCGATTCGCTATATCGTGCGGCATGTCGGCGTAAGCAAATATATCTATCAAAATCACGCCTTTGGCGACGCTAGTTTCACGTGGGAAGATTTGCATGCTGTTGGCGATAATCACGTCTAAACCATTACTGCGGCAATTGCATGGTTACGCCAGGGACACGAGAAATTGCGGGCTAGCATAGCCGCACTTGATGACGAGGAGTTGTTGCGTCCCCGTTTATCGCCTTTCGACGGGCCGCAGGAAACACGCTGGATTATTGGCAAGATGATGCAGCACGACCTCTACCATGCCGGCGAGATCAACCATATCCTTGCTTTGTGTAGGCAAGACGACTAACGCCGTACTGGCGCAATAGCCCTTCAATCCCTTATCAACCACGCTTCAGCCGCATCCCTATCGTCAAAGATGCGGAAGTCGTCCCCTTGCCTCTCTTCTGCGACCATCTCCCGAAACCTATCACTCTGGGGTGATCCGCCTGGGGATACCACGACCGCTACCCTTATGCGGTAATTCCTGAATTTCTGAAGGATAGCCCCTGCTTCACCTGAGCTGAGGTCGAAGAAACGTTCGGTGAGATTCTCAGCATACAGGAGCACTGACCGTGCTCTATTCTCAAAGCAGATTCCGATAATATCCACAACATCCTCCGGGGAGTGGAGTAGACGTGTACCTGGCGCTCCTTCCAGGGCAGTTTGATTGCCCTTTGTTATAACGTGCATATTCATCTTGTTACTTCCAACCTCTGTAGGGGCGGTTCGTGAACCGCCCTCAGTCTAGCAGGTGTTCTCCCCACCAGGGCGGTTCACGAACCGCCCCTACGAATTACATCACAGGTTTTGTCAGGCAGTCTGAGTTCACCATACGCTCTTACTTACTCCCCACATATTGCCCTGCCGCCTGCTCCAGCACGGAGAGCGGGAGGCTGCCACTCCCCAGCACCGTGTTGTGGAACTCCTTGATGTTGAACTTGCTCCCCAGCTTCGTGCGGGCCTGCTCGCGCAGGTCGACTATCTTTAGCTCGCCGACCTTGTACGCGAGCGCCTGCCCCGGCCAGGCGATGTAGCGGTTGACCTCCCCCGTGTATGCCCCACCCGATGTGGCGTTAGCCTGGTCCATGTAATCTATCGCTTGCTGGCGGGTCCAGCGCTTCCAGTGGATACCCGTGTCAACCACCAGGCGGCTGGCGCGGAAAAGCTCTGCCTTCAGGCGGCCTACGTTGCCGTGCGAGTCATCTTTGTAGAAGCCCGCCTCGCTCGCCAGCTTCTCCGCGTAAAGCCCCCAACCCTCAACGAACGAAGTTGGGAGAGGGAATATCGAAGCCTTCTGGAAGAGGGGCACCCCCTGCAACTCCACCTGCACGCTAAGCTGGAAGTGATGCCCTGGCACCGCCTCGTGGTAAGCCAGCGTCGGCATGTTGTACTTGGCATAGTTAGGCAGCCCCAGGTTAGCGTAGAAGACCCCCGGCCTCGTCCCATCCACGGAAGGCGCGAAGTAATAGCCGCCCGGCGCGGTAGCCTGCTGCTCGACGGGCACGGCACGCACCTCTACGGGCGCTTTCGGTTTCAGGTCGAACTGCGACGAGATATTGTTCTGCGCCCGGTCTATGATGGAGCGGAAGGCATTCAACACCTCTTGCTTGCCCGCTTCGGTATCCGTTCTGTAGAACCCCGCCGCCTGCGCTACAGCCTGTATGCCTGCCTGCAAGCTCAGGTTCTTATACCCAAGCGCGTCGAGGGCCTGGCGTATCTCCCCCTGGATGCGCGTCACTTCCCGCAGGCCGAGGTTGTGTACCTCCTCCGGGGTCATCGCGGTGCCGGTGTGGTGGCGCACCATGTAGCGGTAATAGGTATCGCCGTTGGGCAGGTCCCACACCCCATCCGTAGACCGCCCCTTCGACCTTATCGAATTCAGGTAGTCTATCAGCCTGCGATACGCCGGGTAGACCTTATCATTCACCGCCTTCTCGACGGCTGTATACAGCGTTTGCTTCTCTGCGCTGCTGATATTGCCGAGCGTGCCCACCTTCCGGGCGAATGTCTCGTAGAAGTCACTGGACCTGGCGTTTGACGGTGTCATGCCGCGCATCTGGCCTACCGCACTATCTATCATCCAGCCGGGCATGAAGATACCCTTCTGCTCGCGCAGCTTCATCTGCTCAAGTATGCCATCAATCCGCCCAGGGAAAGCCTCCAGCCGGGTGATATAAGCCTGAGCGTCTTGAGCGTCGGTGAGAGGCTGGTACTCGACCATCAGATCATGCAATCCGATATGCACCCCGTAAACCGGGTTGAGCGTGTAATCGTGGTACATGAACTCCTCGCCCTGGATGGCATCATTCAGATACCACGTGAGGGCGGCGCTGGAGATAGTCTGCTTAGCCGTCTGCTTCTTGGGATCGTACGTGCCTAGCTGCTGTAGATAGTTGCGCTCAAGGGCATAAGTCTCATGCAGGAACGCATCAGACACGTCGCTGAGCTTGTCGTTATGGAAGTCGGGCTTGTAGCTGCGGGGCAAGCCGATGGCGGTAAAATTCTCAGGGTCGCGCAGCCCGATGTCGGAGAATACCTTATCGTAGAACTGGTCAAGCGTCAGATTCTGCGCAACGTACTTGTCCCTATACCGGAACGTGCCCAGCTGCGACAGCAGCACGTTGAAAGGAGCCTGATTCTCAGGGTGCGCCTCAAACACCGCCCGCTCGAAATACTGCACGGTGTAAACCTTACCGTCCAGCGCAGACCTCTCCTGGAACTCGTCCGAGATGGGGTAGCCCTGCTGTGGCAGCGCGCCATTCTTCTGCCAGTAATCGAGAAAGATGCCGCCTACCCGCTTCCCCGTCTCCGGGAATAGGCGGGAGCCTTGCTCACTATTCGGCTTCTGACCAGGAGCGCCGTTCGGATATTGCTGCTTGTACCGGAAATTGCCTAGCAGCGACAACAGCACATTGTAAGGGGCCTGGTTGTCTGGGTGCGCCTCGAAGACCGCCCTCTCAAAGTACTGTACAGTATAAGTCTTACCATTCGTGTCGCTCTTCTCCTGCATCTCCTCCGATATAGGGTAGCCCTGCTGGGGAAGCCCACCATGCTCGTTCCAGTACGTGAGGAACAACCCCTTCACCGTCTTGCCCGTTTCAGGGAAGAGGCGGCTGTCTGACTGCATCTGAACTGGAGTAATAGTAAGTCCAGAGGTTACGATTAGCAATCCCATAAGAAGAGAAAGCCAGCGCAACGGCCCACGTTTGCCCAAAGCTGATATCCTCATTTGAAACTCCTCTCCCCAGCCAACATAGAGATTAATACAGGTGCAGATGCAACTCTCGGTCAATAACGGCTTGCAGGCTGTCAAAACGACGTGCCTACCTTGTATACCGAGAAAACGAGCGACAGGTTCACGCGCTACCATATGCTGGACAGGGCGCTTAGAGGAGCTGATCTAGGTATTTCGCTCAATGCACATACGGCCCAGCCCGCGCAGGCGGGCTTTGTATGTGTAGCCCGCGGATTTATCCGCCGGGCGGGGTTTGAAGATAGATATAGCCCTATGAAATCACGTGCAAAGTTAGAAAAAATGTGCTATGTTATTAGCGAGCCGGATGGTCGGTTCTGGAAGTGCCAAAACGCATAAAGAGGAGGCAGGTAAATGGGAGAGAACGAGCAGGTAAGCGCTTACCTGGCACAGGCAGAGCCGAAACGACGTACCACCCTGGAGGACTTACGGACCCTGGTACTCGAAACGGTGCCGGGCATCACAGAGACGATGCAATACAACATGCCAACATACGTGGATAGCCACGGAAACGTCATATGCTCTTTCGCTTCTCAGAAGAACTACATCAGCTTCTACATGATGGACACCGACCTCGTTGAGAAACACAAGAGCAGCCTGCAGGGCCTTGATTGCGGCAAAAGCTGCATCAGGTTCAGAGGGAGCAAGGACGCCCCCCTTGCCGCCCTGAAGCAAATGCTGGAAGAATCGGCACAAAACAGGGCATAAGCTAACCCAGGGCTATACCAAAACGCTGCCTGAAAATAACAAAAGCAGACCGCTCACCTTAAGAAGGTCTATGTACGGTCCGCTTTTTTGTGCCCATTTCCAGACCCTTTATCGTCTATCGTCCAATGGTACAATACAAACGAAATTGATTTCTTAAGGAGAGCCTCATGCCCGATACCTCAACAGGCATCACATGGGAATTAAGCTATGACCTCGCGCTCAAGAAGGCACATGCTGAGCGGAGGCAACTATTAGTCTACTTCACCAAGCCGGACTGAGCGGGCTGCGACAGATTGGATACCGTGACGTATCCAGACCCCACAGTCCTGGACTACATTTCGAGCCACTTCGTCCCTTACGAGGCGAACATGGGCGAGCGTGAAAGCTGGCCCCTCTTCCGCGCCAACCACGTAATCTGGACCCCCAGCGTCGGCTTCGGGGACCACAACGGCAGTATCCACCACCAATCTGTCGGCTATCTGCCGCCTGACGACTTCCTATCGGCTCTAAAGATCGGGAGGGCGCGCTGCCTCATAGCATGGACGCGCTCTGCTGAAGCCATAAACGAGTTGGAGTCGGCAGCCTCCGTAGAGAACGCAATGACCCCGGAAGCTCTATTCTGGCTCTCCACCGCCTACTTCTTCGAGAGGCGCGACACCACCAGGATGTACGACACCTGGGAGAAGCTGGTCGCGCTATACCCCGACAGCCCCTGGGCGCAACATACCTACCCTCGGCCATAGCGGCGGGGGGCCTTCTAAGCCCGCCCTGCGACTGAAGGCGCGGCCTACACCAACGAAGTCGCCCTACGGCGACTGAGGCTTAGTCCGCGCAGGCGGACTTCGTACTACGTAGGCCGCGCCTTCAGTCGCAGGGCGGGGTTCGATATGATTAGAGCTTCTCTACCTCTAACCCGTCCACAGGCTTGACCACATACGTCTCAGCCTTCAGCGAGGTCTCTTCGGCGTAGCGCTTGACCACTTCGCGGTCGAAGCTGCGTATCGCGCTCGTCTTCACCAGGTTGACCGTGCAGCCACCGAAGCCCGCACCAGTCAAGCGCGCGCCCAGCACCCCCTCCGTCCCTTGCGCCAGCTCCACCAGGCGGTCCATGAAGAGGTTGCTCACCTCGAAGTCCTGCTGCAAGCTGGCGTGCGACTCGTTCATCAACTGCCCCACCACCTCCATATCGCCCGTGCCGAGCGCCGTAACCGTTTGCAGGACGCGCTCATTCTCGGTGACGACGTGGCGAGCGCGCTTAAAGAGCGGGTGGTAGAGCTTGCTGCCGTGCCTCTGTAACATATCGGGCGTCACGTCCCGTAGCGAATGCAGGTCCAGGTTGTATGTGATGACCTTGAGCGCGCCCACCGCTGCCTCGCACTCTCGCCTGCGCCGCGAATAAGCGGAGTCGGCCAGGTCGCGCTGTATCCCGCTGTTCACTACCACGAGCGACAGGCCCATCCCCGTGAGGTTCAGGGGCACCGGTGAGAAGCTGAGCGACCGGCAGTCGAGGAATAACGCCGACTTCGCCGCATTCGTCGCGATCACCATCTGGTCCATGATCCCTACCGGCACGCCAATAAAATCGTTCTCCACCTTCTGGGCCGCCCGCGCCAGCTCCGGCTTGGGTATGTTCCACCCCGACAGTGACGACATCGTACCGAGCAGTCCCAGCAATACCGACGCAGACGACGAAAGACCTGCCCCGACCGGCAAGTCCCCCCAGATAAGCACGTCCGCGCCTACGGGGGTATATTCGTGCTCGCGCAGCCACCACGCCGCTCCGCGCACGTAATTGCCCCACTCCGCCGCCTCCCCTATCAGACCGAGATGGCTATCGAGGTCTACTTCCATGCTCTCGCCCATCGTCTCCGAGTAGACGTTCAGTTTCTTGTCAGATCGGGGTGCGGCGGCCAGCTTCGTGTACCGGTCTATCGCGGTAGGTAAGACGTAGCCCAGGTTGTAGTCGGTATGCTCCCCAATCAGGTTCACCCGCCCCGGCGAGCGCACCAGGACCGCAGGCTCCCTGCCGAACCGCTGCGAGAACGATAACTCTTTAGCCATCACTACCTCTTTTAGATTTTGGATTTTAGATTTTGGATTTTGGATTATTAGATCAATCCAAAATCCAAAATCTAAAATCCAAAATCATTCGTATCCCATCGGGTGTCGCTTATGCCATTCCCATGCTGAGCTTATTATCTCTTCCAGGCCGGGGTACTCCGGTTTCCACCCTAACTTTGCTATTATCTGGTCTGCCGCTGCCACCAGCACCGGCGGGTCGCCGGCGCGTCTTGGCCCCATCTGCGCCGGTATGTCGTGGCCCGTTACCCGGCGGGCGGTGTCAACCACCTCCTTGACCGAGAAGCCTGAGCCGTTGCCGAGGTTGAATATGTTGCTCTCCTCCCCTTGCGCCAGCCATTCGAGCGCCAGCAGGTGGGCCTGTGCCAGGTCTATGACATGTATATAATCTCTCACTGCCGTACCGTCGGGAGTCGGATAGTCATCGCCGTATATCTGCACCGACTGGCGCTGCCCCAATGCCACCCCCAGCACGTTTGGTATTATGTGCGTCTCCGGGTCATGCACCTCCCCGTACTTCTCGGAAGCGCCCGCTGCGTTGAAATACCTGAGCGATACGTACCTCAGCCCATGTATCTCGTCGAGCCAGCGCAGCATCCGCTCGAACATCAACTTCGATTCCCCGTAAGGGTTTATCGGCGCGGTATGGTCGTCCTCCTTGATGGGGCTGCTCTCAGGCATCCCGTAAGTCGCGGCGCTGGACGAGAAGACGAGCATCTTCACACCCACTCGCAACATCGTCTGTGCCAGTGTCAGGCTCGTAGCAACGTTGTTGTCAAAGTACTTGGCTGCATTCTCCATCGACTCGCCCACCAACGAGTGAGCCGCGAAGTGCATTACCGCATCTATCTCGTTATCCCGTAGCGTGCGCTCCAGAAGCTCGGCGTCGGCGAGGTCCCCTTCGACGAACGTGGCGCGTGGGTCAACCGCTCCAACGTGCCCCTTTACCAGGTTGTCGAACACCACGACGCTATGGCCCTTATCAAGCAGCATTTCAGCAGCTACGCTACCGATGTAGCCCGCACCACCGGTCACTAAGACCTTCATATCCCTCCTGGTGTGAGGATGTGCCTGTTGTCGATCAGGCTGTATGTCGCCCATTATAGCAGACCTCCATATCTAAATGATGCCCAAATAGTGTTATTAACGGACGTATTTTTGGACTAATCCTATAGGGCTAACCCCTACCCTCATCCTCGCTGGCATCCGCCCGTTTCAGGGTGTATAATGCTGGCGCAGTTACGGAATTTTGAATTTTGAATTCCAAATTTTGAGTTCATTCGAGTAATTCAAAATTTAGAATTCAAAATTCAAAATTATCAGAAGGAGTAACCAGAATGTATACCACTCTTCCCCTCAGGCCGCAAGAACGTGGCGCTTATGAGAATGACGCACCTCTCAGCGAGGTAGACCCCGAGCTCTTCGCGGCGATCAAGGACGAGGAGAGCCGCCAGCGCGAGAAGATAGAGCTTATCGCATCGGAGAATTACGTGAGCCGCGCTGTGCTTGAGGCGCAGGGGTCGGTCCTAACCAACAAGTATGCGGAGGGCTACCCCGGCAAGCGCTATTACGGCGGCTGTGAGTACGTGGATGTGGCCGAGAACCTCGCCATCTCACGGGCAAAGGAACTGTTCGGTGCCGACCACGCCAATGTGCAGCCCCACTCCGGCGCGCAAGCCAACATGGCGGTATACATGGGGGTGCTCCAACCGGGAGACAAGATACTCGGCATGGGCCTCGCTTTCGGCGGGCACCTTACGCACGGCTACTCGGTCAATTTCTCCGGCAAGCTATACGCCGCAAGCTCCTACGCCGTCGAGCGTGAGACCGAGCGCCTGGACTACGACGTGCTCGAAAAGCAGGCGCTGGAAGAGAGGCCAAAGCTCCTCGTGGTGGGCGCGAGCGCCTACCCCCGCATCTTCGACTTCGAGCGTTGCAAGCAGATAGCCGACGCCGCGGGCGCGATGCTCATGGTGGACATGGCGCACATCGCGGGCCTCGTAGCGGCGGGACTGCACCCTTCACCCATACCCCACGCCGACTTTGTCACTACCACTACGCACAAGACGCTGCGCGGCCCCAGGGGCGGCATGGTGCTGTGCAAGGCGCAGTACGCCAAGGACATAGACAAGAGCGTCTTCCCCGGCATCCAGGGCGGCCCACTCATGCACATCATCGCGGCCAAAGCGGTAGCCTTCAAAGAGGCATTAGAACCGGGTTTCAAAGAATACCAGCAGCAGATCGTCACCAACGCCAAGCGCCTCGCGGCAGGGCTAGAGAAGGCGGGGCTGCGCCTGGTATCAGGCGGCACGGACAACCACCTGATGCTCGTTGACGTTACCCCCCTCGGCCTGACAGGCAAAGAGGCTGAGCACGCCCTGGACGAGGTAGGCATCACGGTAAACAAGAACGCCATCCCATACGATCCGCAGCCCCCCGCCAAAGCTAGCGGCATCCGCGTAGGCACCCCCGCCGTCACCACGCGAGGCTTCCGCGAGCCAGAAATGGATACCATAGCCCGCCTCATAGGAGACGTTCTGCGCGCCCCCAACGACGATTCGATACTGGAGCGCGTGCGCACTGAAGTCGCCGAGCTATGCAGCCGCTTCCCCGTCCCCGGCATCCAGGTATGATAGGCGATTTAATCACAAAGACCACAAAGAGACAAAGGCCACAAAGATTGATTAATGGTTTATCTTGTCTTAGACCTTACCAAGCTCTAGGAACTCTGTAAGTATCACACTTCATAAACCCATAATAATCTTTGTGGCCTTTGTCTCTTTGTGGTCTTTGTGATTAAGATAGTCATTCTGATGAGGAGCTATGAAAGAGGTTATCGTCTCCAACCACCCACTTATACAGCACAAGCTTGCGCTGATGCGCGCTGCTACCACAGAGCCTAAGAAGTTCCGCGAGGTAGTGCGCGAGATCACCAGCCTCCTTATATACGAAGCCACGCTGGACCTCGCCACCGAGGAGATAGACGTTCAGACGCCCCTAGCCACCATGAAGGGGTGCAAGCTGGCCGAGCGCATCGGGCTTGTGCCTATCCTGCGGGCGGGGGTGGGCATGGTAGACGCGGCGCTCGACCTGATACCGACTGCCCAGGTGTGGCACATCGGCCTCTACCGCGACCACCGCACTCTCCTCCCCGTCGAGTATTATAACAAACTGCCGGTTGAGCCTACGGTAGACATCTGCCTGGTGCTGGACCCGATGCTCGCGACGGCAGGCTCGGCCACAGCGACGGTCAAGATACTCAAAGATTGGGGTGCGCGGCGCATAAAATACGTCGGTCTCATAGCCGCACCTGAAGGGGTGGAGCGCTTCCACGCAGAGCACCCCGACGTGCCCATCCACATCGCCGCCATAGACACCCACCTGAACGACGTAGGCTACATCGTCCCCGGCCTGGGTGACGCGGGGGACCGCCAGTTCGGCACCTCATGACGAATTATGAGTTATGAGTTCTAAATTTTGAGTTGGTTGAAGTAATTCAGAATTTATGATTCCTAACTCCCAAAGAGAAACGCAATTGATCGATCCCCTCTTCGCTATGCCTCTCATATTCGTCGTCACGCTCGGTCTATCGTTCGGGCTGACGGTGCTTGTGCGCAAGGTAGCATTGCAGCGAGGGTTGGTGGACGAGCCTGGGGAGGAGCGGCGAGTGCATCGCGTGCCCATTCCCCGGTTGGGCGGTCTGGCGATGTTCGCGGCTTTCGCGGTAGGGGTGCTTCTCACTTTCGTCTTCGACATACGCGCCGGGAAGTCGGGCAACGCTGCCTTCGAGGGGAGTCGCGTGCTCCTCATGCTGCTAGGGGCGGGCATTATTACCCTGGTCATGGCGGTAGACGACATACGCGGCCTGCGACCCGTCACGCGGCTCATCTGGCAGATAGGCTCGGCGCTACTCGTCATAATCCCCAGCCTCATATGGCCTGGTGGTCCAAACGTCATTACCCCTCTTGACGGAAGCCCTCCCTTCATTGAGACTCCCGGTACGCGGCATTATGACCAGGGCGCGGGCGTGCTGGCACTAACTGTACAAAATCCCTTTGGCGGCTCTATTGAAATGCCCCTGGTGATCGCAGTTCTCTTTACAATCGTCTGGCTCGTCGGCATGACGAATACCATCAACTGGATAGATGGATTGGATGGGCTGGCGGCGGGCGTCTCGGTGGTAGCGTGTGGAGTGCTATTCTGGATCACTGGCTTCGTCGTGGAGCAGTGGACGTTGGCGTATCTGCCCCTTATACTGGGCGCAGCGATTCTAGGTTTCCTACCGTTCAATATCCACCCTGCCCGTATCTTCATGGGCGATTCCGGAGCTATGTTCCTCGGCTTCACGCTGGCCGTAATCGCTATTATTGGTGGCGCGAAGCTGGCAGCTGCTTTGCTCGTCCTGGGCGTCCCGATACTCGATGCTATATACCTGGTCATATACAGGCTCTACCGGGGCCAGTCACCGATGTCACCAGATCGAGCGCATCTGCACCACCGGCTGCTCGACCTCGGTTTCAGCCAGCAGCAAGTTGTGCTGATATTCTACGCGTTATCAGCTACTTTCGGTGTGCTAGGGCTACTCCTCCCAAGCGGCCTCCTCAAGCTCATCGCATTATTGGCTATGGCGACGATCCTGGTCGGGTTGCTAATCTATATAGCGCGCAGGAAGTTCGACCGGGTAAGCGCGCAAAAGTAGCCATGCACAGGTTCTTCGTCCCACCCGGCTCGCTCGGCGGGTCGAGGGTGAGGATAAAGGGTGAAGTAGCGCAGCAGATACGCCACGTGCTACGTATGCGCCCCGGCGACCACTTCGCCCTGCTCGATGGCCTCGGCTATGAGTATCACGTCGTGCTGGTCGAGTTCGGCAAAGATGAAGTGTGGGCTGAGGTACAAGATAAAGTACAAATAAGGACCGAGCCTGCCCACACGGTGAGCTTATGCCTGTCGCTCCTCAACAAGCCCGACAAGTTCGAGTGGGCCTTGCAGAAATGCACCGAGCTTGGGGCCGCCAGGTTCGTGCCCATAGTGGCGGAACGGAGCGTAACCAGCTCGTTGCGAGCCATACGCCGCGAGCGTTGGGAGCGCATCATCCAGGAGGCCGCCGAGCAAAGCGGGCGCGGCCTGATACCGGCACTTGATGAGCCGGTCTCTCTCAAAATGGCGCTAGAAGGGGAGTCGCTCATGTTGTCGCAAGGGTCCCACGTCGCTATAATGCCGGAACTAGGCGGCTCAGAGGCAATTGCCGACGCACTCAAGAGGTCTGGACAACCGCGCACGGCTAGCATCTATATCGGCCCTGAAGGGGGCTTCACGTTGGCTGAAATCGGCACAGCCCAGGACGCGGGCGTGGCGGTAGTAACCCTGGGCACACGCACCCTCCGAGCCGAGACGGCAGCAGTAGCCTCTCTCACCCTGATAATGAGCGGCCTGGGTGAAATGGAGGCGTGAAACGTGACGCGTGAACCTTTAGAGCCTATGTAACAACGAATGTAATAAGAGTGTCATTCCGAACGTAGTGAGGAATCTCCGAGCTTGCCAGGTGGATAGAGACTTAGATTCCTCACTTCGTTCGGAATGACAGGGATGATGATGATTCGTTACGGCAAGCTCCTCGACCCTTGTCATAGTTGGTAAACATACACTCAGTGTCCTCTGCGATGAACCAATAAATAATCTTGGCGTTCTTGGTTATCTTGGCGTCTTAGCGTTTAGCTGATTTGGGACCTTGGACTTTGAACTTTGAACTTTGAACTTTGAACTTTCGGAGACAAAATGAACAGATTACACTCAACCGACCTGATAGAGCTTGCGAGGCAATTCTTCGAGCGCGAGCGGACCGTCAATGACGCCGCGGCAGAGTTCACCCGCGACGAGCTGTGCAGCTTCGCGCGGGAGATGTCCGCGGAGATGGAAAACACGGTACGCGACCTCACGCCGGAGCAGATAGCTTACCGGCTTCCTGGCAAGCCTGCCGGCTGGGACTCCAGCGGCGACGAGGCCGAGTTCGACACCTCGGAGATCGTCACGCACGTAGCCGTAGGCGTCGCCTTCTACTGGTTCGGTATCGCACGCGGGTTGGGGCATGGGCGTCCCCAGTTCCCCCGCGCTCCCAGGGGCACGAACGTCACAGGCAAGACGGGCAGCGTCCTCGGTAGGGGAGGTTGGAGCGGCGTGCCCGGCTCCGAGCTTGCCTCACTCCTGCACGACATGATGCATAGCTTCCTGGGATATGTCGAAACTTTGCCTGCTGAGCAGATGGAGACCAAAACGGTCTATGAGGGGTACGGCGAACTGACCGTCAACGGCTGGTTACTCCTTCTGGCAGCGCACCTCGACCTCCATCTCAAGCAATTGAAAACCATGCAGTCCCAGCCCGACTACCCCTACGCTTAGAAGTCAATTCATTAGTATGAAATTGGACGCCTCCGGCGTCCAATTTCATACTAATGAATTACCTGTTGAACAAGCGCGCCAGTTGCTCCAGCAATTGCAGCAAGAATGGGAGCGTGATAGCGAGGAGCATGATACCGTAGAGGATTCTTATCCATTTCGGCTGCTTGGGCCAGGCCTCTTCCCTGAATGTCTCATGCGCGTTTGGTCGCCCTCTTGCCATATGACCTTGCTGTGACCGCCAATCTATAACCGGCTCTTCTTGCTCGTATTCAACAGATGCTTGCTGATGCTCATCCGACCAGTACCACCCAGCTGGTGTCTCACCGCGCCCGGCGATTAGCTCTCTGCGCTCCCGCATCTCCGTCTCGCCCGGCAGCAGGCTCCACCCTTCGGGCAGGCTCGACTTATAAGGCGTGGCATTTTCATCCGGCTCATCATCGTCCGTATAGAACTCATTAAGATGGCTGAGGCTCTCAGGGGTAGCGTATACCAACTGGCGAGCCTGCTCGCGCAGGTGAGCGGGCACACGGATGTCCTGTGGCACGTAGTCATTGTGGCTGAACTCGGCGATATCGGCGCTCCGCGAGCGCGTCATCAACACAGGGATGCCCGCGTCCTCAAGCTGGCTTTTGATGAGGCTCCCGATGATGGCGTTAGGCACGTTGGCTGCTACCGTCCATTTAGGGTCGTCGCCCACGCCTAACGCAGGGTTGTTATGCTCGACGGGCGGCGCATCCTCTACCTTTTGTACAGGCACCTTACAATCAGGGCATATCTCCACCCAGGACTCGTATTCATACCCACACTGCGGGCACCTGTAGCTGCTATTCGCCATCATACAACCATTATACTCCATCAGCCCTGCTCTTATGAGTTTGGGAAATCATCATCGATTTTCGTTGATGATTTCCCGAACTTTGAGTATGCTGCTTGACAATGGACCACGGACTTGCAAGCGAAGGTGTCACCACGCTCGTCTGGCTGCTCATAGCCGTGATGGTAGTGGCGGTTGCCTCCAAATACGTGCGCATACCTTACACTGTGGCCCTCGTAATCGCGGGGCTGGTGCTCACCCTGGTCCCTACCGACCTGACCATTGACCTCACGCCCGATGTCATCCTCTTCATTTTCCTCCCCGCCCTCCTCTTCGAGTCGGCCTACCACCTCGACTTCAGCGAGTTGAAAGATAACTTGCGCCCTATCGCGCTCCTTGCCGTGCCGGGCGTGCTATTGACCGCGCTCTTTGTGGCGGTTATCACATACTACGCGGCGGGCCTGACCTGGGAGACCGCTATCCTCTTTGGGGCTATCGTGTCGGCCACAGACCCCGTATCGGTGCTGGCAATCTTCAGGCAGATGGGCGCTCCTCGCCGCCTGTCGGTCATCCTCGAAGGGGAGAGCCTCTTCAACGACGGCACCTCCCTCGTCTTGTTCCGCATCGTTTTGGGCGTTGTCATCGCGGGCGCGCTAGGCGATTTCGTGCTGGCGGTACAGGAGTTTCTATTCGTGGTAGCCGGCGGCCTGTTATTAGGCGCGCTGATAGGGTTCGGCGTGTCGCTGCTCCTATCCCGCGTGAACGATTACCTTATAGAGATAGCCATGACCCTGGTAGTGGCATATGGCACCTATCTCCTGGCCGAGCGCGTAGGGGTATCCGGCGTGATCGCGGTGGTAGTGGCCGCGCTCGTGGTCGGCACCTACGGGCACTCGGTAGCCATGACCCCCACCACGCGAGCCGCCATAGCCTCTAGCTGGGAATTCTTCGGCTTCGTCGCCAACTCGCTCATATTCCTCCTCATAGGGCTTGAGGTGAACATAGAGAAGCTGTACCAGTATTGGCTGCCTACCATCCTGGCTATAGTCGCAGTGCTGGTGGTGCGGGCTATCGTGGTGGTGGCGTCGAGCGCGCTGCTCCGCTTCATCCACCGTCCCATCCCATACAGGTGGCAGAGCGTGCTGGTATGGGGCGGGCTGCGTGGCTCCCTCTCTCTCGCGATGGCCCTCAGCCTGCCCCTCACCCTCGGCCCCAACGAGCCGTTCGGGGACCGCGACCTCATCCTAGCAATGACCTTTGGGGTTATCCTCTTTTCTCTACTCGCGCAGGGCCTGACGATGAGTCCGTTGCTCAACAGGCTAGGCTTGATCCACAAGACCAGGATGCAGGAAGAATTGGAGACCATAAACAACCGCAAAGCGATGGCTGCCTCCTCCCTAGCCGAGGTAGAGACCCTCTCCCAGTCAGGCGACCTCTCTCCGGACGTCGCGTTCCAACTGAGGGAAGCCTACTCAGCCGAGCTAGAAGCCCTGGGCGACGCCGAAAAGCTCATCGCCCACGAGCAAGAACTGGACATAGACGCGGAGGAAATGTGAAATGCTAGAGATTACCAACAAAATCCACCTAGCAGAGGTAATAGGGCAGCTTTGAGCCGCCCTTGCCTTTTTCAGCTCATTTGGCGCAAAGAGGATCATAGCCTGTGCGCTCACTATCCTATTTACAACGAGGCTGATATATGACGCATGAGGAACGCATGGTCCTGGCCCAGGAGATCGCGGGCCGGATTGTTGAGAAGTACGGAACGAATATCATTGGTATCGTTGTCTATGGCTCGGTGGCTAAACATGTCGATACCGAGCACTCAGACTTAGAGCTCTGGGTGGCTACCACCGAAGCTATCCCCAGCCGTGACCTGGTCTTTATTTACAGGGGTTGTGCGGTCGAGGTCTTCTATGGCCCGGCCCAGCTATTTCTGGACGACGCTGCTGCGGTAAATCCTATGTGGCCCATTCGGGCTGATATGCGTCGGTCATACCTGGTGTTATTCGAGCGTGGGGAGTTCTTCAGCCATTTGCAAGCGGCCACACGCGATCTTCAAGCAGAAGACTTCGATAAGGCAATTCGTGAGCAGATGCTGTGGACGCATCAAATCATAGGTAAGCTTCGTAACGCCTCGGCACAAATGGACGACTATGGCCTACTGGCTGCGGGCAGGGATTTCGTGTTCAGCACGGCCTTACTTATCGGCCTGGCCAATCGGCGTTACTATCCCGGCCAACGTGGGCTTTATCGCCTCGCTCAACAAATGCCGATGCAGCCTGCGAACTATGGACCGTTACTTGACCGAGCAGGTGGCTTCACCACACACAATTCGGCTGAAGTCTATAGTGCCGCACTCACACTATGGAACAACGTCCAGGCGTTCGTCGCCAACATGGGTATAGATTGGGATAAAGATGACCTGGCCATCTAATCTATTGTCCCGCTTTGCTCCAGCCGCATATTGTGCTATCGCCTACGCCGCCGCACCATTACAAACAGCCCAACCAACCCAACCAGCGCACCCGCCAGCGTCAACAGCGACAACCAGCGCCCCCACACCCATGTCGGGGGGCGGAACTGCATCACTATCGTCTGCTTACCCTGACCCACCTTCACGGCGCGGTAAGCGTAGAATGCCTTCTCGATAGCCACAGGCTGGCTGTTCAGCGTCGCCTCCCAACCTGGATACCAGGTATCGACCAGCACCACCCAGCCGGGCGCGTTGACCTGCACCTCCAGCTCCACCCTGTTCGCCGAGTAGTGAGTTGCCCTCACCGCCTCAGCACCTTCCCCCTCCTGGGGCGACTCGGCGGTCCCCTTCAGGTCGCTGGGTGTCTCCTGACCGCTCGGAAGCAGGACCGTATGCCGCGGGTCAACATCGAACCGGCGCGTCACCTCTATCCCTTCGATGCGGTCAGGCTCGATCCTCGCTTCGTGTACCAGGAATGCGCGGGGCAGGGCGTTACGGTTCCTGTAAATCTCGAACCCTTCTTTGTACCTTTCGATGCGCTCCCACTTCTGCTGCCCATCATGTTTGTTGGTAGGTGATATTACCTCAAACCCCGCCGCCGTCAGGTCGTACAGTGGGCTATCAGGATTGCGCTTGGCGACCTCCCACACATACTCGTAATTCTCCGGCCTGAGTGGGTTGAACGCTCCACCCGTGTCATATAATAGCCGGCTCAACATCGCAGTGGAGGGCTGCCACACGTCATGTACGTCGGTGTCACTATTCACACGCAGAGGTAAGCCGGTACGTGGGTCCTGGCTCTCTTTATACAGCAGGTTGATAGCGTCGAAATGCTGGTAGCCCGCTATCACGTTCTCAGTCGTCGGGTTGAAGCGGGAGTTGGGCGAAAAGAGGTCCAGCACGAGCAGGATGAGCACCAGCCCACCCGTCAAAGAGACCGCTAACCTTCCCCTGTAAGCCGCCCACCCAATCGCCGCCAGCAGCCCCAGCCACAGCAGCGCCATGCCTAAATCGTTGATAGCCCCAGGCATCGGGCCGAACGCCGCGCCCGTATTCGCCAGTATCTCCTTGTACAACGTGGGCATAATCCCAAACAACAGCACCACTATCGCCGCGCTCAAGCCCACCAGCCACCACATGAGGGCGCGCCTTCTGTTACCCCCTTCCCTGATCGCCTCCACCAGCGCATCGAGACCATACGCAGCCAGCCCCGACAGCCCTAACCCCAGCAACACAAGCGCTCTCCCAGCATCACGCAGCTTGTTGAACCCAGGCGCGAACTTGTACAGCCATCCGCTCACGATTGAAAGGTCGCCCACCATGATGAGGAATGATATGACCGTGATTATGGCGAAGAAGCCCACCATACTCTTCCGCTTCAGCGCGACCCCCGCAACCGCCAGCGCCAGCGTCACGACCCCGCAATACCCCCAATTCTCGGTCGTCTGCCACTGACCGAAGGCGTAGGTAGTGGGATTACTACCGTACACCCTGGGGAGCACCAGGTTGAGCAGCGTTATCGGCTGCGCCGGGAATTCGCTCGCTTCCTCGTAGCTCACCTTGTCACGTGACGAATTGCTGCTCATCTCTGCGCTTGGGAGAAGCTGCACAGCCCCGATCCCCAGCGCGATAGCTAGCATAAGAGCGCCTTTAGCTATCCAGGTGAATAATGGACGACGGACGACGGACGACGGACGACTGGATTCTGGACGTGAGGCTTCACGCGTAAAGAAGAGGTAGAAGGCCAGCACTACCGACGCCATGAGGCCATAAGCGAATATCTGCACGTGCCCCGCGAATATCGCCACCGCCATGCACAGCCCCGCTCCCACAGCCCACGCCCACCCCACCAATGTCTCACGCAAGAGCGCGCGCCGTACCAGCAGCAAGATGAGCGGTATCCATGCAGCCACCAGCACCATCGGCATGTGCCCCAGGTGGGCCGTCATAAAGCCGCAGAATGCGAAGACGATACCCCCCGCGATAGCCCCCAGCCGCGAGATGCCGATGTCACGAAGGAAGAGATAAGTGAAGACCGACGCCAGCCAGTAATGCACTATCAGCATCCATTCGAGCGCGCCATAATTGATCTGCACGAAGAGGTAGAGTATCCAGTTGAGCGGGTAGAAGAGTCCCGTCTGCACGTCGGCGGCCATTGGCATACCGGAGAATATGTAGGGGTTCCAGAGGGGGATGGTCCCTCCCTTTATCTGCTCGGCGACGTAGGAATAGGTAGGGAAGTAGAGGGAGGCCAGGTCTCCCCCCCCGGCGGGCATCATCGCGCCCGACTCGGTCAGCACACGCCAGAAGAAACCCCCCGTCAGGAGTGCAAGCAGCCCCAACGCGGCAACGTCCAGGTAAAGGGGAGGTCTTTGCACGTTGGCGCGATGCCAGCGATAGGCCCCGAAGAGGGCAATCGCGGTGACCACTACGATGACCAGGATACCCCAGGGCTGCAACAGGCCGGGGAGGCGGAAGGTCACAGCTTATCCCGCACCTGGAGCTGGGGGTCGGGGGTCGGG